>CAYNIM010000008.1:13046-70371 GCA_964397335.1 uncultured Flavobacterium sp.
AGAAAAGAAGCCGAAGCTGAGAAAAAACGTTTGGAAAGAGAAGCTGAATTAGCAAAAGCAGAAGCCGAAAGAAAAAGATTGGAAGCGGAAGAAAAAGCGAAATTGGATGCCGAAGCTGAGAAACAACGTTTGGAAAAAGAAGCAGAATTAGCAAAAGCCGAAGCCGAAAAACTAGAGAAAGACGCAAGCAAAGACTTTATTAACAAGCTAGAACAAGATTTTAAAAACAGTATCAATAATTCTAAAATTAAAAAAGTTTTAGTAGAAGGTAAAGAAGTCTCTAAAAGCGAAGCTTTAAAATTAAGTATTTTTGATGTGGAAACTTCTATTATTACTTTTGACAAGGTTAACGGAGACGGAACTTTGGAAATTAAACTAACAAAGAAATAATCCTTCAAAGTATTGGAAAAGATAAAAGCCAATTATTTGACCATATAGCAATGAACGAAAATGAAAAAGCTAACTGCCCAACAAAAAACAGATTTATTAACAACGTTAAAAAAGCGTTTTGAAAAAAACAAGCACCGCCATCCGTTGTTAGACTGGAACAGTGTAGAAGAAAAGTTAGATAAAGAACCTTCTAAACTTTGGTCGTTGCAGCAAATGGAAGTAAGTGGTGGCGAACCCGACGTGATCTCCTACAACGAAACCAACGGTGAATATACTTTTTGCGATTGTGCAGCAGAGAGCCCAAAAGGACGAAGAAGAGGGTACTATGACCGCAAAGCACTAAACGACCGCAAAGCGCATAAACCGTCGCACAATGTGATAGATGCTGCCAAAGAAATGGGCGTAAAACTACTCAATGAAGAAGAATACAGAGCGTTGCAAATGATAGAACCCTTTGACCAGAAAACATCCAGCTGGATTGAAACTCCAGAAGAAATCCGTGATTTGGGCGGCGCACTTTTTGCTGATTTTCGATACAATCACGTATTTGTGTATCACAACGGTGCTTCATCTTATTATGCTTCCCGCGGATTTCGGGCGTCATTAAACGTATAAACCCTAGTTCGATCGTAAATTTGTTAAAAATAACCTTATTTACTTTAATATCTTTTTATACTGGCAAATTTGTCGTATTTTAGACCAAATTATAAAGCAAATATAACAATGAAGCCTTCAAATTTTTGTTTCAAGGACAATCGATTGATTCGTCTGTTGCAGAATTTGATATACTTACATGACGACGTATTTTTAAAAACCTCTAAAGAATTCATTATTTAAGCCCTGTCAAGACTCATGACAGGGACCATCTTGAACCGATGAGGCTACTTTATCAACTTTCAAATTCTTTAAACATAAAATCGTTATCGTTTTATTCTATAAAGCCTCAATAAACAACGAGGAGTCTGAATCATTAATAGAATTTGATCAAAATTTAAACAAACATGTCAGTAAATATTAAATTAACAACCGGAACTTACGATTTAATCAGAGAGCACATAAGAAGAAAAAAAGTAACCAAGGATAAAGAAGAAATCCTTGCAGAAGAACTAAGAAACGCTGAGCAAATGTTCAGAAGAGATATACCCGAAGATACTGTGGCTATTGATACTGTAGTAACTTACAAAAACCATACTACCAACGAAGAGAAAACCGTTATTTTTGTAAGCCCAAGAAAATCAAAACCTAGTAAAAACAAAATCTCTATTTTGTCTGACGACGGTATCGCAATGCTTGGATATCAATCAGGACAAATCATTGAATGGCCAGAAAAAAAATTAGAAATAACTAAAGTTGAACGCTGGAGTTAATTGCAATAAAAAGTAGAGGCTGTTTGTAAATTACAAACAGCCTCTTTTATTATTTAACAAAAATTTAACTTTGCTTAAATTCCTCTTCTTCGTATCAATTTTTCCACATATTTCCCAATCACATCAAACTCTAAATTAACTTCAGTTCCTACCTTGTAAGTATGAAAAAGTGTGTGTTCTAAAGTATATGGAATAATCGCCACACTAAAAGTATTATCGCCAGAGTCAACCACGGTCAAACTAGTTCCGTCTACGGTAATCGAACCTTTATTTATGGTTACTTGCGAACAAGTTTCGCTGTATTCAAAACTAAAATACGTACTTCCCCCCACCTCTTCTATTTTAGTTACAGTCGCTGTGGTATCTACATGTCCTTGAACTATATGACCATCCAGACGCGCATTCATCGGCATGCCTCGTTCTAAATTGATCTTATCACCTACTTTCCAATTACTTATCGTTGTAACTTCTAAGGTTTCCTTAATAGCAGTGACTTTATAAACATTATCTTCGATAGCAACCACTGTTAAACACACTCCATTATGCGACACACTTTGATCAATTTTTAACAGTGAAGAAAACTCACTTTCCACAAAAAGGTGTACATTTGATTGATTTTGTTCTATTTTTCTGATAACGCCAAGCGTTTCAATAATACCAGTAAACATAAGTAGAATAATTTTACTAAATTTGTCTCAAAATTAGCAATAATTCACGCAACATATGTTTAAAAAAGGCGAAAATATTATATTAGGAATTTCTATAGGTGACATGAACGGTATTGGACCGGAAGTAATTTTAAAAACTTTTGAAGATCCAAGAATGATGGAACTCTGCACACCTGTAGTGTTTGCCAACGTAAAATTGGTTTCTTTTATAAAAAAAATCATTGATTCTAATATCGCTATCCACGGAATCGATTCTTTAGATCAAATTCAATTAGGAAAATTTAATGTTTTAAATGTTTGGCGAGAAGGTGTCAATTTAGATCCTGGTACCTTAGACGACAACGTTGGCAAATACGCAATAAAATCTTTTACAGCTGCTACAAAAGCGTTGAAAAAAGAAAGTATCGATGCTTTGGTAACCGCTCCAGTCAACAAATACAACATACAGACCGAAGGTTTTGCTTTTCCTGGACATACAGATTACCTGAACCAAGAACTTGACGGCAATGCCTTGATGTTTATGATAAGTGAAAACTTAAAAGTAGGATTGGTAACGGATCATATTCCCGTAGAAGCAGTTTCAAAAACACTGACTCCTGAATTAATCAAGCAGAAAGTACGCACAATTAATCAATCATTGATACAAGATTTCAATGTCATCAAGCCAAAAATAGCACTTTTAGGTTTAAACCCACATTCTGGCGATAACGGAATCATCGGAAATGAAGAAAAAGAATTCATCAATACTACTGTTAGTGAACTTTTTGATGAAAACATCACAATTTACGGCCCTTATTCAGCTGATGGTTTCTTTGGTTCTGAACAACATTATGATTTTGATGCGGTGGTGGCCTGTTATCACGATCAAGGTTTAATACCATTCAAGACTTTGAATTTTGGAAACGGTGTAAACTTTACAGCCGGATTGGATAGAATTAGAACATCGCCCGACCACGGCACTGCATTTGACATTGCTGGAAAAGGAATTGCAGATTTCACTTCCTTTAAAAACGCAGTCTATGCAGCCATAGATATTTACAAAAACAGAAGCGAATACCTGCAGAGTAAAAAAAATCCTTTAATAACAAGTAAATAGTTGAGTTAAAAAAAACAACAACAAGTATTTGTTATTAAATAATTTTTATATCTTTGCACGCTCAAATAGATGGTTATGATAAAGGAGAAAGATTTTTTAATCCAATTTTCCGGATTAAAATTAGGCGAACATCAATTTGAATACCGTATTGAAAATGATTTTTTCGATCTTTTCAATTACGAAGAGTTCAACAGTTGCGACGTACATGTCAAAGCTATCCTTTTAAAAAAGGACACTTTCATGGAATTGTCGTTAAGTCATCAAGGTACTGTAAACGTTCCTTGTGATGTAACCAACGAAGACTTTGACCTGCCAATCACCGGTGCGTTGAATCTTGTTGTGAAATTTGGAGACGAATTTAATGATGATAACGAAGATTTATTAATTTTGCCTCACGGAGAATTTCAATTCAACATTATGCAATTTGTTTATGAAATGATTGCGCTATCTGTACCCTACAAAAGGATTCATCCAGATATAGCAACTCAAGACGAAACAGACGATGATGAATTGGATTTTCTGAACGATGATGACTGGGACATAATAGACGACGGAGATTTAATCGATTACGAACCTACAACAGATGAAGAAACAGACGAGCAATCGTCAAACAATAATGAAACCGACCCAAGATGGGACGAATTAAAAAAACTATTAACGGATAAATAATACAGTAAAATGGCACATCCAAAGAGAAAAACCTCTAAAACAAGAAGAGATAAAAGAAGAACACACTACAAAGCTGTAGCTCCTACAATCGCTACTTGCCCAGTTACAGGCGAAGCACATTTGATGCACAGAGCATACTGGCACGAAGGAAAATTATATTACAGAGGTCAAGTTCTTGTTGACAAAACTGAAGCTGAAGCTTAATAAGCTCCTCTATGAACATCTACGGAATCTCGCGTGAGCGGGATTCTTTTTTTTTACTAAAAAACCCCTGAAACAGGCTCTTCTTTATTCAAAATAAAGTTTTCAAGAGTGAAAACGAATATCTTATTGTTTTTTTTCGTAATTTTCAGGTCTCAAAAAATTTGTTCAAAACAATAGGTATTTCTATGACAAAACTAACAGCTGCCATTACAGGCGTTGGAAAATATCTACCTGATTATGTGTTAAGTAACCAGATATTGGAAACCATGGTAGATACCAATGACGAGTGGATCACTACTCGAACGGGAATCAAGGAACGCAGAATATTAAAAGAAGAAGGTCAAGGAACCTCGTATATGGCTATTAGAGCCGCTCAGGATTTGTTTAAAAAGACAGGTATCGACCCTAAGGAAATCGATGCCTTAATTTTAGCAACAGCAACTCCCGATATGCCCGTAGCATCTACTGGAGTTTTCGTAGCCACTGAAATAGGTGCAACCAATGCATTTGCATATGATTTGCAAGCAGCTTGCTCAAGCTTTTTATACGGTATGTCAACAGCGGCTGCCTATATCGAGTCGGGGCGCTATAAAAAAGTATTATTAATCGGAGCCGACAAAATGTCTTCAATCATCGATTATACAGACCGTGCAACTTGCATCATCTTTGGAGATGGAGCCGGTGCAGTTTTATTCGAACCGAATAATGAAGGCCTAGGCTTTCAAGATGAAGTTTTAAAAAGCGACGGTGTAGGAAGAGCATTTTTAAAAATCGAAGCTGGAGGCTCCATCTTACCTGCTTCTGAGGAAACCGTTAAAAACAAACAACACTTTGTACACCAAGACGGAAAAACTGTTTTTAAATATGCAGTATCAGGCATGGCAGATGTTTCTGAACAAATCATGAAAAGAAACCAATTGACACAAGACGATGTGCAATGGTTAGTTCCTCACCAAGCAAACAAGAGAATCATTGATGCAACCGCGCATAGAATGAACCTTGAAGAAAGCAAAGTAATGTTCAATATCGACAAATACGGAAATACAACTTCTGCTACATTACCATTATTGCTCAACGATTTCGAAAATCAATTGAAAAAAGGAGATAATCTTATTTTCGCTTCATTCGGTGGTGGATTTACTTGGGGAGCTATCTATTTAAAGTGGGCCTATGATACACCCACAAACAATTAAACTACAATAAAACAAAAAATAATTAGATTTATGGACATTAAAGAAATTCAAAATTTAATCAAATTTGTAGCCAAATCTGGAGCTACAGAAGTAAAGTTGGAAACAGACGATTTTAAAATCACGATTAAAACCACAACAGAAGACAGTACTACAGTAGAAAAAACAGGTTATATTCAACAAATCCCTGTAAACATGCCGCAGACACAAACAGCTCCACAAGTTACCGCAGCTGTAGAAACACCAGCAGCACCAGCAGCTACTGAAGACAATTCAAAATACATTACAGTAAAATCTCCTATCATCGGAACTTTTTACCGCAAACCATCTCCAGACAAGCCATCATTTGTAGAAGTTGGCTCAACTATTAAAACCGGAGATGTATTATGTATCATTGAGGCTATGAAACTTTTCAACGAAATCGAATCTGAAGTTACTGGTAAAGTTGTAAAAGTTTTAGTGGATGACTCTTCTCCAGTTGAGTTTGACCAACCATTATTTTTGGTAGATCCTTCTTAATAAGTGATTTACTTATTAATTAATGATTATCAAATAACTAAACCTGAAGTTTATGTTTAATAAAATATTAATAGCCAACAGAGGAGAAATTGCTTTGCGCATTATCCGTACGTGTCGCGAAATGGGCATTAAAACCGTGGCTGTTTATTCTACAGCCGATGCCGATAGTTTGCACGTTAGATTTGCAGACGAGGCTGTTTGTATCGGTCCTGCACCAAGTGCTCAGTCTTATTTAAAAATGACAAACATCATTTCTGCTGCAGAAATCACAAATGCCGATGCTATTCATCCTGGTTACGGATTTTTGTCTGAGAACGCTAAATTTTCTGCTTTATGTGAAAAACACGGCATTAAATTTATTGGTGCTTCACCAGAAATGATTGAAAAGATGGGTGATAAAGCCACTGCCAAAGAAACCATGAAAGCTGCAGGTGTACCTACAGTTCCTGGCTCGGAAGGCTTGTTGGAATCTTTGGAACATGCGAAAAAAGTAGCAACAGAAATCGGTTTCCCTGTCATGATGAAAGCTACAGCCGGAGGTGGCGGTAGAGGTATGCGTGAAATTTGGAAAGCAGAAGATTTAGACAAAGCATGGGAAAGTGCACGTCAAGAAGCTGCGGCAGCCTTTGGTAACGACGGTATGTACATGGAAAAACTAATCGTGGATCCTAGACATATCGAAATTCAAGTGGTGGGCGATTCTTATGGAAAAGCATGTCACTTATCCGAGCGAGATTGTTCGATCCAACGTCGTCACCAAAAACTTACCGAAGAAACTCCATCTCCTTTTATGACCGACGAGTTAAGACAAAAAATGGGAGATGCCGCTGTTAGAGCTGCTGAGTACATAAAATATGAAGGCGCAGGAACTATCGAATTCTTAGTAGATAAAGATAGAAATTTCTACTTCATGGAAATGAACACTCGTATTCAAGTAGAACACCCAATCACTGAACAAGTTATTGATTACGACTTAATTAGAGAACAAATCCTTGTAGCTGCTGGAATTCCAATTTCTGGAAAAAATTACCTTCCACAGTTGCACTCAATCGAATGTCGTATTAATGCAGAAGATCCATTCAACGATTTTAGACCTTCACCAGGAAGAATCACAACACTTCACGCACCAGGTGGTCACGGAGTTCGTTTAGACACTCATGTTTATTCGGGATATATGATTCCGCCGAACTATGACTCTATGATAGCCAAGCTGATAACTACAGCGCAAACCCGAGAAGAAGCCATCAATAAAATGAAACGTGCATTGGATGAATTTGTTATCGAAGGAATTAAAACAACAATCCCTTTCCACAGACAATTAATGGACGATCCAAACTATGTAGCTGGAAATTATACAACAGCATTTATGGAAACTTTTGAAATCCAAAAACCTGTTGAAGAATAAAATTGAATCCAATTTTCACACAAAAACTCCTTTCAATAGCAAAAATTGAAAGGAGTTTTCTTTTTGAAAGACGTTTTTAATAAAGCCTAAGCCGAACTTAATAACTGAAATTTTACAGTAAAAGTCAGCAATGACAGCACCTGATAACGTAAAGCCTCCACGAAACATTATCCTATTCATACTCAAAAGCTTCTTGTTTTAATTATTTAAAAAAAAACAAATAATTTCTTTTATAACCGATTTAAAATCCTATCTTTGACCATTATTAATTTATTTATTTTATTAAATGAGAACAGGTACAGTTAAGTTCTTCAACGAATCAAAAGGATTTGGTTTTATTACAGACCAGGAAACACAACAAGACATTTTTGTTCATATTTCTGGATTAAAATCAAGAGAATTAAAAGACGGAGATGTAGTAAACTACATTGAATCTGATGGAAAAAAAGGAAAAATCGCAACAGACGTTGTAGTTTTATAATATATTTTTAAAATTTATTATTACTTGAATTCCACAAAGCACCTTTCTAAGGTGCTTTTTTTTGTGAAAAATTCTTTGAGTTTAACTTTCAATATTCAAAGTATAAAAAAACTTTCAGCTCGAGAAAAAAAAAGAAAACGCAGCTTAAACCTAAGTACTTGAACTCCCATTAAAAAACTTCTATAAAAAATTTAAAAACGAAAATTTTTGAATTAATAGCTTACTTTTTAAGCAAGACTTCAACTATCAAATCATCGATTCTACCTCAATTTGCGGATCAAATCAAAAGATAAAAAGATTTTTTAAAAATATTATTTAAAATCGTTATAAATTACATCAAAACCACAAATATATTGGATAATTGTGGTGAATATGGTTTTTTTTAATCTTATAAAAATCTACCTTTGAGTTTTTAAGTAAAACATATTTTCTAAATTATGCAATCTACTCAATCAGATCTAATACCAATCTTAATGCAGCTTGGTCTTGCTGCTGGTTTTGTGCTAGTTACAATTATTGTATCTGGCTTTCTAGGTCCTAAAAAGAATTCAAAAAACAAAGAGATCAACTTTGAATGTGGTGTCGAGTCTTTTGGAAACGCAAGGGTTCCTTTTAATGTGCGCTACTTTTTAGTAGCCATTTTATTCGTTTTATTCGATGTTGAAGTAATTTTCATGTATCCTTGGGCAGTTAATTTCTTAGAATTAGGCTGGGAAGGATTGTGGAAGATGGGCATCTTTATTTTCTTATTGATTGTAGGATTACTGTATGAATTCAAGAAAAAAGCATTAGAATTCGAATAATAATTAAAAATTATGAGCAATTCAACTAACATAAAACAGGTTGCACCGCCACCGGGCTATGCCGGAGAGGGCTTTTTTGCAACAAAATTAAGTGAAGTAGTAGGTTTGGCTCGCGCCAACTCAATGTGGCCTTTGCCTTTTGCAACCTCGTGTTGTGGTATTGAATATATGGCCACAATGGCAGCAACCTACGATATTGGTCGCTTTGGTTCTGAACGAATGAGTTTTTCGCCTCGTCAAGCCGATATGCTACTAGTAATGGGGACCATTGCAAAAAAAATGGCTCCTATTTTGCGCCAAGTTTATGAACAAATGGCAGAACCTAAATGGGTTGTTGCCGTAGGTGCTTGCGCGTCTTCTGGTGGTGTTTTTGACACTTATTCGGTATTGCAAGGTATTGACAAGGTTATTCCTGTAGACGTATACGTACCGGGGTGTCCGCCAAGACCTGAACAAATACTAGATGGTATTTTGGAACTACAAGAAATTGTGAAAAACGAATCCGTTCGCAGAAGAAGTAGCGAAGAATATAAAGATTTATTAAACTCATATAATATTAAGTAAAATGAGCTTAACAAACGAAATCGTACAACAAACTTTGAGTCAACAATTCACGCCAAAGGTTGAAAACTTTCATATAGAGCATGACATGTTGGCTTTTGAAGTTAAGAAAGAAGCTTCTTTTGAGGTGATACAATTTTTGAAAGAAAATTCAGGAATGAATTTTAACTTCCTAACCGATGTTTGCGGTATTCATTATCCAGATTACGCTAAAGATCGCCAGTTTTGTGTGGTTTATCACTTACACAATTGGTATGATAATGTGCGTATAAGAATCAAAGTATTTCTACCAGCCGATAATCCTGAAGTCGAAAGCATTGTACCTCTTTTTGCAGGTGCTAATTGGCAAGAAAGAGAAACTTATGATTTTTACGGGATTGTCTTCAAAAATCATCCTCAACTGAAACGTATTTTGAATATGGATGAAATGAAATCTTTTCCAATGAGAAAAGAATTCCCTCTAGAAGATCAAGGAAGAACAGATAAAGACGACCGCTTCTTCGGAAGAACCGGTCCTAATTGTTAAAAAGTAGGCTATGTCAGATTTATTATTAGTTCCAGAAAAAAGATTTGAAAAACAAATCAAGGAAACAAAAGAAAAAGATGGTATAGAATTATCTATATTAAATTTAGGTCCCACCCACCCTGCTACCCACGGAATTTTCCAAAACATCTTATTGATGGATGGTGAAAAAATTATCGATGGTGAAGGTACCGTTGGATACATTCATCGTGCATTTGAAAAAATAGCCGAAAACAGACCGTTTTATCAAATCAACGTTTTGACCGACCGCTTGAATTATTGTTCATCACCGATCAATAATACAGGTTGGTGGATGACGGTTGAAAAAGCATTGGGTATTGAAATTCCTAAACGCGTACAATATATGCGCGTAATTATTATGGAATTGGCCCGAATTGCCGACCATATCATTTGTAGTTCTGTAATGGGTGTTGACACCGGAGCTTTAACCGGATTCTTGTATGTTATGCAATACCGTGAAAAGATTTATGAAATTTACGAAGAAATATGCGGTGCACGTCTAACTACCAATATGGGACGCATCGGAGGTTTTGAACGCGACTGGAGCGAAACTGCTTGGAGAAAGATAGACGAATTTCTAGAGGAATTCCCAGCGGTTTGGAAAGAATTTGAAGATTTGCTTGCTAGAAATCGAATCTTTATGGACAGAACCATTGGTGCTGGAGCTATTTCGGCTGAAAAAGCTATCAGTTATGGTTTTACAGGTCCTAACTTGCGAGCTGCCGGAGTTGATTATGACATTCGCGTACAGAACCCTTACTGCTCTTACGAAGATTTTGAATTTGACATCCCAGTTGGACAAAATGGAGATTGCTACGACCGTTTCTGCGTTCGTAATGCTGAAGTTTGGGAAAGCATGAAAATCATTCGTCAAGCATTGGATAAATTGCCGGCTGAAGGTGGATATCACGCAGATGTTCCAGACTATTATTTACCTCCAAAAGAAGATGTATACAATAACATGGAAGCCTTGATCTATCACTTTAAAATTGTGATGGGCGAAATTCCTGTGCCGAGCACAGAAGTTTATCACTCTGTAGAAGGTGGAAATGGGGAATTAGGTTTTTATTTAATCACAAACGGAAGTCGTGTGCCATATCGTTTACACTTCCGAAGACCATGTTTTATTTATTATCAAGCATTTAATGAAATTGTAAAAGGACGCAGCTTGTCCGATGCTATTATTACTCTTTCGAGTATGAACGTTATTGCAGGAGAATTAGATGCTTAGAACTGCATAATATTATTGAGTTTGAAGCATTACACAAAACTAAATGATCACGATACAGTAAGAAATGGAAACAACAACATTAAAACAAGAAATAAACATAACCGACGAATTGATGGCACGCATCAATGAGTTGCTTTCGCATTATCCATCTGACAAGAAAAAATCAGCTTTGTTGCCTGTTTTACACGAGGTACAAGATGCTCATGACCATTGGTTGAGCACAGAATTGATGGATAAAGTAGCCGAGATATTGGAAATAAAACCAATTGAAGTATACGAAGTCGTTACTTTCTATTCAATGTACCGTCAAAAACCTAAAGGTAAATATTCTTTTGAGTTCTGTAGAACTTCGTGCTGCATGTTGCGAGGAGCAGAAGACATGATGGAGTATGCTTGTGAAAAATTAGGTGTAAAACTAGATGAAGTTACTCCCGACGGTTTGTTTTCAGTACACGGAGTCGAATGCTTAGGTTCTTGTGGATATGCACCAATGTTGCAATTAGGTGACTTTAATCACGAACACTTGACCAAAGAAAAAATCGATCAATTGATTGAAGATTGTAGAGCTGGTAAAATCGAATTAGTTTAATTATCAACACCATGGTCAATACAAAACTACAACACGAGCAAATACAATACATTGAATTTATTTCAAAAGATATTGCTAAAGCAAAAGACTTTTACACAAAATGTTTTGATTGGAAGTTTACAGACTATGGCGCAGAATATACTGCATTTGAAGGAACATACGTCGACGGAGGTTTTACTTCTGGAAGTCCTGTAAAAGGATCGATTTTAATCGTACTTTATTCCGATGACATAGAATCAACAAAAAATAAAGTGATCAGTGCAGGTGGCACTATTGTTAAAGATATTTTCAGTTTTCCTGGTGGCAGAAGATTTCAATTTATAGATCCTGATGGATATGAATTGGCTGTTTGGTCGGAATAACTGAATACTGAAGAGAAAATATTATGGCAAGAAAGATATTACTTGAAAAAGCAGGAATAGAAGGCATTCGCACTTATGAAGTTTACCGTAAAAACGGTGGCTATGCCTCTGTGGAAAAAGCTCTTAAAATGACGCCAGACGAAATCGTTGAAGAAGTTAAAACATCTGGAATGCGAGGTCGGGGTGGTGCAGGATTCCCAATGGGAATGAAGTGGAGTTTTATCGACAAAAAATCGGGCAAGCCAAGACATTTGGTGTGTAATGCCGATGAATCGGAACCTGGTACATTCAAAGACCGATACCTAATGGAATACATTCCGCATTTGTTGATCGAAGGGATGATTGTTTCTAGCTTTGCGTTGGAAGCAAACCTTTCCTACATCTACATTCGTGGAGAATATATGTGGATTTATAGAATATTAGAAAAAGCCATCAAAGAAGCTTATGCTGCCGGATGGTTAGGAAAAAATATTCAGGGCTCAGGATTTAACTTAGATTTACACGTTCACTGTGGAGCTGGTGCTTACATCTGTGGTGAAGAAACGGCCTTGATTGAATCATTGGAAGGAAAACGCGGAAACCCAAGAATGAAACCGCCTTTCCCTGCTGTTAGTGGATTGTGGGCAGAGCCAACTGTTGTAAACAACGTAGAATCTATTGCCAACGTGCCATGGATCGTATTAAATTCGGGTGAAGAATACGCCAAAATAGGTGTTGGACGTTCAACTGGAACTAAATTGATTTCCGCTTCAGGTCATTGTAAAAACCCTGGCGTTTATGAAATCGAATTAGGACTTTCTGTAGATGAATTCATGAATTCTGATGAATATCTAGGAGGAATGATGAACGATAGACCTTTGAAAGGATTAATTCCTGGTGGTTCTTCCGTTCCGATTTTACCTGAACATCTGATTTTTAAAACTGCCAATGGCGAAGACCGCCTGATGACATACGAATCTTTATCAGACGGAGGTTTCCAAACTGGTTCGATGATGGGTTCTGGTGGATTTATAGTCTATAACGACACGGCTTGTATTGTAAGAAACACTTGGAACTTCACAAGATTTTATGCTCATGAAAGTTGTGGACAATGTTCCCCTTGCAGAGAAGGAACAGGTTGGATGGAAAAAGTACTTTACCGTATCGAAACCGGTCAAGGTACAGAAGAAGATATCGAATTGTTATGGAACATTCAATCAAAAATCGAAGGAAACACAATTTGTCCTTTGGGCGATGCTGCTGCATGGCCAGTAGCTGCAGCCATTAGACATTTTAGAGAAGAATTTGAATACCACGTTCGTTTCCCAGAAAAGATTAAACATAGAGATCATTTTGTAAATGAACCTATGTCGAAAGTAAGACATTTGTTAAACACAGTAACTATATAATTTTTGTTTAAGGTTTAAAGTCTAGGGTTCTAAACCTTATGCATTAAACACCAAACTTTGAACTAAAAAGAGATGAAAGTAACAATAGACGGACAAACTATAGAAGTAGAGCCGGGAACAACAATTCTGCAGGCTGCTCGTATGATGGGAGGCGAATCCGTTCCTCCTGCGATGTGCTACTATTCCAAACTCGAAAACACGGGTGGAAATTGTCGTGCTTGTTTAGTAGAAGTATCTAAAGGAAGCGAGGCAGACCCTCGTCCAATGCCTAAGATGATGCCTTCTTGCAAGACCGGTGTAATGGACGGAATGGAAGTAAAAAGTATTACTTCCGAAAGAGCTCTGGAGGCAAGAAAAGCCGTAACCGAGTTTTTATTAATCAACCACCCATTGGATTGCCCTGTTTGTGATCAAGCTGGTGAATGTGATTTACAAAATCTTTCATTCCAACATGGATTACAAAAAACTCGTTTCCAAGAAGAAAAGAGAACTTTTGAACCAGAAAATATCGGAGACAACATTCAACTACACATGAATCGTTGTATTTTGTGTTATCGTTGCGTGAAGTTGGCAGACCAATTGACCGAAGAACGCGTACACGGTGTTTTACATCGAGGTGAACACGCACAAATTTCAACTTATATTTCCAAAGCCATCGACAATGAGTTTTCAGGAAATATGATTGACGTATGTCCAGTTGGTGCATTGACCGATAAAACTTTCCGTTTCAAATCGAGAGTTTGGTTTAATAAACCATTCAACGCACATAGAAACTGCGAAAAATGTTGTGGAAAAGTTACCCTTTGGATGTTTGGTAATGAAATTCAAAGAGTAACAGGTCGCAAAGACGAATACCACGAAGTAGAAGAGTTTATCTGTAACGAATGTCGTTTTGATCATAAAGAAGTAAGTGATTGGACAATTGAAGGCCCACGAAAATTCGAAAAATGGAGTGTGATCAATCAAAGTAATTACACTCGAAAAATGGATACTGTTCGCATCGATACAGAAAAACAAATCTTGTTGGGTCGCGAGCAGGATCGCAATAAAATCAGTATGACTGAGGTGCCTTATAATTCTGAAAACAACTAATTATGGAACAAGCAATTATTATAGAAAAAGGCATCTTAATTTTAGCCGTTTTTGCCATTACTATGCTTTTTGCCATGTATGCAACTTTGGCGGAAAGAAAAATTGCCGCTTGGATTCAAGACCGTAGAGGACCTAACCGAGCTGGACCAGGTGGAATTTTACAACCATTAGCAGACGGTTTAAAACTCTTTGCTAAAGAAGAGTTTATGCCAAATACACCTAACACCTTTTTGTTTGTATTAGGACCATTTATCTCTATGACAATGGCACTGATGACTTCTGCTGTACTGCCTTGGGGAGACAGCCTAGTAATCGGTGGAAAAACCATTATTTTACAAGCAACTGATATCAACGTAGCAATGCTTTATGTTTTTGCTGTATTATCGGTGAGTGTTTACGGAGTGATGATTGGAGGATGGGCTTCCAACAATAAATATTCATTGATCAGTGCCATGCGTGTGGCTTCTCAGATGATTTCTTATGAAGTTGCTATGGGATTGTCTATCGTGGCTCTTTTGATGATGCACAGCTCAATGAGTCTTAGAGAAATAGCTGCAAACCAGCACGAAATGAACTGGAACGTATTTTATCAACCTTTAGGATTCTTTATTTTCTTGATCTGTTCATTTGCAGAAACCAACCGTACTCCGTTTGACTTAGCAGAATGTGAACAAGAATTAATTGGAGGTTATCATACAGAATATTCTTCAATGAGAATGGGATTCTTCCTGTTTGCTGAATATGCAGCCATGTTCATCTCTTCTGCCCTAATATCTGTTTTATACTTTGGAGCTTACAACTATCCAGGTATGACTTGGGCGGCAGAAAACTGGGGTGCCAATACTGCTAACATTATTGGAATCTTTGTACTTTTTGGAAAAATATGCTTCTTTATTTTCTTGTACATGTGGGTACGTTGGACGATTCCACGTTTCCGTTACGACCAGTTGATGAATTTAGGTTGGAAAACATTAATTCCACTTGCTGTTTTAAACATCATTGTTACAGCAATTGTATTACTATTAACGCACTAAAAACGAATAATTATGTCTTTTGAAAATAAATCATTATCAGGCAGAAAAAAACTCGTTTCCAATAAAGAAATGACGTTGGGCGAACGAATGTACCTCGGTGCGATTGCAGGCGGAATGGCAACTACTTTAAAGCACTTGTTTAAAAAGAAAGTTACCATCAATTATCCTGAAGAAACGCGACCATTTAGTCCAGTCTATAGAGGGCGCCATATGTTGATGCGCGATGACGAAGGTAGAGAGCGTTGTACCGCTTGTGGTTTATGCGCTGTTTCTTGTCCTGCTGAGGCTATCACCATGAAAGCCGCAGAGAGAAAACCAGGAGAAGAACATTTGTACCGTGAAGAAAAGTACGCCGAAATTTATGAAATCAATATGTTGCGTTGTATTTATTGTGGTTTATGTGAAGAAGCTTGTCCAAAACAAGCCATCTATCTGACCAAATCTAAACAAATTGTACACGCAAACACTTCTCGAGAAAGTTTCATTTTCGGGAAAGAACAACTAGTGATGCCTTTAGAACAGGCAATACGTAACTCAGAAAAATCGGAATAAAGATGATAGAAATTCTTTTTTATATACTTTCGGCTTTAACGTTGGGCAGTGCTTTTATGACTGTAATTTCGAAAAACCCTATCCACAGCGCCATTTGGTTGGTGGTTAGTTTTTTTAGTATTGCAGGACATTATGCACTTTTTAACTCTCAATTTTTGGCAATGGTACACATCATTGTCTATTCGGGTGCCATTATGATTTTGATGTTATTTACCATTATGTTGATGAACCTCAACATCAGTAACGAAATCTCGAAACCTATGATTACTAAAATCATCGCAGTAGTTTGCTTTGGTTTGGTTGGTTTAGTTCTTATATCTTCTTTGGCTCAAACTGCTCCTGTAGTCGATGCTTACGCAGCTACTGGTAAGGACTACCAATCTATTGAAGTTTTGGGAAAAATCTTACTCAACGAATTTACAGTTCCATTTGAAATGGCCGCCATACTTTTGTTAATGGCGATGATTGGAGCTGTGTTAATCTCTAAAAAAGACAAAACAACTACATAAATGGAACAGGTATTACAAATTATAGGTATCGAACAATACATCTACCTTTCAGTGATACTTTTTTGTATCGGGGTATTTGGAATTTTATATCGCAGAAACGCTATCGTGATGTTTATGTCGATTGAAATAATGTTAAACGCTGCCAATTTACTGTTGGTTGCTTTTTCAAATTATCATGAAGACGCTCAAGGTCAGGTTTTTGTTTTCTTCACTATGGCTGTAGCAGCCGCAGAAGTTGCAATTGGATTAGCGATTTTAGTTGCAATTTACAGACATATTGGCTCTATTGATATTGATAAACTTAAAAATTTAAAAGGATAAGAAATGGATACTACTTTATTGGCCATAGCGATACTTTTGCCTTTGGTCGGGTTTTTAATAAATACCTTCTTTGGCAAAAACTTAAGTAAAGCAGTAGTAGGAATCATTTCTTCTTCTACTGTCGCACTAGCATTTATAATTACAGTTTTGCAATTTATTGCAATGCAAGGTGGTTCAGAACCTGTAAAACATATATGGTTTGACTGGATTAGAGTTGCGGGATACACTGTTGACTTCGCATTTTACTATGATCAACTTTCAATTTTATGGTTGTTGTTCGTAACGGGAATCGGAACTCTAATTCATATTTATAGTACATCTTACATGCACGATGATGAAAACTTTCATAAGTTCTTTTCGTATCTAAACCTGTTTATTTTCTTTATGATGGTTTTGGTTACGGGTAGCAACTTACTTATGATGTTCATTGGCTGGGAAGGTGTAGGTCTTTGTTCGTATTTGTTAATTGGATTTTGGTATCAAAACCAAGACTATAACGATGCTGCAAAGAAAGCTTTTATCATGAACCGAGTTGGAGATTTAGGTTTCTTGGTAGGTACTTTTGTGTTATTACACCTTTTCGGAACCATCGATTTCATGGAACTTAGAGCGCTTACCGAATATGGAAGTATAGGTGCTTCAATAGGTCTTTTATCTATTGCTACCTTAGGATTATTCATTGGGGCTACAGGAAAATCTGCTCAATTACCATTATTCACTTGGTTACCTGATGCGATGGCTGGTCCTACTCCAGTTTCGGCTTTAATTCACGCTGCAACCATGGTTACTGCAGGTATTTTCTTGATTACTCGATTGAACTTTGTATTTGATCTTACACCAAACATTCAAAATGTGATTGCTGTAATTGGTGCACTAACTGCATTAGTAGCCGCTTCTATTGCTTTGGTACAAAACGACATAAAAAAGGTTTTGGCATTCTCAACTGTTTCTCAACTGGGTTTAATGTTTTTAGCATTAGGTTTAGGTGCTTATGAAATAGCTGTTTTCCACGTTATCACACACGCTTTCTTCAAAGCATGTTTGTTCTTGGGTTCAGGTTCAGTGATTCATGCAATTGGCGGAGAACAAGATATGCGCCATATGGGTGGATTGAAAAACACTATGAAAATCACTTACATCACGTTTTTGATTTCTTCATTGGCTATTTCTGGAATTCCACCGTTATCTGGATTCTTTTCAAAAGACGAAATCTTACTGACCGCTTTCCATGGAAACAAAATTCTATGGATCATTGCTTCATTTGCTTCTATTTTGACAGCTTTCTATATGTTCCGTTTAGTGTTTTTAACGTTTTTCAATAAATTTAGAGGAACCAAAGAGCAAGAAGATCGACTGCATGAAAGTCCAGCCCCTATGACCATGCCACTTATTATTTTGGCTGTTTTGGCTGCTATTGGCGGATTGATTAGTATTCCGGGAAGTAGCTGGTTAAATAAATTCTTAGCTCCGGTTATTACAAATAATGCTTTGTCACATCCTCATGAGTTGGGCACTACAGAATATATTTTAATGGCTTTGGCTGTTGTAGGTGCTCTAATTGGAATCGGTTATGCCTATACAAAATACATGAAAAACAAACACGTTCCGGTAAACGACAACAATGTACCAGGACTTCAAAAATTACTAGTTGAAAAATATTATATCGATGATATTTACCAGTTTTTGATAGTACAACCATTGAATTATATGGGAAGTTTTTTCAAGAAAAACGTCGAAGTATTAATCAGCGGAATGGTTTCTGGTTTTGGATTTGTTGCATCTGAACTTTCGTACCAGGCAAAGAAATCTCAAAACGGGAACATCGGTTTGTATTTATTTGTTTTTGTGATTGGTGTAAGTGCCATTCTATATTATTTATTCATTGCCAATTAAGTTTTTTATTATGAATATTAGTTTGTTACTACTTATATATTTGGTTGGAGCGATTGCAACCTTTGCAGCGGGCAAAAATTTAGCTCGTACTCTGGCAATCGTTATCAGTTTTATCGGTGCTGCTTTTTGGCTGGCATTCTACGGACAAGTTCAGTCTGGTGTGGTGCTGACAGAAACCTATACTTGGATCGACAGCCTTAACATCAAATTATCTTTTTTGGTTGACGGCTTGTCTTACAGTATGTTGGGATTATGCACACTTTTATTACCAATCATCTTATTGACCACTAATCAACAGCAATTTAAAAACGCACATATCATTTACAGCTTGGTAATGTTAATGGCATTTGCAATGTGTGGAACTTTCATGGCTATTGACGGATTCTTGTACTATATCTTCTGGGAATTAGCTTTGATTCCAATTTTCTTTATTGGACTACTTTGGGGCAACGACGAATTCAAAATTCGTAAGAAAACCATGATTACGTTTTTCATTTATACCTTTGCTGGATCCCTTTTCATGTTGATTGCTTTTGTATATCTTTATGTAAAAGTAGGCTCTTTTGATTGGAATACATTAAAGTCTGCAGCATTAAGTGTACGTGAAGCCAATTGGATTTACTTAGCTTTTTTCTTGGCTTATGCAATTAAAATCCCTGTATTTCCTTTTCATACATGGCAGGCAAATACTTATGAAAAATCGCCAGCGATTGGAACCATGTTACTTTCTGGGATCATGCTGAAAATGGGATTATATTCTATTCTAAGATGGCAATTACCATTAACGCAAGGTGTTGAATCATCAATTGTAAATACAGTTGTTGTGTTATGTATCATTGGAATCATTTATGCATCATTAATTGCATTGCGTCAAAATCATATCAAGCGCTTATTAGCTTATTCTTCAATGGCACACGTTGGCCTGATTGCCGCCGGTGCTTATACCAACTCTATTGATGGAACTCAGGGAGCAATTATACAAATGTTGGCGCATGGTTTTGTAGTAGTTGGATTGTTTTATATTGCAGAAATTATTCACAGCAGATACCAAACCTATTTAATATCAGAAATGGGCGGTATTCGCCAGCAAGCTGTTAAATTCAGTTCTTTCTTTTTGATTTTAACTTTCGCCTCAATAGGCTTACCAGGAACATTTAGTTTTATTGGAGAGTTTACGCTTTTATACAGTTTATCAAAAGTTAATATTTGGTATGCTGTTTTTGGTGGAACCACTATTATTTTGGGAGCTTATTATATGTTGAAAATGTTCCAGCACAGTATGTTGGGCAATGTGAATAAAAATACATTTGCGGATGTAAACACCAAAGAGTTTGTTTTATTGACAGTATTGGTAGTTGTTATAATTGGTTTGGGAATTTACCCAGATCCAGTTTATAAAATCATTTCATTAACCCCAATTCTGTAAAGCTTTCTTTTAAAGAGTAAAATTATGAATACATTAATCGTACTTTCCGGCTTGGCCGTTGTCATACTACTTTTAGAAATTTTCAATTTCAGAAAAGGAATTATACCTTTAACTGTCTTAGGTTTGGGAGGAGCTATTGCAGCAACTTTATGTCCGCAATCTTTCATCAAAACCGAGTTGTACAATATGGTACACTTATCTAACACAGCTCAATGGTTTACTATACTATTTATTGTTCTCACGATAGGAATCGTGGTTATGGGACATGATTTTTACAAAGACCGAGCTACTAAACTCTCTGACTTTATTTCTTTGAAAATATTTGTTCTAATCGGAGCAGTCTGCATGATTGCTTTTGAGCATTTTGTTATGTTTTTTATTGGACTTGAAATTTTGTCGATAACATTATACGTATTAGCAGCAAGTAACACAGAGAAAATAAAAAGTAACGAAGCGGGAATGAAATATTTCTTGATGGGTTCTTTTGCTTCCGGTTTTGTTTTGTTCGGTATCGCGTTGATTTATGGCGCAACAGCAAGTTTTTACATAGAAACCATTGCAGAGTTTTCTTCAATGCCCAACACACCTTTATGGCTACCTATTGGCTTTGCGATGATTGTTATTGGAATGTTGTTTAAAATTGCAGCCTTCCCGTTTCATTTCTGGGCACCAGATGTATATCAAGGAGCTCCTTTGTTGACCACTACTACCATGAGTACTTTAGCAAAAGTGGCTGCAATTGCATCTTTGTTTAAAATGTCTGTCGCATTGCAAGGCACCATGCCAGAAATTTACACTCAATTGATTTGTGTTTTGATTGTATGTACCATGTTTGTAGGTAATATCGTGGCATTGAAACAAACCAACATCAAAAGGTTATTGGCTTACTCTGGGATCTCTCACGCAGGTTTTATGATGTTTACTTTGTTAAGTATCGAAACCTCTGCAAACGAATTGTTATACTACACAACTGCTTATGCCACTGCAGGTATTGCGGCATTTGCTGTAGTAATATATGCTACTGTAAACAAAAAAGAGGAGTTAATCTTGCATTTCCGAGGTTTAGGAAAACGTTCTCCACTTATGGCAGTAGTTCTATCGCTTGCTTTATTATCAATGGCAGGAATTCCTATTTTATCAGGTTTCTTTGCTAAGTTTTTCCTGTTTAAAACAGCTTTATCCAATGGATATGTTACTTTAGTTATTTTAGGTGTAGTGAATTCTATCATCAGTATTTATTACTATTTTAAAGTGATTCTTACGATGTATACCTTTAAAAACGATGAGCATAAGAACATCGAAGTATCTTCTTCACTCGTTTATCCTGTTATTGCAGTAATATTTATCTTAATCAATATTGTTATTGGACTCTATCCTTCATTGATTTTAGATCTCATTTAATATCACTTTTATAATATATAAACCCGGTTTGAAAATCAAACCGGGTTTATTTTTGGCCGAATAAATAAAGTTATTTCTTAACCCAAAAGCATCTATATTTGAAATCGTAGTATATAGTTCAAATTAGTCGTACTAAAGTAGATGACTCACAACTCATGAATACAAATACATAAAACCATTCTTTATTTATAAAAAACTTATATTATTTGAATGAAAAAGGGCTTAGAAAAATCTAAGCCCTTTTTGTAAATAAGTTTAATCTTTATGGTTTAATACCCAAATAACTCTTCTAAAGTCAATTCTTGTATCACACCCATTTTCTTTACGGCTTCCCAATCTAAATTGGCTTTGTCGCCGATTAATCCAACATTGAATTTCTTTCCTTTAATTCGATTATTAAAGAAGTTTTCAAGATCGTTTAAACTGATCTTTTGTGTTTCTTCATAAATATCTTTATTGATGTCATAATCAATACCACGGTCTTGCAAGCTCAACCAGTAAAAGAAAATACTCGACTTGGTATATCTACGGGTTGCCATTTGTTTTAAAGCAGCATTTCTTGAATTTAAAAACTGATTTTCTGCTTTAGGCATTTCGGTCAATAAGTGCATCACAGCATCAACAGCTTCTGGAAGCTTATTTGCTTGCGTACCAATGTAAGCATTTACGTAGTTGTATTCATTTGCTTTGCTTGCATTAGAATAAAAAGTATATGCGGAATAAGCTAAGGATTTCGATTCACGAATTTCTTGAAATATAATAGAAGAAAGTCCCGAACCAAAGTATTGATTGAAAACCCCTGAAGAAGTCAATAAATTTTTATCAAACTTTTGCTCACGTGCACGGAAACTAATTTCGGCCTGTACCATTTCGTAAGGCGTAAAATAAATTTTACCATCTGTAACCGGTTGAGGATATTGTTTAGCAGCTGGAATTGTTTTTTTAATTCCAAAATCGTGGTGTTGGTTTAAAGCTAACTTTGTATTCTGAACATCATTCCCGTAATAGAAAATTTGATGTTCGTAATCTAGAAAGTTTTTAATCAAAGACACCAATTCTTGTGGTTTTATGGCTTTTAGTTCAGCTTCAGATAAAATGTCTCTAAAACGACTATTTTTTCCATAAGTAACATAATGGTTCAACGCATTTTGAATGTTATTTTTATTAACTTTTGCATCAGAACGGCTTTTTAAAATACTTTCTATATAACGTGCATAAGCATCTTCATCTGCTTGGGCATCTGCTAATAAATGCTCTAACAATTCGATTCCTTTTGCCATATTTTCCTGTAATCCGCTTAAATAGATAAACGAACGTTGATTGCCAGAACTCACACCGTAGTTGATTCCGATTTTATAAAATTCTTTCTTCAAATCCTCTGACGAATATTTTGAAGTGCCTAAGTAATCTAAATAATTGATTGCCAAAGAAAGCTTTTTATCATGATCGGAACCCATTTCTGTAATATAATATACACTAGAAATATCGTTGGTTTTATTTTCAATCCAAGTGAAATCGGCATTTCTAAGCTTGCGTCTTTGAATTGATTCATTAAAATCAACAAAAACCGGTTGAATTTCATCCACGGTCAATTTCATAAAGTCTTTATAAAAATCCGACTCGTGTTCTCTGTTTAAGTTAATCGGTGTGATACCCGGATTTTCAACCCTTACCAAATCTTTATTTTCACCTTGGCGTTTGTAAACCACTACATAATTATCTTTATAGTTTTCGTTTGCAAACTTTACAATATCTGCTTTTGTAATTTTAGAAAGCTTGTCTAATTCATGAATTTGATCTTCCCAAGATCTTTCATGAATAAATGCCTGATACATATTGGTTGCCATTTGATTTGCGTTTTCAAAAACTTGTTGTTCTTGTTTTTTGAAATCATTGATAATAGCTTCAATCATCCAATCTTCAAAATCGCCTTTTTTAATTTTATCAATTTCACCTAAAATCAAAACCTTTAGCTCTTCCAAAGTTTGCCCTTGTTTTGGCATTCCAGTAAAAACGTGTGAAGAATAATCCTTCATTATTTGCGGATAAGCGCCTACATATTGTGCCAATTGTTTTTGGTTTATGTTCAAGTCAATTAGACCTGCGGTGCTGTTTGACAAAATCATATCCATAATTTTAAGCAGTTGTGCATCTTTTGTATGAACACCACCCAAGCGGAAAGCCATTTGCATTCTTTCTGCAGACGGACTATAAACTTCAAGTTCCTTAACTGCTTTCAATGGTTTTTCTTTAGCTACATATCTTTTAGGTGTTTCGCCTTTTTTAAGCTTACCAAAATATCGCTCTACTAATTGAATCGTTGGTTCAAACTCAAAATCCCCTACCAAAATTACTGCCATATTTGACGGCACGTAATATTGATGAAAATAGTTTTCTATAGCTACTAATGATGGGTTTTTTAAATGCTCAGAAGTACCAATTGTAGTTTGTTGTCCATAATTACTATCTGGAAATAAGTGCTCCATCAAAGTATAGTGCATTAAACGAAAATCATTGTCTTGCGAGCGATTAAATTCTTCGTAAACCGCTTCTAATTCTGTATGAAACAACCTTAAAACTAGTTCTGAAAACCTTTCAGATTCAATCAGCATCCATTTTTCTAACTCATTTGATGGGATGTTGTTTTTGTAAACTGTTTCTTCAAACCAAGTGTGTGCGTTGGTACCCGAAGCTCCAAGCGAAGAAATCATTTTATCGTATTCATTCGCGATTGCAAATTGAGAGGCAATATTTGAAATGGAATCAATTTCGCGATAAATTGCCAACTTTTTGTCAGGGTGAGATTCGTTTTTATGCTTTTCATATAAATCTGAAATTTGCTTCAGATATACTTTTTCAGTTTCCCAATCGTGCGACCCGATTTTCGAAGTTCCCTTAAAAAGCATATGTTCTAAATAATGAGCCAAACCGGTATATTCAGCAGGATCGTCATTAGATCCAGCTCTAACAGGAATATAAGTTTGAATACGTGGTTCATCCTTATTTTGACTTAAATACACTTTCATCCCGTTTGATAAAGTGTAAATCCGAGTGTTTGACGGATCGTCTTCAACTATTTCATAAGAATAGTTGTTTTGGTCTTTTTTTTGGATTGTTTGTTGCCCCCAAATGGTCGTGGACAATAGTATGCAACCCAAAAAGGTCAACTTTTTTATCATCTGTTATTTTAATTTAAGTTTAAATCAAATATAATAGAATGAATTGAGAATTGTACCAATAGTACACAGATATATTTTTATCTAATCAGAAGAGTTGTTTTAGCTTACCACACTCCTATTAATGATGAAAATATCCTTCGCTTTTAAAAACTAAATGAGATGTTTATTAAAAGACAGCAAATTCATTAACACATTGAAACCGAAACATAGTAAATCTCATCACAAAATTTGCGATGGACCCAACAATGATTCATCAATTCGGATGTATTTGTTAATAAGCAGTTTATGAAAACAAGAGAACTTAGCTTAATGATTATCTAAAATAGCGTCGATCACATAGTTATTATCATGTAGATCACGGGCATTTTCATCATAAACTCGTTCCCATTTAAAACCAGGAAGAACTATTGGGGAAGTAGCCTTTCCATCCCAGGTAGTCTTTAAACCATGATTTTGTAAGACTTCTATGATTTTTCTGGCAATTTCTTTGGAAGTAGCATCGCTTGTATTATCGATTTTTTGAAAATTCAATAATAACTTTTCACCTCGAACAGCTGCATCCAAATCCTCACCATTGTAAAAACAATAACCTTCTGATGCTGCTTCATTATCATTCAATGTACGTTCGACATCTGCGACCTCGTATTCACTATCTTCCGTAATAAATCCAGGATCATGAAGTGCTATAATTTTATGCTTTGAAGCCAACTCGTCAAAAACTTCAATCAAACGCTCTGTATCAGTTGGGCGTTCTCTGTGTTGATATTCTTCTAAAAATTCAGAATTTACGATTTGAATCTGTTCTTGGATCCATTTCTCAGAGATTTCATCACCAAAACCATGATATTCAACATCTTCAATTACACTGATTTGAATTTCTTCTAAACTATAAAAACCAGAACGAACCTGAGTAAAAATGGAATCAAAAATGAATTGTTTGTCTTCAGACATCTCTTTTCTCATAATAATTATAGCAGTTTATTGCTTCAGATTTAATTTAGATTAATGGTACGAATATATAAATTCTATTGAAAACTGAATCAATAAGAAACATTTTTTTTATCGCTATTTTTATTCTTACTCAAAAAAAACAAAATTCGGATGGGTTTTAATAGAGAATTACTACAAACACGAGTAAAAATTCCACAAAAAAAACTGATCTAACTCAAATTTCACATTCACACAACACTAAATTGGTCAGGCATAATTATTGTGATATCTCATACATATAAACTTTAAATTATTACGATTATGAAAACTTTTTTGAAATTTTTTGGTATTTTAGCATTAGGAGTATCATCGATGGCTTTTGTAAACTGTAGCGATGACGATGATCCAGCTGATAGTGATTTTTTTATAGGAAGATACAACGGAACGGTTGGCTATCTTGATGGAGAGACCTCCATTTCGTCTGACGATGGCCACGTACAGGTTGTGAAAGTTGGAAACGATTATAACTTCATATTCTCCGATGGAATACCAGACATTACAGGAGTCGAAATCGAGAAGAATGAAAACACCGCGGTTATGGTTGGTTCAACAGAGACACATTATATTAGAATTAATGCTCAAGATCTCACCATACTTTATTTGAAAGACGGTGCTACTTGGACAGCAAATGCTGAACGTTAAACAACAAAAAAGCGGAAGTGTGTATCACTTCCGCTTTTTTGATTACTTTTCGGTTGTTTGGGTGGTTTTCTTCTTTCTAGGACGTTTAACCCCATAACTACCTCTAATAATCTTACCTCTTCTTGTCTTTATATCTCCTTTTCCCATTTTAAAAAATTAAATAATTAAACAATCGAAGTGTAAAGATACGATTATTTTATATGGATTCAAAACAAAACCCCAATGTCTACTGGTGATTCAAGTTCCTTCCTAAAGCAAAACAACTAATTACAAAGGTGAGTACAGCTGGCAGCACCCATTCCAATTTAAAATCAGAGAGAGGGAGCATCTCCAAGAGATCTCTATAGAAAGTCTGTTCCGGAAGCCATTCCGCCAAAACCCTAAGTGATGAAAATAACATTGTTACAATTAATGTTATGAAATAAGGCTTTTGGTTTTTTATTGTTCCTCCAAAAAGCAACACAGACAAGATTAATACCAATGTGACAGGGTAAATAAAGTTGAGTAATCTTCTAGCATAATCGATAATGGCGTCAACTCCTGTTATTCCAAGAATTATAGAAACTATAGTTATTGAAATAACCGCTTCAATATAACCTAATTTACCTTTTGTTAATCTTTCAAAAAAATTGGCAGAACCTGCCGTCAACGCTACTGCAGTGGTTCCACTAGCAATCATCATCAGAGCTGAAATCAGATAGATTCCACTTGAACCGAGGTTTTGCAAAGCAATATGAAGTAGCAAATCAGAACGTCCCATATCGGGATGATTAACATCTGTATGTGCTCCTAAATAAAATAGCCCTCCATAGACCAACAACATGCAAACAACACCAATAATTGCTGATTTTACAACCACTTCTATACGATCGTTTACATGTGTATAGCTTTTTTGTTTTGCACCAGCGATCAATATCACAGCGAAAATTAATGCAGCCAAAACATCCATTGTCTGATAACCTTCAATGAATCCTTTATAAAACAAATCGTTAGTGGCTATTGCATCAAACTGGATTGAATTCTCTGTAAAAAAACCAGGAATTATTAAAATTAAAAGTAAAATTAACAGTAGTGGCCCTAATAATTTTCCTAAAATTTCGGTAATCCTTTCTAATGAAAGAGATAAAATCATCACTATACCAAAGAAAATCACAGCCACCCAAACTGGCTGTGCATTGGGCAAAAGAGGTTGTATTGCCACTTCATAAACCGACGCTCCTAATCTTGGAAGAGCAATAAGCGGACCGATACACAATACATTAATCAACGATAACGCATAAGCTAACTTCACATTCGCTCGTGAACCAAGATCGGTAAAATAATTTCCGGAAAGCGCTACTGCATATACTGCTAAAAAGGGGGCTAAGATAGCTGTTAATGCAAAACCAGAGAAAGTGGTAGTCCATCCTACACGAGTTTCGAAACCTAAAAAAACAGGTAATAATAAATTCCCCGCTCCAAAAAACATTGCAAATAAAGCAATACCCAAAAACAGTATGGTCCTGCGTTTTCTTCGATCCATAATTTTATGATTATTTTTAGTTGTAGCCAAACATACAATTTTTTTTCATAAAAACAAGTTTATTTATATAAAAAAACCTATATTTTATCCTAAAAAAAACACAAACAGCAAATTCTTTTACTAGCGAAAATATGATCGCTTTAAATGATTCGAAGCAAAAGTTTAATACAGAAAAAAGATGATAAAAGTTGGGAAGAATCCAATAATACCACCCATGATAATTTCCAAATTTGTATGGGCATTAAGATACAGTCGTGAAGAAGCTACAAAGCCTAAAAGCAATAAAAAAAATGGAAGTATAACAAGCGGTGGTAAAAAGTAGGTTGCTGATGGCTGAATAAAAAGTGGGAGTGCACTACATAAGGAAGCTACATGAACGCTGTATTTCTTTTGAAACAGCGCACTACAAAACAGAATTACATAAGTAATTGCATAACCGATAAAAAATTGTTTTAATGCGGTGTTTGAAGCATTTTCCCAAACTCTAAAAACTAAAATTAACACGATTATGATATTGAGAAACATTGGAACACTGCGTTCTTTAACACTTTCTACCATGATAGATGAACGGAGCATACCCACCGATTTTAACAAGAAATAAATACTGACTGGCAATAAAAAAGTCATTAAAAAAACTTGTCCTAAGGCTACATATCGTTCCAGTTCAGAATAAAACGAAGCATTAAAAAAATAATAACACCCCGTAATCATCGTTGGAATGAAAACGGGATGGAATAATAAAGTTGCTATTTTCGAAAGAACTTTCATTATATTTTCTTACGCATTCTAGCAACTGGTATATCTAGTTGCTCTCTGTATTTTGCAACTGTTCGTCGAGCAATTGAATACCCTTTTTCTTTGAGCATTTCTGCAAGCTTGTCATCTGGATAAGGTTTAGATTTATCTTCAGCATCAACAATTTGCTGTAAAATCTTTTTAATTTCTATGGTCGAGATTTCTTCTCCTTGATCATTTGTCATTGCTTCAGAAAAGAAATCTTTGATCAATTTGGTTCCATAAGGAGTCTCGACATACTTACTATTAGCTACCCGAGAAATCGTAGAAATATCTAATCCAACCATATCTGCAATATCTTTTAGAATCATTGGTCGCATTTTGGTTTCATCACCATCTAAAAAATATGCTTTTTGATATTCGATAATCGCACTCATCGTTACAAAAAGCGTTTCTTGACGTTGTTTTATTGCATCGATAAACCACTTTGCTCCATCGAGTTTTTGTTTTATAAACTGTACTGCGTCTTTTTGAGTTGTTGACTTTTCATTACTCTCTTTATAAGTTTGTAACATATCCTGATAGTCTCTAGACACATGAAGCTCTGGTGTATTTCTACTATTGAGGTGCAATTCTATTACGCCATCTTCTACTTTCACAGTAAAATCTGGCACTATATGTTCAATCGCTCTAAAGCTGTTTCCATAACTACCCCCTGGCTTCGGATTGAGTTTTTCGATCTCATCAATTGCCATTCGAAGCTTTTGTTGACTAACTCCAAATTTTTGTAGTAATTTTTCGTAGTGTTTTTTAGAGAATGCATCAAACTGGTTCTCGATGATCTCTTTTGCCATATCGATGTTTTCGTTGGGTGTTTTGTTCTTCAATTGCAGAGACAAACACTCTTGTAAATCACGAGCTCCGACACCTGTCGGCTCCAATTCATGTATAAATTGGACCAGAACTTCTTCAACTTTTTCTTCGGTCGTGTATATGGCCTGAGTAAATGCTAGATCATCTACTAAATCTTGTGTTTCACGACGTAGATACCCAATGTCATCAATACTTCCAATCAGGAACTCTGCAATACTCCGCTCCTCATCAGTCATGATAAATGTGTCTAATTGCGCCAATAAATCCTGATGAAAACTCATTTGTGCCATAATCGGCGAGAATTTATCATTATCATCATCACTATAGTTATTGGCTTGTAATTTATACTCTGGCGTTTCGTCGTCACTCAAATACTCATCTATATTGATGTCTTCTGCTTCAATTCGATCATTATCAGCATCGTCAAATTCATCTTGAGCATCAAAATCATCAGCTTGTTCCGTCTCTTCTTTTCCTGCTTCCAAAGCGGGGTTTTCAACCAGCTCCTCCTTTAATCGTTGCTCAAATGCCAAAGTAGGCAATTGAATCAGCTTCATCAACTGGATTTGCTGAGGAGATAGTTTTTGAGATAATTTTAATTGTAAATTCTGCTTTAACATAAGGTGTTTTCAATTAATTCTACACTGATTCTTACTTCATTCACTGATCAAATTTACTAAAAAAAATCATTCGAAAATAAAAATAAACGTCAACAACAAAAATTTATCTCTACAAACCACAAAAACAGCACGGTTTTTGTGGCAAACGATTCACTTTTCTTTTATTGATAAAAAAAAATCTCCGTTCTTTTGAACGGAGATTCATTACTTTTCTTTAAAACTCGGCGTTTTGTGGTGTCCTTGGAAAAGGAATCACATCTCTAATATTAGTCATTCCGGTTACAAACAAAACCAAGCGTTCGAAGCCTAAACCGAACCCTGAGTGCACACATGAACCAAAACGACGCGTGTCTAAATACCACCACATTTCATCGGTTGGAATCTGAAGCTCTTTCATCTTTTCAACCAAAACATCATAGCGCTCTTCTCTTTGCGAACCTCCAACGATTTCACCGATACCTGGGAATAAAATATCCATAGCTCTTACGGTTTTTCCATCTTCATTCAATCGCATATAGAAAGCTTTGATTTTAGCTGGATAATCAAATAAGATTACAGGGCATTTAAAGTGCTTTTCTACTAAATAACGTTCGTGTTCTGATTGTAAATCAGCTCCCCACTCTTCGATTAAATATTTGAATTTCTTATTTCTATTTGGTTTTGACGATTTAAGAATATCAATTGCTTCGGTATAAGAAACGCGTTTGAAATTATTGTCTAAAACAAAATTTAACTTATCTAGCAAAGCCATTTCTGATCGCTCAGATTGTGGTTTATTTTTCTCTTCTTCAATTAAACGCTGCTGTAAAAACGCTAAATCGTCTTCACAGTTTTCCATTGTATATTTGATTACATATTTAATGAAGTCCTCTGCCAAATCCATATTTCCGTCCAAATCCAAGAAAGCTACTTCTGGCTCTATCATCCAAAACTCTGCCAGGTGGCGAGAAGTATTTGAATTTTCTGCACGGAAAGTTGGTCCGAAAGTGTAAACGCCACCTAATCCCATCGCGTAAGCTTCCCCTTCCAATTGTCCTGAAACGGTTAAATTAGTCTGTTTCCCAAAAAAATCTTCATTATAATCAATTGATCCGTCTTCTTTACGCGGTGCCGTACCATCTAATGGCAAGGTAGTTACTTGAAACATTTCGCCTGCACCTTCAGCATCCGAGCCAGTAATCACTGGAGTGTTTACATAGAAGAATCCATTTTCCTGAAAATACTTGTGAACGGCAAAAGCCAAAGTACTACGTACGCGCATAATGGCTCCAAACGCATTAGTTCTAATACGTAAATGTGCATTTTCGCGCAAAAATTCTAATGAGTGTTTTTTGGGTTGCATCGGATATTTATCAGGGTCAGACTCACCTAAAACTTCCAATTGATCCACCTGAACTTCATATTTCTGACCTTTCCCTTGACTTTCAACTAACGTTCCTTTGATGCACATTGATGCCCCAATATGAATGCGTTTGATGATGTCTTCGGAAAAAGCGTCCAACTCTAAAACACATTGAATGTTGTGAATAGTTGAACCGTCATTTATTGCTATAAACTGATTGTTGCGAAACGAACGCACCCAACCTTTCACTGTAACCTCTTGTAAAAGGGCTGTTCCTAACAACAGCTCTTTAACCTTAATATTTTTCATTTTTATACTTCTATAAATTGTATCTACTTTACGATGTGCAAATGTACGATTTTTTCAGTTGTATGGTTCTATTTTTTTAACAAGAAGCTTTTTTGAAGTTCGCACCTACACTTTGTATCAAACAAGCCTCTATTTCAGTCCACTACTTTCGATAGCTTCTTGAGTTTCTTCCCAAGAAATCATGGCTTGATCCAACTCTAATTTTAACTTTTCATAATTAGAAAACCAAACAGTATCATTCATCAGCTGTTCGTACTTGTCAGCTAATTCACCGTCGGCTTTCGCTATTTTCTTTTCCAACTCAGTAATTTGACTTTCGATTTTACTTAGACGATTATTAAGTGTCTTTAATTTCTTTTGCTCCTCGTAAGATAAAGATTTTTTTTCTCTTGTCGCATCCGAGGATTTCTCCTTGGGCACCCCTCCATCAATTTGTTCAAACTCGCGCATATCCGATGCGTTTCTTTGTTCTAAAAAATAGTTGATGTCACCCAGGTATTCTTTAATGTTTTTGTTTTTGAATTCATAAACCTTCTCCGTCAATCCTTGCAGAAAATCACGATCGTGCGAAACTAAAATCAACGTTCCTTCGTAATTTTTCAAAGCTTCTTTCAGCACGTTTTTTGATTGAATATCCAAGTGGTTAGTGGGTTCATCCATCAATAAAACATTAATAGGTTTCAAAAGCATCATACAAAGCGCCAATCGATTTCTTTCCCCTCCAGAAAGAACCTTAACTTTTTTATCCACATCGTCACCACGGAATAAAAACGCACCCAACATGTCTCTAACTTTCGAACGATTGCTGTCTGTAGCTTCATCTAGCATAGTGTCTAACAAGGTTTTTTCTCCATCTAAATATTCCGCCTGATTTTGAGCGAAATATCCTAACTGCACATTATGACCCAATTTGATACTCCCTTGATAATCAAATTCATCAATAATCGCTTTGATTAGAGTAGATTTACCTTGACCGTTTTGTCCAACAAAAGCAATTTTACTACCGCGTTCAATCAACAAATCAATATCTTTAAAAACTACTTTATCATCAAATGACTTACTAACTTTTTCAATTTCTAAAACAACTTTACCAGGCTGTACTGCAACTGGAAAAGAAATATTCATAACAGACTGATCGTTTTCATCGACTTCAATTCGTTCAATTTTATCAATTTTTTTGATCAACGACTGCGCCATCGATGCTTTGCTAGCTTTGTAACGAAATTTCTCAATTAACTTTTCTGTCTCTTCTATTTTTTTAGCCTGATTTTTTTGAGCAGCCAATTGCATCTCTCGCATTTCATCTCTCAAAACCAAATACTCTGAATAGGGTTTGTTGAAATCATAGGTTTTACCCATTGAGATTTCAATTGTACGATTGGTCACTTGGTCTAGAAACATTCTATCATGCGAAACCAAAACAACAGCACCAGGGAAAGACCTTAAAAAATTTTCGAACCATATAATAGATTCGATATCTAAGTGATTCGTAGGTTCATCTAGCAATAATAAATCATTGTTTTGCAATAAGAGTTTTGCCAATTCGATTCGCATTCTCCAACCACCCGAGAAAGTATCTGTTTCTTCGTGAAAATCTTCTGGTTTAAATCCCAATCCCAACAGCACTCTTTCTGTTGTTCCTTTGATCTGATATCCACCTAAAATATCAAAACGATGGGTTAATTCACTCAATTTTTCAATCAGCTGATTATAGATTTCAGATTCATAATCCGTTCTATTTGCCAACTCACTATTCGTTTGATTGATTTGTTTTTCGACTTCTAAAACTTCTGTGAAAGCCTGATAAGCTTCCTCTAAAACTGTACGCCCTTTGACGAATTCTATGTCTTGTCTTAAAAAACCAATTTTAATTTCTTTATCAGTTGCGATGGTACCCATATCTGGTTCTAAATCACGAGAAAGAATCTTTAACATGGTCGATTTTCCAGCTCCATTCTTACCAACCAAACCAACTCTGTCGCCAGCACCCAATCTGAAAGTTACATTTTCAAACAAATAATCACCAGCAATTGCAAGCGAGACGTTATGTATGTTTAACATAAATTATTTTATTAATTGTAATTTTTTATAATATCGAGCAACATCGATATTCTTATCCAAAGGTACTTCTTTCTCAATATTATCAATCAATTTGGAAGCTAAATAAGGACCTAAAAGTACACCTCTAGTTCCTAAACCATTTAGAATATGTATATTTTTATATTTAAAATGTGTTCCTACCAAAGGTCTACGATCTTTAACAGTAGGACGAACACCGGCTAAATGAGAAACAATCTCATATGGCGCATCGATTAATTCTTCTAAGCCTTTTATCAATTCCTCTTTAGCAGATTTTGTTGGTAAATCCGATTTGTCTTCCCAATTATATGTAGCACCAACTTTATATAAATTATCACTCATTGGAATAATAAAAACACCAGACTTTACAATAGGTTTTAAATTTAATTCAGGAATTCTAACATAGAGTAACTCTCCTTTTGTTCCATCCAAAGGCAAATAATTAAAATATGGATTTTGATGCAATGAAAAACCTTCTGCAAAAACTATGTGGTCTGCCGATAGGTTATCATAACCAATGCTTTCATCAGAAATACATAACTTCTCATAATCAAAAGTGGTCTTTAACAATAAACCCTGACTTCTTAAATACTGTTGGTAAGTCGAAACAAAATGGTTGACGTCTAAATACCCAGTATTATATACTTCTCCGAATCCTAATGGTGAAGAAATTTTGTTGAAATTTTCTCTATACAAAACTTCATTTAGAAAAGGACGAGTGACTGGATTATCGCATGCAAGAAACCAATTGTTTTGCTCTTCAATACTCGCAAACTTTCTATAAATTGGTAATTGATGATAAAACTTTTGTTGTAAAAATTGTTCGATCTGAGGATAGAACGAATGAGCTAAGTCTAATTGAGCTTTAGACTCCCAAATAGCTGTAAATCTTTTTAGCACGACTGGATTGAACATACCTCCAGCAACTTTAGAAGAAGTGCGAGAATCATTCTCTAGCACTACAAACGAAAGTTGATTTAGACGACAATACTCTGCAAAGCATAGACCTGCTAAGCCGGCACCTACAATGATATAAGTTGTTTTCATAAGCAAAAAAACTCTTACCTTACGATAAGAGTTTTTGAGTTTTAAATTTCATATGATTTAATAATTCCATAAATCATCTTCTAGATCTCTAATAGATTCTTTAATACGTTCCGCTTCTAAAAGTTGCATCATTGCATTTTCTCTTACGTAGTCGCTAATATTTCTATCTCCATAGATGTTGTCAGCTTTATAAATAGTAGCTGAAAATCTTCGAGCATTAAACAAATAATCAAAGTTTGTTCTCATAGCTGCATTACGTTCATTATATGCATACGTATTGTATAAAGTTTCGCGAGCATCTGGGAAGAAAATCCAGAAAATAGGAACTGCTTGTTCAAAATCTTCACCTTTAGTTGCAATATCAGTTACAACAGGAGCTAAACCAAGTATTCTGTATTTCAACTCACCTGCATTACGATCAAGATAATACATACCCATCACTCTGTATTCTTTAACATCGGTTGGGCGCAATTCTACGTCATAGATATATTGATCATCAATTCTACCTTCTAACATATATTGTTCCTTACCATATTCAGCGGTATCTGTACGAACAAATCTCGTTGCAAGGTCTCTTAAATCTAACTTTTTAGAAAAGTTTTCATCTTGGTATACCTCTGTAATCTTACCGTTCATAACAGCATCCTTAAGAACATTCCAAAGTGGAATTCGATCCGCCGATGGCTCCAAAGGAAAGAAGTAAATCAAATTTTGTCTTTGATCTGCAGGAAGAACTTCCCATACTTTCTTTTGAAAAATAACATCTCTGTCATTTACGTATTCGTAAGGTATTGGGCCGTCAGCTTTAGCATAGATCTCTTCAATCGACTCATCTCCTATTTCTGCTGCTGTATGAGCATTCAATACATTGCTTTGTGCAAAGCTTGTACTGTATGCAGCAAACATACTTAGAGCAAAAAATAATTTTTTAATATTTTTCATAAACCAAGAAATTTTATTGAATTGTAAATGTTGCGTTGGTTGGATCTCTCAAGATTACATCCGGTGCACCTTCAAGTCTGGTTTTAATGTTTACGATACGAACTACATCACCAGGACGTAAACGACTAGCTTTATCTTGTGCCGCTTGAGTCAATCTTGTACCATTGATTACTTCAGATCCCATTCCTGGGAATACCATTGTAAACTGTGTTACTCGTAAATCTAAATCAAAATCAAAATCTTCTAAACGGGCTCCAATCGTAACACTCGCTAAGTTATTCGCAGGACCTTTTGCATCGGTTTCACCACGAATAGTACCCAACGGACGTGGAATCACTTTCACGCGGAATTTTTGTTCAGATCGAATTGTCTGTCCGTCAGATAAAGTTCCTGTAGCAGTAACTACTATTTCACGAGTTCCAGTAGCTGGTTTCAGCATATATTTACCGTTTGCAACTTTTCTCATAGTTGCTCCACCAGAAGCAGTTGCATTTACTTTATCAGAAATTACTCCTTCAACAGTAACTGAAATCGGGTTATCTAAACCTAAATAAACCACATTCATCTTATCTGCTGAAATTGTTGCCGAGTTAGGTCGAGGTACAACCACATAGTTTGAGTTAACGATATCTACTGGAATCGCTTCTCCATCTTCAATAAAAGTAAAGGTACCTGTAAATTTATGTTCTCCAACTCCTCCAGCTGTCATTGATGCAACAACGCGTCCATCAACAATTTTATCTTTAGGAATTTCTACATTATTTACCACTAACTTTGAAGGAACAGTAGATTTATCTAAACGTCCTAAAACAACTTCGTAATCAATTTTTTCACCTTGATAATAAACAGACTTATTGGTAATAACCATTGCCTGGTAGTGTCTCATCGAGGCCGCTTGTTTAAGTGAATTTCCTAAGAACAAGTTGTATGCTTCATTTTCAAGCTCACGTACGTCGTTTTGCAACGAAGATAGGTATGCTAGCGAAGCTGCTGCAGGAAATCCTTTAAAACGATGCTCCAAATACGGACGTGGTTTTCCATCTTTATTCATCACATCATCAGTAGAGAATTTCTCATCTATTTTATTTCTAAGAAAATCGTACTTCACGTCATTTTGAGAATCATCACCCAAAATTGCTTTGAAATCATCGCGGTATTGTTGGAAACGCTCAATAATTTCATTCCCTCTAGCGGAATATCCATCTTTCTCAAACCAACCATAATCAATACCAAAACCTTTCTGCATCAACTCGTAATCGTATTTACCAGTTTCTGGATCAGGTTCGAATCCTTCAGTAGCATCTTCTTTTAGTCCTCCTATGAAATTGTAAAATTCATTTGAAAGTGTATTTACTTTCTGTGCCATTGAATACATTTCCTGATAACGAGCCGGTTCTTCTTCGGCTTTAATACCTAATGCACTAAACAAATTTGCATTATTCGCTTCAGCTGCTTTGTTAGCCGACTCGAACTTTTCGTTCATCAATCCAAAAGCTGTAATAACCTCAACTGATACCTGTATAGCCATCAATGCGATAAACACAAGGTACATTAGGTTAATCATCTTTTGTCTTGGTGTTAATTTCCCTCCTGCCATATCTAATTAGATCTTAAAGTTAATGGTTAATACTAATTAGTTAGCGGTTTTACCCATTGCAGACAACATACCTCCATAAACTGCGTTTAAAGTTGAAAGGTTTGATGTCAATGCCATCATTTGCTCTTTTAATTTCAGATTATTTTCTGCAACTTCTTTGTTGATATCTGCATTCTTAGTAGCGCTTTCTAATTGTACTTTGTACATTGTATTCAATGTTTCCAAATGTTGAGCAGCTGCTGCCATTTCATCAGCATATTTGTTTGAAGAAGCTACAGCATCAACCGTTGGAGCAATACCTTTCGCAGCAGCTTCAAAATTTTTGATGCTATCACGAAGACTTTCCATTAGGTTTCCATCAATTTTCGCTTCTTTAAGAATGTCATCTAATTTTTCTGACAATAAAGTTCTTTCCATTGGTTGCTGAACAGCTACCGTTTGTGCTGCTGCATACACTGGAGCAGCCTGTTTTGTGCTTACTGCTACCGGTTGAGCTGCTGCTGCTGGAATTGCACCAGACACTCCGACGTTACCAGCAACTTGCATGGTTCTTGGCGCACCACCGTCTAATTCAGGATAAACCTTAGACCAATCGTATTCTTTATCTACAGGGTCGAAAGCAGAAATTGCAAAAATAAATGCCTCTACTAAAAGCCCTACAGTCAACATATTGTTTCCGTTCAACGGACCAATCTCCATATGTGTAATTTTGAATAATGCTCCAACAAGTACTACTGACGCTCCCATCCCGTAGCAAAAATTAATCACTTTTTTTGGTATAGCCATTTCTTTCTATGTTTAATTAAAATTAGTTAGTTATAAATATTTTTGTTTGTTATAAGATTAAAAATTATTTTGCGTATCTACCACTTTGTGGACTATCTGAATCGTTTAGCATTGTCGGGCTTGGTGCCGAAACAACAGTTCTGAATCCGATAAATGAACGAGCTGAATCTGAATGCTCTCTATCACGTGTTGCTACCTGCAAAAAGTAATGAGAATCTCTCCAAGAACCACCACGAACTACTTTCATTGGGTTTGATGTTGTTCTTCCTTTAGGCTTCAATCCAGATTGCATAACGTAGGTTGTTTCATCATAAGCTGTATCTGTCCATTCTGCTACGTTCCCTGCCATATTATACAAGTTATAACCATTTGGCTTATATGATCTTGCCTCAGCTGTATACAACGCTCCGTCAGATGCATAATCGTCTCTCGAAGGCTTAAAGTTTGCTAAGAAACAAGCTTTTTCATCAGTTGTATAAGGACCTCCCCAAGGATAAATTGCATTATCTAATCCGCCGCGAGCTGCATATTCCCATTCTGATTCATTTGGCAAACGATACTCATATAAATCATGAGCCATGTTTCTATCGGTTACATAAGCTTTTTTGTAAAGTGTTCTCCATGCTGCAAAAGCTTTTGCTTGATGCCAGGTTACACCCACCACTGGATATTCTCCATAAGCTTCGTGCCAAAAATACTCTTTAAACATTGGTTCATTATAAGAGTAGTTGAAATCGCGAACCCAAGCAGTTGTGTCAGGGTATACATTTACAATTTCTGTTTTTAAGAATCTGTCTTTACGATTTCTCACATCGACATTACCTTCTCTAATATATGCACTTTCATCCCAATAAGAATATTTGAAATTCAATTTACGAACATCAAAGGAAACCATACCGTTCAAGTTTTGATCTGCAGGAATATATAAAGAGTCCATAACCTCAACGTAATACTCATCTGGATAACGTCTTGGATCTGTGATTAGACGTACTTTTGTGTTTAATCTTCTTCCTGCATACTCATCGTCATCCATAGCCATACTGTAATAGTTGTCATACATATAACGATCGAATGCAGTCTGGTTTTGATTCAAAGACGGATCTTCCATCTCTTGAAACGCAAAGATTCCGATTCCTCCAGCTGTTGCATCCATTCCCATGTCGTCTGCCATGATCGCTAAACGCGTTCTGATAACTGAATCTTTAACGTGCTCGACAAACTTACGATATTGATTGTTTGTTATCTCTGTTTCGTCCATATATATGGAACCTATAGTCACAGAGCGTAGTGGCGCATCTTGTGCTCCTAACAAATCTTCGTGTGTTTTTCCCATCGTATAAGACCCACCTGGAATGAAAGCCATTCCTTGAGGTTTTTCTGTAAACCAGCGTTTCCCTTGAACTCCATCAAGTAGTTCTCCTCTATCTCCAGAACCACAACTGAACAATAACGAGACAACCGCAGAAAGTGTAATGAACTTCTTCATATATTAATTGGGGTTTTATTTTAAAAATTATTCAAAGCGTAAACCTATTTAATTATTTTTAAATATACAAAGAAATCTTAAAAAAAATTTTAATGTATATTTAACAATTTCTTTTTTAACATTTTTAAGCTTGCATTTTCTTGCTTGCTCTCCACCATCTTTCAGGTACTATTTGTTGCAAGGCTTGCCTATAATCCTCGTAACTACAAGGAAATAACATTTGCCTTACACCTCCTTCTACGCCTCCAATCTCCATCCACCAGCGTTCTGAAATATCACTCTTATAAAAAACAAGCTCTTGCTCTTCCAAAGGCACTATATATTTCAGATAAGTAGATTTGCTAATATAGGGATATTCATTCATTCTGTAATTAACTCCCTCAACAAAATACCATAAAATCTGTGTAATTAGCAAACTTTTTTCCGAAACATTATTGATATTAAACAATCCAAAGGCGCTGACACGGTCACTTAAACCTGCATAACGCACTAAGGAACAGACTTCTCGCCCATCAAATCCGTTCGGATAAAATTTTGAAAAAAATCCTAAATCTGACGATTTTATAGCGTTAATATCGAAACTTACTAGGTCTGCATCACGAAAAATCGGCTCAGAAATACTAATATTTGACACTATTTCTCCTAATCGATAAGCTTCAAAATACATTTTTTCGACTAAATCGAGTTCTTCTTGCGAATTAAAATATGTTTGGTACCCTACTGTACTAAAATTATTCAAATTCGTGGGAGTTTCCATAATAATTCGTGTCATAAACGATTCCGATGGACGATCCACATCATTTACAACGTCAATTTTGTTGTCGATACTAACTAAATTAACCGTTTGCTCCATCGTATCATAGGCTCTATACATACCATATGTCAAATCTTGCGAACCTCCTATTATTATTGGTATGATTTTGCGTTTTAGTAAACTTTCCGTAACCAGTTTGACCGCAAAATAAGTATCTTCTATTGTTGCTCCAGCTAATATCGTTCCCAAATCTACAATTTTTTTTGTCCAATTTCCGGGAAACAATTCATAAAAATTCCTTCTCAAAGTATCAAATTCGATATTTTCATCCTCATTTAAACTTCCTCGACCTTCTGAGACGGTAATGACAGCCAAATCTACTCCTTCTAAATCAGGAAAAACACCTTCTGTATGCAATCCGATGCTTCTGCCAATCGAATGTTTTGGCAAGGCTTCAGCAAAATCCTTCAACGAAGCGGAAATCGGACTTAAAACTTCATACATCATACGGACTATTTTTTAGTTACTTTTTTAGTTACTTTTTTAGTTGCAGTCTTTTTCGGTGCTTTTTTAGCCGCAGTTTTCTTAGCGGGTGCTTTCTCTTCTATCAACTTTTTCACTTCATCTAAAGTTAAAGCTGCTGCATCGATATCCTTACTTAATTCTATTTTAACTTTGCCTTGAAGAATTACTGAACGTCCCCAACGCGCTTTTTCTACTCGAATTCCTTCCTCTGACCAATCGTGAATTACTTTTTCTCTTTCTTTTTGAAGCTTATCCTCGATCAATTGTTCAATATCTTCTTGAGAAAGATTATCAAAGTTGTATTTTTTATTGACACTAATGAAAATATTATTCCATTTTATGAATGGACCAAAACGTCCTACACCCTTTTGAACAGGTAAATCTTGATAAGATGCAATAGGCGCTTCTGCTTTTTGTTTTTCTTTAATCAATTCTATTGCTCGATCAAGAGTTACATCTAATGGCTCCTCTCCTTTTGGCAAGGAAACAAACATCTTGTCAAAACGGACATATGGTCCGTAACGTCCGTTGTTCACTTCTACTTCTTTCTCTTCATATTCACCAAGCATTTTTGGCAGCAAGAAAAGCTCTAAAGCTTCTTCTAGACTAATCGTTCCGATATTTTGATTCGGATTTAAACTAGCAAACTGTTTATTTTCGTCTTCAGCATCTCCGATTTGAGCCATAGGACCAAATTTCCCTAAACGCACAGAAACCGGTTTGCCTGACTTCGGATCGGTTCCTAAAATACGTTCTCCTGACTCACGCTCTGCATTTTTCTCAACATCAATAACTGTTGGATGAAAATGACTATAAAATTCGTTCATCATTTTCGTCCAGTCTTTATTTCCTTCCGCGATTTCGTCGAAACTTTCTTCTACTTTAGCGGTGAAATTGTAATCCAAAATCGTTGCAAAATTCTTTACAAGGAAATCGGTAACAATAATTCCGATATCAGTTGGTATTAATCTTCCTTTATCTGCACCTACCTTTTCAACTTGGGTTGCAACAGATATTTCTTTATCTGCTAACTTTAAAACTTGATAATTACGTTCGATTCCTTCAGCAGTTCCTTTCTCTACATAATTTCGTGAGATAATTGTTGAAATTGTTGGCGCATATGTAGAAGGTCGGCCAATTCCTAATTCTTCTAATTTTTTCACCAAAGCTGCCTCAGAATAACGAGCCGGCGGACGTGTAAAACGCTGAGTCGCTGTAATACCATTGTTTTTTAATTGTTCATTTACCTTCAATGCTGGCAATAATCCCTCTTGTTCTTCCTCTTCATCATCGTGCCCTTCTAAATAAACTTTCAAGAAACCTTCAAAAAGTAAAACCTCTCCAGTAGCCAAAAAATTCTCATTGAATTTGTCTGCTTCAATCGTTACGTTGGTACGCTCTAATTTGGCATCACTCATTTGAGAAGCAATTGTTCTTTTCCAAATCAATTCATACAAACGCGCTTGATCACGATCGATTTTTACATTTTGCCTCGACATGTCTGTAGGACGAATGGCCTCGTGCGCTTCCTGAGCACCTTTTGCTTTAGTTGAAAAATTGCGAGGTTTACTAAATTCTTTCCCGTAAATATCAATGATTGCCTCTTCTGCAGACTTAATCGCCTCTTGAGAAAGGTTCACACTGTCGGTTCTCATATAAGTAATTAATCCACTTTCGTACAGACGTTGTGCCAAAGTCATGGTTTGACTTACCGAATAATATAATTTTCGTGAGGCTTCCTGTTGCAGTGTTGAAGTCGTGAACGGAGCTGCAGGTGATTTTTTTGCAGGCTTGGTTTCCAAATCTGCCACCTTATATTGCGCTCCTATATTTTTTTCCAAAAACGCTTGTGCTTCTTCTTGTGTTTTAAAGTTTTTTGGCAATTTAGCCTTAAATACTTTTCCGTTTTCTGTTACAAATTCGGCAACTACAGCAAAAGAAGAAACGCTTTCAAAGTTTTCTATCTCGCGTTCGCGCTCTACAATCAAACGTACAGAAACTGATTGAACTCTACCAGCAGATAAGCCCGAACGAACTTTTTTCCACAAAATCGGTGAAAGCTCATAACCCACCAAGCGATCTAAAACACGACGTGCTTGCTGTGCGTTTACTAAATTATAATTAATTGTTCTAGGATTTTCAATTGCTTTCTTAATTGCCGTTTTGGTAATTTCATGAAAAACAATACGTTTAGTTTGCGACTCTTCTAATTTTAACTCTTCAGCCAAATGCCACGCAATAGCCTCTCCTTCACGATCCTCATCCGAAGCTAACCAAACCGTTTCTGCTTTCTTTGACAAATCTTTTAGTTTCTTTACCACTGCTTTTTTATCAGCCGAAACTTCATATTTAGGTTTGAAGTTATTCTCTACATCAATTGCCATCTCTTTGGAAGGAAGATCCACGATATGACCAAAACTTGATTCAACCTGAAACTCTTTCCCCAAAAATTTCTCTATCGTTTTTGCCTTCGCAGGCGACTCCACTATCACTAAATTTTTTGCCATTCTTAATTTTAATTTGAAAGCAAAAATATAGGATTTTTTTTATATAAACCTGAGTTCGTAATTTTTATTGCCTTATTTTTTCTTATTCCACTACATTTAAGGTGCTTTTTCAAAGATATTGCAAGTAGTTTTTTTCGATGATTTTTTTCATGCTATCAACTAATATAGGCGGTTTTACAACTTTTATTTGAAAATTATGATAAAGCAATTCCGCTATGAATTCCATCGTTGGAATTATATGAAACTTTATTAGCGTCTTGCCGTTTACAATTGTTATTTTTTGGGATTCGTGTATGGGAAGCGTGCGGAAATACTTCCCGTATTCAATCGAAGTTTCAATTTCTACCTCAACAACACTATCAAAACCTTCCAGAGGCAAAGTGCTAACGCCATAAAAATCTTTTAAATGATTTTTTACATTTATATTTGAAGTCCATGTTATTTCTCTACCAATTTCTGCACTTTGAAAACGATCTAAAGCAAAGGTTTTTAGAGTTGTACCAGTAGAGCCGCTTTCTTGCTCATAACCCGCAACATACCATCTGTTCTTATTTTCAACCAAAAACTTAGGAATGATCTTTCTCTCGGTCGATTTGTATTGATCGAATTTTTGATATGCAAAGTGTAAATATTTCTGATTGATTATTGCCTTTTTTATGATTGGATAATATTCCAAACCAGAAGCTTTTGACTCCTTTATATATATAAAGTCGAATGAAAGAGCATCTTGTGCTATGTGAAACATCTTTAAACTATCAATAGCAAACCGACGATGATTGGCCGATTCTTCGCTAAAATCATCAGACTGAAGCACGTATTTTTTCTTGGATTTATCAAAAACGATATGGACATTCAAAGAACTTGCAATGTCTTTTAAATCACGTTGAAAGGTTCGAAGTGACACCCTAAAATCCTCATCGGTTTGTATGCTATGTAGACGATCATTCACCTCCTCGAAGGTCAATCCATTCGTTCCATATAATTGGAAAAGCTCTACAATCCGCATCAATCTACTAATCAAATGATGTTTTCCTGCCATAAAAATTAATTAAAACTGCTTTCAAAAAGTTGTTCTATCGCCTCAATCCCAAAAAGATTGATGTTTCGAGTACCAATACCAGCGAAATTAATCGCGTTTATTTTTGGAGGAACTAAAGTTTTACGAAACTCTTTGTGGTAATGATCGTAGCGAAACCATTCGGTTTGATTTTGGTCGAAAACCCATACACTTTTTTGCAAATCAATAGCCATTTGAACAGCCCAAGCGGTTCCACCTTGAACCTGCAAGTTGTTTTTTGACTTTCTGAATGTTGAAACCGCAAAAACCTCTTCGGAATTTTTGACTTGATGCCAATTTCGAGCAAGAAATTTTAAGTAGGAATGGATCCTAGATCGCTTTAAAACCTCGTTAGTCTTCATAACATTTATAACACCTTCGCGGTATTCGTTATCAGAAAGTTCGTATTTATTTTCCGAGTGATGAAAAGCTGTCTTGTAGGAATAAGCAACGACATCAACAGCGAATTTTTTCGAAAAAAACTCGAAATAAGAATCGGCACCTTCAGCACCACCGGAATGGCAAGTATATTTTTTTTCATCCTTCATATCACAAATATACAAAACGATCATGACAACTTATGTCGTTTTAGAAAAATAAGATCGTTTAAAATCAGCTGACAACTTGTCATTGTTTTGATTTTAATTGTATCTTTGTAACTTGATTAGTACACTATTGTGATTTATGGAAAAGGTAATTGACGAAAAAGTACAAGGCACAAGCCTTGTGTTAGATCAGCAGGAAAATAACACAAAAAAATTATTTATAGAGAGTTACGGCTGTCAGATGAATTTTTCTGACAGTGAAATCGTGGCTTCAATTTTAGCAAACGAAGGTTATAACACAACACAAAACCTTGAGGAAGCAGACTTGGTTTTGGTGAATACTTGCTCTATTCGCGATAAAGCTGAACAGACGGTTCGAAAACGTTTGGAAAAATATAATGCCGTAAAAAAAATCAACCCAGCAATGAAGGTGGGGGTTTTAGGCTGTATGGCTGAACGACTAAAAAGCAAATTTCTAGAAGAAGAAAAAATTGTAGATATGGTTGTTGGACCCGATGCTTATAAAGACATCCCTAACTTACTAAAAGAAGTAACCGACGGTCGAGACGCCATCAACGTGATTCTTTCTAAAGAAGAAACCTACGGAGATATATCGCCAGTACGCCTAAACAGTAATGGAGTCACAGCTTTTGTATCGATTACTCGTGGTTGCGACAATATGTGCACATTTTGCGTGGTACCTTTTACTCGCGGTCGTGAACGCTCTCGCGAACCTAAAAGTATCTTAGAAGAAATCAAAGATTTACACCAGCGTGGTTTTAAAGAAATCACATTGCTGGGACAAAACGTAGACTCCTATTTATGGTATGGTGGTGGATTGAAGAAAGATTTTGATAACGCAAGCGAAATGCAAAAAGCTACTGCGGTAGATTTTGCTCAATTATTAGATATGTGTGCAACTGCATATCCAAAAATGCGCTTCCGTTTTTCTACATCAAACCCACAGGATATGCATGAAGAAGTAGTTCACGTAATGGCTAAACACCATAATATTTGCAAATATATTCACTTACCTGTTCAAAGCGGAAGCACAAGAATTCTTAAAGAAATGAACCGCCAACATACCAGAGAGGAATATATAGACTTGGTAGATAGAATTTATAAAATCATTCCAGAAATTTCATTATCACAAGACATTATTACGGGCTTTCCTACAGAAACCGAACAGGATCATCAAGATACTCTATCACTAATTGAACATGTGAATTATGATTTTGGCTATATGTTTGCTTATTCAGAAAGACCAGGCACTTTAGCAGCTCGTAAACTTGAAGACGATGTTCCTGAAGAGGTTAAGAAAAGACGCTTACAAGAAATAGTTGATCTACAACAAAAAATAGGTCTAAAACGTACGCAGCGCTTTTTAAATCAAACCGTGGAAGTGTTAATTGAAAAAGATTCGAAAAAATCAGATTTACATTGGTCTGGAAGAAACACACAAAACACAACCGTAGTTTTTCCTAAAGAGCATTACAAACCTGGCGATTTCGTATTGGTTAAAGTTACAGACTGTACTTCGGCAACCTTAATTGGTGAAGCCGTGGGTTATAGTGAAAAAATGAGCTAACCTCTTTGATTATATCGAAAATCGGTCTCATTTAATCCAAAGTCTGAAAACACAACACCAATTCGTATCATTGTTATTTGTAGTATCTTGTACTTAGAAAAACAACAATAAGTTGTATTAATGAGAATAAGCTAAGTTTTCTGTTCAAATAGTGAATATTAATTTTTATTTGCTTTTTTAATCAACAGTATAAAAAACATATTTTAAAATATTAATACATCGAAATTACTTATAAATGTAAAGGAAAGCTTGCTCAATTATTTTTGGTTTAAAACATAGAGACAAACCTGAAACATAAACTTGAAACATAAAAATGGACACAGTTCAAAGCATAAAACAACGTTTTGAAATAATAGGAAACGATCCGAAACTAAATCGTGCGTTAGAGAAAGCCATACAAGTAGCACCAACAGACATCTCTGTATTGGTAACTGGCGAAAGTGGTGTTGGGAAAGAAAGCATCCCGAAAATCATACACGCTCTTTCTCATCGAAAACACGGCAAATATATCGCTGTGAATTGCGGTGCTATTCCAGAGGGCACAATTGATTCAGAACTGTTTGGTCATGAAAAAGGGGCTTTTACTGGAGCTGTAAATACCCGAGAAGGTTATTTTGAAGTGGCCGATGGCGGTACTATTTTCCTAGATGAAGTAGGCGAATTACCTTTAACAACCCAAGTTCGTTTGTTGCGCGTACTAGAAAATGGCGAATTCATCAAGGTGGGCTCCTCAAAAGTTCAAAAAACCAATGTCAGAATCGTAGCTGCCACCAATGTAAAAATGTTTGAAGCTATTGAGAAAGGTAAGTTTAGAGAAGATTTATACTATCGTTTAAGCACTGTTGAAATCAATTTACCTCCGTTACGCGAACGAGGTGAAGACATCCATTTACTGTTCCGAAAATTTTCTGCAGATTTTGCTACTAAATATAAAATGCCCGCGATTCGATTAGACGAACAAGCTATTCAATATTTGAAACAATACCGCTGGGATGGAAACATCAGACAATTGCGGAATATCGCTGAACAAATCTCTGTAATTGAAACTAAAAGAGCGATAGATTTACCCACTATTAAATCTTATCTACCCGACCGAAATACTCAATTACCATCGTTGATTGAAACTAAAAAAAGTGAAAGCGATTTTAGCAACGAACGCGAGATTTTGTACAAAGTGCTTTTTGACATGAAAAGTGACTTGAACGATTTAAAAAAACTGACGCTAGAATTGATGAAAAATTCAAATTCGAGTCAGGTTCAAGAAACTAACAAATCGTTGATTCAGCGTATTTACGGTCAGAATGAAGAGCAACATCCGTCTACAAACAGAGCAATTCCTCTTAGCGAACACACTTCAACTGTGGTTACACAACCAGAAAAAGAGATAGAAGAAGAGGATGATTATTTGATTGCCGAAACGGTGGACGAAGAAGAAACATTGAGTTTAGAGGTTAAAGAAATAGAATTGATAAAAAAAGCCCTAGAACGAAACAAAGGTAGACGCAAAGCCGCTGCCGACGAATTAGGTATTTCTGAAAGAACATTATATAGAAAAATCAAACAATTTGATTTGTAAAAGAATCAAACAACCTTTTTATAAAACCATGAAAAGAAAACACAAAACATATAAATTTATCGCGATGCTATTCCTATGCTTGACTTTGACAAGTTGTGGTATCTATAATTTTACAGGAACTGGGCAAATAAACGCCGATACTTTTCAGGTTAACTATTTTCTGAATAACGCCGAGCTTGTCGAACCTGGAATTGAGCGTACTTTTACCACTGCATTGCAAGACCTTATTCAAGGACAAACCAGTTTAAGTTTGACCAACAGTAACGGTGATTTAGTTTATGAAGGTGAAATCACACAATATCGTATTTCACCCATGACTGCAACAGCAGACCAAACAGCGGCTCAAAACAGACTGTACATTTCAATTATGGTTAGATTTACCAACAATAGAAATCCAGAAGACGATTTTGAAAAAGCGTTTTCTCATTTTTATGATTTCCCAGCAAACCAACAATTAACAGGTCCTTTATTGACAACTGCCTTGGAAGACATCTATGAAAAAATCACCCAAGATGTGTTCAACGCCTCTTTAGCAAAATGGTAAATTATGACAACACAAGAATACATCCACAGACTCAATAATCCGCATCTAATTTCTAAAGACGACACCAAACTTCTTAAGGATTTATTAGACGATTTTCCTTTTTTACAATCTGCTCGTGCTTTGTATCTAAAATCGCTGCATCAAGAACGGAGCTTCTTATACAATAATGAACTCAAAAAAACAGCTGCTCATACAACAGATAGAGATGTTTTATTTGATTTTATCATATCGGGTGAATTTATTACTTATCAAGCTCTAGAAATTGATAAAGTTGATGTGGTTGATGCAGATGTAATCGAAAACAAAAAGCCGCTACCAACTTTAGATGAAAACATTGAAAAAAGAGTCTTAGACACTTTGGTTTACATCGAAAACGCAGATAAAGAAACCGAGCTGATTCAAAAGATCGATAAAATATCAAAAGCAAAATCTGAAGCAAAACTTCAAAAAAAGGATGTTTCGTTTGAAGAAAACATACAAGAACTTGAAGACAAATTAGAAGTAGGAAAACCACTTGACTTTTCCGAAAACGACAAACTTTCGTTCACAGAATGGTTAAAGTTGACTTCTGCACAACCAATTGAAAGGGAAATTGAAGAAAAAACAACCGATACAATCCCCTTAATTGAAAATGAGAAACAAAAAAAATTGGAGCTCATCGATAAATTTATTGAAAATAATCCAAAAATAATCCCGAGCAAAACGGCAGTTGCTCCTCCTATAAATATTGGGCTTTCCGACGATGATGAACCTTTCTTCATGACCGAAACATTAGCTCGTATTTACCTCGAACAGAAAAAATTTCAGAAAGCAATTCAAGCTTATGAGATTTTAATTTTGAAATATCCAGAAAAAAGTAGTTTATTTGCAAATCGAATTGCTGATATAAAAAAATTGCAGGAATTTAATAACACATAAGTCAATGAATACATTTACAATTTTCTTAGTATTAATTACTATCGTTTCTCTATTGTTAGTCGCAGTGATTATGATTCAAAACCCTAAAGGTGGTGGTTTGGATTCTTCATTGGGTGGCTCTACATCAATTGGTGGTGTTCAAAACACCAATAAATTCTTAGACAAAAGTACTTGGACTTTAGCAACTGTCCTTGTCGTTTTGATCCTATTGTCTAGTTTAAGTTTTAAAGGTGGTTTTTCAACCGAATCAAAGATTTTTGACTCTAATACTCCGGTAACAGCTCCGGCAATCCCGAGTGCTGTAGAACAACCTCAAACACAACAACCTGTATTACCTACAGAATAACGAAAACTTATATAGAAAACGTTTACAAAATTTTAACTAAAAGTGCCAGCTTGTCAGAAGCTGGCACTTGTTTTATGACAAATTATCACTTTCGTTTATTGGCACACTTTTGGGGAGTAATAGCAGAGAAAAACATTAATAATTATAACCTAAAAAAAATCTTTAAATATGGCATTAAACATTAAACCATTGGCAGACCGAGTGATTATTGAACCGGCTGCAGCTGAAACGCAAACTGCCTCAGGAATTATTATTCCAGATACAGCTAAAGAAAAACCTCAAAAAGGTACTGTGGTAGCTGTGGGTAATGGCAAAAAAGATGAGCCTCTAACGGTAAAAACTGGCGACACAGTCCTTTATGGAAAATATGCTGGAACAGAACTGAAATTTGAAGGCAAGGACTATCTAATTATGCGTGAAGACGATATTTTAGCAATCGTTTAAATTCTTTTTTAAACTCGATAAAACATAAACTAATAACGTTAAACAATAAAAAAATGGCAAAAGATATAAAATTTGATATTGAAGCTCGCGACGGATTAAAACGTGGTGTAGATGCATTAGCAAACGCAGTAAAAGTAACTTTGGGACCAAAAGGTCGTAACGTAATTATTTCAAAATCATTTGGCGCTCCTCATGTAACAAAAGACGGAGTTTCTGTAGCGAAAGAAGTTGAGTTAGAAGATGCTTTAGAAAACATGGGTGCACAAATGGTAAAGGAAGTTGCTTCAAAAACCAACGATTTAGCTGGTGATGGAACTACAACTGCAACTGTTTTGGCTCAAGCAATTGTGAAAGAAGGTTTGAAAAACGTTGCGGCGGGCGCAAACCCAATGGACTTAAAACGTGGAATCGACAAAGCTGTAGAAGCTATTGTGAAAGACTTAGCTTCTCAAACACAAGAAGTAGGTTCTACAACTGATAAAATCAAACAAGTGGCTTCGATATCAGCAAACAACGACGAAGTTATTGGTGAATTAATCGCTGAAGCATTCGGAAAAGTTGGTAAAGAAGGTGTAATAACAGTTGAAGAAGCTAAAGGTACAGACACTTATGTGGATGTTGTAGAAGGAATGCAATTCGACAGAGGTTATTTATCGCCTTATTTCGTGACGAATCCTGAAAAAATGGAAACAGAATTCGAATCGCCATATATCTTATTGTACGATAAAAAAATATCTTCATTAAAAGAACTTCTACCAGTTTTAGAACCGGTTGCACAATCTGGAAAACCGCTTTTAATCATTGCGGAAGATGTTGACGGCGAAGCTCTATCTACCTTGGTAGTAAATAAACTTAGAGGTGCATTAAAAATAGCTGCAGTGAAAGCTCCAGGATTCGGTGACAGAAGAAAAGCTATGTTAGAAGACATCGCGATTTTGACAGGTGGAACTGTGATTGCGGAAGAAAGCGGATACACTTTAGAAAACGCTACTTTAGAAATGTTGGGTACAGCAGAAAGAGTTACTATCGACAAAGACAACACCACAATTGTAAACGGTGCTGGAGACTCTGAAATGATTAAAAATCGTGTAAATCAGATCAAAGCACAAATGGAAACTACAACTTCTGATTACGACCGCGAAAAATTACAAGAGCGTTTGGCTAAATTAGCAGGTGGAGTTGCTGTTCTTTATGTAGGTGCTGCTTCAGAAGTGGAAATGAAAGAGAAAAAAGACCGTGTAGACGACGCGTTACACGCAACACGCGCAGCTGTTGAAGAAGGAATTGTTGCTGGTGGAGGTGTTGCCTTATTAAGAGCAAAATCTTCTTTAGATGATATTGAAGCTGAAAACGCAGATGAGAGAACAGGTATACAAATCGTAGCTCGTGCGATTGAAGCACCGTTGCGTACAATCGTTGAAAATGCAGGTCTTGAAGGTTCTGTAATCGTTGCGAAAGTTGCAGAAGGCACAGGAAACTTTGGTTATAATGCCAAAACAGATGAATACGTAGATTTAATGACTGCCGGAGTAATCGATCCTAAAAAAGTAACACGTGTAGCTTTAGAAAACGCTGCATCTGTTTCTGGAATGATTTTAACAACCGAATGTGCTCTAGTAGACATAAAAGAAGAAGGAAGCGGAATGCCTCCAATGGGTGGCGGAATGCCTGGAATGATGTAATATCTTCCAATCCATTTTCAATTAAACGGTCAGAGATAATTTATCCTGACCGTTTATTTTTTTTAAAATATATTTAAACACGTCGATCCGATGGAACAAAAAAACCCCAGATTCAATTGAATCTGGGGTTTTTTAATATCAATAAAGAGTGTAAATTATCCTAAAGTTACACGTTTGAATCCTGTGATTTCAACGTTGAATCCTTTTACATAATCACCAACTTTTTTAGAATCATCTTTGATGAAGTTTTGGTCTAATAACGCTTTCTCTTGATCTAACGTTGTATTGTCAGAAATGAAACGAGCGATTTTTCCTGGTAAAATTTTATCCCAAATTTGCTCTGGTTTACCTTCAGCTTTTAATTCAGCTTTAGCATTTTCTTCTGCTTGAGCCAATACAGCATCAGTAATTTGAGCATGAGAAATGAATTGAGGTACATTTTTCAATGTTTTACCTAAACGCACCAATTCTTCGTTTTCTTTAACGATAGCAGCGATACGACCTTCTGTTTCAGCAGCAATATAAGCAGGATCAAAATCTTTGTAAGACAAAGTTTCAGCACCCATAGAAGCTACTTGCATTGAAACATCTTTTGCTAATTCTTCAGCTTTCTCAATGTTTTTAGACAATGCTGTAATTGCAGCAATTCTGTTACCGTGAACATAAGCTCCGATAAATTCACCTTCTAAAACAGCGAAATCACCAATTTCAATTTTCTCACCAATTACACCTGTTTGCTCAATTAATTTATCAGCAACAGTCATATCAGCATTGTATTGAGAAGCCAAGAACTCCTCTTTTGAAGAGAAATTGATTGCTTTTTCAACTAATTCGTTAGCCAAAGCTACAAACGAATCATTTTTTCCAACGAAATCCGTTTCACAGTTTAAAGTTAAAACTACAGCTTTTGTTTTACTATCGTTTACAAACGCTACAGCAGCTCCTTCAGCTGATTCACGGTCTGAGCGGTTTGCAGCCACTTTTTGACCTTTTTTACGAAGATTTTCGATTGCTTTATCGAAATCTCCTTCAGCTTCTACTAAAGCATTTTTACAGTCCATCATTCCGGCACCTGTAGCTTGTCTTAATTTATTTACATCTGCAGCAGTGATTTTTGCCATTGTATTGAGATTTAAATAGTTATTATTTATTTTCTATTAATGAAAAAAGTCGTTATGGACAGTACCAAAAATATGAAACCATCAGCATAACGACTTTAAGGCACTGTTAAGAATTATTTTAAATTATTCTTGTACAGTAGTTTTTGCTTCAGTAGCTTCTTCTTTTTCAGAATTTCTTTCAGAGTTTCTTTCAGAATTTCCTTCAATGATAGCAGCAGTTACTAAAGATAATACTTTATCGATTGATTTTGAAGCATCGTCATTTGCCGGGATTACATAATCTACCTCACGTGGGTCAGAGTTTGTATCAACCATTGCAAAAATTGGAATGTTTAATTTTTGAGCTTCTTTAATTGCGATGTGTTCAGCTTTGATATCAACTACAAACAATGCAGCTGGTAAGCGTGTCATGTCAGCGATAGAACCTAAGTTCTTCTCTAATTTTGCACGCAAACGATCAACTTGTAAACGCTCTTTCTTAGAAAGCGTATTAAATGTACCGTCTTTTTTCATACGATCGATTGAAGCCATTTTTTTCACAGCTTTACGAATCGTAACGAAGTTAGTCAACATACCACCTGGCCAACGCTCAGTGATATAAGGCATGTTTGCTGCTGCAGCTTTATCAGCAACGATATCTTTTGCTTGTTTTTTAGTCGCTACAAATAAAATTTTACGACCTGATGCAGCAATTTTTTTCAAAGCCTCGTTAGCTTCTTCAATTTTAGCTGCGGTTTTATATAGATTGATAATGTGAATTCCATTACGCTCCATATAGATGTAAGGAGCCATATTTGGGTTCCATTTTCTAGTCATGTGTCCAAAATGAACACCTGCTTCTAGTAATTCTTTTACTTCTACTTTGTTTGCCATTTTTGTAATAGTTTACGTTCTTGTGATTAGCAATGTTCCTACGAGCTTTTATGCCTTAGGCTTCATTTAGATGCTAAACTACCTCCGGCCTCAACCGGCGACAACAAAAACTTAGATTTTTTAAAAAATAATATAAAATATTAACGCTTAGAGAATTGGAATTTCTTACGCGCTTTCTTCTGACCAAATTTCTTACGTTCAACCATACGAGGGTCACGTGTTAAAAGACCTTCAGGTTTTAAGATTGATCTGTTTTCTTGGTCAACTTCGCACATTGCTCTTGCAAGCGCCATACGTACAGCTTCTGCTTGACCATTAGTTCCACCACCGTAAACATTTACTTTCACATCGTATTTATCAGCGTTTTCGGTCATTGCCAACGGCTGTAATACTTTGTATTGTAAAGTGGCGGTTGGGAAGTAAATCCCAAACTCTTTCTTGTTCACTGTGATATTTCCAGAACCTTCTGAAACATAAACACGAGCTACTGCGGTTTTTCTTCTACCGATTTTGTGAATAACTGCCATTACTTCAATTCGTTTAAATTAACGGTTTTAGGTTTTTGAGCTTCATGTGTGTGCTCTGAACCTACATAAACATTTAAATTACGGAATAATTGTGCTCCTAATTTGTTTTTAGGCAACATTCCTTTTACAGCTTTTTCAATCAACAACGCAGGATTCTTTTGCTGCATTGCTTTTGCTGTAATTACTCTTTGACCTCCTGGATAACCAGTGTGACGAACATATGTTTTTTCGTCTAACTTGTTTCCTGTTAGGTTGATTTTCTCTGCATTAACAACGATTACGTTGTCCCCGCAGTCCACGTGTGGCGTGTAACTTGGCTTGTACTTTCCTCTAAGTAGCATTGCTACTTTAGAAGCCAAACGTCCCAAGTTATGCCCCTCAGCGTCGACAACAACCCATTCTTTTTGAACAGTTGCTTTGTTTGCTGATACTGTCTTGTAGCTTAAACTTTCCACAATAAATTTATTTTAATTAAACATTCCATTCCCAATAAAGGGAGTGCAAAAGTACGCATTTTATTTTACTATGCAAACATAGTTGAGCTATTTTTACAAAAAACAACGTTTATCTGCTTCACTATCCAACAACTATAAAAAACATCTGCCGTTTTTACGACAGATGTTTTTAACATTCTATAATTCGGATTCAATTGTTTTTTTGTATTAACCCTTATTTCATCTTGCCTTTAAACTCTTCCCACTCCTCTTTGACATCATCTTTAAATTCAGCCATATCCTCTTTGAAGTCTTCTACTTCTTCATTGATTTCTTCCTTTGCTTTATTACGCCATTGATCGTATTTGCCTTTCAGTTTGGCAACCCAGTTTTTGTATTGCTTTTTTTGTGCTTCGGTTTTGGTCTGGATTTTCTTTCCTAATTCCCCGCGTTTCTTTTTCAGTGCATCCAACTCTTCTTGCAAACGCGTTTTTTCCTGTTCTTCAGCAACTGTCATTAAAGCTTGCTTTTTCTCTTCGATTTCCTGCTCTATTTTTTCATATTCTTCTTCCAACAGTTCCTCTACTACTTCTATATCAAAACGCTCCAGCGTTCCGTTACATTCTTTGGCAATAACATTGAGCGGCGTTTCCCACATTTCGTTGCTGTACATCAATATATAGGTAGCATCTTTGTCTAAGCGTTGCACCAGCAAATCCAAGTTATTTTTAATCGCTGTAGAGCGGATCATATCTCCGGTCATCCCCGCAAGCATTCCTAATGACGCCCCCCAGATCACTCCAAACGGACCACCCAAAACACCGATTAAAGAACCGGTAAGTGCACCACCCAGTGTGAAAGGAATACGTTCTCCTTTAGTATCGTTGATCTCGGCGTTTCCTTCGGCATCTTTGGTAATGATGATGATTCCGTTGAGCGAAATATCGTAATCGTTGACCACTTCCCTGATTTTTCGAGAAGCTTTGAAAGCATCGCTTTCTTTTTTAAAGGTCATTTTTATAAATTTTTCCATTGATTTGGTTGGGTTTAATTTTCAAGGTAAATTTCGCAATAAATACTTAATAAAATACTGATAAAAATCACTATTTCAAAACCTTAACAGTCTATTAACAAATAAACCGTAAGATAGCAAACGGTTTATTGATCTTTTTGAAACAGTTGTCTTAAAAACCGTACTTCTTCTTCCAGATGTCTGATACGCTCTTCGTAGGATTTTTTTAATTCATCAGGAAAGTGATTATGGATTGTATTAATTTTTCCGGATTGAGTTGAATTATGAAAAACCAGATTATCATCAAACGATACCAAATCTACAGGGTCTATTTCCAGAATATGCGATATCTTTTCGATGCGTTGCCAGTCGAGTTTGATTTCTTCTTTTTCTAATTTGGAATAAGCCCGTTGCGAAATCTCTAATTGCGATGCCATATAATCCTGAGTAAATCCTTTTAGCTCACGGATTTTTCTGATTTTGTTTCCTACCGATTTCATCCTTGTTGTATTTTAGAACCAAATATACATAATTTAGAACTATAAAAACACTATTGCTATCTTTTTTAACACTTAATTTACGAAACATAAACTTTAACATTTACTCAAAAACATTTTTTTATGAAAAAACTACATTTAATTTTAACAGTTCTGTGTCTGATTTTTATAACCAGTTGTGGAAACGATGATAATGCTCCAAACGAAGAAAAAATTATTGGGAAATGGGAAGCATATCTTTTAATAGAATATGATGGATCAGAAATACCTGATTATAAAGAGACTAAAGAATTTAAACCAAATGGGATTTTAATAACCACTATGTTTCAAAACACAATAACAGCAACATATACTATTAAAGATGACATTATAGAAACTAAGATCGAAGGAATGCCCTCTATTACTTATAAAATAATTCAACTAGATAAACAAAACTTAAAGTTAGAATATAACCACGGAATGAAAATATATTACAAAACCTGTTGTGCATTTAGCATAAATTGATTTTAGTTTTGTTTAAACTTGTATTGA
>CAYNIM010000009.1:0-69342 GCA_964397335.1 uncultured Flavobacterium sp.
CAATTTTACAAAAATGTCGCTTAACTTAAACTGTAATTTTTATTTGCATATCCATATCCATTTATAAATCTATTTTTAACAGATAACCCAACTGCACCTAGTCTTATAGATATAGCCATAAGCCCTATTCCTACTGGGGGATTTTCTAATAGAGCTGTTTTAGGAGATGTTGTATTCAGAGCAGGGTTGTACGATAAATCCATTATCATTGCCAACGAGTTTAAATACCCCGGAAACGACATCAAGTTTACTACTACCGCGCCAAGTGAGAGTTGGGCTACCACCAAACTGATTATTAAAAACAATGGAAACATAGGTATAGGCACAGAAACACCCGATGCCAAGCTTGCCGTAAACGGCGATATACATACCAGAGAGGTACGTGTAGATCTTAATAACTGGCCCGATTATGTTTTCGATGAAAACTATAATCTGCCAACCATTATCGAAGCCGAACAACATATTCAGGAAAACGGGTATTTAATCAATATGCCATCCGCACAGGCTATTGAAACCAATGGTTTACAATTAGGGGAGGTAACCCGTTTGCAACAGGAAAAAATAGAGGAATTAATGCTTTATATTATAGAACTCAACAAAAGAATTGAACTTTTAGAACAACAAAACAGTCAAAAACAATAATTATGAAAAGGATATGTCAATTATTCTTATTGTTGTTTTTATGCTTAACCTCTACGCTGACCTATGCCCAGAATCTTCTTTACCAAAAAATAGAACAGGAAAAAAGTAATGGAGCAATATTTGAGCACATAGAGGGTGTTTTTACGCAAGCCGAAAACAACAACGAGATCCTTCAGGAGTTTATAAACCCTGAGGAAGTCAATTTTATGGAGTATAATTCAGAAGTAGTTAATGAATTACCAAGAACTATTTCATTAGAAATTCTGCTGAACAACAAAACTGAAATTATAGAATTAGTAGCTGTTGATAACGAATTTTACAGTTACACAGTAACTACCGAAACAGGCGAAGCTTTTCCTGCCAACAGGGCAATAAAGCATTACCGTGGTGTTATTCAAGATGATGAAAACAGTTTGGTTGCAATGAGTTTTTCTGTAGAACATATTGGAGGTATTATATCAAACAACAATGGAAATTTTAATGTAAGTTTATTAAATGACACTAATAACATAATAATTTTTAATGAAAATAACTTACAAGAGATTCCAGATTTTGAATGCGGAACAGTAGATGATGGAATGGCAGATTATGATCCAGATATTTTAAACCTCCGATCAAAAAAAGATATTCCATTATCTGACAATTGTGTTCGTTTTTATTATGAAATTGAATATGATATTTTTCAAAATAAGGGGAGTATATTAAATGTTGAGAGCTACTTATCCACAATTTTTAATCAGGTTGCATTATTATACGAAAACGAAAATATAAAAACATCTATTTCCGAAATTAAAATATGGACAACACCGGATCCTTTTAACGGAGGCAATACCGCTACTCTATTAACAGAATTTCAAAACCATACATCTTCATTTAATGGAGATTTAGGTCAGTTGCTAACATTTAGAAGTATAGGAGGAGGTCGTGCAGCCGGATTTAATGGCTTATGTAATCCAAACATTTCTCAAAGGCTTTCTGTTTCTGGGATATATTCGAGTCATGTAATAAGTACTTTATATAGCTGGAATGTAATGGTTATTACTCATGAATTTGGTCATACGTTTGGTTCAAGACATACACATGCCTGCGTATGGAATGGAAACAACACTGCTATTGATGGCTGTTCCGGGTCAACGGAAGGTAGTTGTGGTTTACCCGGCATACCGGCTGCTGGAGGCACTATAATGAGTTACTGTCATTTACAGAGTGTTGGAATTAATTTTTCATTAGGCTTTGGCTCACAACCAGGGAACTTGATAAGAAGTAGAGTTGCGAATGCTAGTTGCTTAAACGATTGCAGTCCTTATTGTTTTGAAAATCTAAATATAACTTCCACTGTACCTAATGGATATTTTGATGAACGAAAAGTAAGTAATAATATAATTGCCACTAACCTTATTTTTAATGGTGCGTCCGCTGAGTATTCGGCAGGTAATTCAATTACATTAAAACCAGGGTTTAGATCATATTTAGGAAGTGTAACACATCTTTTTATTGGTGGTTGCATGGTAAGCATAAGTAATACAGGCACTAATCAAACATTTTCTTACGAAGAAAGTGACAATAACATATTCAATGAAGAATTTTTTGTAAATTTATATCCTAATCCAACGCCTGATATTATTACAATAGAAAGTAACGAAGAAATTATTGCCTGGGAAATAGCCGATAACACAGGAAAAACACTACAAACAGCAAAAATAAACAATCTCAAAAAGTTTGAAGTGGATTTTGCTTATCTAAGCACAGGTGTTTATTTTATCAGGATTTATTTAGAAAATGGACAAGTTGTTTATAAAAAAATGATTAAACAATAATATTATGAAAAAATTAATGGTGCTTTTTATGTTGGCAGCAACAATGATTAGTTGCTCTGACGACGATACAAAAGAAGAGAATGTTCTTGCCGGTAAATGGAAGCTTAAGCAAATTACTAATTTTGATGCGAAAGTATATATCCCGAAAGAATCCGAGAATGTATATTACACGTTTAATTCAAACAAGACATTAGTCATTGAAAGTGATGTAAATCTTCCTGAAGACGATGGTTTTTATCAGCATACAAGTCCTAAAACCATTCCGTATTCGTTTTATAATGATAACGAATTTCTAATACAGAAAGTAGTAGTATTGGGAAATTCCGGAAATTCATTGGGTGAATATGGTTTCAAAAAACAGAATGATCGTTTAAGTTTATATGAATACGACGGAAGATCATTATTATTTGTTAAAGCTGAATAAGTAAAAACCCGCTCCAAATGAAGCGGGTTTCTTTTACTCTTTTATTTCAAAGCCTGTTCAATATCAGCAATCAAATCGTCAATATCTTCCACGCCCACACTCAGTCGAACCATATCGTCGGTTACACCGATTTCGGCACGTTTCTCCGCAGGAATAGATGCATGGGTCATCAATGCCGGATGGTTTGCCAATGATTCCACACCACCCAAAGATTCCGCCAAAGTAAATACATTTAATTTTTCCAGAAATTTAATGGCATCTGCCTTTGCTCCGGATTTAAACGTAAACGAAACCATTCCGCCAAAACCTTTCGGCATTTGTTTTTTAGCCAGATCGTGTTGCGGATGCGAAGGCAATCCCGGGTACAACACTTTGTCAATCAACGGATGTTGTTCTAAATATTCCGCTATTTTTTGCCCGTTGAAACAATGACGTTCTACACGCAAATGCAAGGTTTTGATTCCACGCAACACCAAAAAACATTCTTGTGGTCCCAAAGTAGCACCAGTTGCAAATTGAGTAAAATGAAGTTGTTTGCCCAATTCTTCGTCTTTAATTACCAGAGCTCCTGCAATCACGTCAGAATGTCCACCTAAATATTTAGTTGCAGAGTGCATCACGATGTCTGCACCCAAATCTAAAGGTTTTTGCAAATAAGGCGTTGCAAACGTATTGTCTACCGCAAATAATAAGTTGTGTTTCTTAGTGATTTTAGCGATTGCTTCAATATCTGCCAATTTCATTAATGGGTTAGTAGGTGTTTCTATCCACACCAATTTTGTTTGATCATTGATTTTCGACTGAAACAATTCTAAATCATTCATATCGATGAAATGGAATTTAATTCCTAAATCAACGTAGAATTTTGTGAACAATCTATAAGATCCGCCGTATAAATCGTCCATCGCGATTACTTCATCTCCCGGTTTCAATATACGCATTACGCAGTCAATAGCTGCTAATCCCGACGAAAAAGCCAGACCTCTTGCTCCGTTTTCAATGCTTTCCAAAGCGTGTTCTAAAGCTGTACGTGTAGGATTATCGGCTCTGCTGTATTCATAACCCGTGTGAACTCCAGGACTGGTTTGAGCAAAGGTTGATGTATGATAAATAGGTGGCATCACAGCTCCGGTACTCGGATCGTGTTGTTGTCCTCCGTGAATAACTTTCGTGTTGAATTTCATAATACTACTTCTTAAAAAAAATCTCTTCAAATATACCATTTAATCACGACTAAATTTTATAGATTTGTCTTAAAATAATGTCAATATTACTCATGAGGAACTTTTTAATGTTCATTGGATTTGCTCTTTGTTTTTCAAATTGTAAAAAAGAACCAACAATCAGCTTTGCAACTGAAATTTTTGAAGTGGAATCAAAGCAAAATTGTCATGAAACGGCTTGTTCTCGTGTTTATTTAGAAATTCCAAAAGCCATCGGAAACGAGAATATTACTTCGCCTATCAACCAGAAAATTTATGATTATTTTAAAGAGGAGTTGACATTTTTAAATGCTCCAAGAACCAACTCTTACGATTCTTTGGCGTATTTTTTTATACAAGAATATGAAAAAACAAGTGCAACTTATCCGGAGAATTATCCGCTTTGGCAAGCAAATTTTGAAGTTGAACATCAAAAAATATCCGAGAGGTTGTATCAAATTGTATGGAATTTTAATGTTTATACAGGAGGTGCAAAAGGAAGTTTCGGCACCAAAGTATTTTTCTTTGATCTGAAAACAGGGAAAGAAGTTCCAGCTATGGAATTATTCGTTAATTACCCAGGTTTTGTGGATTACAGCCGATCAGAGTTTATGCATCAGTTAAAAATTGGAAACAATCAGGATCTAGAAGAACAAGGATTTAATATTACTAAAGAAGATTTTAGATTGCCAGATAATTTTTACTTAGCTAATAATCAGTGGTTATTGTTTTATAACCCTTCCGAAATTACAGCTGCTTACAAAGGGGCTGTTCTGATACAATTGCCAAAAGACAAGGTGAGCGTTTTTTTGAATCCAATTTATTTTAAAAGTTAATTATCTTGAACGTTTATAAAAATCTGTTTAAATCTACTATGATTTACGGAATAGCAACAGTTGTTCCGCGAATGATTGGTTTTATCATGGCACCGTATCATATGGATTGGTTGCCTACAAACGCTTATGCTGATTATACACTCATTTTTTCATGGATGATGTTTTTCAACGTGGTGTTGTCTTTTGGAATGGAAACAGCTTTTTTCCGATTTTACAACAAACAAAAAGATAAAAAAGAGGTCATTAACAACACCATCTTGTTTTTGATGATGATATGTGCGGTTTTTATAGGTTTGGTCTATCTATTCAAAAGTTATATCGATGCTTATTTTGGAATTCCACCAATTGTGGTCGATTTTCTTATCTGGATTTTAGTTTTAGATGCCCTAGTCATCATTCCGTTTGCAATATTGCGTGCAGAGCAGAGGCCTATAAAATACAGTGCTATAAAGATTGCTAATGTGTTGATAAATGCTGGTTTAACAGTAGTTTTGCTTTATTTGGTGCCGCAGTTTATTCTAAAAAATCCGGAAAATCCCATCGCAAGTTATTTTCGACAAGATTTTGAAGTTGGCTATTTGTTTATTGCCAATTTAATGGCAAGTCTAACCACTTTACTGTTGCTTTCTAAGTACTATTTTCAACTCAGATGGAGATTCAATAAGAAATTACTCCGAGAGATGTTGGTATATAGTTTTCCAGTGATGATTGCCGGCTTAGGGTTTGTGGTTAATGAAACCTTTGATAAAGTGCTTTTGGATATTTTATTGCCAGAAGATTACAAAGAGTTAGGTTTGGCAAGTTACGGTGCGATCTATAAAATTGGTGTGTTTATGGTATTGTTTCGCATGGCGTATTCTCTGGGAATTGAACCATTTTTCTTTAGTTATGCTAAAAATGACGATGCACCAGTTAAATATGCAGTAATTACTAAATACTTCGTGATTTTTGGAAGCTTTGGCATGCTGTGTATTGTTGTTTTTGCTGATTTAATCAAATCATTTTATATACCTGAAAAAGAGTATTGGCATGCCATGGAAATCGTGCCTTACATCATTCTAGCGAATTTAATGTTGGGAATTTATACGAACTTATCTGTTTGGTACAAAATTCAAGACAGAACCAAAGTCGGTGCCTATATTTCTACATTTGGTGCTGTACTCACTCTGATCCTGAACTATATCCTTATTCCTAAAATCGGTTTATTAGGTTCGGCAATTGCAACTTTGATAGTGTATGCTTCTATGATGTTGATTTCGTATTTTTTAGGTCAAAAATCCTATCCCATTCCTTATGATAACAAAGCGATTTCAATGTATTTAGGTTTGGCAACAGTTTTATCATTTAGTTATTTTTACTATTTTCGAGAAAATTATTTTATTGGAATAGCATTCCTTCTTATCTTCGTTGGATTAATTATTTCTAAGGAAAAAACCATGATCCAACGAATACTAAAATCTGTTTTAAACAAATGAAGATAAAGATTATAAACAAATCGCAACATGCATTGCCTAGTTACGAAACCATTGCTTCGGCAGGGATGGATTTGCGTGCCAATTTAGAAGACGCCATTGTTTTACAGCCAATGGAAAGAAAATTAATTCCTACAGGATTGTTTATGGAGTTGCCAATTGGTTTCGAAGCACAAGTACGTCCGCGAAGTGGATTGGCCTTAAAAAAAGGAATTACTTGCTTGAACTCACCTGGTACAATTGATGCAGATTACCGTGGAGAAGTAGGTGTTATTTTAGCTAATCTTTCTAATGAAGCGTTTACTGTGGAAAACGGTGAGCGTATTGCTCAGATGGTAATTGCCAAACACGAGCGTGCAGAGTGGGTAGAGGTTGAAGAATTGTCTACAACCGAACGTGGAGCTGGTGGATTTGGAAGTACCGGCGTAAAATAGATGCTTCTACTACAAGGTTAAAATCTTGTAGAGCGATTGAATGAATTAAAAAACGATTTTTAAGCTTATAAGAAAATTAAATTTTATAAAATGAAAATAATTGTACCGATGGCGGGTCGTGGTTCCCGTTTACGTCCTCATACATTGACCACTCCAAAACCTTTGATTCCTATTGCTGGAAAACCAATTGTTCACCGCTTGGTTGAAGATATAGCGAAAGTAATCAACCAACCAATAGATGAAATTGCGTTCATTATTCATGAAAGTTTTGGTAAAGATGTTGAGAAAGATTTGGTAGCCATCGCAGAAAAATTAGGTTCAAAAGGGACTATTTGTTATCAGAATGAAGCGTTGGGAACTGCTCATGCAATTTTGTGTGCTAAAGAAAGTATGCAAGGACCAATAGTTGTAGCTTATGCAGATACGCTGTTTCGTGCCGATTTTTCTTTGGATGCAACCGCCGACTCTGTTATTTGGGTAAAAGCTGTTGAAGATCCTTCTGCATTTGGCGTGGTGCAATTGAACGATAAGAATGAAATTGTAGACTTTGTAGAAAAACCTAAAGAATTTGTTTCAGATTTAGCGATTATCGGGATTTATTTCTTTAAATCAGCTGAAAATCTGAGAACTGAATTGGAGTATCTGATCGATAACAATATTGAAAAAGGTGGTGAATTCCAGTTGACTGATGCTTTGGAAAATATGAAGCAAAAAGGATTGCGTTTTGTACCAGGAAAGGTGGATGAGTGGATGGATTGTGGGAACAAAAATGTTACTGTAGACACCAATAACCGTATGCTGAATTTTTTACAAGCAGATGGTGAAAACCTGACTGCTAAGTCGGTAGTTCTTGAAAATGCATCTATTATTCAACCGTGTTATATTGGAGAAAACGTGGTTTTGAAAAATGCTACCATTGGGCCTAATGTTTCTTTAGGAGACAAAACGATAGTTGAAAATGCTACGATAACTAACAGCCTCATCCAAACCAATGCAGTTGTGAAAAATGCAAATTTAGACAATGCAATGATTGGGAATTTTGCGAAATTTGATGGGAATTTTACCGACATTAGTATTGGAGATTACAGTGTGTTAGAATAATCATAAAAAATCCGTTTTTAGCGGATTTTTTTGTTACTTTATCTTTTTAAAATTGGAACATGAGAACGCTTTTTTTGATTATTAGTTTTGCTGTATTGTTGGTTTCTTGTAAATCGACTCAATCTACCGAAGAGAATCGTTTAGGAAAGGTTGATTTACCCGAAAATAGCGTCGAAATTGATGCATCTGTTTCAGAAATAGCTGGAGCGCACTACCGTTTATTCAACGAGTTCAATACCTTGAAGATCAATGCTAAATTAAACTATCAAGATGCGGATGTACAGTTGAATCCGAATGTTGACATTCAAGTCGAGAAAGGAAAACAAATTCTGCTTTCTTCCACAGTGTTTTTATTTAATGTAAAAGTGTACTTTTCGCCAGAAAGAGCTAGTTTTTACGATACGTTTAATGGAACCTTTTACGATGGAGATTATGAGTTTATTTCAAATTTTTTAGGAACAGAAGTTTCTTATGAAAACATCGAAAACCTGTTGTTGGGTAAGGCGTTTTACAATCTTAACAGATATAAATATTCTAAAGAAAGTGATAAGCTTTTAGAGTTGAAGCTCAATCGTTTTTTTATAAAATTATTGTTGGGAAATCACAATGAAATCACAGCTACAGAAGTACATCAAAATCAAAGTTCTAACAAGTTATTGGTTCAATATCCTGTATATCAAACTGCTGAAAATTTATTTCTACCCAAAGAAATTGATATTCATGCCATGCAAAAAAGCGATGTAAGAATTAAAATTGATTACAGAAAAGTAACTGTAAATCCGACTTTAGATTTTAGATATCAAATCCCGAGAAATTCGAAAGAAATTCGAATTTAATATACCGCTAATCAATTATTGAAATAGAGCTTCCAGTTTCTTCGTCTTTTACAACAGTTAATGCTATCGGCATTCGTTCTTTAAGTTCATCAACATGAGAGATGATGCCTACAATTCTATTCTCTTTACGTAAGTGATTCAAGGTTTCAAATACGATGTTCACAGCTTCTGTATCTTGTGTCCCAAAACCTTCATCAATAAAAAAGAAGTTTTTCTCTGCTTTGGAATTTACCTGAACACTTTCGGCCAATGCCAACGCCAAACTCAAAGAAACTTGAAAAAATTGTCCGCCAGACAAGGTTTTAACGCTGCGCGATCGGCCTTCGTTTAAATAGTCAATTATCTCAAAATCATTGTTTTCGTTAATCTGTAAGCTCAATTGGTTTTTGGTCATTCTATGAAAACGGAGATTGGCGTTTTCACATAGTTGTTTTAAATAGACCGACGAAACGTATTGCACAAAACCTGCTCCTTTAAATAAATTGGTTAATGTTTTTAAATTTTCAGCGCGTTTTTGTTGCTCATTTAGTTTCGTTTGTAGCTCTTTCTTTTCATTCAAATTTTTCTCAATACGTTGAATGTCCGCTTTAGTTCTTGTTAAAGTTTCCCAGACTTCTTTCCATTTATCTTCTTTAATTTTCAGGTCGTTGCTTGTTTTTTCATATTCGTTATGATCAAAAGGAGTATCTTTTAATTTCTTTTCTAATTCAGATACCAAGTTTTTTAAAGTTTCGTATTGAACAAAAAAAGTCTCTAATTCTTTTCTTAACTCATTAACATTCAGTTGATATTTAAGTAGTTCATTTACTTTTTCCAAAGAAATTGAATGAATAATTAGCTGACTTTCAATTTTTTTGCTGATTGTTGAAAAATCTTGCTCTAATTCATTCTTCTGAATTTCAATAGATTGTAAAGAAGCTTTTTGAGCAGCCAATGCGATTTTGTTTTCTTGTGACTTTTGGGTTAAGCTATCAAATTCTGCTTTAATTTTTGAAGTATTTCTTTCTAATTCATCGTGTGCATCTTGAAGCTCAGACAATGTATGAAACTGAAAGTCATTCCACTGTAAATGTTTTAAACGTAATTTATTTTGTTGAATGAGCAAGGTGTTTTCGTTTTCTTCACGATTGAAATTTACCAAAGCTTTTTCGAAACGATCTTTTTCTGAACGATTTTTATCTAAAGTAGCTCTTTCCGATGTTATTTCATTGGTTTTTTGTTCAATGACTTGTTTTAGCTCTTTGTCGACACGTCTTTTTTCTTCAAAATCTTTAAAATTGTTAGCGTCGAAATCATTCCAAACAAATTTTTGTAAATGAGTTCGCATTTTCTGCTGGTGTTTTTCTAAATTTATTCTTGCCTCGGTTTGATTTTTTTGAATTAGCTTTATCTCTGTGATGATATCATTGGCTTCTTTTTTCTTATTTTGAAACTCAGACAGATTATTCTCTAGCGATTTCAAATCAAAGATCAGTTTGTCTAATTGCAGAGTAACTTCAGCATCTTCTAAAACTTTCGGATGCTCCAATGAGCCACAGAGCGGACAAGCTTTTCCATCGTGTAATTCATGAGCAAATTCAACCAATCGTTGCTGAACTTTTAGTTGCTGAATCTGGGATTCTAACGATTTTTTTTGTTCATTAAATTGATGTTCAACAGTTGAAAAATCGACTTCAAAAGTCTCTAATCGTATTTGTTTTTTCTCGAGATTTGTATGTAATCTTATCAATGATTCCGACAATTCTTGCAGTTGTTTTTGTAACTTTTTTTCTTGGTCTTCAAAGATTTGTTGATGAACAAACCAGTTTCCTGTATCAATTAAAACATTGATATCTAAAGATTTGGTTTTTAAATTAGCGATTTCGCTCTCTAGTATTTTGATGTTATTCTCAAGACTTGAAACAAATTGTTCAACTTCTTTGACTTTGATCGCTCCATTTTTACTTCTCTCTTGTAGCGTCTCAATCTTGGTTGTTAAATCGGCAATTTTAATAAGTGTTTCATAATCAACACGTTTTTCTTGCAGTTTTTCTAAGTTATTGTAATCCGGTTTTACTCGTTCTAATTCTGATTCAATCTTTTGGTTATTTTGTTCTAAATCTTTGTAAATCAATCTAAATTTCTCTAAATCTTTTGACTTGGTTTCGAGTGAATTACTTGTTTTTTCTTGTTCATTTAGTAAATGTCTGAACGCTTGAAAAATTCGTTCGTATAATTCCAAATGGTTTTTCTTAGCATCTTTTTCTGTTTTTTGAATAGAAAGTTCTTGAAAAACTTTTCTTTTTTCATTTAAATTATCCGCTTCGGATTTTAAGTCTTTTAAAAATTGAAAACGTTCTTTTGCAGCATTTAATTCTTTTTGTAAAACATCGTTTAATCCTTTTTGTTGATCATATTTTTCTTTTAATTCAGAGATTTGCTCTTCTGAAATCTCATTGAAGCCAGATAACTTTCCTTCCAAACGACTGATTTCAATCAAATTTTCTTGATTCAAAGAGGCCGTTTTATGTTGTAAATCAAAACGATGAAGATTAAAAATCTCTTTCATCATTTGAGTTCGATCTTTTGCACCAAGTTCAATAAACTCTTTAAATTGACCTTGCGGGATGATGATTGTACGCTTGAAATTCTCGTAACTCAAACCGATAATTTCTTCAGCTTTCGTATGTGTTAATGGTTCCCAATCCTCTTTTTTCCACTCATAAAAAGTGGCACCAACGGTTTTTATGTCTTCAAATCGTTTAGAGTTTCTTCTAAACTCTCTTGTAGCACGGAATTTTTTATTTTCAAAATTTAAAAAATCAAATTCTATGTAAGCTCTATTCGATTTCAAATTCATCATGTTGTATGAACGTTTTTCTTTCGCATTTAAACGTTCAGTTTCGCCGTACAAAGCAAATGTAATTGCTTCTAATACAGAAGATTTGCCAGAACCTACTGGTCCAAAAATCCCAAATAAACCTGCTTCGATTAATCTTGAAAAATCGATAGTTTGTCTTTTTTGATAAGAATAAAGACCTTCAATAGTAAGCTGAACAGGAATCATAATAATTGTCTTGAGGTTTTTAATAGTGAGTTGATAACAAAAATACGGATAAACTGGCAATTCTTTCTAATTATTGCATCGAAGAATAGCGATGAAAATTCATTTCATGTTGAATAATAATTCATCTACTTTATACCTGAACTAAAAATCTTGACATAATGTTTCTCGAAAGGCATTCATTAACAAAGTTTTATATAAGAAATATGTATTTATCACAATATCAGTAGATTATATTAGTTTTGACTTGTTGGATTGAGGCTAATTGACAAATTTTAGATAATTTTCTTTTTGTTATATGATTGAAGTCATAAAAATGATGTATAATTATTCCGTACCTTTACAATTGAAGAAAAAAGCCGTTAAATTCTAGAGAAATCATTAACAAGTTCTTAAATAATCATTATATTAAAATTAACATATCATGAAGAAAACAATTAAAACTATTGCCCTTTTATCGTTGACAATATTTGTAATAGCTTGTAAAGGGGATGAAAAGAAAACAGAAACTACGACAACTGAGACTCCTTCAGTTACAGAAACTTCAACATCTGAAAGCACTGCTTTTACGCTGACAATTGAAGGGAATGATCAGATGCAGTTTAATAAAACTGAATTAAGGGTTCCAGTTGGAGAACCAGTAGAACTTACGTTAAAACACGTTGGTAAAATGGCCAAAGAAGTGATGGGACACAACTTTGTTTTGTTAGACGTGGGTGTAGATTTTAACACCTTTGCTACTGAAGCATCTACAGCAAAAGACAACGACTATATTCCGGAAGATACTAGCGGAATCATAGTTCACACAGGTATGCTTGGTGGAGGAGAGTCTGAAACTGTTGAGTTTACCATCAACGAGGCAGGTACATACGATTTCTTATGTTCTTTTCCAGGACATTATGCTATGATGAAAGGCGTTTTGATCGCTGAATAACACAAATCACAACTATTAAACCATAAATTATGAATATTTTAGAATCAACCACCATTGGAGAAATAGTTGCAGCCGACTATAGGACAGCTGCTCTATTTTCCCAATTGGGAATTGACTTTTGTTGCAAAGGTCATCGTACTTTAGAAGAGGTTTGCACAAAAAAGAACCTTAATCCAGAAAATATAAAACACGACCTGACATCGATTATGTCTAAAAACGATGACAACACTATCGATTTTAAATCATGGGAGATTGATTTACTGGCCGATTATGTTGAAAAAACGCATCATCGTTACGTTGAAGAAAACTCACAAGTTCTTTTGGGAATGTTAAATAAGCTTTGCAAAGTTCACGGAGATAGACATCCAGAATTGTTTGAAATCAATCAACTGTTTTTGGAGTCGGCCCAAGATTTAGCAGCACACATGAAAAAGGAAGAGTTGATTTTGTTTCCGTTTATCCGAAAAATGGTAGCAGCAAAGAGAGGGCAGCAGCCTATAGTGCGACCACACTTTGGAACAGTAGATAATCCAATTTCTATGATGATGCATGAGCACGATACGGAAGGTGAGCGGTTTAGAAAAATAGCAATGTTGACAGAGAATTATAATCCGCCGGCAGATGCTTGTACAACTTACAGAACCGCCTTTAGTATGTTGGATCATTTTGAGAAGGATTTACATAAACACATTCATCTTGAAAATAACATCTTATTTCCAAGTGCACAGCAAATGGAAAAAATGTTGAACTAAGTATTTAGAGTTAATTATTTGTTCAAGAAGAGGTTGACCAAATGTTTTGGACAACCTCTTTTTTTTATTATTGAGCAAAGAAAATGTTTTTGAATACCTGAATGATGGTGTTTATTAGACTAAATTAGATGCAAAAGAAAACTGTAAGTTAATGTGTTAGGGATTGAAGCGGCAGCTTTTTGTTTTAGGTAGAAAACAAAAACTACAGCGAAAAGCCTGACGCTTGCGCAACACCCAAATAAAAATAATCCGCTATCAAATGATAACGGATTATTGGTTTAATATCTTTGTTCGGAAGAGAACAAAAGTGGAAAGTTATTTTTTGTAGTTTACAAAGAATTCGTGCAATGTACGGATACCAGTGCCGGTTCCGCCTAAGCCTTTGTAATTTTCTGGAGCTTCGGTAAATGCCGGGCCAGCGATATCAATATGTACAAAAGGTGCTTTGGCAAAATGTTCTAAGAATTTTCCAGCTGTAATGGTTCCAGCCATACGACCGCCAACGTTTTTTAAATCGGCACAGCTTGATTTTATTTGCTCTTTATAATCGTCCCAAAGTGGTAGCTGAATCATACGCTCATGTACTTTTTCACCAGCTTTCAATAAAGCTTGATTGGTTTTTTCGTCTGTGTTACTCATCATACAAGCAGCACGAGAGCCAGCAACAATAAGAGCTGCTCCTGTTAGTGTAGCTGAATTAATTATCAATTCTGGAGTGTATTTGGTTGCATAACTGATTGCATCTGCCAAAATCATACGTCCTTCAGCATCGGTATTCAAGACTTCAACAGTTGTTCCGTCCATCATTTTTACGATATCACCTGGTGCATAAGCATCGCCACCAGGACGATTGTCTGTAGCTGGAATCAAAGCTATTAGATGAACATTGAGCTGATTAAGAGCTGCTGCATAAATTGTTCCTGCCATCATTGCTGCTCCACCCATGTCGGATTTCATAGAATCCATGGAGTTTAGCGTTGGTTTCAGCGAAAGACCTCCTGTATCGTAAACCACGCCTTTTCCAACTAAAACAATAGGTTTGTCGTTGCTAGGATTTTCAGGTTTGTATTCAACAATAGTAAATGTTGGTGGTTGAACGGAACCTTTGTTTACCGCTAGTAATCCACCCATTTTTAAAGCTTCAATCTGAGATTTGTGTAACACTTCTACTTTCAATTTAGCTTCGTCTCCAATTTCTTGAATTTCCTTTGCTAATTGAAGAGCTGTTAGGTATGAATTAGGTTCGTTGACTAAATCGCGCGCCCAAATTACTGCTTTGATTACATTATTCATCTTTTTGATTTCTTCTTCGGATACCGCACCATGTATGAAAATTTGTTCCAAAGCAAACTCTTTTTCGTCGGCATCTTTAAAGTACTTTAAAAACTGATAGTTCGACAATGCCAAACCTTCTGCCAGCGCCAATGTAGTTGCTCCTTCACCGATTAGTGTGATTTGTGTGGTTTTTCTGTTCAATTTTTCACGGATATTGAAACCAGCTACACGCATTTTTTCTAAGTCGGCGTTTTCTTTTACAAAAAATGCAACCGAATTACCTATTTTGGTTAAATCTTCTTTTTCGTCGCTGTTTTTAAAATGCTCAAAAGCTTCTTTTATAGAGTTGGGTAGGTTAGAATTGATTTGGGTCTGATTGTTTACTACGAAAGCAAATGCATTTCCTGTAAGTTGTGTTGTAAGTTGTAACATTTTCAATTTATTTTATGAATACAAAAATACGAAAAAAAAGACAACTTTTTTGCACTGCTGTTTGTTTCCTATTTCTGTTTTTACTTTTTGTAGAGCAAACACAATCGCTCTATCTAAGTAAATTTACAGTGGACAAAAGTAGAATTCAATTTTTATTTTAAAACAAAGCAATACTTATAAATTCCTTATCTTTGTGATAATGTTCTTAAATTATGTTACAGTCAAAAGGTGTTAAACGTACATTCAAACACAATTTGTTTTTGGCGATTTTCTTTGCTTTCACTGCTGGGATAGTCAATATCTATGGTTTTGTGAATTTAGGCGTTTTTACAACAAATATTACGGGTCACGTTGGCGAATTTGCTCTTGCGTTTGAACTATCCAGATGGCTTGCTGTCAAGAAAATTACTTTTTGGCTTCTAGCTTTTGGATTAGGATCCTTTTCATCGGCACTTATTATTGGTTTCTTCGAGAAGAAACATCCCTGGTTGTCTTATGCCATACCAATTCTAACCGAAATTATTTTATTGATTTGGTGTTTGCTTATTCACGATCAACATGGTGCACAAAGTAAACAAATTCTAATTTTGTTATTTGCGATGGGACTTCAAAACGGTATTGTTTCTGTGGTAAGTGGAAAAGTTGTTAGAACCACGCATCTCACAGGTATGATAACTGATATTGGGATTGGTTTATGTAAATTTCTTCTAAGGCAAGGCAATAAATTTTTCGTATTGCGGTCGCTGTTGTTAAATATATCTGTGGTTTTTTCGTTTATTATTGGCGGTATTTTGAGTGCTTTTTTAACAATAACGTATCAAGAAAACGTATTATTGCTTCCTATCGGTTTATTGATTTCAGCTTTGATTTTTGATTTTAATAGTATAACCAAAACAATGAATAAAATGCTGCGAATAAGAGATCGATTACCAATCTTAAAATAAATCAGCAATAAGGATGAGTAGGTACCAAAAAATAGGTACACTTTCTGCCCACAAATGGGTGTAATAAAATGAACGGTTTGTGTTTACAAAATAAGTCAATAAAGCGATGACGCCTATTAAAAGTGCATTGACAATCATTTGGTATTCGTAACTGCCTGTTTTGAAAAAATCAAGTGTAAAAAGAAGGATGCATAAAAAGTAAATCCATTTTTTAGTTGCTTCGATACCAATGTTTTGAGGTACTGTTTTTAATTCTACCGCATCGTTTTCTAAATCTTTTATTTCAAAAATAAGAATGAGCACCAAGGTTAAAATAAACCTTTGGAAAAATTTCAAAATCATATCAGAGCTTATCGAAAATCCAGCTTCCAACAAAGGGAGGAGCAAGGTAACGCCTGCCCAGCAAACACTCACAATATAGATTTTCATTCCAGCGCTATTACGTAGGTTTGTGGATTTCTTGCTCAAAGGAATAACGTAGAGGAAATTTAAAAATCCAAAAGCTAGAATGGTGAGTTGAGTAGCTAATTGAAAGCTCAAGAAAAGATAGAAGCAAAATCCAAGTGCCACAGCCGTTAGTAAGATGATGGCTTTTAGCGTGGGTTTATAATGGCGGTTTTTTACAACGAACTCATAAAACTTGACGATGTTGTAACTACATAGAGTAGAACAGAATACAAAAGCAATGATGTGCCAATTCAAAGCTAAATCAGCATAAAAATAAGTGATTCCTGTTAAAGCTGCAGTTGCAAAGGCCACATGCAAACTTGATTGTAGATACCAATCCAGTATGTTTTTCAACTTGTCCAAAATATAAACAAACAAACCTCAAAGATAAGTATCTCTGAGGTTTGTAGTGAGTTTTTTAACAAAAATGAAGGAGATTAATAAATCCCGATGTAATGATTTCCGGTTTTGTTTACTAATTGAGCTCCTTTAGTTACAGTTCCTGTTTTACTGTTTAGGATGTAGATGTTTCCATTTTTCCCTACTGGAGTTACGGCTATATATACTTCATCTCCATCAACAACAAATCCTTGATATTGACCAAAATCTAATCCTTTTTCGTATGGTAAATCTACTACAGTTGCCGTTTTAGCATTTAAATCAACACGAGCAACAAAGCCTTGGTCTTCAGCTCCATGGTGAGCGTACATTACATAAGCAATTCCGTTCCCAGCATATCTCCAAGCGTCTACATACGAACCGTTTACGCCCAATGCATTGTCTAGGCTGAAAGTGTAAGAATTATCATACTCATTGTCTTGATTGATTTTAAGGATGTGAGATCCTTTAGTACCTCTTTGAGTAGCTTGGTAGATGTTGCCATCATTTGCTGCAAAAGCATTGAAACTACGATATCCGCTAGTGTCACCATTATCAATATTTGAAGTGATTACTTTTGGATTTTGTAATGTTGGGTAATCTACTACTACTGATTTTGAACCTAAGCGAGTAAATCCTGATTCGTTATCACCTGTTTCTGGATTGGTCTTGCGCATCCACGTTCCAATGATTAATTTATTTCCTGCTTTGTTTAAAACTGGAGAATCTAAACGGAAAATGTGATGACCTTCAGCTTCTTCAGTTTCAGTTAAAGGCAATTCATATTGTTTGAAGTTTTGAATCAAGGTGTTTTGTAAATCCAAAGCCAAAACAGTTGCGGTTCCGCGTGTATAAAGGTAGTTTTCGCTATCGTCGGTAACCACTTGTGGAGCAGTTACGTTTACAGCAATCCCTGTTTTGTCACCATCAAAAAGTTTTGCCCATCTTGGTGAAGTTCCCGCGTATTGAGCAATGCTAACTGTTACGTCAGCTGGTGTGAATTGACTACCTCCTAAAACGTTGTATTTAGAAAATTCTCCTCCGTTATCGCCAGTATATGCAATGCTAAACAAAACTTTTCCGTCTTCGGTAGATTGTAGACGAGCAGTTCTGTTAGAAGGAACTGGATATCCGTTTTCGTAAACGTCTATAGAAACGCTTGGGTCTTTCGCATCAGATTTGCTAACTGAATAAACTTTTGTTCCTCCGTTTCCATCACCCGCTTCGCTTTGCATTAAAGCTCCAGCAACTGTAATCCAACGTTCAGTTGTTGGATTTTCTTGTTCGTCAGTAATAGCATCATCAGAATCACAACTAGTAAAAAATACTGCACTAGCAACTGTGCTTAAAAGGACAGATTTGAAAAATATTTTTTTCATAAAAATGATATATTAGAATTTATTAAATGAATAATTTAATTTTAAGTAAAAGGCACGCCCAGGTTTTTGAACTGCAAAATTGTCATATGCTTCTTTATTGAAGATGTTTTTTACATCGAAGCTCAGTACGAATTGCTTATTAGGGAATTCATAACTCAATCCCACATCCTGTATGAATTGTTTTGGTGTTCTAAATGATCCCATTTCCAACCAATTGGTGTAAAAAGGATCAATCATATTGAAACCATAATGTAGATTTAGCTTGGTATCTTTCAAAAACACATTGTCAATGGCGTATTGTACACTTCCAGATGCAGTAAAGAAAGGTTCGTTGGGCAATTGTTGGTTGTAATAACCAAATAAATTACCGTTTTGATCGTATTTTTTATTGAAAACTGTCTGAAATCTAGATGCATTCGCAAAAACGATCATGCGCTCGTTGAATTCATAAAACAATTCGATTTCAAAGCCTTTTGATTTTGTTTTATCCAAGTTTTCAAACGGAGTTGTTTGTTCGGCATCGTTTATTCTTGTGTTTGAACGTTGTGCAATTCGGTCTTTTGTGTTTCGAACAAAAGCGTTCGTCCCAAAAGAAAATTTATGTTCTTTAATTTTATAGGGGCCAAATTTTACACCAAGGTTTATGTTATTGCTGATTTCTGCACGAAGCGAATTGTTTTCAATAATATTTTCACCGATATCTCCAAATATCTCGGAGTCTACAGGCAGGCGAACTGCTTTTTCAAAAGAAGATAAAATCACAATTGAAGGCTCGAATAAATACGAAGCGGCAATTCCGTATCCAATATAATCGTAACTGTTGCTGAAATGCTCATCAACTCTCTGTTTTACGCCATCGATGGTTTGAACAGTGGGTTTGATTTTTTTCAAAGATTGTTTGTAATATTTTGAAAATAGATTGGTTTTCAATTTGCTTTCAAAAGCTTTCATTTCATATGCAAAACCCGTGATACTTTTTGTTAAAGAACGATCTTCTATAAAGCTTCTTTCCAGTCCGGTTTTCATTTCATCATCGTCTTGTCGATCGAAATTGTAATACAAGTGGTTAAGCACCAAACGATGGTTCGGAGTGATTTCGTAAGTTAAATCTCCGCGAAGTGTATAGACACTTCTGTTTGAATGATTGATTGTTGGAGCACCTTGCTGAGCGCCAGTACTTGAAAGTATAGGATTGCCGTATAAATCTAGATTTTTTTCTCCAAACCAGTTATAGTTCCATTTTACAGTATCATTGACCATTTGGTGTCTTTTACTGTGCATTGCAGTAAGGTTGAAATTCAATCCTTTTGCTAAAAAGTCGTCTTTTCTATATGTTAAATTGAATACTTGTGCATCCGATTCTTCAAATCGCCCCATATAAGGTTTGGTCATGTAAGTTCCATGCTGAATTTCACGATAAGAATCTGATCCATTGAAACCTATAAAGAATTGATCTGCCAACTTCACATCGGTAAAGCCGACTTCAACTTGCCCTCCAATAGATTTGTAAGCATCATTAAATCTCTTGGCTCTTACTTGTTCTAAACGACCATTTGGTAGCGTGTTTTTCACGAATTTTCCCCAAACTTCATAGTCATTATCTGAATAGTTATAAAAACCAGAAGCTTTTACGGTTAAACCATTGTTGCTGTTGCGAGTAACGCCACTAAAATTGCCTTGGGAAGTATTGAATGAACCATAAGAAACTGAAGCATTAAAACTGTTTCTAACTCCTTTTTTAAGAACCACGTTGATGGCGCCACCCAAAGCATCATCAGATAAATGAATGGGAACCACGCCTTTGTAAACTTCTATACGCTCGATTAATGCAGGAGGAATACTGTTGAGGTTGAAAGATGAACCATAAGTAGAAATTGGAATACCATCGATAAAGATTTTGACAGAATTTCCCGACATTCCGTTAAGGTTATAGTTTGCCGACGATCCCAATCCACCATTTTGACGAACTCTTACACCAACAGAGCGGTCTAATAGCTCGTTAGTTTGTATATTTCTTAATGCGGCTTCTTCTGTTTCAATCACGGTTACAGCAAAACCCTCTTTTTCTAATCTTGATTTAACCGATTCTATTTGAATAATCATATCATCAAGTAGCTGATTAGAATTCATTTCTTCCACATAAACATTCACTTCATAATCTTTTGTGTCGATTTCTATGGTTTTAAATTCAGAATAATCTCCAGCGATGACCAATAAGTCATAAGTACCTTTATTGACATTATTAAAACTAAAACTTCCTTCTTCATTTGAAAAAGTTGTTAAAATCTGCTCTTGTTTTGAAAGTCTGATTTCAGATCCAGGCAAGGTATTTCCAATTCCATCAAATACATGTCCATGCACAAGTATTTGTGAAGAAACAGTACTACAAATCACAAAAAATACAAAGGATAGAAATAACTTTCTGGTCATGGTTTTTTATGTTACTAAAAATTTTCAGCGAAATTAAATCTTATTTAGACAAAGTCCAAATAAAAAGAAAAGAAATATTTTAATGACAATAAAAAAATAAATCGTAAATTTACAATAGCTATTAATTCAACTGAATCAGCAGTTTGCTCCTTAATATATAGAGTTAGGGTAATGTTGTTGTTTTTTGTCTAATGATTAAATAGATGTATCTTGCTAACTTTTTGGTATTTAGTGTTTTATAGGGATTACGATTGTTGGATAAATGTTAAAATAAGAGTTAAATTTTAAAAAAGCTAATTAATTGGATAATAATAATTAAATTTGGTACCTTAAAACGAAGTACGGTTAATTTTAAAAAATAATGAAAAATAAGATCACAAAGCTAAGTTTAGCACTTATATTAATGTTGGGAACGACAATGGGAGTGGCTCAAACAATGCCTAAAGAGGTTAGAGAAGGAACAAATGTCGAATATCTAACACAGTTTGCTAAAGAAAAAGTAATAGAGTTTGAACGAAACTACGAAAAAGCTGTTAAGATAGCTGAAGAGCGTGGTATGCCTTTGAGTGGAGATAAAGAAGGAAATTTTTTCTCTTTAATCGGATACGATGAGGAAGTTGGTTCATTGCTTTACAGAACAACATATAACAATATAGCTGGAGCAAGTTCTTTACAGACGGCGAATGCTAAAGTGATGCACACAGCTGGTGTTACTGGAAGTGGAATAAGAGTTGGTGTATGGGATGGAGGCGTTGGATTGCCGAATCACCAAGCTTTTGCAGGTGGAAGATATACAGTTAGAGATGATGGAAACGCATCTTGGACTACAGCAACAGGTAGAAGACATGCTGCTCACGTTGCTGGAACTGTAGCTGCTGGAAATTTTGGTGATGGTACGGCTATGGGATTCGCCTATGAGTCTCAGGTTTATGCATACAATTGGAGAAATGACGTGTCAGAAATGGCTACTGCATCTACACACTCATCTATGCCTATTTTGGTGTCGAATCATTCTTACGGCATCGATTATGATTTATATACTGGCGGTCCAGGTATTTTTGGACGATACGACACCAATGCTCATGATTTTGATGTGATTGCAAACAATGCACAATATTATACTATTGTAACTGCGGCGGGTAACGACAGGGCAAAGAACTACAACCCAGGTAGGGGAGGTAAAGATTTGTTGAGTTGGGGTGCTGTTGCAAAAAATGCTGTTACTGTTGCGGCAGTTAATGGATTGACTAATTATACAGGGCCAAATTCTGTAACGATGTCATCCTTTAGTAACTGGGGGCCGACAGATGATTTTAGAATTAAGCCAGATATTTCTGCAAAAGGAGTTAGTGTAAAGTCGATTAGTAATGCTGGAACGGGGTCAACTGACGTGATGAGTGGTACTTCTATGGCATCTCCTGCAGTGGCTGGAGTTTTCGCATTGTGGCAACAACATCATCAAGATGTTTTTGAAAAATACATGAAATCTGCTACTGTAAGAGCATTGATGGCTCATACAGCTCGTGAAGCTGGACCTGCTCCTGGACCAGACTTTATGTTTGGTTGGGGATTAATCAATGCAGGTGCTGGTATGGAAGTAATGAACCAAGCAGATACAGGTGAAGCGTTATTAAAAGAATTTAATTTGCCGAATTCAAGAGAGTTTGCTTACGAATTTCAATATGATGGGGTAGAACCATTGGTTGTAACTATGGCATGGAACGATCCTGCATTTCAGGCTACGACTTGGACCAATGTAGATACAAAGTTATTGATAAATGACTTGGATTTACGCTTGATCAATATGGATACACAGACAACTTATTATCCATGGGCGTTAAGAAGAAGCTGGTCAATTCCGTCTACAAGTAATCAGATTGCTATTAGAACAGGCGACAATATGCGAGATAATATTGAGAAGATTGAACCTGCTAATGCTGTGGCAGGTAACTATAAAATAATAATCAGTCATAAAGGAAATCTAACAGGAGGAAGCCAAGATTATTCTTTAGTTATTACTGGAGCTGGTGGTGTAATGCCTAATACAGACGGGACAGTTTCAGTAGAACAAATAGCTTTAGAAAGTTTAAGCTTGTACCCTAACCCAGTAGAGGATGTTCTAAACTTAAGCGGAGATTTGAATGTTTTGAGTGGTAGTGAAATGGCTGTTTATACATTGAGTGGCAAAAAAATTATAGAAGCTGTTTTTGACGCCAATTCACCTCAGTTGAATGTTTCAAAATTAGAGACAGGAGTCTATATCCTAACGATTTCTAAAGAAGGTGTTAAACAAGATTATAAATTTATTAAGAAGTAACTGCTTGATAAATAGATGTAAAAAAAGCCCAAGATCACTCTTGGGCTTTTTTGTGAAAATAATTTTAAATATTCACATGTTAAAAGTTTGTTATTATAGGAAAAAGGTTTAGTTTTGTATCTAAACTAATTCAAATTAAATTAATATGAGATCAAAGTTTACTTGGATGCTGACTTTGTGTTTTGTTTTCTTTGTGCAAATAGGTTTTGCGCAGACTAAACAAGTGAGCGGAGTCGTTAGAACAGAATTTGGAGATCCTATTCCAGGAGCTTCTGTTTTGTTAGTAGGTACCAATGAAGGTACGGAGACAAACGTCAATGGGAACTACAGTTTAAACGTAAAAAAAGGTGACCGTATCAGAGTTATTTTTGAAGGTTACAAAACGGTTACGGTTACGGTTTCCGATTCTAATGTCTTGAATTTAATGATGATAGAGGAAGATCCGTTTGACTTGGAAGAAATTGTGGTAGATACATATAGAACCACTGCAAAAGAAGAGGTTGCTTCGTCAATTTCTTCTGTTACTTCCAAAACAATCGAAGGACGCCCGAACGCTTCAGTAATTCAAACACTACAAGGGCAAGTGCCTGGTTTGAATATTGCCACAGGTTCAGGACAGCCTGGATCAAGCAATACGCAAGTGGTACTTCGTGGTATCGGTTCGATAAATGGTTCGATTGAGCCTTTATATGTAATCGATGGTGTGCCAATGTCATCAAGTCGTTTCAGATCATTGAATCCAAACGATATCGATCGTATCGATGTTCTTAAAGATGCTGGTGCTACTGCTATTTATGGTAACCGCGGGGCAAATGGTGTAATTGTAATTACAACAAAAAGAGGTTCTTTTGAATCTGATTTAAGTATCAGATACGTAGGAACTACTGGTGTGTCTTCAATCCAAAAAAATGGTTACGACTTGATGAGCACGTCTGAATATGATAGTTTCTTAAATCAAGTGCGTGAAGATTATCCGAATGGTGGTTTTAGAGCTTTGACTGATGCTCAAAGAGCTATCAATACTTCTTGGACAGATGTATTCTTTAATGATGCAATCAGCCAATCACACACTTTAATGTTTAGTGCAGGTGCAAAAAACTTGTCTTCTTTCACTTCAGTAGGTTACTCAGATTTCGAAGGGATTTTAATTGGAACAGGTTTACAACGTTTCAATGTTAGATCTAATGTTGATGGAAAGAATAATTCAGGTAAATTAAATTATGGACTTAGTTTTAATGCTAACTATTCTAAGTCTGATATGGAAAATAGTGCAGGAACAAACGCGGTTAACCAAAACTATTTCTTAGGTGCATTTCAAGCTTTACCTTATTTAGATCCTTCATTGTATCTTGGTACTGGTCAATCAGCAATTGATTTGTTCAATAGATTTGGAGTATCTGGAGGTATGCCTTATATGTTGTTGGATAAAAGACGTACGTACCATTTTAGCCAAAACGAATTGAAAATGTTGGTTAACGGTAATATCAATTACAAGTTAAGTGATAATTTCACGGTTGCTAACCATACAGGTATCGATTATCAATCAATCAATCAGAACAGCTCAACTCATTATGATTCATTCAATGAATTGTACTTTGCAGTAGGTGGACAAGAATACTTTGGTAGAGCTAGTGATATTTTTGAAGAGCGAATGATTTTTAACTCTAACACAAGCTTACGTTACGAAAATACTTGGAATGATGTTCACAAAGTTACAGCTGGTGCTTATATGGAGTATGTTAAAGCGCACTTTAAATCTAGATCAATTAATAAAAGAGGTTTTGATCCTATTTTCTGGTCAGATGGTGGATCCACAGGTTGGATTAATCCTGCAGAAAACTACCAGTTATATGCACCTACTGGAGCTATGGGCGTAAGCAACGCTGGATTGTTCTCATATTTTGGAGTTGCTAGCTACGACTACGATCGCCGTTACGGTTTAGATGCTACTATTCGTAGAGATGCTTCTTTCCGTTTTGCTAATGACAACCGTTGGGGTACCTTCTGGTCTGTAGCAGGTAGATGGAACATCGACAACGAAGCATTTATGGAAGATACAGCATTTAATACTTTGAAATTAAGAGGTTCTTACGGGGTTTCTGGTAACCAAGATATCTTAAATACTGGACTTTTCGGAGCAGCTCAGTTGTTCCAAACTCAGTACTCTTCTGGAGTGGTGTACAACCAAGAGACAGGTTTATTTGTGTCTTCATTGCCAAATCCTCAGTTGCAATGGGAAGAAATTTCTCAAGCAAACATTGGTTTGGACTTTGGAGTGTGGAACGATCGTTTAAGAGGTTCGGTTGACGTATATAAGAAACAAACTGATGAGCTGTATTTGAGTAGACCTGTATCTGCAATTAACGGTGCTGCAACTATTGCTGCAAACTATGGTTCGATGAAAAACGAGGGTATCGAGTTGAACATTGCTGGAGATATCATCCGTGATGATCAAACAAGATTGACTTTACACTTAAACGGAGCGTATAACAAAAACACTGTACTTGATATTCCATCAGAAGAAGGATTCTTCTGGGGTGGTGGTTTGACAGCTTACCGTGAAGGTTCAATGATTGGAGAGTTGTATATGCCAGAATTTTTAGGAATTAACCCTGACAATGGTAATATGACTTTTAGAACTAAAGATGGAGGCGTAACTGAAGATCCAACAGACTCAGACAACCAATGGTTGGGTAAATCTGCATTCCCGATCTATCAAGGTGGATTTGGACTTGACTTTGAACATAAAGGATGGTTCTTGACTGCAAACTTTACTTATGCTCTTGACGTTTGGAGATATGATAACGAGTACTATTTCTTTACAGCTCCTACGTTTATCGGTGAAAACAACTTGTCAAATGACATGAGAGATTATTGGACACCAGACAATCGTAACTCAAAATTCCCAGCTATGGTTGGATCTAATTTTGCTAATGCGAGTGGTTCATCGTTTTACTTACAAGACGCTTCTTACGTAAGATTAAGATATTTGTCAGTTGGGTATAACTTTAAGAAAAAAGACATCGATTTCATGAAACTTACTGGTTTAAGAGTTTATGCACAAGCAGAAAACTTATTTACTTGGTCTAAATGGAGAGGTTGGGATGCAGAAAGTAACAGAACTGTAGATTATGGTCAATATCCTACACCTAAGACAGTGTCTTTCGGAGTTGAAGTTCAATTTTAAACAAAAATAAAGAATTATGAAAAAAATATTTTTCTCGGTAGCATTAGCTGCAACTATGCTAACTGCGTGTTCTGATGCTTATGAAATTGAACAACCGGGTATTGTAACAGATGAAGCAGCTGTTTTTAGAACACCTGCTGATATAGAAAAAGGGATACGTACTATTTATGGTTTGTTTCCCCGCGAAACAGAAATAAGCTTTACATCTTTCTTTACAGATGAGTTAGGTGTAGGCGTTGATAACTCTGGACAAGGAGTAAATGACGGAAGTTATACTTTCTTGTTACAAGCAGGAACTGGTGCCCCTCAAGCTATTTGGGGTGGTTACTATGGAAGTGTGAATCGCTTGAATAGAATTGAGAACCGTATTCTTGAAATGTTGGAAACGGCTTCCAATGCAGATAAGAGACTTTTGAACAAACAATTGGCTCATGTATATGGATTAAGAGCATTTTGCCATTATAAATTGTTCGCTTTTTTCACTCCAGACTATACAGATCCTAATGGATTGTCAGTTATTAAGTTTGACTTTTTACAAACAGATGATTATAACAATTTTGTTGGAAGATCAACTGTAGGTGAAATTGTTGAATTTATTGAGGATGATATTGAAAAAGTTAGAGACTTAGGTGGAATTCCTGATGTTGGTAGCGGTTTCGCTTCAATGCCTTTTATCGAGTCGATCGAGATTAAGTTGAATGCAATGCTTCAATCTGATCAATCATATGCTAAGTTAGAAGATGCATTCAACCGATTGGTTAATCCACCAGCTATTGATCCAACTGATCCTGATGCGATTTCTATACCTGCTAAGTATTTAGACGGAATGGATTATCAAACAATTTTTACTTCAACACCTTTCGACGGTGGTGAGGCAATATTTAAATTGAACCGTACATCAACAGATGGTGGAACTACTTCAGGTATCGGGAGTGCTTGGCATAGTGCTAGATTTGGTGAAGGGGCTGCGTACATGGAAATAGGACGTTCTTTATACAATGAATTGGACAAGTTAGATCCAAGTCAGCTAGGAGCAACATATAACAATAATCGTAAAGATGCTCGTTACATATTTACTGTTCACAGAAACTCTAAAGTAGTGCCGAATTATGCTTCGTTAAATCCTGAGCAATACAGAGATAATGATATTCTTTATATCGGTAAATACCCTGGAGACATTCAAAATAGACCTTTAATGGCTAATTTATGGGAATTCAGATTCACAGATATGTTGTTAGCATTAGCTGAGAAACGTGCTCACGAAGGTAGTTTAACAGGAAATGTTGCAATTGATGATTACAGCAATGTTGAATCGATTATCTTTAACATTAGAGCAAGTAGAAATTACGAGGATGCTTCTGCAGGTATTCCAATATCAATGCCTACTGATTTTTCTTCTAAACAAGCTGCTTTTGCTAGAATCTTAGAAGAGCGTAGAGTTGAGTTCGCTTTTGAAGGTCATCGTTATTTAGATATGAAGCGTTTAGGTACAAGAGCGGGTAGCCCTGGTTTTGTTAGAGATCCACAAGATTGTATTTCTACAGGAGCTTGTTCTCTTGACCCTACAAGTCATAGATTAACAATGCCTATTCCGCGTTCAGAAATGATTGCAAACCCAAGAATGGTTCAAAATCCTGGGTACTAGAATTCAGGTTTTTTAAATACTTAAAAAGAGATGCGAAAGCATCTCTTTTTTTATTGTCTAAAATCCATAAAAAAACGTATTTTTGTTCAAATTTTGCTGTTTATGCGCCTGATTGTTTTTCTTCTATTTTTGTTCGTGGGAACAACGTTTGCTCAAAATAAGCCTGTTAGCGAAGGTAGAGCGCCTAATAAACGTAATATTGCTTCTGGACCTCGTGGTATAGACCGCTTTTCTGGTGTAAGTGCATCAAATTTGGATTCAATTAAAGTTAAAAAAATCATTACTGCTGCTGGTGATACCGTAGCACCAATTTCGGAGTATAAAATTTTTAATGAATATAGAAGGAACACTACATTTGATACTGTATTGACTGTCAAAAAGCAATATGCTCAAAATTACCTAAGGAAAGACTTGTTCGGTGTTGTAGGATTCAACAATGATGGACAAACTTATCAAGCATTAGATCCTAATTTTTTAAAGATCAATAATTTTATTAATTTTGGTTTTAATGCGCGGAGGTTCTCTTACTTAAACAAAGAAGATATTGATTATTACCGTGTGCCAACGCCTGCTTCAGAATTGTTTTATCGAAGTGTAACAGGAAAAGGTCAGAATTTAGATGCACTTATCACAATTAATACATCTGAGCAATTTAATATTTTTGTCGGCTATAGAGCGCTGCGATCCCAGGGTAAATATGTGAATCAATTAACATCAAATGGTAATTTTAAAATTGGCTCTAGTTATTACTCTAAAAATAAACGCTATCAATTAAAGAATCACATTACCTCTCAAGATATTTATAATGACGAAAGTGGAGGTATATTCGATACGCGCCAATTTGATTCTTCCGAAGCACCTTATAATAATCGTCAACAACTTAGGGTTCATTTTGATGATTCTAAAACCCAATTTAAAGGATTTCGAACCTATTTGGATCATAGTTTACAGTTCAATAAGTCAGAGGACAATAAAGCCTTGTTAAGACATCAATTTACTTATGAGTATTTTTCTAATGTTTTTCAACAGGCAAATTATAATCCGTTCAACCTTGAAAAGCCTTATTTTGGTACGGCTTTTTCAAGAGGAATCTATGACAAAGTACGATATAAACGATTTGAAAATGAGATTGATTTAGCTTTTGATTCTTCTACACTCGGTTTATTTGCCGTTTCTGCTGGTATTTACAACTTTAATTACTCATACGAATCAATTGTTTTTGATGCTGATAATAATTTAATTCCAAATCGGTTAAGAGATGATCTGCTTACAATAGGTGGTTCTTATGTTTTGAATAAAGAAAAGTATATTGCTGATATTGACTTTAAACAATCCGTAATTGGTCCAGCTTTGACGGATTTGAAAATCAATGCTGCTTTCTATTTGGTTGAAAATTATGGCTTACAAGCAAGTTTTAATCTGCAAAGTAAGATTCCCGATTACACTTATCAATTATTCCAAAGTGATTATACTGCTTTCAATTGGAGAAACTCTTTCTCAAACGAAAAATATTCAACTCTTAACGCTGTCTTAACCACACCTTGGGCTGAAATTTCTGGAACCTATCAAATGATTACAGATAAACTGTATTTTTCAAACGACGCCATTCAAACAGATGTTAATGGACGTTATTCTCAATTATTGGTCAGTCCAAAGCAATATGATAAAACCATTAATTATTTCAGTTTAAAAGCATCAAAAGAATTTCGATTTGGAAAATGGGCTTTAGATAATACACTTCAATATCAACAAACAGTTCAAGAAGATGCCATTTTAAATGTTCCTCAATTAATCACTCGAAACACACTTTATTATTCGGATCAGGTTTTTAATAAGGCGTTGTTTTTTCAAACGGGTATTGTGTTTAATTATTTCACTAAATATTACGCTGATGAGTACCATCCCGTTATCGGTGATTTTATGGTTCAAAATAGAGTCAAAATCGGAGCCTTCCCTATGTTTGATTTCTTCTTAAATGCAAAAGTAAAAACAGCACAGTTTTATTTAAACATAGAACATTTCAACTCTTCTTTAACGGGTTATCGCTATTATAATACCCCTTCGTATCCATATAAAGATATGTTTTTTAGATTGGGAGTTAAGTGGAATTTCTTTAACTAAGTTTAAAGAATTAAAAGGTTTTTTGACCCAAACCTTCTTTGTATATTTGTCTAAAATCTAAAGGAAAAATGAATTACGCAAAAAATATCTTAGAAACTATTGGAAACACACCTTTGGTTCAGTTAAATCATATTGTAAAAGATCTGCCTTGTAAGGTTTTTGCTAAGGTTGAATATTTTAACCCTGGGCATTCTTGTAAAGACCGAATGGCCTTGAAAATGGTTGAAGATGCTGAAGCCGATGGTAGATTACAACCAGGAGGAACGATTATTGAAGGTACTTCTGGAAACACTGGTATGGGCTTGGCTTTAGCTGCAATTGTCAAAGGTTATAAATTAATATGTGTACTAACCGACAAGCAATCTAAAGAAAAGATGGATATATTGCGCGCTGTTGGTGCAGAAGTAGTAGTTTGTCCAACTGATGTAGAGCCTACAGATCCACGTTCATACTACTCAGTTTCAAAAAGATTGGCCGAAGAAACTCCAAATTCTTGGTATGTAAATCAGTATGATAATTTATCAAATACCAAGGCAAATTATGAACAAACTGGACCTGAAATTTGGGAACAAACCGACGGTAAAGTAACACATTTTATTGTAGGAGTAGGTACTGGAGGAACTATTTCAGGAATTGGTAAATATTTGAAAGAACAAAATCCCAACGTAAAAATATGGGGAGTTGATACGTATGGTTCTGTTTTTAAAAAATATCATGAAACAGGGATTTTTGATGAAAACGAAGTTTATGCATATGTAACTGAAGGTATTGGAGAAGATATTTTGCCTAAAAATGTGGACTTCTCTGTAATCGATGCATTCCAAAAAGTAACCGATAAAGATGCAGCAGTTTACTGTAGAAAATTAGCTTTGGAAGAAGGGATTTTTGTAGGAATGTCTTCTGGGTCTGCCATCAAAGGTTTGTTGCAAATGAAAGACGAATTGAAACCTGAAGATGTAGTTGTTGTTTTATTTCACGATTCGGGTTCACGCTATATAGGAAAGATTTTTAACGACGATTGGATGCGCCAAAAAGGTTATTTCGACGAAGAGATCAATACAGCAGCAGATTTGATTGCGAGTAGAGGTGAAAAAACAATAGTAACATTACGTAGCGGTGAACTTGTAAGTCATGCAATTGAAAAAATGCGTCAACATCAAATCGGTCAGATGCCTGTTGTAGATAGCAATGGCTTTATTGGTTCGGTTAATCAATCTGATTTAATTGAAATATTTTTGAATGAAGGTAAAGCAGCAGAAGTACTAATAGAGAAAGTCATGGATCAACCTTATCCAATGGTTTCTGAACAAGCTACAATTGAAGAAATCTCTCAATTGTTGAAAAATGAACATCAAGCTGTTTTGGTAAAAACGGAAACTTCACACCAGATCATCACAAAATTCGATATTATTAATCTAATAAAATAGATTTTAAAATAAACATGAAAGCCTTAGCAATCTAGCTAAGGCTTTTTTTTACATTATCATAGATTACTTTTTTGGTCCTTGAACCAAATCTTCGTAGAATGTGTAGTTTTATATTAGGATTGTTCGGTTATTTACTTTAAATTTAAAGACTGTTTGTTTTTTAAGAAAAAATTTAGAGCATATAAGGGCATGCGAGAAGATTTTTTACATTATGTTTGGCGATTTAAAAAGCTAAACACGGCACTTTTGAAAACGGTTCAGGGAAATGAAATCGTAGTTAAAGATTTTGGGATGTTTCTAGAATCAGAAGGTCCTGATTTTTTTAACGCAAAAATATACATCGATCAACAACTGTGGGCTGGAAATATAGAAATGCATCTCAATGCATCTGATTGGTATGCCCATCATCACGAAATTGACGCAGCCTATGATAACGTGATTTTACACGTTGTTTGGAATAACGATATCCCGGTTGTAAGAGCCAATGGAGAGGAAATTCCAACGTTGTTACTGAAAGACTATGTGTCTGAAGTCACTTTTAAGACTTACAATAAATTTCTATCCGAACCCAAATTTATTTTTTGTGAAAATTATCTGAACTGTTTCTCCCCGTTTGATTGGATATTATGGAAAGAAAAATTAATGATAGAACGTTTAGAACAGTTTTCTAAACGTATTAATAAGGAGTTGAAACAGACCCAAAATAATTGGGAAGAAGCGTTTTATAGACTATTGCTTCGTAATTTTGGGTTGAATATCAACGGGGAATCTTTTTATCAAGTGGCTCTAGAATTGCCCTTGTCGGTTTTGAAGAAAAATCAATCAAACCTGATGCATTTAGAAGCACTTTTATTAGGAACTGCAGGTTTGCTAGTCAATGATATTGAAGATTATTACTTTAAAAATCTCCAAAAAACTTATGAATTTCTGGCGTACAAATATAATTTAAGCACTATTGTAACCAAAGTTTCTTTTCACAGACTTCGGCCGGATAATTTTCCAACTATTCGCTTAATTCAATTCGCTGGTTTCTTCCAAAAACAATTGTTTTTGTTCGATTTAATAAAAAACACAAAAGTTGTAAGACAAGATAATAATTTGTTGGGTTGTTCGGTCTCAGAATATTGGCAAACGCATTACATTTTTGGAAGAATACATAAAAAAAGGAATAAAACTGTTTCAAAGACGTTTTACGAATTGATTTTAATCAATACAATTTTGCCGTTTCAGTACGTTTATCATCATCAATTTGGTAAAGAGGTGATCGAGGATATCTTAAGCCATTATCAAAGTATTGAATATGAAAAAAACGCAGCCGTTTCAGTCTTTAAATCATTAAATGTTTCTGTTGAAAATGCCTTAGACAGTCAGGCATTATTGTATTTGAAGAAGAATTATTGCGATTTGCGACGTTGTTTGAGTTGTGATGTTGGTATAAAAATTATGAATCAATGAAGGTTCCTTATTTCAATAAAAAACAACGAATAGCAGTTGTGGTTTTGGTCGGAATCATCTGTGTGCTTCAGTTGATGATTTTCGGAACAAAATACATCGTACCAAAAAAGCAATTAAATGTTGAAGTGGATGCTCATCTGCAACAACAAATCGATAGTTTAAAACAATTGGCAGAAAAAAAGAAAATTGCTGCTACTTTTAATCCAAATTTTATCAACTATGAACGTGGATTTAGATTAGGAATGAGTGCTGAAGAAGTCGATAAATTAATGGAATTTAGATCTCGAGATGAATATGTGAATTCAGCATTGGAATTTCAACAAGTAACAGGTATTTCCGATAGTTTACTGAATGCTATTGCTCCTTTATTCAAATTTCCTGAATGGACACAAACCCGAAAACAACCCCAAAAAGTGCAGATAAAAGAAGTTGTGAAAAAATTAGATTTAAATAGCGCAACTTATAACGATTTAATCAGCTTGAAGGGAATTGGAGATTATTTCGCCACTGCAGTTTTGACAGAAAGAGAACGATTAGGTGGTTTTGTATCGGTCGATCAATTAGGATATATTAGGGGATTGAGACCGGAAGCCGTAACCATTTTAAAAAAATCAACATTTGTTGGAACAAAAGTTAAAATTGAAAAAGTACAAGTTAACAAAGCATCAAGAGAGCAATTAGCGCAGGTTCCCTATATAACTGCGTCTATAGCTCGTGAGATTGTGCTACTTAGAAGTAAAGAAGACGAGCCTTTGACGAAAGAAGATTTAGTAAAAATTAGCAATTTCCCTCTTGACAAAATTGAAATAATTGAAGTATATTTGACTTTTTAGAAAACGAATAAAAAACAAAACAAACAAATAAGTAAAATGAACTTCGAATACAACGAAACACAGGCTATGATTGCACAGTCAATCAGAGAATTCGCTGAAAAAGAAATTCGTCCAAATATTATGAAATGGGATGAAGAGCAAATTTTTCCGGTAGAATTGTTTAAGAAATTAGGTGAGATGGGATATATGGGCGTATTGGTTCCGGAAGAATTAGGCGGTTCTGGCTTAGGTTATCACGAATATATCACTGTTGTAGAAGAAATTTCTAAAGTAGATTCTTCAATCGGTTTGTCGGTTGCAGCTCATAACTCTTTATGTACGAATCATATTTTAACATTTGGAAACGAAGAGCAAAAGAAAAAATGGATTCCAAAATTAGCAACAGCTGAATGGATCGGAGCTTGGGGATTGACAGAGCACAATACTGGTTCTGATGCAGGAGGAATGGCGACTACAGCAGTTAAAGACGGGGATGATTGGATCATAAACGGTGCGAAAAACTTTATCACTCACGCTATTTCAGGTGATGTAGCTGTTGTTATTGTTCGTACAGGTGCAAAAGGAGATTCTCGTGGAATGACTGCTTTTGTTATTGAAAAAGGTACACCAGGTTTTACTTCTGGGAAAAAAGAAAATAAATTAGGAATGCGTGCTTCTGAAACCGCTGAATTGATTTTTGATAACTGTAGAGTTTCTGATGCCAACCGTTTAGGCGAAGTTGGAGAAGGTTTTATTCAGGCTATGAAAATCTTGGACGGAGGACGTATTTCTATCGGAGCTTTATCTTTAGGAATTGCAAAAGGTTCTTATGAAGCAGCTTTGAAATATTCTAAAGAACGCGTGCAATTTGGAAAACCTATTTCTCAATTTCAAGCTATCGGTTTTAAATTAGCAGATATGGCAACTGAAATCGAAGCTTCTGAATTATTGTTACACAAAGCAGCGTCTTTAAAAGAAAAAAACCAACCAGTAACAACTGCTGGAGCTATGGCAAAAATGTATGCGTCTGAAGTGTGTGTGAAAGCAGCAACAGAAGCGATTCAGATTCATGGAGGTTATGGATACACCAAAGATTTTCCAGTAGAGAAATTTTTCCGCGATTCAAAATTATGTACGATCGGAGAAGGAACTACAGAAATCCAAAAATTGGTTATCTCAAGAAATATTCTGAAAGATTAATTTCACAATTGGAAGAAGTAAAAAAGGTTGCCTGTTTCTAAAGAACAAGCAACCTTTTTTTATAACTCAAAAACTACATTTAAAAACATATTTCTGCCATTTCGTGGAATATTATTCCAATCTGCAAAAGTGGTGTAATGACGATCAAAAATATTTTCGATCCCAGCTTTAAGTCCTAGTGAAGTCTTGTTAAATAAAAATTCATAACCCGCACTAAGTCCAAAAATTATATAATCACTTGTTTGATTTTCTCCATAAAAAGAGGCATGGTTTCGATGTTTGGCATTTCCGCTCGCTGTAATTTGAGAACTGAAATCACTTTTGGAATAACCTAGACTCACAGTGTAACGGAACGGGCTGATAAAAGGTAAATTTTCGCCATCGTTTCCTTGTCCATAACTATAAATTAACAAAGTCTCGGCTTTAAAATTGTCGAGGAAATGATAGTCGATATGATAATCCATGGTAAATATTGTGGCGTAATCTAACGAAGAATAACGTTTCACACCAGAAGCGCCAATCGTCATTGGTAATACAGTATCATCAACTTTTCCTACGATATAATCCTGAATATGAAAGTAATTCGCAGACAACTTAGAGTGGAATTTTGTTGAATGATAATGTACAGAAGCATTTATCTCCCAAGACTTTTCATTGGATAAATAGGGATTTCCTACATAATCGTGAAAGTCATTACTATTATATAAATAAAATCCGTAGCCTTCGGAAACTGAAGGTGCTCTTTCGCCATAAGCTAAGCCGAAATTATAATTCCATTTTCCATGATTCAATAGATAATTCGCAGAGACACTCTTTAAAAAACGAGTTTTTGTAGCTTTCATATCTGGATAAAAAATCTGCAGACTCGACAAACCAAAATCATCTGCGATTTCGTTTTTATGCCCTCCAAGGGCAAAGGAAATTTTTAGTTTACTGTGATCGGTTAAAAGATAGTCATCGGCTAAATGTATTCCGCTGTAAAAAGTTCGAACATCAGGCCAAGTGTACATAAACATCAATTGTTCATTCGGATTGTTAGGATACATGGTCATTTCTGCAACTGATTTATTGTAATAAGCATTCAAGTTTGCAGAAAAGCGATGTCTTCTATGGTTTCCATTTAGCTTTGAATACATTCCAAACGTATCAGACCAACCTGGCATATCCATGTGAATTGGAACATTTGGGCGTTTGGTATCATCCATTGTATGTGTAATAGAATTGTAATACAGTTTGGTTTCCCAGTTTTCCAAAGTCTCCGAGATTTGTTTTCTTTCGTATTTAATCGAGCTGATTAAGGCTTCGGCAAGCGAAACGTCCATAGGAAGCGCAGGATAACCCACATCGGTTGCTTTGTCGTATATAACCGAGGCTTCTATTAGATTTTTTTGGTATAAATGATAACCAAAAGTTCCCGAAATATTGTATTTAGTAAATTGAGAAAAAGGTACTTCTATGTTTTTTCCTGCTTTATAATTTTCAGCATCACGGTACATAAAATCGGCGCTGGCATAAAAGATGCTGTCATTGTAACCAACAGCACCTCCAAATATTTTTTGTTGATTATTGGTTTCATAACCGCTGACCAACTTACCGTTCCAACCAAAAGGACGATTTCTTGGTGTGCTTCTTTTTAAATCTAAAGCTCCGCCAATAGTTGCGCCATGTGTATTTCCTTGTTGCCCAGAAGTTACATCAGCCTTTGATAGATTCGAAATCTCAACATAAGAAGTTATCGGATCCATTTTATCGGTACAAGCTCCAAAAATTCTCATTCCATCAATAGTAATCAAAGTGCGCTCTGTTGCCATACTATTGATAAGAGGTTCCCACGCATAACCTCCTCTTTTAATCATATTGATTTTAGGTGACTTGTCTAAAAATTCATCTAAGGTTGAAAGTGCTTTTGTATGTTGATCATCAAGCGTTTTTTCGTGGGTCGATATGATGATTTCGTCTAAAGTAATATTGCTAAATAAACTATCAGTTGAACTTTCTTGGGAATAAGAGGATAATCCCAAGAAAATTAGCAACCAATATATGTTTTTATACATGTTCATAAAATGTACCATTAAAATTCAATTTCTAAATACAAGCTGCTTGATTCCTTTTCAGAAGTAACTTCTTCTCCTTTTAAAACTCGATGTTCATCATCCAAAAGTTGCAAGTTGATTTTCCAATAGCCCGTCATTGTCAGCGATAATTTTCCATGATAAAAGCCATCTGCATTTTGTGTTAAATCTTGGTTGTTGGGCGAACCGTGGTTTCCCATACTTGGCATTCTTGGGTCAATTTTAATCAAATGATCGTCTACTACAGAAAATTGCATCATGTTTTCCATTTTGTATAAACAAACAACCATGTCATTCAAAGCAACTTTCGGTTCAGAAGGTGCAATCATAGCCAAGACATAACGCGAATTATTAGCAGCTGTAAATGTGGTTACACGTTGTTTCTCAGAAGGAAATACTTCTATAGTTTCTGAAACAGAATATAAAGTTCCGTCAATAGTATAGTCAACAGTCAAACCCCAGTATTCAGAACCATGTGATGCCATTTGAAAAACAATATATCCGTTATACAAGGTCTCTTTATTTGGCGTTTTACTAATTTCAGATTTTGGGCAAGAGTGCTGCATTCCCGTCATATACATAATTGGATTCCAGCTCAGCGTTGCGTTGCTTATATAATGGTCATTGTTGTCTTTAATGCGAAGCGAAAGAGCGTTGTAGCCTTGCTCTAATTTGCCGTTTTTTGAATATAATTCTATAGAATGAGTTGCGTTTGATAATTCTTTGATTTTAATTAAATCGGTTAATTCATCGGGATTTATTACGTTAATTTCGTCGTCTGAAGAACATGAGAAAGTCAACAGGCTTATTAACAAGATTGAAAGATATTTTAAGGTTTTCATTTTTGATTTAAGTTTAATTTTAGAAATAAAAATGTGTTTTGAATAGGATTCAAAATTTTAAATAAAGTGCGTATTGTTTATTTAATTAGTGATATAATGATGCGCTTTTTGTGCTAACAAAAAGGCGGATAAATTAAAAAAACAGTATCTAAAATTAAGCTAAAGCAGGAGGGTGAAATACCGTAGAAGTTTTGTAGTACTTGTACAAATTGTTGTACGTAGCGTTTATTTTTTGAGTGTTAATATAGAAAGGCCCAAATGGGATGAAAACCTCTTGGAGTTCATTGAAAAAGACTAAATGAGTTTTTGTTTGAAACGTTTGCAGTTCGTTATCGCTTTCAGAAGCTTCTGCTAATTCCTTTTTAAGATGACATTTTCCGTTACATTCCAACTCTTGGTTATCTCGGTTTTCACAAAGTTCATTTTTAATGTAGTCATAAAAAGCGAAATATTCAACCACAGGAAGTAGGGGCTTGAACAACATAAAGAGTGCTACTATGACTGCAAATTTTTTCAAATTTGTAAAAATTAGTTCGAGTTTTAACTTTAAACAAATATAGGTCTATTTGGAGTCATAAACTATGATTCGAGTCATAAACTTAAGGCTTATAATTAACGAACTTTGTAAAGTAAATAATTAAAAGATGAATGCGGAGAAGACAGACATTTTAAATAGAAAAGATATCGAGCTGCTGATCAATCGTTTTTATGAGTGTGTTCAAGAAGATCAGGTCATAGGTTATTTTTTTAATGATGTTGCTCAAACAAATTGGGATGTACATTTACCTAAGATGTATGACTTTTGGGAAGTTATTTTATTTGGAACAGGTAGATTTAAAGGAAATCCAATGATGGTTCATAAAGAAATTCACAATAAAAGCACTATGAAACCCGATCATTTTCAACATTGGCTAGCTTTATTTCAACATACGGTAGATCAGCTTTTTGAAGGGCCAAACGCAGAAGATATTAAAAGCAGTGCTTCTAATATTGCGAAAAGCTTGATGTACAAAGTACTTCAGATGTATTAAGAGGAGTGTAAAATAAATTTAAAATTAGTCCAAATATTTTGTACCGTTGACGCGATTTGATCCGTTGACGGTTTTTTTATGAAAACAAACGATAGGTTTAATCAAAAGAAATAATAAAGAATTTAATTAGTTGTAAAAAATAAATACTACCTTTGTTACTCAATCGATTGAGTATGAAAGGACCCTTGTTTTATTCGAAGATTTTATTATTTGGAGAATACGGTATCATTAAAGATTCCAAAGGTTTGTCGATTCCTTATAATTTTTATAACGGAGCCTTGAAAATCGACGAAACCATGACAGCGGATATAAAAAAATCCAATGAAAAATTGAAGGAATTTGCCGTTTACCTCAAGCAATTGTCTGTCAATGAGCCCGATTTGGTACAGTTTGATATGGATGCCTTAGACCAAGATTTGGCAGAAGGTATGTATTTTGACTCAAGCATTCCACAGGGATATGGCGTTGGAAGTAGTGGCGCATTGGTCGCAGCTATTTATGATAAGTACGCTAACAATAAGATTACGGTTTTAGAAAATTTAAACCGAGAGAAATTACTTATTCTAAAACAAATTTTTGGAAGAATGGAGTCGTTTTTTCATGGAACTTCTTCAGGATTAGACCCTTTGAACTCTTATTTAAGTTTACCAATTTTAATCAATTCTAAAGACCATATTGAGCCTACAGGTATTCCTTCACAAAAGGAAGAAGGCAGAGGAGCTGTCTTTTTGATCGATTCCGAAATAATTGGAGAAACAGCACCTATGGTTAATGTTTTCATGGAAAACTTGAAAAATGAAGGTTTTAGAAACATGATGAAATTGCAGTTTACTAAATATACTGATTTATGTGTTGAAAACTTTTTGAAAGGAGACTTTAAATCCTTGTTTAGAAACACCAAACAATTGTCGAAAATTGCTTTGAATCACTTCAAACCAATGATTCCAGAAAAGTTTCACCAAATTTGGCAACATGGAATCGATAGTAATGATTATTATTTAAAATTGTGTGGATCAGGTGGCGGTGGCTATATTTTGGGCTTTGCTTCTGATTATGAAAAAGCAAAACAAAGTTTGAAAGACTATAAGTTAGAACTGGTTTACCGCTTCTAATATGAAAAACTCCCGAAAGATTAAATGGTTGGTGCTTAAATTTTTAAGTGTTTTTTCCGTTGTTCGGGGATATAATATTGCCGTTGTGGTGTTGGCTCAATACCTTTCGGCAATTTTTATTTTTGGAGCAGATTTAAGAGCTATAACGGTTCTAACTGACTTGCATCTATTTTTGTTGATTTTCATTAGTACCTTAGCAATTGCCTCGGGTTATATCGTCAATAACTTTTACGATGACAAAAAAGATCTGATAAATAGACCCTATAAATCCTTGATCGATAGAAGGGTGAGTAAAGAAACGCAGCTAAAAGCTTACTTTTTATTAAATGTTATATGTGTTTCATTGGCCATGATAGTATCGTGGCGTGCAGCTCTTTTTTATTCGGTCTACATTTTCCTTCTGTGGTTTTATTCACATAAATTAAAAAAATACCCAATTATAGGAAATATAACAGCCTCTTTTCTTGTGCTTCTGCCTTTCTTCGGGATTTTAATGCATTTCGAGAATTTTAGTTGGGGGATTTTTGCACATGGATTCTATCTTTATTTAATAATCTTAATCCGCGAGTTTGTAAAGGATTTAGAAAATATAAAAGGTGATTTTGCAAATAATTATCAGACCGTTCCTGTACGTTTTGGAAGTGATATTTCTAAATACCTTATTTCGGCTTTAGTACTATTGACTTTATTGCCTGCTTATGCTTTAATAACTTATTTTGAAGTTGGGTATATGCAATATTATTTTTATGTGAGCAGCGGATTGTTATTGTCTTTCTTGTTGTTTTTGTACCAGGCGACTACACAACTCGATTATAAAAAACTCCATATTTTATTAAAGCTCATAATCTTTTTAGGAGTGCTTTCTATTGTTTTAATCGATCCTAAAGTGATTATTCACGGTAAGCAATTGGTCGAACCCTATTTATAGGGTCTTGTCTGGAAGTGTTACGACTCAGGATTTATCTCTTCCTCTTTAATAGGTTCTGTTTTTTCCTCGATTATAACTTTAGGTTTTGGTTTTACCCTAGCAAAAAAGAAAAACAAACAACTAAAAAACCATCCTACCCAAAATAAATAGCCACCCATGTGAAATTTATTGTTCATGTATTTATGGCTGGTCGATGTAAAATCGTAAAAAGTATATAGGAAACCTAAAAGCCCGAAAATGATGAAAATCAAATTTATTATACTGAAATTCTTATAAGAAGTAATCCGCTTAGTAATCCAAAGAATAGCAATAATTAATAATTGAATGATAAAAACAGCTGCAAATCCTTTATACCAATGTTTAAGAAACCCGTATTCAGTATAAAAGGTTGAAACTCCAACACGTCCTATTAAAGACATTTTAGAAAGCAAGATTCCTGCAACAAGGCTGATGATTGCTTGGATAAGTATCAAAATAACCCACTTGTTTTTCATAACTTTTCTACAATTTTAATCTTTGTGTAAAGATGCTAAATATTCTTGTATCTTTGTAAAAATTTTTCGAAAAATGAATACACGAAGAGGAAATAAAAATCAACACAACGACAAAAAGGCATCTTTTTCTAAAGAGCACTCGTCCGACAAGTATAAGAAACAAGAAGGAGCGGGTAAATTCAACAAGCCTTTTAAAAAGGCGGCGCCTAAGGCCTCTAAGCAAGCAGACGACGGTACAATTCGTTTGAATAAATATATTGCTAACTCGGGGGTTTGCTCACGTCGTGATGCCGATTTGTATATTCAGTCAGGAAATGTCACTGTCAACGGTAAAGTTGTAACCGAAATGGGATACAGAGTAATGCCAAAAGACAAAGTTGTTTTTGATGGAGTTTTATTAAATCCAGAGAAAAAAGTGTATGTTTTGCTGAACAAACCAAAAGGATTTTCTACTTCTGATGATGAACGTATTTCTAATGCTTCTGATTTAGTTCGCAATGCTTCAACGTCAGTTTTAAAACCAGTGGGACGTATGGACAAAACTACTGTGGGTCTTTTATTGTATACCAATGACAATGATTTGGTTCAGAAGTTTACCAATGCCGCGCAATCTTCTTCAAAATTATATCACGTTTCATTGGATAAAAATTTGAAATTTGAAGATTTAGAAAAAATACAAAAAGGAGTCTATATCAATGACCATAAGGTTTGGGTTGAAGAAATTTCATATGTAGAGAAACAACCAAAAAGCGAAGTGGGTATTAGAGTGAAAACTTCCAATGTGAAAGTTGTCCGTGCAGTTTTTGAAGAATTGGGCTACAATGTAATTAAGTTAGACCGTGTCATGTTTGCAGGTTTAACAAAATGGGGGATTGCTCGCGGACAATGGCGCTTCCTAACTGAACAAGAAATTATTAATTTAAAAAATATAAAGTAACCAAAAAACAGCCTAGACTTTTAAAAGATCTAGGCTGTTTTTTATAACACAGTATTTTATTGTTTTATAAATTTGTGATTAGTGTTTTTTCCGTTTCTATTTACAATTAAAATATAGGTTCCCGGAGCCAAAAAGTCTATTTTTAATTGATGGGTATTTTGTTCTGAATTGTTTTCTATGGTTTGTAACAAACGTCCGTTTAAATCAAAAATATGATAGTTGGTTGATTGTGTTCCTTCAGATGCAAAAGTAATATTTAAAACTTCTTTAGCTGGGTTAGGAAATATCTCAAGCTTCTCTGTTTTAAAGTTGTCATTGCTTGTAGTTGTATCCCAAATTGTCAAAGCTTTCGAAACGGTGTAAAAAATATTGTCAACAGCTTCTATTTTTATTCTTCCGTTATACGTATTATCTAAATTAGTTGGTAAAGTGATGGTTTCGCTTCCGTCATTTGGTGTGTTGGCAGCTAAAATAGAATAAGAGCCTCCATTGTCTGTTGAGATTAAAATATTCACATGAGAAACATTGATGTCGTTTGCTGTAGTGCCTGCAACATTCCAAGTAATAGTCTTTGCTGTTCCAGTATGCCAAATTGGTTCTGAAGTCGAAGGATTATTATTGGGATGTGTTATAACAAAAGGCCCCGTATTAGCAACCTTAATTGTTGTTTCTGGAGTATAAGTCACTCTTCCACCCACGGGGTTGTTGTCTCGAACTAATGATACAAAATGATAATCTCTTCCTGTTGTTGCCAGGCGTTCCCATGAATTACTAACAATTCCCGTGGCATTAGTTGTGCCGCTTAATACAGTAGTTTCATCAGGAAATGATCTGTAGTTTTTCGTTGTTGGAACAATGTTTTTGAAATTAGGACCATCTGTAGAATTAGGCGATGGTGGTTGTGTAGAAATTTCAGCATCGGTTTGTTCAAAAGTATAGGTTAGTTGATCGCTTTCTATATCTGTGGATTGTATGCTTAAGATGAAAGGTGTACCATAAGGAATGGTTTTAGAATCTAAATTAGATACAATAGGTGCGTTATTGAGGATTGTTTGTCGCTGTGCACAATTTGCTGATTGTAAAAAAGTATGCATTTCTCGAATGCTAATATAGTGAAAAAAACTAATGACTTGATTTTGAACGTCTGGCGAGCAAATTCCAGCATACGACATAATAGTGCTTCCACTGCCTGGTTCTACCGCAGTCGCGCTATTTCTATTTGCTTGACAAGAGTTGTTAAATGTATGATTGGCTCCAAATTGATGTCCCATTTCATGGGAGACATAATCCAAATCATATGGATCGCCAACTGGAGAAGAAGAGCCTGTTATTCCCATGGCTTTTCTACTAGCACTACAAACAGATGCAAAACTTGCTAAACCACCAGCACCAGTGCTAAACGTGTGTCCAAGATCATAATTGTTTCTCCCAATAATTCTATTGATCACGCTTTGGCTTTCTATGATTAAACGATGCGGATTGTTGTTCGAGAAATTGTCTGTCGTGATGAAAATAATATCTGTAGTATTAGAAATTAGATTTAAATGAATATTTAAATCGCGTTCAAAAATATGATTGATCCTTGTAACCGAAGTGTTCATAGCAGCCAAAACAATGTTTTTTTTCTGTGCAGTTGTTACCTGCGGAACATTTGATGGAGCTGCGTTTAAATGAAAAGCTGCGTATTCCACAGTACAAGCCAATGCCAATCTAAAATTTCTTCTTTTGCTATCCATACTCATCGGCTGAATGGATGAAGTTTCTTGACTTGGATATATAGAATCTGTATTTGTTAAACACTTGAATTGATTTTTAGGGGCTTCAAGACTCGTTCGATCATAAACTAATACTGCATTCAGGTCGTTGGTGTAATTGTCTATGTAATAAGTAGTTCCGTCTGGTTCTGTGCCAATCGCATGTAATCCAAAAACATCTGACAGGCTAATACTTAATTGGTGCGCTTTGTTTTCTATTGAAACAGCTTTTAGGCTTCTAATGTTTGGAACATCTATAGCTAATTCTGGCTCCATTGCGGGATTGTCATAAATCCAGTAGGTTTGAAATAATCCGTTTGCATCGGGAATATTGAGTTTAATAGGAGAAGCTTCGTCGGACAATGCAGGAGCATCTTTTACTATTTCCATTAAATAATGAAAATCAAATGAATAAATGAAAGATTGCTTAGGATGATGCAATCGGACAAATTTTTCTTCTTCTCTCCATTCGCGGTCGTTAGCTATTTTAAAAATTGCTGGTTGGGCAAATAAACTGCTTGAACCAAATAGTAGGATAATAAAAAAGCTATAAAATATTTTCATAACAAAACGGTCAAATTACAAAGGGATAAAGTTAGTTAAATTATTCGGCATAAATGAAATGCCTTTTTATAAGTTTGTTATTTTTAACTTTTATTTCTGCATCAGACTTATTCTTAAATTGTTAAAATTGAAATAGATGCGTACGTATTTTTAATGTAATGTAAAGAATCCATAACATGAAAATCGGCTTTTCGTTATTCTTTAGTCACTGATTGTTGAATTGGAATAATTATATTCTTGAGTAATTATAAAATATAAATAAGATAGTTGTCAGTCATTTGTCGTTTTATTGATAGATTTGCAAAAACAAAAAAGTGAAAGTTTTTCATTCCATACAAGATTTTCAAAGCTCGGAAAAGACAATTGTAACCCTAGGTACTTTCGATGGGATGCACATTGGGCATCGGGCTATTCTAAATAAATTAAAGTTTCAAAAAAATAATTCCGGAAATAAAACGTTGGTTTTGACTTTTTTTCCGCATCCAAGAATGGTTTTGAAAACCGATAGTAAAATCCTTTTACTCAATACAATTGAAGAGCGTATTCAGCTTTTTAAAGAGTTTGGGATTGATTATTTGGTTGTGCAAGAATTTACACAGGAATTTGCGAATTTATCTGCCGAAGAGTTTGTGAAAAATATTTTAGTCGATACATTTAATATTGAAAAAATCGTGATCGGTTACGACCATCATTTTGGAAAAAACAGATCGGCTAATATTCATGACTTAATTGAATTCGGAAACAAATATCATTTCGATGTAGAACAAATCTCTGCAGAAGAATTAGATCGCGTTTCTGTGAGTTCCACAAAAATTCGTAAAGCGCTTGCAGAAGGAAATGTTGCTTTAGCAAAGAATTATTTGAGTTATCCATACATGATTTCGGGCACTGTGATTAAAGGGAAGCAATTAGGAAGAACTATTGGATATCCAACTGCAAATATTCAAATTAAAGAAGAGTATAAGCTCATTCCAGCCATTGGGGTTTATGTAGTGAAAGTTTTGATTGCAAACCAAACTTACTACGGAATGCTCAATATTGGGACGAATCCTACTGTTGAAGGTAAATCACTTAGTATAGAAGTAAATATTTTTGATTTTGATCAAGATATCTATGGTCAAGAGATTACGGTTTGTTTTTTGGAACGCATTCGAGACGAGAAGAAGTTTGGTTCTGTTGAAATGTTGAAAGAGGCTCTGAAAGAAGACGCACAATTTTCAAAAATATTTTTAAATAAAAACATATAATGTTATGTGGAAAAAAGCATTTGAAAAAATAGATAACGCTCCACTGATCATGTTCCGGATTTTCTTCGGATTGGTTTTTTTGGCCGAAAGTGTCGGTTCGCTTTTAACCAATTGGGTTGATCATAATTTTATCAATACCAAAACGAATTTTACTTTCATTGGCTTTGAATGGCTTTTGTTATTCCAAAATGAAACCATGTATGTGGTTTTTTGGTTAATGGCATTGGTTTCTTTAGGAGTTGTTTTCGGGTTCAAATATAGGTTCTCTATTATTTCATTGACTGTTTTGTGGGGAATTGTTTATTTTGGACAAAAAACATCTTACAATAACCATTATTATTTAATGTGGTTGATCTCATTAATCATGTGTTTTCTACCTGCAAATGCCTATGCCTCGATTGACGCGAAACGAAATCCAAATATCAAAAAACTTTATATGCCGCGTTGGATTTCTTGGGTTTTTATTATTCAAGTAAGTTGCGTCTATTTCTATGCAACAATTGCAAAGTTTTATCCAGATTGGTTAGACGGAACAGTTACAAAAGGTATGTTTCTTTCCATGAAAAATATGCCCGATTATGTTCTAGAAGTATTTAAAAAAGAAAAGTTTCATTACTTTATTGCCTATATGGGAATTCTCTTCGATGGCTTAATTATACCAGCATTGCTTTGGAGACGAACTCGATGGTTGGCGATTATTGCTTCGTTGATTTTTCATATTTTCAATTCGATAACTTTAAAAATTGGAGTGTTTCCATATTTCGCTTTAAGTTTTAGTATTTTCTTTTTTCCAGTAGAACAAGTTAGAAACTTCTTTTTTAGGAAAAAACCTAAAATCTCTTTTGATGGTGAAACAACTCAAGACGGAATTGCAGCTTTACGCTATTTCTTTATACCGTATATAATTTTGCAGGTGCTTTTGCCATTGCGACATTGGGCTATTAAAGGAGATGTTTTATGGACCGAAGAAGGGCACCGATTAAGTTGGCGCATGATGTTGCGTTCAAGAAGTGGCGAAGCAAAGTTTAAAGTAGTTGATAAAGACACCAAAGAAATCTTAGCTTTTTCAAACGAGGATCTAATAAACAATAAACAAAGACGACGCTTGAATGCACCGGATGTTATTTGGCAAATGAGCCAAAAAATTAAACATCATTTTAATGAGCAAGGAAAAGATGTTGAGGTGTATGTAAGTTCTAGCAACGTACGAATTAATCGTCAAGAAAGAAAAAGGTTAATTGACCCAACAGTGGATTTATCTGCAGAAAAATGGAGCCATTTTAAACATCACGATTGGATTTTGGATCGAAACGATCAAATGAACCGTGTTTCGAATAATAGAAAAGTTCCAAGGACTCATGTGTTAACACCCCAAAAGAAAAATACTGAATCCAATCACCAAGATTGACATAGGACGCTTTAGGATTGTTTTTTAATGGTAAGATCATAGGTAAATGACGATGCCCGAAAATAAAATAATCGGCAAATTGTTCGTTTACTTTTTCATTGGCATATAGGACCAACCACTCTTTGTCTTCGCCAAGGAATTGGGCGTCCTCGTCACCAGATATTAATTTGTTTTTTACAGATAGGTATTCTCCTAGTTTTATTCCTAAATCTGGATGTAACCATCTAAACAACCATTTTGATAATGGATGTGTAAATACTTTTTTCATTCGTTTATATCCTTTGTCTCCAGGACCTAGGCCATCTCCGTGTCCGATTAAAAGAGATTTGCCGAAAATTTGAAATCGTTGAGGTTCATGAAAAACAGGAATATCTAATTCGTCTTCAAAATAATCTTCCATCCACAAATCATGATTGCCTACAAAAAAGTAAATCGGTAAACCGCTGTCGCGCATTTGAGCCAATTTTCCTAAAATACGTACAAACCCTTTAGGAACCACTTTTTTATATTCAAACCAAAAATCGAATAAATCACCAATAATAAACAAAGCTCCAGCATCTTTTTCAATCACATTCAGCCATTCTAAAAATAAAGCTTCTCGTGGAAGACTCTCTTCACGCGTGGGTGCTCCAAAATGATGATCAGAGGTAAAATATACTTTTTTGTCAGAAGGGATTTGCAGTGTAATCATATTTATAGGTTGTCAGAGGCAAACCATTCGGCATAAGAACTTTCTGTTTCTTGTAAACGTAATGAGAACAGACGGATATTTTCGGGTAAACGACTATTAATTCTATTAGCAAAATCAATAACCATGTTCTCGCTGGTTGGTTGATAATCTACCAAAATGATGTGATGCCCGCGTTTTTCCAGTTCTTGAGCAAGTTCGATATGCGGGGTATTTTGATTAAAAACAGTAGCATGGTCAAAGTTGTCTACAATTTCTTCTTTGACAATTTTCTTTAAATCAGAAAAATCAATAACCATTCCGTACTTAACGTGACTAGCGTCGGTTATTGGCTTACCAATAACTGTAACAGAAAGTTTGTAGCTGTGTCCATGTACATTACGACATTTTCCATCGTAACCATACAATGCGTGTCCAGTTTCAAAAGTAAACTGCTTGGTGATTCTAATAAAACTCATAATATATGATTTTTAGCAAAATTAGTGATTTAAAATTTAATACGTTCCTGAAACAGAAAATAAAGAGAAGCAGAACAGCTTGTGTAAATTTGGATTCTGAAGTAAAGTGGAATCAATAGCAAAGATTGTTGAAGTGTTAAATCGCTATTAATGTTCTAAAAATTAAGAAATTAGTTTAAGATGTTTGAGGTGGTAAGTTTGATTCACAGTTAAAAGAGGAGGGGTTTGTAAACTGTGTTTTTGAAAAATAGATAGAAAAGAAAAAAAGTGTTATAAATACAAATCTATCAATCCTTCTGGAGTGTTAAAAAGAATGGTTTTTTGTTCTCTATTTACTTCAACGATGAATTCATCAATAACCGGAACTAAAATGGTAGCCTCGTCTTTTTCAATTTCGAAAAGAGCTTGAATTCCATTATCCAATATTTTTTTGATGTTGCCAAAGTTTCCGATTCTTTGATCTATTGCGGTAAATCCTTCCACTTCGTGGTAGTAAAATTTATTTCCTTCCAGTTTAGGAAGCATTTCTAACGGAAGGTAAATTTCACCTCCAATTAATTCGTCTGCTTCAGCTTCTGAAGTAACATCTTCAAATTGTGTGCGAAGAAATTTGTCTTTGTGAATTACAGCTTTTTCAATAAAAAAAGGAATCAGTCGTCCGTTGATGTCAACGAAAACTGATTCCAATTCTGTGTACAATTGTGGTTCGTCTGTATCTAAATAGATTAGAACTTCCCCTTTGAAACTAAATTTCTTAGCGATTTTACCTAAATAAAAACAATCCTTTTTACGCATAATAAAATCGCATTTCAAAAATTAAGCTTCTGTTTCTTCTGTGTTTTCTTCTACCTCAGGAGTAGCTTCTTCAGCGTTTTCAGCTTCAGCCTCAGCTTTTGCTTCCTGTGCAGCAGCAATACGTTTAGCATTTGCTTCTTTTTCAGCCTCTAAAGCTTTTGCTTTTGCAGCAGCTTTGTTGTCAGCTAATCCAGAAACTTTTGCACCAACTTTGTTTGCTTTTTCCTCTAACCAAGCTTCAAACTTAGCATCTGCTTGTTCTTGAGTTAAAGCACCTTTACGAACACCTCCGTTTAAGTGGTGTTTTAAAAGGGCACCTTTGTAAGATAAGATAGCACGAGCTGTGTCAGTTGGTTGAGCTCCGTTTGCTAACCATGTTGTTGCAGCATCGATATTCAAATCAATGGTTGCAGGGTTAGTGTTTGGATTGTAAGTTCCGATTTTTTCTAAAAACTTACCATCTCTTTTTGAGCGAGCATCTGCCGCAACTACCCAATAAAACGGTTTTCCTTTTTTACCGTGTCTTTGTAATCTGATTTTTACAGACATAATCTTGATGATTTAATTGAGGTACCCGACCTCTGTTATTTAATAAGTTGCAAAGTTACAATATTTTTCTTTTCAAACTCTAAAAGCGACAAAAAAACATCTGCTAAAATGTTAAATGTTATAATAAGTTAAATAATTACTAAAAAAAGTTGTTTAGAATAAATAAAAAACTCTATTTTTGTTTGATAACATTGAACAGAGAATTTTTACGTAATATGAAAAAATATTTTTTGATTGTATTGGCAGGTTTAGCATTGACCTCTTGTGAAGAAGAAATCACTACGAATACTCCTGCTTTTGAAGCCACAAATGGCTATAATTTTTGGCGCGCTACAAAAATGCAGGCCTTTGTTAATGTAGATAATGGTGACTTAGTCATTGTCGGTGCAGACGAATCGGAGAACATTACTTTGTATGTAGGTGATTATGATTATGGTGTAGAATATCCATTAGGTGTTACTAACGAAAACGTTGCTACGTATACAAAAAACTCAAATGACACGGTTTACTTCTATAGCTCTTCTTCATTAACAGGAAATGGTTATATAAAAATAGATCCATTTGAAAAACAAAAGCCGGGCACATTGTCTGGAACTTTTTATGCTGAAATGGTTCCTGTGAGTGGAAGTCCTATCATTCCTGGAGAAACTTCAGTTAATTTTAATAAAGGTGTGTTTTACCAAATCCCTATTATAGCTACAAATGGTTCAGATATAGCAATTCCTGGAGAAGGAGAATCGGAAGAGTAATATATGGCAACTTAAAGTTGTTTAAATTTTTCATTTTGAAAGTCGTTCTATGATAAGAGCGACTTTTTTTATTCGTAACTTTGTAGAAAGTCTGTTTGATTATTTAGACTTCTTTTTGTTGATATTAACCAAGATTTAAAGACCCCTAATTAAATATGTATTTAATTTTTGATACTGAAACTACTGGATTACCAAATGATTATAACGCTCCAATTAGCGATGTGGATAATTGGCCACGCTGTGTACAGATTGCTTGGCAATTACACGACGAGTTAGGAAATCTTGTAGAACATAACGATTATTTGATAAAACCCGACGGCTTTGATATTCCTTATGATTCTGAACAGATTCACGGTATTTCTACTCATTTGGCTAGAGAAAAAGGAGTGGCTATTTCTTTTGTTTTAGAGGAATTTACCAAAGCATTAGACAAAGCAAATTTCATTGTAGGTCAAAATGTTGGTTTTGATGTCAAAATTATGGGAGCTGAATGGTATCGTGCAGGGATTGATAGTCCATTAGAGCAAAAGCCAGTCTTGGATACATGTACGGAAACTACAGCTAATTTATTGAAAATTCCAGGCGGTAGAGGTGGACGTTTTAAATTACCAACCTTAACAGAATTACACGAATATCTTTTCGGGCACCCATTTAATGAAGCTCACAATGCTACAGCCGACGTAGAGGCAACTACGAGATGTTTCTTAGAATTGATTCGAAATGATGTGTTTTCAGAACAAGAACTGAAACAAGAAAGTGGATACGCTCAAAGGTTCAAAGAGAGGAATCACAAACCTTTCGAGCTGATCGGATTGAAACATCTTAATCTTAAAAAAGAATCAGAAGAGATTCGTAAAAAACTCATTGCTGCGGGTGTCATCGTAGAAGATGAAAAAAGGGTCATCACTCAAGAAGAAAAGCGAACTTTTGAAGCTGCCACCTTTGCTCATTTACACAATCATACTCAGTTTTCTGTTTTACAATCAACCATTGATATTGAAGCAATGGTTCGGAAAACCGCCGAAGAAAAAATGTCTGCAATTGCTATGACCGATCATGGAAATATGATGGGGGCATTTAAATTTGTCAGCGCCATTTTGGACCACAATAAAAATGTACAGAAGAACAACGCCATTGCAATTGAAAATGGAGAAGAACCTTCACAAACCGAAATCAAGCCAATTGTAGGTTGTGAGTTTTTTGTTTGTGAAAAACACAAAGATAAAAGCCGAAAAGACAATGGATATCAGGTTGTATTATTAGCAAAAAATAAAAATGGATACCACAACTTAGCTAAGTTGTCTTCTATTGCATCGATCGATGGGTTTTACTACGTTCCGCGTATTGATAAAGAAGTTTTATTGCAGTACAAGGAAGACATCATGGTGCTTTCTGGAAATCTCTACGGCGAGATTCCTAATAAAATATTAAACGTTGGTGAAAAACAGGCAGAAGAAGCGTTGCTCTGGTGGAAAGAAAATTTTCAGGATGATTTTTACTTGGAGATCATGAGGCATAACCAAGAAGATGAAGACCGCGTGAATAAAACTTTGATTGCCTTTTCAGAAAAACATCAAGTAAAATTAATTGCAACCAACAACACCTATTATCTTGATAAAACCGATGCCAATGCTCACGATATTTTATTGTGTGTGAAGGATGGCGAAAAGCAAGCTACTCCAATTGGCAGGGGACGTGGGTATCGATACGGTCTACCAAATCAAGAGTATTACTATAAGACACAGGAAGAAATGAAAGCCCTTTTTTCTGATCTTCCAGAAGCTATTATTAACATACAAGAAATCGTTGATAAAGTAGAAGTTTATTCTCTTTACAGAGATATTCTTTTACCTAAGTTTGATATTCCTGAAGAATTTGTTCACGCTGAAGATGAAGCTGATGAAGGCAAAAGAGGAGAAAATGCGTATCTGCGTTATTTAACTTATGAAGGAGCCAAACGCCGCTATGGAACCATTAATGATGTAATAACAGAACGATTAGATTTTGAATTGAAAACAATTGAGAACTCCGGTTATCCCGGTTATTTCTTGATTGTTCAAGACTTTATTGCTGCAGCAAGGGAAATGGGTGTTTCAGTAGGTCCGGGTCGTGGTTCTGCAGCAGGATCTGCTGTGGCCTATTGTTTGGGAATTACCAACTTAGATCCAATTAAATACGATCTGCTTTTTGAGCGTTTTCTGAACCCAGATCGTGTGTCTATGCCCGATATCGATATTGATTTTGATGATGAAGGACGAGGCAGAGTAATGGATTATGTGATCAATAAATACGGAGCCAATCAAGTGGCGCAAATTATTACTTATGGTAAAATGGCAACCAAGTCTGCTATTAAAGATGCAGCACGAGTGTTGGATTTGCCTTTGTATGAATCTGAGCGTATTTCGAAGTTGATTCCAAACATGATGCCTGGGAAATGGAATTTAAATCGTTTTTTGACAGAATCTGAAGTGGAAATCAAAAAAGTGCTCCGTTCGGATGAATTCGAGGCTGTAAAAGAGTTGATAAAAGTGGCTAATAATGATGGTTTGGCTTCAGAAACCATTCAGCAAGCAAAAATCATTGAAGGGTCAATGCGAAACACCGGAATCCATGCTTGTGGGGTTATTATCACTCCCGATGATATTACCAACTTTGTTCCTGTGCAAACCGCCAAGGATTCTGAATTGTATGTGACACAGTTTGATAACTCGGTAGCTGAAAGTGCTGGTCTACTTAAAATGGACTTTTTGGGGTTAAAAACCTTGACACTTATTAAAGATACCATTGCGATCATTAAACAGAGAACTGGAGTAGAAATTGATCCGGAAGCCATTCCGATTGATGATGAGAAAACATATGAATTATTCCAAAGAGGAGAAACGGTTGGGGTGTTTCAGTATGAATCTCCTGGAATGCAAAAGTATATGCGAGAATTGAAACCGACAGTTTTTGCAGATTTAATTGCAATGAACGCATTGTATCGACCGGGGCCTTTAGAATATATTCCTTCGTTTATTGCAAGAAAAAACGGCGAGGAACCAATTACCTATGACCTAGAAGCTTGTGAGGAATATTTGAATGAAACCTATGGAATTACGGTTTATCAAGAACAGGTGATGCTTTTATCTCAAAAACTAGCCGATTTCACTAAAGGCGAAGCGGATGTTTTGCGAAAAGCAATGGGGAAAAAGCAGAAAGATGTTTTAGATAAAATGAAACCAAAATTTGTCGAACAAGCATCTGCAAAAGGTCACAATCCAACAGTTTTAGAAAAAATATGGAAAGACTGGGAGGCATTTGCTTCTTATGCGTTCAATAAATCTCACTCAACTTGTTATGCTTGGATCGCGTATCAAACGGCCTATTTAAAAGCACACTATCCAGCAGAATACATGGCGTCGGTACTTTCAAACAACATGAACGATATTAAATCGGTAACGTTTTTTATGGAAGAATGTCGACGTATGGGATTGGATGTTTTAGGACCCGATGTCAATGAATCTCAATACAAATTTGCGGTTAACGAAAAATACCAAATTCGCTTTGGAATGGGTGCCGTAAAAGGAGTGGGAGAAGGAGCAGTAAATACTATTATTGAGAATAGAAAGGACGGGAATTATAAGTCGATTTTTGACATGACAAAGCGAATTGATTTGCGTTCGGCAAATAAAAAAGCTTTTGAAAACCTAGTACTTGCAGGAGGCTTTGATTGTTTTGACGGAATCCATCGAGCGCAGTATTTTCATGCTGAAAGTGACGGAATTCCATTTTTAGAAAAAGCTGTCAAGTATGGCGCCAAATATCAAGAAAACGAAAATTCGGCACAGGTGAGTTTGTTTGGTGAATCAAGTGAAGTCCAGATTCCTGAACCTGTGATTCCTGATTGTGAGGAATGGACTACAATGGTAAAATTGGCTAAAGAAAAAGAAGTAGTCGGTATTTATATTTCGGGACATCCTTTAGACGATTTTAAATTTGAGTTGAAATATTTTTGCAACGCTCAATTGGAACAATTAAAGCAATTGGACGCTCTAGTGGGCAGAATAGTAACCTTTGGAGGAATGATTACTGATATACAGTACAGAACATCTGCTAGAGGAAATGATTGGGCAGTTTTTACTCTTGAAGGTTATGATGAAAGTATTGAATTAAGAATGTTTAATGAAGATTTTCTAAAAAACAGACATCTTTTGGGTCTCAATACTTTTTTATTTTTTAGAGTTTATATCAAAGAAGGTTGGGTAAAACAAGGCACAAATGAACGTGGAGATCCGCGACTACAGTTTGTAGAAGTGAAATTATTAAATGAAGTATTGCCGACTTTTGCTAAGAAACTGATTATTCAGATGGATATTAAGCAATTAAGAGAAATGCAAGTTGAAAAAATTCGGATGCTCATGGATCAAAATCCAGGGGCTAAATCGGTTGTTTTTGAAGTATTTGAAGTAGAGGAGGTTCAAGAGAGACTACAGACAGAAATGGTGCAAGAATTACTGCGAGATGAAACGTCTGAAAGCGATGATGGCTTTGAAGCAATGGAAGATCAACCCGAAATCAAGCTGCCCGAAAGGAGATATGTTAGAAAAAATTTAATCGAGATGGTGAGTAAAAACACACGAATTGAAATCTCTTCTGAAATGTTGGAAGAATTAGAACGAATGCAAGTTAGCTTTCGATTGAATTAGCACAAACTATCTAATTATAGAAATTAGTTATCAATAGAAGTTTGCTCGATTTAAAAAAATAACTAAATTTGTAGAATAAGAATTAAATTAAAAAAAGAAAATATGGCATTAGAAATAACAGATGCTACTTTTGAAGAGGTAGTATTGAAATCAGACAAACCTGTAGTTGTAGATTTTTGGGCAGAATGGTGTGGACCTTGTAAAATGTTAGGCCCAACTATAGAAGAGTTGGCAAAAGATTTTGATGGTCAGGTTGTTGTAGGTAAGGTAGATGTAGATGCAAATCAGGATTTTGCTTCACAATATGGAGTGAGAAACATTCCTACAGTTTTGATTTTCCAAAATGGAGAGGTTGTAGATCGTCAGGTTGGGGTTGCACCAAAGCAAACTTATACAGACGCAATCAGTAAGTTGCTCTAAAGAATTAAAGCCATTTTTTTACCTACTTTCTTTTTTATAAACGACTGGTAGATAGATTCTTTTTAGAACTGTCAAAAAAAAATCAGTTTTTTATCATGAAAAATTTGCAGTTATAAGAAATGGTTGTATATTTGCACCGTTGAAATCATACCGTCATGCACGGTATTTTTTGGCAAAAGGTTTGGTAGTTCAGTTGGTTAGAATACATGCCTGTCACGCATGGGGTCGCGGGTTCGAGTCCCGTCCAGACCGCAAAAAAAGAAAGTAATTTTCTTTTTGTTTTGCAGCGATGTGAAATTTTTTCTTTGAAATACAGTCTTGGTTTGGTAGTTCAGTTGGTTAGAATACATGCCTGTCACGCATGGGGTCGCGGGTTCGAGTCCCGTCCAGACCGCCAAGAAGAAGTGAGATTCTTTTCGAATCCGTTTAAATTTTATTAAAACCTGTAATTTCAATGAGGTTACAGGTTTTTTTGTTTTTCGGTTGAATCCCCAAAAAACATAAAAATGCCTAAAACTTTATGGCAATTCCGTTGCGCTTTTGTTTATCAAGAAAGTGTGGTAAATAACATTGAGAGTTTCTGATATTTGAATCTGTAAAGATACTTTCCGACTTAATTGAATTATCTGTAAATGGTAATTTTAATGAGGAAAGGTTTTCTCGACTGACAATGTTTCAAAAATAACCAACGAAATTCATTTGGTTTTTGCGTTTTCAATGGTGTATAAGACTTAAAATAAAGTTCTAATCACAGAGTGACCGTTGGGATACAGTGTTTTTAAAATAATGATTGTAGTATTTACTAACTAATAATAGTTGACTGTAAAGGGATTGATAAGTAATGTTTAAATCCGGTTTAAGCTGCTAGATTTTTTAGTGAATTTTAAAATAGTTGTGTTGTTTAGGTACGCAAGTACCTGGTTTAGTAGTTAGACCAATGAAAAGCTTTCCAGAATTTGGAGGGCTTTTTTGATTTTATTTGGCAATAATAGGTTAGCTTTGTGTTAAACATTAGCTATTGATTATGCAAAAAAGATTCTTCTTATTTCTGTTAATATACGGTGTCTGTTTTTCTACGATTGCCCAAAACAATCAAAACCATGATACCATTCATTTATTTGTGCAACAAAAAGCTGTTCCCAAAGAAGGAATAACAGCTTTTTATAGAAATTTTGCTACTGCTTTTGAGTTGCCTGATTTACCTGACGAAGTAAAAGAGGTAAATATGCGATTGAAGTTTGTTGTCGAGAAAGACGGTAGTTTTTCTAATTTTAAAGCATTTAATGATCAATACGGCGCTGGAGAACTGGCTATTAGTGCGCTTAGGAAAATGCCAGCATGGAATCCAGCTATGCATAATGGAAAAAATGTTCGATCGTATTTTACTTTACCTATTAAAATCAATGTGAACAATCTTCGGTCAAATGCTTCGTCTAAAAGACCGAGAAATGGTTTTTTAAAATCGTTAAATTCAAATGAAATAAACACACCACTTTTTGATCTTAGATGTAACTGCGATATGGTACGAAGTTCTACAAACGATCTACTAAAAACTGAAGAGTTTGTGTTGCATACTCAAGATGAAACAGGGATTTATAATATTATTTTTAAAAAAATTGATGAAAAACAAGCAGAAGAAGAGCTAAAAGCCATTACTTTGACTGCAAAAAGTGAAAATGCTGTGGTAAAGAACATCAACTTCAGTGACGTACGAGCTACTGAAATAACCTTCTATATGACCGAAGACGATATTGTCAACCAATATAGAACTTTTTTTCTCTACAAAAATGAATATTTAATTGGAGTTAGTGTCGTTTCTTATAATGAACAATTGGCGGATTTGTTATTTCAGCATTTAAAAAAGAACTTTAAGCTTAAAATTTAACTATATGAAAAATATTTTACTAGTAGTTTTTGCCTTTTTTATGGGGTTGCAGTTAATGGCACAAGAAGAAAATAAATTGGACGATAATAAAGTTTATAGCTTTGTTCAAATGAAAGCGGAACCAAAAGAAGGATTCCAGGGGTTTTATTTAGACTTTACTAATGAATTTAAAATAGACGGAATTGATGCTGAGGTGTCAGAAGTAAATCTTAGATTAAGATTTGTTGTAGAAAGAGACGGATCGTTTACCGATATCATGGTGGTTGGTCCGGATCCACATGACATCGGAAAAGAAGCGATTCGAGTTTTGAAAACAATGCCGAATTGGAAACCTGCACAGCATAATGGCACAATAGTTCGCTCTGTGTTTACTTTGCCAATGAAAATACGTGTTAATGAAGAAGAGGAAAAAACTGAAAATATTGATGAATTAGAAGAAACAGATACTATCATAACAGCTTCAATAGTAGAAACCAAATATTTTAAATTTGAATGCAATCAATGTAGTGTTCGAGATACAGGTTTGGCAACAGCAGATTACAGAATCGAAAACAAAGATAAAACGGCAGAGTTTCAAGTGACTATAATGCAAGTTCCTGAAGATCTGGGTAGCGAATTAGTTGATATGCTGAATGAAAACGTACAAGACCCGAATGCCACTTTTAAGGATATTATATTTTTGGATGTATCTGTAAAAGAAGTTGGGTTTTATTCCTACGGTTCAAAAAATCCATACACACAAATTATTTCATTTTATAAGAATGAACATTTTATTAGTATCAGTGCATCGTCTTCAAAACCGGAATTGGCAGTGAAATTTATGAACGAATTAAAACAAACGTTTAAACTTAAATTATAAATATAAAAAAATTTTTTTTTAGTTATTTTTTTTCTTGTGTTTGGATTTCAATCAATTGCACAAGAAAAGAATGTACATACTTATGGCGTTTCGGAGGATCTTAAAAGTGTCAGAGAAAAAAGGAAATTACCATCTAAAGAAGAGAAAGTTTATAGTGTAGTTCAAAAGAAAGCACAACCTCAAGAGGGTATGCAGGTATTTTATGAAGATTTTATAAGGAAATATAATTCAGGAAAAGTGCTTTCGGAAAATGATGAGATAAAAGTTAAATTAAAATTTATTGTAGAAAAAGATGGATCGTTTACCGATATTAAGTATGGAGAGTTCAACGAGATTAATAAGAGAGCTGTTCGTGTTTTAAAATCAATGCCAAAATGGAAACCGGCTGAATTAAACGATAAAATTGTACGTTCAAATTTTACACTTTTAATAACAATTAAAGTTAATAATGAAATTAGGAATACAGAAGATTAAAATCTAAAACCAAACACTCCAATACTTCCAAACGGTGTGAATGTAAATTCCTAATAAAACCATACAATACACAAATTTCATAAACGATGAAACGATAAAGCCAATAAATGAACCAGTTGCAGCTTTAAATGCACGTTTAGAATCGTTTTGGTCAAAAATAAATTCGCCTATCAAAGCACCTGCAAACGGTCCGATGATAAATCCTAAGGGGATCGGTGTCAGTATTCCGACAATTAAGCCGATATTCGTTCCCCAGATTCCATATTTACTGCCACCAAAACGCTTGGTTCCCTGAGCTGGAATCACGTAGTCCAATATGGTAATAATCAGTGTAATTATAAAAGTAACGCCCAAAATCCAGTAATCAAAATCCATATTTGGTGTGGTATATAAAATCAACAAACCAATCCAGCTTAAAGGTGGTCCGGGCAAGGCTGGTAATACACTTCCTAAAACTCCAGCCAAAACGAATAATAAACTTATAATCAGGATGAAATATTCCATAGTTATTTTTTGTATTTTTGTTTTTTAAAATTACGATTAAATTTTCTTATGAAAAACGGTTGGCTGTTTGTTTTTTTTATAATCATGACTACGGCGTGTAATTTCACACCAAAAGAGGTGCCAAATGCACAAGAAATGTTACGTCGAGAATTACATGCAATTGATTGGGATCGAGTGGATCAGTATCCTACGTATGCGTCTTGTGATACTATTTCAGATTCAGATGGGCGGGTGATTTGTTTTTTTGAACTTTTTAGCTCTGAAGTATTCGAAATTTTAAAAAAAGATTCCATCGTAAAAATATCTACTATTGATTCTGTGCTTTTTTCAGTAACCATCAATACAGAAAGCGATGTGTTTTTTGAAACAGTTGCTATTAATGAGAAATTACTTCCTAAATTTATGATGGATAGTATTATGCAAAAGAATCAGGAACGATTAACAAAAATTTATCCTGCTAATAAGCGAGGCGTACCTGTCACCACACAGTTTCAACTAAAAGTAAATTTAGATAAATAAAAAATAGTAGTAGAAATGGATCTTAAAAAAAGTAACCTACGAAAATAAACTATCCTTTCTTCAGCAACAGAAGTATGGAACCAATTGAAATAGGAATTACCAAATTCAACAACCATATCAAAGCAGCAACTATAGTTACAATCCAGCTATCAACACCAAAAAGTCCAAACAGATAAATAGCGACACTTCCTTTTAAAGCAAAATCAATCGCTTGGAAATTCGGTAAAGAAGAGGCTAATAAGTAAACACTTGCAACCACCGCCAGTAGAGTAAAATAAGGGATTTGAACTTCAAAAAACATATAAAGTACATAGTATTGATGCACCAAAACAGTATATCTCAAAAAAGCTAGTAATGCATTTTTGCTATGAATTGAAGTTTTGATATTTCGAAGCATATTCAATAAAGTCTGTAATGAATATCCTTTGATACGAATATTCTTAATTGAAAGCAAGACCAGTAAAACAACTATTAGTCCACCGCAAAGTAAGTAGAAGTAAGCGGTTGGTATAAAAGGGTGCAATGCATTTACATACAAAGTGCCCAACAAGCCAAAACTTAAAGCATAAATAACCTGAATTCCGTTGCATACTGCGTTTAGAAACACAATTTTGCCAGCATCTTTTCTTGGATAAAACCATGCTTTACCTGCGTATTCACCAATTCCATTTGGCGTAACAATTCCAAATGTGATGCCGATTAAAACCTGTTTAGTACTTTCCCAAACCGAAATAGGTTTTACAACCTGAGCAAGATTTTTCCATTTCAAGATTTCAATAAATCGATTAAGAAAAGTCAAAACTAAAAGAACACTTATAAATAGGATTGCGTTTTTTAGCTGCAAAGATTTAGTGATAATGTTCCAATCGAGTGTTTTTTCTGCCAATTGACTTTTGATGAAATAAAAAGCCAATCCCACTACAATTAATTTCAGTAGAAGTAATAAGAATTGCTTAATTTTGGGAGATAGAAATTTCATTGTGCAAAGAAAATCTTTTTTTCGATGTATTTGAATTGAATTAACGAATATTAAACATTGGCTAAAGAACGTATTATATTAGGCATCGACCCAGGAACGACCATTATGGGATTTGGATTGATTAAGGTTGAAAAAAATCAGATGGTGTTTTTACAGCTCAACGAATTGAAACTCTCCAAAATGGACAGTCATTATTTGAGGTTGAAGCGCATTTTTGAACGCACCATTGAATTGATCGATACCTATCATCCTGATGAAATTGCCATTGAAGCACCGTTTTTTGGTAAAAACGTACAGTCGATGTTAAAGTTAGGTAGGGCACAGGGTGTGGCGATGGCAGCCGGACTTTCGCGCGAAATTCCCATTACCGAATACGAACCCAAGAAAATTAAAATGGCGATTACTGGAAATGGGAATGCCTCGAAAGAGCAAGTAGCTAAAATGTTGCAACAATTGTTAGGGTTGAAAGAGTTGCCAAAAAATCTCGATTCCACAGATGGTTTGGCTGCGGCAGTTTGTCATTTTTTTAATTCAGGTAAAACCGTAGTTGGAAAATCATATACTGGTTGGGAAGCATTCGTAAGTCAGAATAAAGACCGAGTTATTAAAAAATAATGGCAGGAATTTACATACATATTCCGTTTTGTAAGCAGGCTTGCCACTATTGCGATTTTCATTTTTCGACTTCCATGAAAAAGAAAGACGCAATGATTGATGCTTTAATTCAGGAAATTCATTTACGAAAAAATGAGATTAAGGAACCGGTTGAAACGATTTATTTTGGAGGAGGAACTCCAAGTGTACTTTCGAATGTTGAAATTGATCAGATTTTAGAACCTATTTTTTCTTTGTTTGAAGTTGTTGAAAATCCTGAAATTACTTTGGAAGCGAATCCAGATGATTTGAGTACCGAACGAATTATTGAATTATCGAAATCAAAAATCAACCGATTAAGTATTGGAATTCAATCTTTTTATGAAGATGATTTGCAATTGATGAATCGTGCGCATAATGCAGACGAAGCTTTACAATGTTTGAAAACCGCAACCCAATATTTCGATAATATTTCGATTGATTTAATTTACGGAATGCCTAATATGAGTATTGAAAAATGGCGTTCTAACGTAAATTTAGCGTTGAGTTTAAACATTCCACATATTTCGAGTTATGCTTTAACGGTTGAACCAAAAACAGCTTTGGCATCTTTAATAAAAAAAGGAAAAATTGCAAATACAGATGATGGTTTGGCGCACGAACATTTTTTAACTTTGGTTGAAATGCTTGAAAATGCTGGATTTGTACACTACGAATTGTCAAATTTTGGAAAAACTGAATATTTTTCTAAAAACAATTCGGCGTATTGGTTAGGAAAAAAATATGTTGGAATTGGCCCATCGGCGCATAGTTTTGATGGCAAAAATCGTTCGTGGAATATTGTGAATAATTCCATTTATATTCAGAAAATTCAAGCAAACGAATTACCTAATGAAGTGGAAACATTAAGCATTCAAGATCGTTACAACGAATATGTAATGACAGGTTTGCGAACCATTTGGGGTGTTTCGATAGAACGTATTGAAAAAGAATTCGATTTAAAATATAAAGATTATTTACTGAAAGAAGCACAATATTATATCGACAAAGAACAATTAGAATTAGAAAACAACATTTTAAAAACAACCTTAAAAGGAAAATTCTTTTGCGACGGGATTGCTTCTGAATTGTTTTGGGTAGAATAATATATTTCTACTGATTCGCTGATTTATTTTGAAGTTATCTACGCATCTGTTATAAAAATAACTTACAATGAAAACAACCATTCAACACAACAACAAAACTTACGAAATAGATTTATCCAAACCTTTAGATATTTCGTTACCGATACAAAATAACGAGCAAAATCCAATTGCTTGGTATTTAGATAAACCAGAAATAAATCCGGTAATTATGGGAGATTTTGTAGGAAGTGTTTCTTCAGGAAAATCATCAACGAATTTTAATAACATTTTGTTCAATCCGCACGGACACGGAACGCATACAGAATGTTTAGGTCACATTACTAAAGATTTTTATTCAATCAATCAAACTTTAAAACAATTCTTTTTTATTGCTGAATTGATTTCTGTTGAACCTCAAGTTTTCGAAAATGATTTTATCATCACAAAAAATCAAATAGAAAAAACTTTAAACGGTAAAACACCAGAAGCTTTGGTGATTCGAACCTTGCCAAATAATTCAGACAAAAAACATAAAAATTATTCCAATACCAATCCGCCTTATTTAACGGAAGAAGCAGCGATTTACATTCGAGAAGTAGGAGTAAAGCATTTGTTGATTGATTTACCAAGCGTTGATAAAGAAATTGATGAAGGTAAATTAGTCGCTCATAAAGCATTTTGGAATGTGAAAAACACAGAGAATGTAAATGAAGATGCACGTTTCGATTGCACGATTACCGAGTTGATTTTCGTTGAAAATGAAGTTCAAGACGGTTCGTACATCATCAATTTACAAATTTCTTCTTTTGAAAACGATGCTTCGCCAAGCAAGCCAATTTTATATAAAATTCTGAATTGATTAGATAAATCAACAGTTATTTTGTTTGATGATTGACATCGTTTCGGTGTTGAACCACTTCTAAGTTTTCATCAATGATATAAGCACTTCCAAAACCATTTACGTAATTTCCAGTAATTGGTTTTAATTCTATTAAAATAAAGTCTTGCATTTCAGAAAGAATATCTAAAATCTTACCGTGCTTTTCTTTTAATTGAGATAAAACTTGATTCCATAATTCTGTATCTCGTTCAATTTGTGTAGTAATTGTATCAAAAGTGAGGCGTTCACGAGCATAAATTTGTTTCGTTGCCGATTCGTCTTCAATAAACATCATAGATGCTTTGCCGTTCAGTAAATTTTTGGTGTGTTTAGCCATGAAAGAAACCAATATGTAAAAAGTGTTGTTTACCTGAACATAAGGTGCGTAACTTGCGGTTGGTTTTCCGTAATTTTTCTTGCATAAAAATCTACTAAACTTTTTCCTTCGTAGATACCAATAGTTTGAAAAGCACCTAAATGATGAGCAGTGTGGCTTTCTTTATCAAGAGCTGCTATACCACAAAACTCCAATCCCCACTTGCTCGACCCAGCAACTCCTGACCAAAAATAACCAACCCCGGGGGTATTCTTACCAGACTTAGAAACGTAACTCGGGTCAAATGCAATAGCGCAAACCTGTGTAGATTGTGTATCTAATAGAATTTTGTTGAATTGTAAAAAATCAAACGCTTCCTGAAAATTATTACGATAGGTTTTCTCATTATAACTGCCATAACTACTGAATTGTAGGAAATTCACCCGACCTTTTATTCCCAAAAAGAGATAGAAGATAGAAACCATAAAGTTTACTCTTGATTTATTCATTTTCACATTCATTTGTGAAATCACCGAAATTATATTACTTTTAACCTCGGATAAGTGCTGTGTTTTGTATAATTTGTTCACACATAAATATACTGAATATCAGTATCTTATCCAATTTTTTAACACTTAGTTTATTGACAATTAAGTGTTTATATCAAAATTTACCGAAGTGTTGGCAGTGATACAGGAATATTAAAATTCGTTTTAGTACACAACAAAAAACACAAACAGCTTATTTATAAACTGTGGCTAACAATTAAATCTTTATCTTTCTGATACTTATAAGATTTGAAGTGTATTAATTAGTCTGTCTTATTTTTAACCAATCTTTAAAATGTTAATAAATTCTTTACAAGGAGTGACGTTTATAAATAAGTTCATTAGTTTTGTGAAGATTAAACATGCATAATTTTGAAACTGGTTTTGAATTAGATTCGTTGGAAGCAAACACAAAATTCTGTAGAACTAAAAAACTTATGGATACAAAAAAGGCGAGAGCGCAAATTTTTAGACAACTCGATGGTATAGTGACTGTTCCTGTTGTGTTATCACTTTATAATAAAGGAGTAATAGATTATTTAGTCCAACAAAAAGAAACCGATTTAGATACATTGACTCAGGCTTTTAATGCCAATAAAGGATATTTAAATGTAGCTATCAGGGTGTTGGCATCTCAAGGTTTTTTAGTGTACGAACTGGATAATTCCTTAGACAAAGTCAACATAAATGTCAATGATAATACCGAAGACCTTTTAAAGTATTTTGACTGGTATCAAATGGTTGTTAGATTGACCAAAACTTTTGATGTAGAAGAGTTCATGGGAGATCACGCAAAAGAGCATCATTTTATTTTTGATATTTTAAACGAATTTCTTTTAAAAAAGAAGAATATTGAAGGGCTTTCAAATTCCGAATTTCAAATCATGAGTCAGGTCGAAGGTTTTCTAATGGCACCTATGATTGTTAAATTAGGAATGTCTGGGATGTTTCATAACTATTTTATGGAGAGCTTTTTTAGTGCAGAAGAATTTCATAAACAACCAGAAGTGTTTAAAAAGATTCTAGATTTTTTTGCCGAAATGGATTGGTTTACAAAGAAAAATGGACATTATCAATTCACCGAACAAGGTTTGTTTTTTGCCAAAAGAGCTACAGCCTATGGTGTAACAGTTTCTTATTTACCCATTTTTCTAAATATCGACGAATTGTTATTTGGTAAAGCTGCTTTGTTGTGGACTGATAATCATTCAAAAGACGAAATACATGTTGATAGAGTAATGAATGTATGGGGTAGTGGTGGAGCACACGCAACTTATTTTAAAGTATTGGACGATTTTATCATTGAATTATTTAATCAACCATTAGAAAAACAGCCTAAAGGGATATTGGATATGGGATGTGGTAATGGAGCATTGCTACAACATTTATATGAAACAATTGAAAGGCGAACTTTACGAGGTAAACATTTAGATGATTATCCACTTTTCTTGGTAGGTGCAGATTTTAATCATGCAGCACTTAAAATTACAAGAGCAAATCTTACGGCAAACGATATTTGGGCAAAAGTTGTTTGGGGAGACATCGGTAATCCTGATTTATTGGCTGCTGATTTAAAAGAAAATTATAATATTGATTTATCTGATTTACTAAACATGCGAACTTTTTTGGATCATAACCGTGTTTGGCAAGATCCAGGTGATGCCAAAAATATACAAACCACATCCACAGGCGCATTTGCACATAGAGGGCAGTGGATATCCAACAATAAAGTGGCACTTAGCCTTATACAGCACTTTGAAAAATGGAAACCTTATATTTCTAAAAACGGTTTGTTTGTCATCGAGCTGCATACCGTCGATCCTAAAATCACCGCAGAAAATATCGGAAAAACTCCAGCAACAGCTTATGATGCTACACACGGTTTTTCTGATCAGTACATTGTTGAGGTCGAGGTTTTTCAAAAAGCAGCCGAAGCAGCAGGCTTACAGATAGACGAACAAATGTTTAGGAAGTTTCCAAATACCAATTACGCTACTGTTAGTATTAATTATCTGAAATAATTTCGTAATTCAGTAAACATTACATCTTAAAAAAACCGATTCGATTTAATCGAGTCGGTTTTTTATAAGTCATCATAGTATATGGGATTTTTTATTCGTTTGGATTCCTTTCATAGTGCAAGTAAGTCACTTGCATCTTTAAATCCTAAACAAAATCAAATCCTAATTTTCCAATGGTAGGAAATTATAGTTCTTGGAATAATACAACATTTGTTCAGCAAACGTTTTAGGGTAAGTAACAATCACATCAGTAATTTTACCATTTTCAGCAGTTACAGGTACCAAAATCGGATTTACAAATCCACGATACGGAGCAATATTAAACTTTTTGTTACGCTCTAAAACTTCTAAATGTAGTTTTTGGTCTACTTTTACTCCATAAGTTTCCACCAATTCTTTTCCTGCTTCGTAATCTCCTTCAGATTTTATGCGCTGGGTTTCTTTTAAAAGTTGACCAAAAAGCTGACGTAATTTATTGTAGTCATTAATTTTAAAATAGGTTTTTCCATCACGCACTATACGCTCGATCACGTTGTCTTCTTGTCCTTTTTCAAAAACCCAAGCCGAAACCCATTGACGGTTACGCATATGTGCTTCTTCGATTTCTTTCCCCGGTTCTATTCGCACCAATTGCGTCATCAATCCATTTCGAATGTAATCATTGTATGCGGTTTCTCCAAGGCTTTTCCAATCATCTACTAAGCCCAATTCTTGTAATTTAGAATCGTATAAATAATAAAGAGCTACCAAATCTGCACGTCCTTCTTCTAATGTAGAGGCGTAACTTTTAAGAGTTTCTTTCGGAGTTCCTACTCCAGGATTGATTTGGCCAGAGGCGTGTCCCACTACTTCGTGCAATGCAGTATGTAGTTTATCTGCTAATTCGCTATATCTTTTTGAAAGCTGAATCTCTTCTTCATCAAAAGCGAATTCTTTAAGGCGATCAGCATTTCCAGATTTATTATAAGCATCGATAATATTACCCAGGGAAATTGATTTTGAACCGTGTTCTGCACGAATCCAATCAGCGTTTGGTAAATTCACACCAATCGGAGTTGCAGGAGAAGTATCACCGCTTTCGGCAGCAACAATAACTGTCTTGTAAGAGATTCCTACTACATTTTCCTTTTTATGTTCTGGCATTAATGGTGCATTATCTTCAAACCATTGAGCGCTTTTTGAAATAGCTTCCATTTTAGAAGACATATCGAAATCTTTGATTTGAACAGTCGATTCGTAAGTTGCTTTATGTCCCAATGGATCATTATAAACTTCGATAAATCCATTGATGTAATCGATATTGCCTTCTGTTGCATTTACCCAGGCAACGTTATAATCGTCCCAAGTTTTTAAATCACCGGTTTTGTAATATTCAATCAGGAGTTTTAATGCATTTGCTTGCGGTTCGTTTTCTGCAACAGTCACAGCCTTTTCTAACCAATAAATAATTTTGTCAATAGCAGAACCATACATACCACCGCTTTTCCAAAAACGCTCTTCGATCGCGCCTGATTGGGTACGAACCAATTTAGAGTTCAGTCCTAGAGAACGTGGTCTGATGCTATCGTTTTCAATAGCTGCATAAAAATCTTCTACATCGACGGTGGTTAATCCTCTACCATAAAAATTGACAGCCGAACCTTGAACTAAATCTTTTGATTGATTCAAGTTTACTTTTTTAGCGTCAACATCGTTAAACAAAAGTTCAACAATTCCAGGATCTAGATTTGTTTGGCTTGCTTTTAATAATTCTTGAAGATAGGTTTGTGAAAAAGCCGGTCTTATCTTATCATTGGAGTAATGATGGTGAATACCATTTGAAAACCAAACACGTTTCAGGTATATTTCAAAATTTACCCAATCGGTTGTAGTTCTGTCTCCTTTGTAATTAGTGTAAATACTTTCTAAAGCCGCACGAATTTTTAAATTATGACGGTAATTTTGATCCCAAAAAATATCTCTACCAGAGTATCCTGCTTGAGCCAAGTAATAAACCAACTTTTTCTCTTCCAATGTTAGTTGATCCCAGCCCGGAATTTCGTAATGTAATACTTGGATATCTGCAAATTGTTCCGATTGGAATTTTACTGTTTGAAGACTGTCCAATGCTAAAGATTCATCGTAGACTGGATTCTTTTTATCACAGGAAGTTAGCGAATTCATAGCTAATAAAATTATTATAAATTGTTTGATTTTCATGTTCTTATATTAAAATCTAACAGCAAATATATCAAAATAAATAATTTTCAGAATAAAAAATTATTGTTGAGGTAATATATTTTTCAAAAACTCAGACAATTGATCGTACAAGTCTTTGGGATTACTGTATATAATGTGGAAATTACTTAATGCGTAGATGATTTCGTTTACTTCAATACCTTCTTTTTGTAGATATACAATAGGTTTGCGTTTTGCTTTTGCATAACCTAATTCTACTGAAGTAGTTATATTGAGATGACTCGTTTCTGCAATAATAAAATTACAAGAGTCTATGTGTTTCATAGCGTTTTCTAACATTTCGGACTCTTCGCCGGCTTCCCACGAATATTTATCTACAAAAATAAATTGCTCTACATTGGCTGAATTCAATGCCATTCCTAAAGCGATAATTTCTTTTCCTAATAATTTTCGAGCGGCTGCATCAAGAGAGATATAGGCTTTCATTAACTAAATTGTTTGTTTGGGTAAAGGTAAAGAAATTATTAAGAAACTTTCTAGTGTATAAAGAGAAAAATATCTGTGCAAATTGGAGTTTCTTTCATGGATAAGAGTAGTTGTACGATTTTAGTCTCAATTTAATTTAAAAAAATCTCTGTACTGTCTCATGATTTCAAGAAGAATTTTTAAATATGTATTACAGCTATTATATATAAGGAGTAGGAATATTTATGATTGATTTTAATTTCTAATTTTTTCATGTTCTAAGTTGTTGCTTGATAATTGATTAAAAAATAACATTAAAAT
>CAYNIM010000010.1:0-68623 GCA_964397335.1 uncultured Flavobacterium sp.
CTTAAGCCCCCAAGACTTGGAAAAAGGAGATGACACAGTTCGTGTTACACTCCCTTTAAGCCACGTTTTTATACTTTTCATAAGGCTTCTCTCGGTTTATTTCTTGATGTCTTCTATGATTGTATTTATTCATGAGTTTTTTTATCTCTTCATACAATTCCAGTCCGTCATTAGGCGGGTTCAAATAGATATAATCCTGCTTTATTGTTCTGAAAACCCTTTCTATATAAACGTTGACTATCGCCCTGCCTTTCTCATCCATACTGATTTGAACGTGTTTTTCCTTTAAGGTTTCTACCCAATGTTTACTGGTGAACTGACTTCCTTGAGCTGAATTAATTATTTTTGGGGTTCCCAGCCAAATTTTTCCATCCTTATCTTCCTGAATGGAACGAATTTGATTGTCGGATAATCCTTCCTTCGTTGTAAAGTATTCAAACGATTTTCCATTATATAAACTTACACCTTCAGTGTGACTTCCAATCCAATAATTTCCTTTACTGTCTTGAAAGATAGCACGAATTGCAGAAGTAAATTTCAAGGTGTCGGTTTTTGAAGTCGCCACTATTTCAGACTTGATTGCTACTTTTTCTGTTGATTTCTTTTCAACGCAAGAAAAGTTCAGAGTCAATATGAATAGTAGGTATATCAATTTTATTTTTTTGTCCATTTTGTGTGTTATAAAATGAGGCATGGCTTTTTTGATTTAGCACCAAGTCAAGCCAAAACGAATTATTGTAAATTAAATGTAAGAATAAAAAGCGAATAAAATTCATTTTAGATGGGAAAGGAAGTTGGAACTTTAATTCAGTATTTTCGAACCACTTCTGAGATTGGGATGTTGGCTGTATCTGTTTTAACTGCTAATGAAAGTGTCTTGTATAAAATTTATCCATACTTCTGTTTTTGGAACTGTTGCGAATAATACAATGATTATTGACCAGATACATAAATACAGAAAATAAGGACTTTTAAAAATAGGTCTTTTATATTTAATTTTTTCAAAGATGACCAAAGATATAGAAATTGCAAATGGTAAAAAGACAGCGGTAATCATTCCCAATCCGTGTTGTATTTGATTTAGGAGCCTCGACAAACCAGGATTGAGCACCACTAATGTCGCAGCCATTAAAAACGCAATGTGCCATCTAAGATTTTTGCTTTTAGTCATTGCTATGATGTAGAATAATGAAAATGAAACGATATCAATCAATGCTATGAATGCAGTAATTGCTGCACTATTTTGAGGTAATACAATTTCTCGGCTAATTTGATTATATGCTAGTATTAGAATCGTAATTACTAAAACAATTGCAAGGAAATAAGATAGTTTACCAATTTTACGATGTAAGTTAATTTTGTTTCGCTTAATCAGAATTGGTTGAATGATTAGTAAGGAAAACCAAGCAACAAATGCCAAAAAATGGATATGGATGATGATTGGAAATTTATTTAAATCAGGAAAAAACTTCAAATAAGTATTGAAAAAACCTAATAGTGAAATCAAGACTACAAAAATGAAAAAATATAGCAGTAGGTTAATTCGCTTTTCCATAATTCAGTAAAGCCTGATAGTCTTCCAATGTTGACGGAATCACATCGGATTTATTTGATTTAATATCCAGCCATTCCGATTGATTACATCCATTCAACAGGATGAGTATTGTTAAGATATAGTAGATTTTTTTCATGATTTTTTCGTTTTAAATTCCTAACCTTATTCCTAATGCAAACGTTCTTGGATTAGGGAAATCATAACGTTGTACAAAATCAGGGTCTATATTTTCCTTATTGGCTTTCCAAAGCAACCCAAGATTACTCGCATAAGCATATACCCTTATACTTTTCAATTTGGATGATAGTAAACCCGATTTGAAATCGTATCCCAACGTAATATCCTGTAAACGGATATGGTCGCCTTTCAAGACATTTACCTCGCTTCCCCGATAGAAAGCATTTCTATTTGCATTGCTTGGATAAACTGTGGATGGAACAGATGTGAACGCTTCATCTCCTGTACTTTGTCACCTTTGTTCATAATCTTTGTTGTTTCCAGCCCAAACTATCACTTCCTGCAAATTTGCACTTGAAGTAGGTTTTCTAAAGTAATACCCAAGCTTATAGCTGATGTTTGCGGTTATGGTAAACGATTTCCATGAAAAGGTATTGATCAAACTGCCAAATGTCGTAGGGCGGCTTGAACCGTGGAGAACAAGGCTTTCGGGAGAAGAAGATTGAATAATAGCTAAATAGTCTTTACTTATCTCTCCATTTAGATAACCTTGCGGATCTCCATTTGTGGGATCCAATCCTGCCCACTGGTAGCTATATAAGCCGTATAGGGGGTTCCCCTCTACTGCATATAGACCAGAAGCTTCTACAGTAGAGAGATTCTCTGTGTTTATAGTTCCAACCAATTGCTGTACTGTATATATATCATCATATTTAAGAACTTTGTCAGAAAGGTAATTAAATAATATAGTAGTATTCCATTTGAAAGATCCTGTCAGATTCTTACTATTAAGTTCCACGTCTATACCTCTTGTCTGTGTAGACGTTGAGTTCCCTTTGTAACTGTAAAAACTACTTGATGGTGCAAGGATAGTATTAGCTATCAAATCAAGACCTTTCTTCTGATACCAATCAATCGAACCCGATAATCTATTGTTTCTGAAAGCAAAATCAACAGCTATGTTTGTATTCTGTACTTGTTCCCATCTGAGGTCTGGGTTAGGTGGACTGGTAATTGTTGCCATTCGCTCCCCAGTGAAAAAGCTGTTACGATAGGTTGCTGTTAAAAAAGCGGATGCATTATATACGTTCCCGTTATAACCAAACGTGGAACGTAATCTCAGTAGAGGTAAAAAATCAATATTATAAAAGTCTTCGTTATTCATTTGCCAAACACCGCCGACAGACCACAAAGGAGTAATTTTTTCGTTAGTCCTAACGCCAAAAATATTTGCACCATCTCTACGAGCACTGGCAGAGAACGTGTAGCGATTATCATACGTGTAGGCAGCATTCCCATAATACGATATAAATCGATTAATAGTCCCCCCGACAGTTGCGGGAGGTGCCGTTATACGTTGATTACCATTAGGGTTATATGGATATAGCTGATTATAATTTAAGTTTGCAACTGCGGTTCCATATTCTTCATTATAGCCATACGACCGTCGTGCAAAATTTTCAGTTTCTATTTCACGAACTTCAAACCCACCAAGAGCATTAATATCATGCTTATCTGAAAAAGACTGTTCGTAGTTAAGCTGTCCACGCCAATTTTCAGAAATCAAGTCATGATTTATTAGATCGAGAATACCTCCCAGAGGTATTGGATATGTAAATGCTTCTGTGGCACTATTGTATTGAGTATACCTATTTATGAGGTTACGAGTATAAAATGTTTCAATACTTTGATGATCTCTGCTATTTCGTTTCTGGTTTTCCCACTGATATTGTAAACTGGCATTGAAGTGAGAGAGAAATTTGTAATTTAAAGTAGATCTAAAAATTAGGTTATTAACAGTACTCGTATTGTCTGCAAAACCTAATTCATCATAGGGACGATAACGCCAGTCAAGAAAGCCTAATATTTCTCGTTCATTTAGATAAGAGTTGCTCAATGCCTGTGTTACATCCATCGCCTGTCCTTGATGATCGACTAACTGGGAATAAGGGTAAATAATACCATATGAGCCACCGGTAATACTTCCATAATCTAACCCTTGGGAATTATTATTCAATCTACTTTGATAAAAATTCATCCCTGTACTGAGAGTTAAGTTCGGTAGTAAAATAAAATTTCCGGTGGTGTTTAATGTGAATCGTTCTAAATCATTTTTTACTAAGTTAGTCTTGTTATTGTCGTATCCACCGGAAACTCTATAATTGCTATTGGCTGTACCGCCCTGAATATTAAGTGCATATTGTTGGTTTATGGAATTGCGATAAAAATAACGTGAAATGTCCTGTCTTGCGTCGATACTTTTTAGTTCACTTAGTTTACTTTCTGCTTCGCTTTCGGTTATTTCATTATTTCTTTGTGCTAACAGGATTTCAACAACTGGGGATAAAGCTGGTCTTGATGTTACATTATTGATACTTGAGTTAAAATACCCGTTATCAAACAAGGTCTTCTCGGCTTCTATATATTCGGGTGCTGATATAAAACCACGTGAATAATATAAGTCTGGTCTACCACCTACACTGGTGTTAGCATTAAAGTTTATGCATAATGGCTGATTGTAATTGGCTTTTTTAGTGGTCATTACGATAACACCGTTTCCAGCACGGCTACCCCATATACTCGCTGCTGCTGCATCCTTTAATACGGTAATATTCTCAATGTCGTTTGGATTGATACTGCTTAGATCTCCCTCAAAAGGAAAGTTGTCAACAATAATAAGGGGGTCGGCATTAACATTAAGGTCAAGGGTACTTCTTCCTCTAATAGTGATGCCAGTCTGTTCATTTCCTGCCAGTTGGTTTTTATTGAAGACCATACCACTGGTTATTCCCTCCAACCTATCCAGAATATTAGTGCTGACACGACGGTTAATCATTTCATTATCCAATTGGACAAATGAGCCGGTTGCCCGCACTTTGGGGAGCGATTGGTATCCTGTATTGACAACAATGTTTATATTATCTATCTCCGATTGATCGGCAACAAGCCTGATATTGCTCGCCTGATGTGCCGTTATCTCTATCCGCTTATAACCGATGTAATCTACTTGCAGTGTCGCATCACGGTATGTATAGGGTATCTCGAAGTAGCCATTGCGATCCGTCACATAGGTAATATCGGTATCTTTGATACGTATCGTAGTTCCCGCCAATGGCTCGCCGTCCTCGTCAGTGACACGTCCACGGATGGGGTCTTGCTGTTGTTCCTGTGCAGGTAGCTGTGTGGTGGTATTGGTCTTTGTTACAGGCTTTTCTTTGATGTAAATCGTCTTTTCACTGATCTCATACTCCAATGGCTGATTCTTAAAGATCTCGCGGAGTGCCTCCTCCATGCTTACTGACCTCAACAAAACATTAACAGGTACTGACTTTTTAAGCTGGTCTGCACGAAACACAAAAGCGTAATCGCTTTGCTGCCGCATCTGCTTGATCACATTGACCAAGCTTTCGTTCTTAGCCGAAATAGTAACCTGTTGGGAATAGGTCTTGCCACATGCAGCAACACAGAATAGGAATAATATGGAAAGTGTCAGTTTCATGATTCGGATAGCCTGTGTCCATTCGTTTTTGTTGTGATAGCGACAATGTTGCCGCATATAATGTATTGTCATTTATTCATCATTAAGGATACTGATGTACAGGCGATGAATAGCCGATCATAGACTATTGTATTTGCAGTCTATAAAAAGTACATTTGTATCGGTAGGTTAATTATTAAACTATTAATCCGCAAAAGATTTTTACTATTGACCGCCACACCGCCGGAACTGCGCGAACAGTTCCGGCATTTTTAAATGGGCGGCAATTATATGAAACAAAAAATTCTACTGTCTGACCGTTACCCTCCTTTCCCGTTGCTCAAACTTATAATTCCCTGCCTTTTCCAGTGACCGAAGTACTTCGGACAGCTTTCGGTTGCGAGGAATTTCTGCAAAAAAGTGGGTATCATGAAAGTTTTGTGGGTAATGCACTTCTATATCGTACCATCTTTCCAGTTGCTTCATGATCTGCGTAAGCGGAACATCGCTGAACACAAATACGTCCTGTGTCCAGCCTATATAGTCCTGTGGGTTTACTTCGCTGACCTTGATATTATTGTCTTTAAATACAGTCTGCTGTCCGGGACGTAACTTTATGGGGTCTCTACTACCGGAAAAGTCAATCTGCACACTGCCCTCCAACAATGTGGTGATTGCTGGTTCGTTATCATAGCTATTCAGGTTGAATTTTGTTCCCAAAACTCTGATCTGCTGATTATCACTTTGGACAATAAAGGGGCGGCTATGGTCAGGAGCAACCTCAAAATAGGCTTCCCCTTTAAGTTCGACCGCTCTATTGCGGTCTGTAAACTGTGTAGGATATTTGATAATCGATGCTGAATTGACAAAAACTTTAGTTCCGTCAGGGAGGATAATCCGGTATTGTCCACCTCGTGGTGTACTTAACGTAACGATGGTTGGCTCTGCGTCTTCTATAATCCGCTCTCCATCACTGTATCGTATTCCTTTTTCATCCGTAGTAATTCCATCCTGCTGCTCACTAAGGTTGTAAACCGAACCATCTGACAATGTCAGTATAGCACGATTGGAACCGGGATCGACATCTTCCGTTGTAGTAGAGACCAATGGTGCCTGTCGTTCTGTCGATGGGATAAAGTAGTGATAGGAAAAAATACCAATGACCAATAAAGCGGCGGCGGCGATATAAGGGCTAAGCCTGCGGAACAAGCTACTTTTTTCTGGCTCTGTTCCATCAATCGTATAGCTTAATCTCTCTTTTACAAGGCGAGTAGTCTGATCAATCTTCTGCTTATGGATGTGAATGATCTTTTCTTCATCATCGTGTTCGAGGGCTTGCAATATAAGCTCACGCAATCGCTCACGGCTCATATCAGAACCAAAATATTGCAATAACTCCTCATAGTCCGCATCACTTATGGAATTGTCGAGAAATTTCCTATATAGCTCCTTGATATGTTGGTTGTTTTCCAATGCTGCTCTTTAGATGTAATACGGAGAAGCAGCCAAATCCTATTGCTTCGATTTTACAAAAAATCAGAAAACAAACGTAAATCACTTATTATCAATGAGAAAATATTATTGGTCTAATACAGAAACAAAATACAAAAGGGAGAGAATTAATGCGGACTTATCATAGTTCCCGTATATAAACCGATTGGCTTTGGTGATGTGGTCGCCTATTGTAGCTTCGGAGATAGAAAGCATCTTGCTTACTTCAGCATAGGTTTTTCCCTCTAATTTACAGAGCTTAAAAATGATCTTACGTTGGGGAGGTAGTTTTTCAATGGTACGCATCAGTTCTTCATCAGCGGTTACCTGCGAGGTCAGAGTGTCTATGCTGTATAGGTATGAAATATGCTCCGACAGATTTTGTGCAAGTACTCTATCTTTTGATACTTGTCGGTAGTAGTCATTGACAATGTTCACGGCAATCCTGTAAAGGTAGGATGAAAAGGATTTGTCAGGATCAATCTTCTCCCTGTTTTCCCATACTTTCACGAAAAGCTCTTGGAGAGCGTCTTCCACTTCGTCCCATGATTTGAGCAACTTAAATAGTTTCGCGGTCAGTTTTTCGGAATAGTTGTTATAAAGTAGATCATAAGCACGATGATCCCCGTCCCGCAGTTTTACCAGCAGTTCCCGTTCATCTTGGATGTGGGTACGGTTCATTTTTGTAGGCTTCGATCTATGGTAATTAGATTGTTTTACTAAAACGAAGTTAAAGAAAAACTATTAATATAAAGAATGTCGTACCCTATTGCCCCATTATCCTATACTGATTGTAACAATTTTTTTTCACGAAATCTGTAATTTACAACACGTTATGTTACAGTATACACTTTCTCTCTTTGAAGAAAATTAGTCAAATAGCCTTTTCATTGAGGATTGTTAAACCAAAACAGCGATTTATTTTTTTTCTCATAAAAATTCCAAAATACTTGCATAATTGTTTTCTCATTCATTTTTAATGGGGTACTTTTATTGTGTCATTATATCTGAGAAAGAGAATCTAATGATAACACACACTCAGAAACAAAATATACCCCTCTCTTTCATTGATATAACCACCGACGTTGCAGCAATGTTGGTCATATTATAAACAAAAGCAAAGCTTCTGTTACAATATATAACAGTACACTGATTAAAAAAGTGTCTGTGCTTGATATTTTTTCTTCTTTCCAGGAGGTTATAGACGCGTTAACGATAGCAAACAGCTACGTAAGATCGAAAACCAGAAAAACAAATAAACGAATTTACCAAAAAACATCTCTTATAGCTGCATGAATCCGCTTCAATACATAAATAAAATCTTCTGTACACTACTTTTTTTCTCTACCGGAAACAAAAGCTACTCCCAACGTGAGATACACCCATTAGAGCCGATGTTTACATATGATTATGCGTTGAAGTATTATGGGAATGTAGGTGTTATAGATTTGATTGACAAGAATTTCGGCGCTAAATTTTGCTCCATTGAAAATTTTAAAGCTCCTGTCGGTTTGAAAAGAATAGAGTTAAGTGATGATGAACACTTTATGTCTTTAGCCCTATCGACAAAACGTATGAAGTTACACAAGATTATCTATTACTATAATTCCGACACAGGTTTTTTAGAAAAGCGTGTAAAAGAAAGACCTAAACTAAACAATGAAGAAGATGCAGTAACTGAATACCTTTATACGTTCAAAAATAATCAAATAATAATTAGGACATCTCAAAATGAGGAATATACTTTTGATGAAAAAACTGGAAATCTTCTTCAACTCATTACTTCACAAAATGACACAATAGATTTTCTTTATTCTATCGAAAATATACATCATGTTCTTGAAGTAAATTCTTCAAATTCTTCTAAAAAATTTGTATATAAAAACAAAGAAGTTTTACAAGAAAACACGTTTGAGTTCTTTGCTGAAAAACACTATTATGTACCTGATAAGAGAAATCTTTTAACTGACAAAGTGATAATCGCCAATCAAACAGACTTAAAGTTTGAAGGCGTACCAACGCCATATTCAGTATATATCATAAGTAATGATTATTATATTGAGGTTAGTACCCTTTTTGTACCTCGAAGAACTATAGGCTTATTATTTGATGATACTAAAAAACTAATAGCATATCACATTAACGAAGAGCCACCCGCATATGGTTTAACAGACAAACCAAATTCACTCTTTTCTAAATCTATGTCAGATTATTATGCTAAGTTGAGAAAAAGATCGAAACCTAATTATTCAATTACATTTAAAAAATTAGATAAAAAAAAGTGGGGACAGTATCTATATGATTACAACCATAAGCGATTGCGCTATAAGAAACAGAATCAAGGATATTTTACAATAGAAAATGATAAAATCTATTTTAAAAACATTCCGCTAATCGTTTACGACTATTAACTAAAAATTAAACAATATGACAATTTTATTTAACAATCAAATAGGTTACAACGGACAAGATATTCATATATGGCGTAATGGGAAGCCATTCCCTCTTCACGAATTTTTCACACAAGATAGTGGTGCTGATTTGGTTTTCAAATACGAACTTAATCTAAGTATTGATCCAAATGACCCCACAAAAGAAATATAGTTGGTTTATATACTGATAGTAATTTCGGATCTACTATGAAGTACGGCACATTGGATCCTTTTCGAGATAAACCAAGTTTTCCATTTCAAGTAATACCGGAAACAATAGAAAACTATTCTCCACTATTTAATTATCCTCTCTCAATACAAATGAAACGTTCTCAACCTGCTGCACTATGGTCGAATATATTTGATTACGGATATTATAACGTAGTCAAAGAAACTGAATTTTTAGCTGCATGAATCCGCTTCAATACATAAATAAAATCTTCTGTACACTGCTTTTTTTCTCCGTCGGAAACAAAAGCTACTCCCAACGTGAGATACACCCATTGGAGCCGATGTTTACGTATGATTATGCGTTGAAGTATTATGGGAACAAAACTCTTATAACTTTTAGAGGTACTTATCATAATTGGTTATTAGAAAATTTTAAAGCACCAGAAAATGTAATTAGTATCGAAGAGTACCAGTGGTATTCAAGATACTCATTTAGTCATGGGCATTATTTAAATAGAGCTAATTTTAATTTTGACGAAGAGATAGTCAATTCACTAAAACGTCCTATTGAGATGAAAAGAATTGACACTTATGATTTATCGACGGGATTTGTTAAAGAGACCAAGATATTTTATGTTGATAGAAATAGTAAAGCTATTATCGACACGCTTGAAATGAGAACTTATTCCTATAATGAGGATAATTCGCAAACGATAATTGATGTATCAATTGACGAATCGTGGGATAAACCATATTCATTCAAAATGCAATATCACTTTCAAAAATCAACAGATAATTTAGTCAAAGTAATAACGAGGCATTCCGATACGATTTCATTTCAGTATGGCGATAAAGAAAACACTTTAAAATTTGTTGAAAAAAGTGACTTTAAACGATTTAGATTACGCACTCTGCCAAGTTCTATTTACTACCCCCATAATGATATTAAAGAATTTATTCGTCAAGAAGATTTAATATTAACGCATCCGTCAACTTATTATCTTGATATTAGCGATACTGAAAGGGATAATAAAAACCATATTATTACAAATGATTTAAAGTCTAAACAAAATTCTATTTATAGCTATCATACCAACGAAGTTAACAATTTTAAGGAGACCTTGAGTTTGCTGAATTTTGATAACGATGGCAGGTTAAAAGCATTCTATGAAATAAATAAAACGAAAATGAAGCGCATATCTGAATTTTATTTAATAAATCAACCTGATTTGTCAGATCGTATGGAATCGCTAATGTTCCTTGGATTTAACAGTGTGAGCTTAAAAAGGAAGGGTAAAAATAAATGGGATTTATACGCGGCTTATAAGACTTCAGAGGATCAATACGAATATAAAACATTGAAGCAAGGTACTTTCAAAATTAAAAGAGGTAATATTTACTACAAAAATGAGCCGCAAATTATTTTTCATAAGCAATAACAACTAAAATATATAGATTATGCTAAGTATATATAATAATTCAACAGGTTACCAAGGTCAGGATCTTCATATGCTCCGCAATAATCAAAACTTTCCACTTCATGAATTTTTCAATAATAGTAGTGGTAATTTATCTTACACTTTTAGGTTGACAGGAGCAGAAGTTACTGACACAAGTCACGTACGCATTTTCGAAAATATTTCAGGAATTTGGACACAAGTCGGTAATGCTATTGACGGCGATGGTATATGGGACGAAAGCGGAACAAGTGTTGCCTTGTCTGCGGACGGAACAATTGTTGCCATAGGTGCTCCCCGTCACAATGGGAACGGCAATGAATCCGGACAGGTGCGCGTTTTTGAAAATGTGCAAGGTACATGGACACAAATCGGGAGTGATATCTACGGGTTGCAAATGGGACATGGATTAGGTATCAGCACCTCATTATCTTCAGATGGTAGTATTTTAGCTGTCGGGGCTATTGCACGTAATACAGCTGCGGCTCCTGCCAGTTATACTATCATTTATGAAAATGTTTCGGGCACTTGGACACAGATCGGACAGGTTATTGATGCTGTTTCTCCCTTAGATCAAAGTGGTCGCAGTGTTTCGCTTTCTTCTGATGGTAACATTGTGGCGATTGGAGAATCAGGTTATTCTACAGGTAGTAATTTTCAGATTGGGAATGTTAGAATATTTGAGAATGTATCAGGTACATGGACACAGAAAGGTTCAAATATTATCGGTGAAGCTGCAAATGATAATAGTGGTATCAGTATTTCACTATCTTCCAACGGTAGTATTGTTGCCATAGGTGCTGCCGGAAATGATGCTGCCGGAAACTTTTCTGGTCATGTTCGTGTGTATCAGCATACGTCAAATACATGGTCGCAGGTAGGAAGTGATATTGACGGTGAAGATCCCAGCGACTATTTTGGAGAAAATGTTTCAATATCCGGTAGCGGTGATACATTAATAGTTGGTGCAAAAACACAAACGACTTCAACTATAAAAAATGGTTATGCCAAAGTGTACGACCTATCCGGTGTTTTATCTTCGGACAAGTTTACACAAGCGAATTTCACGATTTATCCCAACCCTGCAACGGATGTACTAAATATTGAACTTCAAGATAATGCAATCTTGGAAAATGTAACTATCTATAACAACTTAGGACAGAAAATAAAAACCATCAAGCAAAATACTGTTGATGTCAGTACCCTTGCAAAAGGGTTGTACTTCGTAGAAGTAACAACCAATCAAGGTAAAGCCAGCAAAAAAGTTATTGTGGAGTAGCTGTTAAACCTTTTGTAATTTTTTATATTATGAACAGATTTTTATTTATACTCATGCCCTGCTATGCAATATTCCAGTTTTAAAAAAAGTTTAATAGTCAAAAATAGTCGGTAAAATACTTTGAAAACCTTATAAACAGTGATGTTTCCATAAGTTTATTGAAATTCGTTTCAATAAACTTTTTTTATTTATGAAAAAATCAAAAAAAAGCGATGTCCAACTTGTCAAAGTCTCCTGACTTCCGCACATTTTTTTACCAAAAACATAAGTTGTTGATAATATTTTAGTTGAAATGATATGTTTGTCAGTTTTGGGTGTTAATTTTAGTTTTATGTATGTAAGAAGGCGAAATACTGGTGGTAATTGATAAACAGAAGTATGAAAATGACGCAGAGTGAGGTCGATTAAAAGATTATTTAACTAATGCTAGGCTCAATAAAAAAGAAATTCTGAAAAATCACCATCATTTATGGCAAATGGAAAAGTGTTTAATAAGACAAAGACAGATTTGAAAATTAGACCCATTTTTACAGAAAGCAAAAACGGATTGAAGCTCATATCTGTCTTACTTTTGTTCCATACAAGGTGTATAAAGAACTTGAAAGACAGCTTAAAGAAAAAAAGTCAGACCTATTGCCAGAAAAGGTAATTGTAATTGTACAGAGTATTTACCAAATTGAGGTACTAATTCAGGAAACTAAACAAATAATACAAAAAACACATTTACTCACTCAAGAATATAAAGAGTTAACGAACTTTTTAATTTTGGGTGTTAATTTGCGGAAGTCAGGAGCTCCGGATATTCCAATACATCTTTTTCTATATCTAAATCAAATAAACATTGATGCTCGGAAAAACTGAATTTCTTTCTTTTCTCAGACAAAAGATTAAACAATTCCGTTAAAGAAATTTCATCGGTAATAAAATCCAAATCGTAAATATCCTTTTTCGTAAAACGGTTTGTAGCACTGGTTAAGTTTACTATAATCCATGTCCCAAAAGAGGTGTTTTAGGAAAAATGGTCGCTATGTTAACTTTCTGTTTCACAATACAAATTTTGTCAAAAATAATGACAATTCTTTTCTTTACCTCAAAAATATATTAGACGGATTTTTTGAAAAAAAAAAGTAAAATCTACTTCAAAAAACACCTCTAAAAACCCCGATTTCATCAATGAGTTTACTTTAATTTTTTCCGCATCAAATACATTTGAAAATTGCTCCTAACTGCGGGTTCGACTTTTTACTGTTTGCAAATGTAGGACAGCCTCATTCACTCAAAAAAATCTTTTTGGGTTTCTAAAAAAATTCCCTCCGTTTCACTCCAACAATTTTTCCAGACACTCCTGAATCCTTCGGACAAAAAGATTTCAAGCCCGATACGTAATTTCTGTTTTCTAAACGGAACCGAATCGGGTTTTGTATGCCTGATGCTGTCCTGTGGTCATCGGCAAAGAAAAAGCCGGAACCTCAGTTATACGAATCAATTTAATCACAAACGTTCTTTGACATTAATGGAAAAAATTAAAGTAAAAACAACAAAAAATACTGCTTTTCCAATCAGAAGAAAAGAGTAAAAAAAGAAATGCCGAGTGTCCTCGATACCGAATCAATTCACTCGAAATTTTAACCCGACAATCACAAATTTAGTAACAATTTAAAACAAAGAAATTATGAACACAATCGTAGGCAGAATTACAAGAAATGCAGAAATCAGACAAACATCAAATAACAAACAAGTTGTTAATTTTTCAGTAGCAATCAATGACAGCTACACAACCAAACAAGGCGAACGCATTGAGCAAGCCACTTTTTACAACTGTTCTTATTGGATAAACACCAAGATAGCCGAGTTTTTGACCAAAGGGACTTTGGTGGAACTATTGGGCAAAACAAGCAGTAATGCGTGGATTGGCAAGGACGGAGAAATCCATTCGGGATTGAATTTCCACACATCGAAAATCAAACTGCACGGTGGCGGAAAAAAGAACGGCAATCCAAAACTTTGTTCTAACATAATCCTACGGTTTTAAATGTTTATAAATGTCGGATTAAAAAGCACTTTAAATCAAGTCGTTAACCAATTTTACTTGTTGATACACAATGAATTGCAAATAAATCTGTGGCACTTTTTCACATAGTTTAACAGTGCCACGAAACCGCCATAAAGTTTTGGGTATTTTTATCAATTTTGGCGGTTTATCCCAAAAACAAAAAACCTGCAATATTTAAAATATTGCAGGTTTTCTACGATTTTTAGCGGATTTAAAAGAGAATCAGCTTTTATTTGTGGGCGATGAGGGATTCGAACCCCCGACCCTCTGGGTGTAAACCAGATGCTCTGAACCAACTGAGCTAATCGCCCCAAACTTTCTTGTGATTGGTGTGCAAATATACAACTTTACTTATCCAATCCAAATAATTAAAGAGTTTTTTTTGAGATTTTAAATCTGCTTTTTTTCTTTCTTTTATTCGGGTGCAAATATAAGAATCTTTTTTATAATCAAACAATGAAAATGATAAAATTTTATAACAAAAATGTAACTTACAGAAATTTAAATATTTGTAGGCTCTTTTTTCTGCTGTATTTTATATGGTTATACTCAAAGCATCGAGAAAATGTTAAGAAAAGCTGCGCTGTTTGTATCTAAAATTGAGATTCGGTGCTAAAAAAAGACAGCTGCCTTTTACTCAAGGCTGCTGTCTGTAATTTATAAGGTCAAATTAAAGCTTTTTAATTAAGCATTAACGCCTTCTGTAGCTTCGTCTGTTTCTGTTTCTTCTTCTTCAATCTTGTCGGCACCACTTTTAATCATAGTATCTGCCATGATTGGAGTTGCGATAAATAACGAGGTAAAAGTACCTACTATAATACCGATGAGAATAGCGAAAATAAAACCTCTCAACGATTCACCTCCAAAAATAAAGATCGCGAAAAGTACCACAATTAAACTCATAGAAACGTTGATTGTTCTACTTAAAGTTGTGTTCAATGCTTTGTTTACAGTATCAACAAAACTTTCGCCTGTATGTAATCTTTGTCTGTTTCTTAAGAATTCACGAACCCTATCAAACACAATTACTGTATCGTTGATCGAGTAACCAACCACGGTTAAAATCGCAGCAATAAGGTGTTGATCCAACTCCATATTGAACGGCATAATTGCATAGGTAAGAGAGTAAACTCCTAATACCACAATAACGTTTTGAGCCAAACCTACAACAGCTCCCAAAGAAAACTGCCATCTTCTAAAACGCACTAAAATGTATAAGAACATAACAACAAGAGCACCTAATACAGCTTTCATTGAATCGTATTTTAAATCGTCGGCAATAGAAGGTCCAACTTTTGAACTTTGTACAACTCCTAATTGTTTGTCTTCATGACTACTCATAAAGTCTTCAAAACTTAGAGTTGTCGGAAGATATTCCTTAAGATTGTCGAAAAGCATTTGGTTGATTTCGTTATCAACTTCAGTACCTTCCTCTTCAACTTTATATTTCGTAGTGATTCTTAATTGATCAGAACTACCAAATGTTTTTGCTTCGGCACTTCCAAAAGCATCTGACAATTTTTCTTTGATTTCATTGGCGTCAACCGGTTGATCAAATTTTACTTGATAAGTTCTACCTCCCACAAAATCAACTCCTGGATTTAATCCTTTTGTTGAAAGCGCTACAAGAGACACTAGTACAGCAATTCCTGAAACTAGATATGCCACTTTTTTCGTTCCTAAGAAATTAAAGTTATTTCCAACGAACCAGTTTTTAGTGAATGAAGTATAGAACTTTACTTCTTTTCCTTTTTCAAGACGTGAATAAATAAACAATAATGGAATACATATTGCCGTGAATAATGACGTAAAAATACCAATCAATAGGGTAGTTGCAAATCCTTGAATTGGACCTGAACCTAAGATAAATAAGATAATAGCAACAAGAGCAGTAGTGATGTTGGCATCAAAAATTGAAGACAAAGCACCGTTCCAGCTAAAAGCGTGATTAGCGGCTTCTAAGGTAGATTTTCCAGCCCTAAGTTCTTCTTTCACCCTTTCATTTATAATGATATTCGCGTCAATTGCGGTACCCATCGTTAATACAATACCTGCAATACCAGGTAAAGTTAACACTGCTCCAAGCGAAGCCAAAATACCAAATATGAAAAGCAAGTTTACAACCAAAGCAATGTTGGCATACATACCCGTGCGGCCATAGTAAAATACCATATAAACCAAAACAAGTCCAAAACCAATAACAAACGACATGACACCGTTGTCAATAGCTTGTTGACCTAATGAAGGACCAACAACAGCAGACTGAACAATATCTGCAGAAGCAGGTAGTTTACCAGCTTTTAAAATATTGGCTAAGTCTTTTGTTTCTTGAACTGTAAAGTCACCTGAAATACTTGAACTACCTCCCGAAATTGCTCCAGTAGTTACACCAGGTGCAGAATATACGATGTTATCTAAAACAATCGCAATGTTCGATTGTTGTGTAAATGCTTTACCTGTTAATGCTTCCCAATCTCTTGCACCTTTAGCATTCATTTGCATTGAAACTACAGGTTTTCCAAGGTTGTCGAAGTCTGCTCTTGCATCGGTAACCACACTACCAGAAAGTGGTGCTGCATTTTGTGCATTCCCTCTTAATGCATATAATTCAGCAACATTGGAGTCGCTTTTTGGTTTTCCCCAAGCAAATTTTACATAACGAAGATCCCCTTTTAACAAGCTACGAACTTGTGGATCTTTTAGGTAAGTGTTGATTTGAGCCGTGTCTTTAGTTGCAAAGAAGCCTATGATTGGCGAGCCTTGAAACCCTTGACCTTGCATCAATGAAAAAATCGGACCTAAATCAGCACTTTCGTTTAGATTGGTGTTTTCGCCTGAAGCTCCAGTCAATAATTTGTCTGCATCAGAAATAGCTTCTTCCTGATTCTGAGCCAAGCTGTCTGTAGCTGTTTCCGTTGTTTCTACAGATGTGTTGCGAGCTTTTAACGTTTCATTCGCGTTCCAAACGTATTCAATGATTTCTTCGAATTTGTAGGTTTCCCAAAATTCTAATTCTGCTGTACTTTGTAAAAGTTGTTTGATACGAGCTTCATCTTTAGCTCCAGGTAATTCAACTAAAATACGTCCGGTGTTTCCAATTTTTTGAATGTTGGGTTGGGTTACACCAAATTTGTCGATACGTTCTCTTAAAATTTGATAAGCACTTTCAACAGCCTCGTCCACTTTTGCAGCCAATACTTTTTTTACATCAGCATCAGAAGTGTTGGTGTTGATGTCTTTATCGTCGAAGTTTCTGTTTAAGAAAACCTCAGGCGATGCCAATTTTAAGTTGGTTCCGTTGGCTTGATTTGCTTCGTCAAATGCTCTGAAAAAGGCATCGAGATACGATTCTTGTGCACGTCTTCCTTTTTCTGTATTGGAAAGCGCTTGAACAAAAACCGGATTTTGTGAATTGTTTGCTAATCGGTTAATGATGTCTTTAACCGAAATTTGAAGTGTTACGTTGATTCCACCTTCCAAATCCAAACCTCTACTGATTTGGCGCTGCTGTACTTCTTCAAATGTATAACCTAAAACAGGATAAACTTCTACGTTCTTGATCGAATCGTAATAAGCTAATTCTTTTTCTCGGTCGCCACCTGAGAATGCAACGGCATCTTTTTTTACTTTATTTGTAACAAAAGTAAACGAAAGCTGGTACGCACATACTAATGCAAATAAAATTGCAAAAAATTTAATGAGTCCTCTGTTCTTCATTATAATTATAAATTAATTTTTTTGTTGATTTGGTTTTTTATCCGATTGTTCTTTAGCAATCTTTACCTAAAATCGGACAAATATATAACTTCATATAAGATTTGACAATAAAAAGCCTGCTTTTATTTAGTAAAAACTTGTTTTCGCTTTTTGAAACTTACGATTTTTACTAGCTGTTCGATTAAAACATTCAAGCTAGTGGAAAGGGTTGACAATTGATGACTTTATAGTGAATGAAAGTTAAAAATACGCCTCGTCCTGTGGTTTGTAGGTTTGTTATATCGGGTGTTGATTTTAAATAGTTTTATCTAAAAAGAAAGCGAATTCATTTTTTATGAACTCGCTTTCTTATTTTATTTGTCTATAAATTATGCATCGATTTTAGCATAAGTTGCATTTTTCTCAATAAACTCTCTACGAGGAGGTACTTCATCACCCATCAACATAGAGAATACACGGTCTGCTTCTTGTAAGTTGTTTAACGTGATTTGGCGAAGTGTTCTATGTTCCGGATTTAAAGTGGTTTCCCAAAGTTGTTCCGCATTCATTTCTCCCAAACCTTTGTATCGTTGAACTGTCACTCCTTGTCCCATTTGTTCCATCAATTCAATGCGCTCTTCTTCGTTCCAGGCATATTGTTTTCTATTCCCTTTTTTAACCATGTAAAGAGGTGGTGTGGCAATATAAACATAACCTTTTTCAATTAATTCACGCATGTATCTAAAGAAGAAGGTTAAAATCAATGTTGCGATGTGACTTCCATCCACATCGGCATCACACATAATAACCACTTTGTGATAGCGTAGTTTTGAAAGGTTTAGAGCTTTACTGTCTTCTTCTGTTCCGATTGTAACTCCAAGTGCAGTAAAAATATTTCTAATTTCTTCGTTTTCAAACACTTTGTGCCCCATGGCTTTTTCTACGTTAAGAATTTTACCTCTCAAGGGCATAATTGCTTGAAAATTTCGGTCGCGACCTTGTTTGGCAGTTCCACCCGCCGAGTCACCCTCAACGAAGAAAATTTCGCATTTTTCAGGGTCTTGTTCCGAACAGTCTGAAAGCTTTCCAGGAAGTCCTCCGCCGCTCATTACGGTTTTTCTTTGGACCATTTCTCTCGCTTTCTTGGCGGCATGACGTGCTTGTGCAGCTAAAATTACTTTTTGAACAATTGTTTTTGCGTCCATTGGATTCTCCTCCAAATAGGCCTCAAGCATATCGGCTACTGCCTGCGAAACTGGGGAAACAACTTCTCTGTTTCCTAGTTTGGTTTTGGTTTGTCCCTCGAACTGTGGTTCCATTACTTTAACAGAAACAATAGCGGTCAAACCTTCGCGGAAATCGTCTCCAGTAATTTCAAACTTCAATTTATCTAACAATCCAGAAGCGTCGGCATATTTCTTCAAAGTACGTGTCAATCCCATACGGAAACCTTGTAAGTGTGTTCCTCCTTCGTGGGTGTTAATATTGTTTACGTATGAATAAATATTTTCTGAATAACTATCGTTGTAAATCAAGGCAACTTCAACAGGAATCTCGCCTTTCTCACTTTCCATACTGATTACATTGCTGATGATCGGTACGCGGTTACCATCTAAAAAGCGAACGTATTCTTTTAGACCTTCTTCAGAAAAAAAGGTTTCTAGTTTAGGTTGACCTTCTTCGTCAATATCACGTAAGTCAGTAAGTGTGATGGTGAGCCCCTTGTTCAAAAAAGATAATTCTCTTAAGCGACCCGCCAAAATATCATATGAATATTCTAAAGTTTGGGTAAAGATGCTTGCGTCTGGTCTAAAAGTTACTTTAGTTCCAGTAATATTTGTTTCGCCTGCAGCGCGAACTGGGAAAAGTGGTTTTCCTTGTGAATATTCTTGTTCCCAAATTTTGCCGTCGCGGTGAACTTCTGCTCTTAAATGATCGGAAAGTGCGTTCACACAAGATACACCTACACCGTGCAATCCACCAGAAACTTTGTAAGAATCTTTGTCAAACTTACCTCCGGCACCGATTTTGGTCATAACAACTTCTAATGCAGATACTCCTTCTTTTTTATGAATGTCAACAGGAATGCCTCGACCGTTGTCTTGAACGGTCACAGAGTTGTCTTTGTTGATTATTACTTGAATGGTATCGCAATGCCCTGCTAAGGCCTCGTCTATAGAGTTGTCAACAACTTCGTAAACTAAATGGTGTAAACCTCTAGGGCCTACATCTCCGATGTACATTGAAGGACGCATACGTACGTGCTCCATTCCTTCTAAAGCCTGAATACTATCGGCTGAATACGAATTTTTACTTATTTCTTCACTCATAATTTATGTAAGCTAAAATATACTTAAACAACAAAGATACGAAAATTTAATGTATTTTGTTGCATTTAAACGCATTTATTCTTTGTCAAGTTATCAACACCATTTTTTAATAAGTGATGTTATATTGTTTGTTTTGACGTTTGTGGTTGTTTGAACAAATGAATTTACTTTTAATCAATTTATTTTGTAACTATTAATCTCTTCTTTCTAATAAAACTACATTTTCAACATGGTGCGTTTGTGGAAACATATCTACCGGACGTACTCTGGTTACTTTGTATTTCTCGTTCATTAATTCCAAATCACGAGCTTGTGTAGCTGAGTTACAACTTACATAAACAACGCGCTTTGGTGCAATTTTTAGGATCTGTGCCACTACGTCTTTATGCATTCCATCGCGAGGTGGATCCGTAATGATTACGTCTGGTTGACCATGAGTAGCGATGAATTCATCGTTGAACACATTTTTCATGTCGCCTACAAAAAATTCACAGTTTTTGATTTCGTTTTGTTCTGCATTTATTTTTGCGTCAGCAATTGCTTCTGGCACAGCTTCAACACCTACTACTTTTTTGGCTTTTTTAGAAACAAATTGAGCAATGGTACCTGTTCCAGTATATAAATCATAAACTAATTCCTCGCCAGTAAGACCAGCAAAGTCTCTAGTAATGGAATAAAGTTCATAAGCTTGCTCTGAATTGGTTTGATAAAAAGATTTGGCATTGATGCGAAATTGCAAACCTTCCATTTCTTCTATGATATAATCTCGCCCAGAATAGCAAATGACTTCTTGATCGTAAATGGTGTCATTAAGTTTGGTGTTGATTACATATTGCAAAGAAGTTATCATAGGGAAATGATCTTTTACAAAGTTCAATAACAATTCTCTTTGTTCTTGATCTTCTTTGAAAAATTGCAGCAATACCATGATTTCTCCGGTTGAAGCTGTTCGTATCATCAAAGTTCTTAAAAAACCTGTGTTTTCTCTCGGGTTATAAAATTCCAATTGATGCTGGTTTGCAAACTCTCGAATTTTATTTCGAATGTCGTTGGAAGGATCTTCTTGTAACCAACATTTTTCAATATTTAAAATTTTATCCCACATTCTAGGAATGTGAAAACCTAGTGCGTTTTTAGTGTCGAAGGTTTCGTTCGATTCTATTTCTTCTGGCGTCAACCAACGTGCATTGGAAAAGGAAAACTCCATTTTATTTCGATAGAAAAACTGTTTCTCAGAACCCAAAATAGGTTCAAACTCAGGTAGATCAATTTTCCCAATACGTTTCAAGTGATTAAAAACTTCTTGCTGCTTATAAGTCAATTGTTGGCTGTATTTCATGTTTTGCCATTTACAGCCACCGCAGCTACCAAAATGTTGACACACCGGTTCTATTCTATGTGGTGAATTGCTGTGAATATGTGTGGCTCTTCCTTCGTAATAAGCCTTGCGTTTTTTGACGGTTTGAATGTCTACAATATCCCCCGGAACTACATTTGGAACAAAAATTACTTTTCCGTCCGGAGCCTTTGCTACACATACGCCTTTTGCTCCTGCATCAAGGACTTCTACGTGTTCGAATACGATTTTTTCTTGCTTTTTTCTTGCCATAGTGCAAAAATACAATTTTATGCGGTATGGTATCTGTTTTTGTTAATTTAGAATGAGTATAAGAATGAAGTTTTTTGGAAAATCTGTACGAGAAATTTCAACAAAAACCATTTTTTTTGAGTAACTTGCGTTCGGATGATTTCTCTCCAGGAAGAAGGAATGTTTTACTATTAATAAATTATTATTTGTATGAATTTGAATCAATTAACTTCAAACGAAATTATTGCATTAGAAGAAAAACATGGTGCTCACAATTATCATCCGCTTCCGGTAGTGCTTTCTAAAGGCGAAGGTGTCTATGTATGGGACGTGGAAGGAAAAAAATATTACGACTTTTTGTCGGCATATTCTGCGGTCAATCAAGGACATTGTCATCCAAAATTGGTTCAAGCATTAACGCAACAAGCGCAAACTTTAGCGTTGACTTCACGCGCATTTTACAATGATAAATTAGGAGTTTATGAGAAAAAAATCACAGAGCTTTTTGGCTTTGATAAGATTTTACCTATGAACTCTGGAGCAGAGGCTGTTGAAACTGCGATCAAGCTTACGCGTAAATGGGCGTATGAAGTGAAAGGTGTTGCAGAAGAACAAGCACTCATTGTTGTTTGTGAAAATAATTTTCACGGACGTACTACTACAATAATCTCTTTTTCTAACGATCCAGAAGCTAGAAAAAATTATGGGCCGTATACCGATGGTTTTATAAGAATTCCTTATAATGATCTGGATGCTTTAAAAGCAGTTCTTGAAAATAAGAATGTTGCTGGGTTTTTAGTAGAGCCAATTCAAGGTGAAGCAGGAGTTTTTGTACCGCATGAAGGTTATTTAGCCGGAGCTTATGAGTTGTGTAAACAAAATAATGTGTTGTTTATTGCTGATGAAGTTCAAACAGGAATTGCTCGAACAGGAAAACTATTAGCGGTTGATCACGAAAATGTGAAACCAGATGTTTTGGTTTTAGGAAAAGCATTATCTGGTGGAATGTATCCAGTGTCGGCAGTTTTGGCAAACAACGAAATTATGAATGTCATTAAACCTGGTCAGCATGGTTCTACTTTTGGTGGAAATCCTTTAGCTGCAGCTATTGCATCAACAGCTTTAGATGTGGTTCTAGACGAGAATTTAGCAGAAAATGCAGAGAAGTTAGGAAAGTTATTCAGAGATAAAATGAATGAATATATCCAAACTTCAACAATTTGTAGTTTGGTTCGCGGTAAAGGTTTACTTAATGCTATCGTGATTAATGACAGCGAAGAAAGTGATACTGCTTGGAATATTTGTTTAAAATTGCGCGATAATGGATTGCTTGCAAAACCTACGCACGGAAATATCATCAGATTTGCACCTCCATTAGTAATCAACGAAGAGCAATTGCTTGATTGTGTGCGTATCATTACAGAAACATTAAAAGAATTTGAACAATAATAAATGTTGAATTACTTGTGAAAGCTGCTTTAAATTAAGCAGCTTTTTTTAATTCGTTTTTTCTCTGAATATTGTTTCTAAGTTTTTGTTTTTTAATTGCATGGATAAAATTTTGACTCCGTTGTTTTGAGCAAAATCAAACAACATAGGACGCATGTCTTTATCAGAATTAAAAACCAATTGCCACTGCATGTCGTGAATGTTTTCGTAAGATTTTAAATCAGGTAGTTTTTCTATGAATTCTGATTCAATTTTAAAATCAAATTCTACTTCAATCACTTGGTCGTTTTCCGAAGAAAAAATTTGTTGAAGTTTATTATCAGCAACTATAACGCCTTTCTTAATTATAATCACCCGATCACAAATGGCCTCTACTTCTTGCATGATGTGCGTAGACAAGAAAACGGTTTTGTCTTTACCAATGTTTTTAATCAACTCTCGGATTTCAACTAATTGATTGGGATCTAATCCTGTTGTGGGCTCATCTAAAATTAAAACTTCAGGATCATGCAAAAGTGCAGTCGCCAAACCAACACGCTGACGATACCCTTTTGAAAGTTGACCGATTTTTTTATGAGCTTCTGGAGTTAAGCCAGTTAATTGAATGACTTCGTCTATCTTTTCTTTTGAAATTTTATAAATAGCAGCATTGAATTCTAAATATTCTCGCACATATAAATCTAAGTACAAAGGATTGTGTTCTGGCAAATAACCAATGGATTTCTGAACATTTAATTGTTGACTTTTTGCATCAAAACCATTCACAATAGCTGTGCCCTTATCAGCTTCGATATAGGTGGTTAGAATCTTCATTAAAGTAGATTTTCCAGCACCATTCGGTCCTAAAAAACCAACAATTTCTCCTTTATTAACACTAAAGCTAATGTCATTTAACGCTTTCTGTGCTCCGTAACTCTTTGATATGTTTTTTACTTCGATGGACATTTTATTCAATTTGAGACAAAACTAATTAATTTTCTCGAGAGAAAAAGGGATAATGAGCGTTAATGTTGTTACGCAAGTCCATATAAAATGCAATTCTTTGAATCTGTTCAAATAGGATTGTCGTCAATCGAGACTATTATTGTTGTAATTACTTAAGAAATTTATTCGAAAGCAATTTATAATAACCGTTTTTCCCTCTGATTAAAGTTTCAGTTAATCATTAATTCTCATAATCAGATCCATCGAGCATTTTAAATAGATTTAAGAAAAAATAGTTTAAATTTGCTACATGGCAAAAACAACTGAAAAAGCGCTGTGGTTTCAAACCTTAACGGAAAACAAACCTTTAATTATTGCAGGTCCGTGCAGTGCTGAAACTCCGGAACAAGTATTGGAAATTGCACATCAAATTAAAGATTCTGCAAAGATTTTTCGTGCTGGAATTTGGAAGCCACGAACGCGTCCAGGAGGGTTTGAAGGTGTTGGAGCAATCGGACTGAAATGGTTGCAACAAGCAAAAAAAGAAACGGGTTTGTTGATGGCTACAGAAGTTGCAACAGCAGAACATGTGCAATTGGCATTAGAACACGATATTGATTTGCTTTGGATTGGAGCGCGAACTGCGGTAAATCCATTTGCTGTGCAAGAAATAGCCGACGCTTTAAAAGGAACAGATAAGATGGTTTTTATAAAAAATCCAGTCAATCCAGATTTAAGTTTATGGATCGGTGGTTTCGAGCGTCTTCAAAATGCAGGAATTAAAAAGTTAGGGTTTATTCACAGAGGTTTTTCTAGTTATGAGAAAAATAAATATCGAAACGAACCACAATGGCAAATACCAATTGATTTACAACTCCGTTTCCCAGAAGTTCCTCTTTTGAATGATCCTTCGCATATTTCAGGAAATCGAGAATTGGTAGCTGGTGTTTCTCAAAAAGCATTGGACTTAAATTTTGATGGTTTGATGATTGAAACGCATTGTACGCCAGATTTGGCGTGGAGCGATGCCGCACAGCAAGTAACTCCAGATAAATTAAAAGCTATTCTTTTGGATTTGAAAACCAGAAGTTTATCTAATTCTGAAGAAATTTACTTGACAAATATTAAAAATTTCCGAAGCGAAATAGATGAATTAGACACAGAAATATTGCATTTGCTTAATAAAAGAATGCATATAGTTGACGAAATTGGTCGATTGAAAAAAGATAAGAACGTAGCGGTTTTTCAGAGAGAGCGATGGAGCGAAGTTTTAGAAAAAATGAAGAAAGAAGCAGGTAGTTTTGAATTAGGCGAAGAATTTGTTATAGCTTTATACAAGGCGATTCATCAAGAAAGTCTTTCTAGGCAAGATCATATTATCAATAAAAAATAAGTATGTCAGAAAAGAAACATACAGGTTTGGTGTATAAATCCACAGGAAGTTGGTATTCGGTATTAACCGAAGATCATACTTTTTTGGAATGCAGAATCAAAGGGAAATTCCGAATTAAAGGAATCAAAAGTACCAATCCAATTGCAGTAGGTGATTGGGTAGATTTTGAAATCAATAAAACTGGTGACGAAACTACAGGATTGATCAATCACATTCACGAGCGAAAAAATTATTTGATTAGAAAATCGGTCAACCTTTCTAAACAAGTGCATATTATTGCTGCCAACGTCGATTTGCTTTTTATTTTAGTTACCATCGACAACCCGGTAACTTCTACTAGTTTTATAGATCGACTTTTGGTTACCGCTGAGGCTTATGGTATCGAAGCAGTTTTGGTGTTTAATAAAATAGACACATTGTCTGAAGACACTTTAGATGAACAACTTTATTTACAATATATATATCAACAAATCGGTTATAAATGCCTGAGGGTTTCAGCTGAAAAAAAACAAGGTTTAGAAGCTCTAAAGGAAATGATGACAGAAAAGGTTTCCATGTTTACGGGGCATTCCGGTGTTGGCAAATCTACTTTAGTCAACGCTTTAGAACCATCATTGCAATTGAAAACTAAAGAAATTTCTGAACAACATCAACAAGGACAACACACCACAACTTTTGCAGAAATGTACGATTTAAGTTTTGATGCAAAAATTATTGATACTCCGGGAATTAGAGGTTTTGGAATTGTAGATATGGAACCGGAAGAGTTGGGAGATTATTTTCCAGAGTTTTTCAAATTGAAAGATCAGTGTAAATTCAACAATTGTTTGCATAGAGAAGAACCAAATTGTGCAGTTAAAGATGCTCTTGATAATGATGAGATTTCTTGGACAAGATATAAAAGTTATGTGCAAATTATGGACGGTGAAGAAGAAACCTACCGAACAGATCACTACGCAAACGGGAAAAATCAGGAAGAAGAAGAATAACAATGAAAGTAGTAATACAACGTGTTTCCCAAGCATCGGTAACAATTGAAGAAGAAAAGGTTGCGGATATAAAATCAGGATTATTGATCTTGTTGGGCATTGAAGACGCAGACTCTAAAGAAGATATTGAGTGGCTGAGTGGGAAAATTATCAATTTACGTATATTTGACGACGAAAACGGAGTGATGAATCGCTCAGTAAATGATGTTTCGGGAGATGTGATTTTGGTAAGTCAGTTCACTTTACATGCGTCTACCAAGAAAGGAAACCGACCTTCGTACATCAAGGCAGCAAAACCAGAAGTTGCAGTGCCTTTGTATGAAGAGTTTATTGCCCATTTTGAAGAAATATTTGGAAAGAAAATTCAAACCGGACGTTTTGGAGCAGATATGAAAGTAGCTTTAATCAACGACGGACCAGTTACGATTGTAATAGATACGAAGAATAAAGAATAATTAATAAACATGTTGAAAAAAGCACTTTTACTTGTTATACTTCTTGTCGCAAACAAGGGAATTTGTCAAAAAAAAATTGATGTAAATGCAGAAAAAATACTACAAATCATCAAAGACGAAACTACAGAAATTATTGTAGAGCGTATCGATGAGGTTGAAATATTGAACCAAAATATTTTGAGAACTAAATTTTCAGAGCTTCATTTTGTTCCGAACGAACAGGCACTGGAAGCCTTAGATTTTTCAGTTTTTTACGACAAGCTTAATAGAGTAAGGTCTTTGGAATTAAGGGTTTATGACTCTAAAGGTGACTTGGTGAAAACTTATAGACAAAAAGATTTTAAAGATTCAAGTGTTGCCGATGGATTTTCCATTTTTACAGACGATCGTAAAAAAACATTTAATCTAAATTATTATAATTATCCGTTTTTCACAAAGTTTGATTACGAAATAGAACAACAAAATACCATTTCTATTCCTTCGTTTCATCCTATCAGAAGCTCAAAGGAGCAAGTTTTGAATGCAACTTATACGTTGACTTACCCTCAGGATTTTACCATTTCTAAATGGGAACAGAATCTTGCTGATTTTGATGTGATTTCTGAAAATTATCCAGGGAAAATGCATTACGTGGCAAAGAAAGTAAAAGCGCCTGAATACGAGGAGCTTAATACACGTTATTTAAGTTTAGTTCCATTGGTTCGTTTTTCTAATAATACTTTTGCCTTGGGTGGGGTGCGCGGCGTGGTTAATTCATGGGATGACTTCGGAGTTTGGTATTACAAAAGTTTCCTAGAAAACTTGGATGAATTACCAAAAGAAACGGTTTCTAAAATGAAAACTCTAACTCAAAACGCAACAAGCGATCTTGAAAAAGCTAAGATTATTTTTGATTATGTTCAAAATAACACACGTTATATTTCAGTCCAAGTAGGCGTAGGTGGATGGAAACCATTCTCTGCAAAAGAGGTGGACAGATTAGGGTATGGAGATTGTAAAGCTTTGACTAATTACACCAAGGCTTTATTGAATTGTGTGGGAGTGGACGCATATTATACTGTGATTTATGCTTCAAATTCAATAACCGATATCAACGAAAATGTTATTTCTTTACAGGGAAATCACGTTATTTTAACTTTGCCTACCCACGAAGGAGCGGTTTTTTTAGAAAGTACCAGTCAAAAAATTCCTTTTGGTTACCTTGGAACTTCGACGGACAATAGAAAAGCTTTGATGATTCGACCTGACGGTGCCGAGTTCGTAAAGACCCATTCAAACAAAGAGTTGGAAAATAATTTAACAGCTGTGTTCAAAGTTGATCTCGGAAATTTGGATCAAACTACAACTCAGGTGAGTTTTGATAATAAAGGAAGTTTTTATCATTCCGTTCTTGGAATTAATTTTGAAAATGATGTGGAGGTAGAACGTTATTTAAAAAATGTTTTTTCTGGGCTTAAAGATTTGAAAATAAAGAGCTATGAGTTTAAAAATGATGAAACTGAGTTTGTCTATCATGAAAATATCAATTTAGAATCCAGTTTTATTGGTGCCAAGATGGGGACTGATTTTATGGTTTCTGTTAATCCTTTTTTACAAGTAATTTCTACTCCCAAGCGCTATCGAAATCGAAAAACAGGATTTAGTATCAGCAGAGGAAGGTCTTATGAAATAAAGACAGAGTTTTTAATACCCGAAGGTTTTAAAGTAACATTTATACCGGATTCAAAGACCATTCAATCAAAATTTGGTACGCATTCTTTAGACGTTCAACACGAGGGACAAAAAGTTGTTGTAAACGAATTATTTGTCCTTAATTCCGGTGATTATACCAAAGATGAATATCAAGAATACCGCAATTTTACAACGGAAGTACTTTTAAGTAATAACACAAAGTTTATTTTAACACAAGATTAAATCATGAATAAACAATTATACCTGCTTTTATTGTTATTAGTTTCTTTATGTTCTGAGGCACAGGATTTTAAAATTGATAGAGTAACAAAGAAAGATTTTGAAGAAAAGTTTTATGAATTGGATCCAACGGCTAGTGCTGTTGTGGAACATAACCTAGGAAAGACTTATTTTATTGTTGTGGGAAATCATTACCAATTGGTCACAGAAACCAAAACCAGAATCAAGATTTTCACGAAAGACGCTTATGATTATGCAACGGTAAACGTTCCGCTTTATCGCGATCGCTCAACGCGTGAACTTCTTTCTGTCTCAAGTGCTTATACATATAATTTAGTTGACGACAAGGTGGAAAGAACAAGATTAAATACATCCGCAGAGTTTATAGAAAAAGTACAAGGCAATCATTATTTAGCCTCTTTTACAATGCCAAATGTGAGAGAAGGAAGCATTATTGAATACACAACTAAAATTACTTCTCCTTATATAACTGACATTCCCGAATGGTATTTTCAACTTGATATTCCTGTGAAAATAAGTGAGTTTGAGTTGAAAATTCCAGAGAAGTATATGTTTTATAAATATATTAAAGGAACTGAAAAGGTGAATCAACGTATTCTTGGTGATAAATACGTATATACTGCAAAAAACGTTCCTGCTTTGAAAGAAGAAAGTTATGTCAATAACATTGATAATTATAGGGCCTCAATTATTCATACTTTTAGCGCTTATCGAGAGGCAAGCGGAAGCTTTAAAACCTTTGGCGGTACTTGGGCTGAGGTGGTAAAGACCATCAATGATTACGATGGTTTTGGAGGACAATTGAAGAGAACTGATTTCGCTAAATCACAAGCAATGAAGATTGTCGCAAATTTGACTTCAGACGTAGATAAAGCAACTGCAATTGTCCAGTTTTTACAAAATGAATTCACTTGGAATCAAACTATAGGAATTGAAACCAGCAAAGATTTGAAAGATGTTATGCAATCAAAGAACGGTAGTTCGGTAGAAATCAATCTTTTGGGGGTTTCAATGATGCGAAGCGTGAATGTAAATGCTTATCCTGTTTTGTTAGCAACAAGAAATAAAGGAGTTGCTTATATGCCAAGTATTTCTGCTTTTAACAATGTGATTATTGGTCTGGAATCTAATACGGGAAATGTTGTGCTTTTTGATGCTTCTGATAAATTTTCTAAAAAAGATATTTTACCAATTCATAATTTGAACTGGATCGGTCGCTTGGTTCGCCCTGATGGAACTTCTAAAGATGTTTTATTGGAACCGAAGGTCAAGTCTAGGCAAAGTGTAAATGCGCTGCTAAACTTAAACCCTGCGGATGGAAGTATTCAAGGAGAGTTGTATACCAGTAGAAATAATTACGAAGCCTACCTTTATAGAAGTTTTAATAAACAGCTTCCTCTAGAAAAAATTGCTGATGGCTATGAAGAACGCTACAGTGCTGAAATCGATTCATTTAATTTGAATAATTTTGATGACCTAGAGGAGAATGTAGTTGAAAACATGACGATAAATAGACCTCATAGTTTTGATATTATTGGCGATAAAATTTATTTGACTCCTGCTTTTATTTTTAAACGTAATGAAAATCCTTTTAAATTAGATCAACGAACATATCCTTTGGATTTTATATACCCATCAGAACAGGCTTACACTTTGGTTTACAATATTCCCGATGGATATGAAGTTGAAAATGTACCTGAAAGCAAAAAAATATCAACAGGAACAGGTAGTGTGTCAGCGCAATGGGTCATAACGTATGATGAACAACAAATCCGAGTTAGATGGAGTTTGTCTCAAAATAATGCGCATGTTGATGCAAGAGAATATCCCGATGTCAAAACGGTTTATGAAGAATTAGTCAAATTTATGGATCAAAAAATAGTGTTAAAAAGAAAGTAAATATGTTAAAAAAACTACTGTTATATTCACTGATTTACATAGTTGTTTCTTTATTGCTAAGCCATGATGAGGTTTTGTGTGCTTTTAAAGGAGAAGAGTTGTGTTGGGTAAATTTAATAGGAAAGTTTATTATCTTTATGATTTTAATTTTAGCTTTTGACCAATTTGTAAAACCTAAAATATTTAAAAGATGAAAGAAAAAATAACTAATTTCGTGAGTGCTTTGTTAATTTATTTTATAGGTGGTCTCCTTGTCAGCTATGTCGGAATGCCAGAAATTAATTGGAATTTCGTTATTGGCTCGACTCTTGTAATGACTCTATTTGATTTTTTTATCTTGGGCAGACTTAGAAAACAATTGAAAAACAAACAACTTTCAAAATACAATTCTCATGAAAGATAAAATAGCACACTTCATAGCAGCATTCATAGTACTTGGTATTTCTATGATGGCAATTACCTATATGTTTTATGGGAAAATTGACTGGATACAAACCATTCTTTTTGCTGTTGGAATGGGTTTGGCAGATGTATTCTTGTTTAAAAAATTAAGAGAAAGAAAAAAATAATTATGGATATAAAAAATGCACAATTAGAGGTTGATCGTTGGATTAAAGAACACGGAGTACGTTATTTCAACGAATTGACAAATATGGCGCAACTGACAGAAGAAGTAGGAGAGGTGGCTAGAATTATTGCAAGAAGATACGGCGAACAATCTGAAAAAGAGAGCGATAAAAATAAAGATTTAGGTGAAGAATTGGCCGATGTGGTTTTTGTAGTTCTGTGTTTAGCAAACCAGACAGGAGTAGATTTACAAGCTGCTTTTGACAAGAAATTAGATTTGAAAACGCAACGCGATCACGACCGTCATCACAACAACGATAAATTAAAATAATTTGGGCGTTTCCCTTCGGGTCGGGTTTTTCGTTCCAATCTTTTGGTTCGTTCCTCACAAAAAGGATTTCCACTTCAACCCCTAACGCAAAATACGCACTAATAAATGAATAGTGGAACAGTAAAACAACACTAATTAAACAAAGAATGAATAAAATCACACAACTTTTTAATATACAATACCCCATCATTCAAGGTGGAATGATTTGGAACAGTGGTTATAAATTGGCTGCTGCTGTCAGCAATGCTGGGGGCTTAGGGTTAATCGGAGCTGGGTCGATGTACCCGGAAGTATTACGTGAACATATCCAAAAATGTAAAAAAGTTACGACTAAACCTTTTGGGGTTAACATCCCGATGTTGTATCCTAATGTAGAGGAAATTATGAATATTGTTGTGGAAGAAGGAGTGAAAATCGTGTTTACCTCGGCAGGGAATCCTAAAACTTGGACGCAATGGCTTAAAGAAAAGGGGATTACGGTGGTACATGTAGTAAGCTCGACTAAGTTTGCTTTAAAAGCACAAGAAGCAGGTGTAGATGCTGTAGTAGCAGAAGGTTTTGAGGCAGGTGGGCACAATGGACGCGAAGAAACAACCACGCTGACCCTGATTCCAATGGTTAAAAAACAGATTTCAATTCCGTTGATTGCTGCTGGAGGTATTGCAACCGGAACAGCTATGCATGCCGCCATGGTTTTGGGAGCAGATGGCGTGCAAATGGGAACACGATTTGCTATGACTTTTGAAAGTTCTTCACACGAATTTTTTAAACAAGCCTGTGTAGAAGCTAAAGAAGGAGATACTTATTTAACGTTAAAGGAATTGGCTCCAGTAAGATTGATAAGAAATAAGTTTTTTGAAGAAGTGCAACATGCCTACAGCAACGGGGCAACTTTGGAGGAATTAAAAGAACTTTTGGGGAGAGCAAGAGCAAAACGAGGAATGTTTGAAGGAGATTTAGAAAACGGCGAATTAGAAATTGGACAAATTGTTGGACTTATCGATGAAATTCAGTCGGTGGAAGAAGTCATGAAAGAAATTGTTCAAGACTTTGAAAAGTCAATACAGAAATCGTTTGCTTTTTAAAATAGGTTTTTAAAAATTCATCATCAAACCCTTGATAAAAAAAAGTACATCAGGAATGGTTTTTTTGCAAAAAATCTCTTTGATGGTTTTAAATTAATAATTAACCTGTGAGGTTAAAAGTCATTTATATATGAGTTACTATAAAATAACAGATTTAGAACAATATTTTAAGTATTATAAAAAATCAGTACGTGAGCCTAGAAAGTTTTGGGGCAACATAGCTCAGGAAAACTTTGTTTGGTACCAAGGTTGGGACAAAGTTTGTGAATTCGATATGGCCCAAGGAGAAGTGAAATGGTTCATAGATGGCAAGTTGAATATTACCAAAAATTGTATCGATCGTCATTTAGCAAAAAGAGGAGATCGAACGGCTATTATTTTCGAACCCAATAATCCAGAAGAAAAAGAGCAGATTATTAGCTATAACGAACTTTATACTAGAGTTTCAAAAACTGCTAATATGCTGAAATCTTTAGGTGTAAAAAAAGGCGACCGAGTTTGTATTTATTTACCAATGATTCCTGAATTGGCTGTTTCTATGCTTGCTTGTGCTCGTATTGGAGCAATTCATTCGGTGATTTTTGCTGGTTTCTCAGATTCAGCCATTCGCTCAAGAGTCGAAGATTGTGGAGCTAAAGTTATCATTACTTCAGATGGAGGTTTTCGAGGAACAAAATCCATCAAGGTTAAAGAAATTGTAGATAAAGCAATTGAAGGTCTTGACACGGTAGAGAAAGTTGTGGTTGTGAAAAGAACAAATCAGACAATACCTTTTTATCCAGAAAAAGATGTTTGGTATGAAGATTTGTATCAAGAAGCAGCTTCTACCAACACTGCTGAAATTATGGATTCAGAAGATCCTTTGTTCATTCTTTATACTTCTGGATCTACCGGAAAACCCAAAGGAATGGTTCATACCACAGGCGGATACATGGTTCAGACAGCTTACACTTTCCAAAATGTTTTTGATTATCAGGAAGGAGATGTCTTTTGGTGTACCGCGGATTTAGGTTGGATTACCGGACATTCTTATATTTTATATGGAGCATTGCTAAACGGAGCAACAACAGTTTTGTTTGAAGGTGTGCCTACATATCCAACTCCGGCTCGTTTTTGGGATGTAATAGACAAGTATAAAGTAACTCAATTTTATACCGCTCCTACTGCAATTCGTTCATTGATGACTTATGATTATTCGTATGTAACTTCTCACGATCTGTCATCATTAAGAGTGTTGGGATCGGTGGGCGAGCCAATTAATGAAGAGGCTTGGCACTGGTTCAATGACTTTATCGGAAAGAAGCGATGCCCAATTGTAGATACGTGGTGGCAAACAGAAACAGGTGCAATTATGATTTCACCTTTGGCAATGATAACACCTACAAAGCCGACATATGCAACCTTGCCTTTGCCAGGTATTCAAACGGTTTTAATGGATGAGAGGAATAATGAAATCACGGGTAATCAAGTGACGGGAAGCTTGTGTGTGAAATTTCCTTGGCCATCAATGGCACGAACGATTTGGAATGATCACCAACGATTTATTGATGTTTATTTCTCTGATTTTAAAGGAAGGTATTTCACTGGCGATAACGCTTTAAGAGATGAAGTTGGTTATTACAGAATAACAGGTCGTGCAGATGATGTTGTAATTGTTTCTGGTCATAATTTGGGTACCGCACCAATTGAAGATGCGATCAATCAACACCCAGCGATTGCTGAATCTGCGGTGGTTGGAGTTCCACACGACGTTAAAGGGAATGCACTTTATGTGTTTATTTGTTTGAAAAAAGAAGGTACATCAAGAGATCGAGATAACCTAAGAAAAGAAATCAATCAATTAATCGCAGATCATTATGGCCCTATCGGTAAGTTAGATGAAATTCAATTTGTGGAAGATTTACCTAAAACTCGATCTGGGAAAATTTTAAGAAGAATGCTTCGCGCTATTGCTGCTGGGCAAACAAGTGATTTTGGAGATACTTCTACAATGACCAACCCAGAATCAATTCAAGAGATTATAAAAAATAAAATTTAATATTATAAAAACCCCATTTATTGGGGTTTTTATTTTTTGGTAACTGCAGAATAATTGCTGAATTCTTTTTTTTTTGCTTTACTATTGAAAACACGTTGATTGTTGAAACAATCGTTTACTTCACTAATCCTTTCAAAAGTAAAATATAGTTTATTTTAGGAAAATAAAAAACCGAAAGAGTTACTTTCGGTTTAGAATTATTTAGAAACGGGAGTCCCGTAAAGATCAAATTCTGTGGCTTTGAAAATTTTTATTTCGGCAAATTCACCTGTTTTTAGATAAAATTCTGAAGCATCAATAAGCACTTCATTATCTACATCGGGCGAATCAAACTCCGTTCTTCCCACAAAGTAATTCCCTTCTTTTCTGTCGATGATACAACGAAAGGTTTGTCCAATCTTTTCTTGATTTAAATCCCAAGAAATTTGTGCTTGGATGTCCATGATTTCGTTGGCTCTTTTTTGTTTGATTTCTTCAGGAACGTTGTCTTCTAACAAATAGGCGTGCGTGTTTTCTTCGTGTGAATAAGTAAAACAACCTAAACGTTCAAAACGCATTTCTTGAACCCAGTTTTTTAAAATTTCAAAATCTTCTTCTGTTTCTCCAGGATAACCCACAATTAAAGTGGTACGAATTGCCATTTCTGGAACTGTTGCTCTAAAATCTTTTAAAAGTTGCGTGGTTTTTGCATAAGTTGTTCCACGACGCATCGATTTTAGAATGTTATCGGCAATGTGTTGCAATGGAATATCAAGATAATTACAAATTTTTGGTTCGCGTTTCATCAATTCCAAAACATCCATAGGGAAACCAGTAGGGAAGGCGTAATGTAAACGAATCCATTCAATACCTTCTACTTTTACTAAATTTTCAAGTAATTCGGCTAGATTTCTTTTTTTGTATAAATCCAAACCGTAATAAGTTAAATCTTGCGCAATTAAAATTAATTCTTTTACGCCGTCTTTGGCTAATTTTTCTGCCTCTTTGACTAGCTTTTCTATGGGTTGTGAAACGTGTTTTCCTCTCATTAAAGGAATCGCACAAAAGGAGCAAGGTCGGTCACAGCCTTCAGAAATTTTTAAATAAGCATAGTTTTTTGGAGTGGTTGTTAATCTTTCTCCCAACAACTCATGTTTGTAATCGGCACCTAAAGCTTTTAAAAGTAAAGGTAAATCTGTGGTTCCAAAATATTGATCCACATCTGGTATTTCACTTTCTAAATCAGGTCTGTAACGTTCAGACAAACATCCGGTTACAAAAACTTTATCAACTAAACCATTTTCTTTTTTATCAACGTATTCCAAAATGGTATTGACAGATTCTTCTTTAGCATTATTGATGAATCCGCAAGTATTGATAACCACAATGTTTGCTTCGTCGTTTAATGCCTCGTGAGTTACCTCTTTACCATTGGCTTTTAGTTGCCCCATCAATACTTCACTGTCGTAAACGTTTTTTGAACAACCCAATGTCACTACGTTGATTTTATTTTTCTTTAATGATTTAGTTCTCATACCTTAGGAATTAAGTGTGCAAAATTACGACTTAATTTGTACTTTGTTGTTTAATAAGTCATAAAAAAGATTATTAAAAATAAGAAGACTGTTTAAAAAACATCTCAGTTAAGTTGAACTTATGTCAGCTTCTCTTAAAACAAGGTAAACCATTGTTTTGGGAAACTACCTAAATTTCTAAACAAGAGGTAATTTTTAAACAGTCACTTACTAAAAACTTTATTTTAGAAGCTTGCGCTATAGGTCAATGTTATATTGTGATTATTGGATTGAATTTGAGCTGCAGGAGTAATTCCCGAACTGATAATATCATGCTGTGAATCTTGCTTCCAAAGCATATAACCAAGATCTAAACGCGCGGCTCCAAAGCTATAGCCAATTCCTGCGCTATAACTTTTTATATCTCCCATGATGTCTTTGTTTTTATATGGACTATCTACATGACGGAATCCCGCACGTAAACTCACTCTATCCAAACGATATTCACCACCTATGCGGTATTCATTGGTTGCTTGAAGTGTGTTGTTGTAATAGTCATTAATAGAAGCAAATTCCTGACTTCCTTTACCGTATTCTAATGTACTGTAATCTTTACGAGTATAATCGAAACTCAACAAGCCTTGAGTTCCAAAGACATATGCTAAACTTCCAGTAAATGAACCGGGATTTTTAACGTTATATTTATTGTAAAGCGTTACTAGATTTGGGTTGATGTTATAAATGGTACTATTGCCCTTTTCGAAAATATTCGTTTGAAGACTTTGAGAAAATTCGTCTTGTAAACTCATCCAAGTAGGCGATTGATAGGAAGCACCAATTCTAAATTCTTCTGTTGCTTTATAGATTCCTCCTAAATTAAAGGAAAATCCAGAACCGTAGGTATAACTGTTGTTGTTGGATAACAATTCTCTGTAACCATCGGCAGATGAAATGTTTTCTTCATAAATAGCAGATGAGGTCAAGTAATCCACAAAATGAAGGTTAAGGTTTGCTCCTAAATATAATTTTTTGTCAAAATCAAAAGCGATGTTAGCAGTCAATTGATTGTTGAACCCAGTGGTATAAGTTTCGTTTTCATGATAAAAAGTACCTCCAGTTCCATTCAAGACATATTCGTTATTTACATCGTTGATTAAATACCCTTGGTAGGCCAACATGGCTTGTTGCGCTGAAAAACCGTTGGGAATTGAATTTAAATAATCATACAAATCGCCAATTGTTTCATTATCGATGGTTTGCACCAAATCCAACGGAACACTTCCTCCGTTGAAACCGAAGTTGGCATGATCCAGAAAATAATTGGTTACAGATTGATTTGAAATGCCACTACTGAATCTACGATCGTTAAAACGTGCATTGGTATGATAACCCAATCCGATGCTTATTTTTTTGAGACTTTGATTTTCATTTTTTGAATCTACAACAAAAACAGCTCCAAAACTTGGTAAATCAAAATCGCTTTCATTTGCTTCAGTAAGTCTTCCTAAATAGTTTGATTTATTTTTTTGAATTTGCAGGTTTCCCGTAATACTGAAATTATTGTAATTAAAAAGTGCCGAACCAGCTGGGTTGATTTGAAGCGAAGAAACATCGCCACCCAATGCTCCAAATGCACCGCCCATCGCATTGAAACGAGCCGTTCCATTGAGTTGTGGTGTGCCAATTCGAACAGCATCATTCGTATTAAATTCTTGTGCATTAACCTGTGTAAAACCCAAAATTGCTATGATGGGTAGATATATTCTTTTCATATTAGAATTGCTTTTATGTTAATAATTATCTTCTTCCACCACCTCCGCTGCGAGTTCCTCCTGAACTTCTCATGCTACCAGAATTCATACGGGTACTTGGACTTGGAGTAAAACTACGTGTTGGAGTTGAACGCTGTTGTGAACGTACGTTGGTGTTGTTACGATTGGTGTTACGATTGATGTTGTTGTTTCTAGTGTTATCAATTCTGTTATTCTCAATTCTATCGTTTCTATTGATCGTCTCCGTTCTTGAAGAGCGTCTGTTCTGAACAGCATCATTGGCAGCATTCATTCGAGTTACATTAGAATTTACTCTTGAAAAGGTTCGATTATTATTAAGAGTTGTTCTTCCAGTTGTTAATGAATTTGTTCTTAGGTTTCTACTGTTAGTATTAGACAAACCTGTTCTAGACATAGAACGTGCAGAAAGCGCTCTGTAAGAATTGTTTCTTGAAACATTTCGTTGCAGATAATACGGATAGCCCCAACCATAGTAACCGTGATAGCCACCAAAGTAGGGATAACCCCATCCCCAACCGTAATTAGGATAGCCCCAATAGTTGCCCCAACCGTAGCCAAAGCCAAGACTCCAGCCCCAATTAGAACCATACCATCCGCCGTAAGGATAACCCCAACCCCAGTCGGCGTAGTGTGGATAATTATAAATGATTTGTGTTTCTGAGGTTTGATCTCCCCATCCACCATAGGCTTGATTGTATCCTGAAGAATAATTATCTACATCGGTAAAATATTCCTGTCCGTCTTCTGATTTTTCTTTGAAATAATCATCGTAATATTTTGCGTTGTTATGTGTAGGTTCAACCACAATTTTACTGTTGTTGTAAATTCCATCTACGTCATAAGGGCGTTGATTCAAGCTGGAACAAGCCGTCAAAACAATACCGCCTGAAATCAACAGGCTTAATCGCAAAAAATGGGCTTTATGAAATAGTCTCGATAGCATATAATAAACTTTTTATTGTTGAACATTACAAATTTAAGTAGATTTGTACAAAATTACGTGTTAATATTATTATAACAAATCACGTACCAATATACAAAAAATGAGCAAAAATATAACTACAAGAGCAGAAGATTATTCCAAATGGTATAATGAGTTGGTTGTCAAGGCTGATTTAGCAGAGAATTCAAGTGTAAGAGGATGTATGGTAATCAAACCATATGGTTATGCAATTTGGGAAAAGATTCAGGCAGAACTAGACCAACGTTTTAAAGAAACCGGACATAGCAATGCTTATTTTCCTTTGTTTGTACCTAAAAGTTTGTTCGAAGCCGAAGAAAAAAACGCTGAAGGTTTTGCAAAAGAATGTGCAATTGTAACCCATTATCGACTTAAGAACGATCCTGATAATCAGGGAAAGTTGATGATTGATCCTGAAGCAAAATTAGAGGAAGAGTTAATCATCAGACCAACTTCAGAAGCCATTATTTGGAGTACCTATAAAAACTGGATTCAATCTTATAGAGATCTACCAATTTTGATTAATCAATGGGCAAATGTCGTTCGCTGGGAAATGCGTACACGTTTGTTTTTGAGAACCGCAGAGTTTTTATGGCAAGAAGGTCATACAGCTCATGCAACTAGAGAAGAAGCCATTATCGAAGCTAGACAAATGCAGAATGTATATGTTGATGTGGTTGAAAACATCATGGGGATACCTGTTGTTAAAGGTTATAAAACAGACAGCGAGCGATTTGCAGGTGCCGAAGATACTTATACCATCGAAGCATTGATGCAAGACGGAAAAGCACTGCAAGCTGGAACTTCTCACTTTTTAGGTCAAAATTTCGCAAAAGCGTTTGATGTGAAATTTACAAATAAAGAAGGAAAACAAGAATTTGTTTGGGCTACTTCTTGGGGCGTTTCAACTCGATTGATGGGTGCTTTAATTATGACGCATTCTGATGATAGTGGTTTGGTATTACCTCCAAAATTAGCGCCGATTCAAGTGGTTATTGTTCCGATTTATAAAACTGCTGAAGAATTGAATGCAATTGGTGATTATGCCGATGAGTTAATAGCACAATTGAAAGCAAAAGGAATTTCAGTAAAATTTGATGATCGTGATACGCAACGTCCAGGTTTTAAATTTGCAGAATGGGAATTGAAAGGAGTACCTGTTCGAGTAGCTGTTGGTGCAAGAGATATGGCAAATAAAACTGTAGAGCTTGCTCGTAGAGATACACAAACTAAAGAGAACGTTTCGCAAGAAAATTTAGATTCTGTTATTGAAAACTTATTGAGTGAAATTCAAGAAAATCTATTTACAAAAGCACTTAATTTTAGAAATGAACATATTACTGAAGTAAATTCATTCGATGAATTTAAAGAAGTTTTAGAATCAAAAGGAGGGTTCTTATTAGCACATTGGGATGGAACACCAGAAACCGAAGAGCAGATTAAAGAACTAACAAAGGCTACAATTCGTTGTATACCAATGGACAGAAAAGAAGAGACCGGAAATTGTATCTTGACAGGGAAACCATCTAAAGGTCGAGTTTTATTTGCAAAAGCATATTAGTCATATTGCCCTTTCTAATTTAGAAAGGGCTTTTTTTATTTTTAAACTAAACGTCTAATATTTTAACACCAACAATAATTCCATTTGTGGCTTTTAGACCATTAAAGGATTGAAAGAAATCAACTCTCAAAGGTCGGAATTTTTTAAAACCAATGTTGTTCAAGCCAATGCTCCATTCATAATAGGTAGGTTGATCATAGGTATGTAAAACATGAACTCCAGTAATTAAATGCCATTTCAATTTTCCAAAAAAGGGAACAGCATCGGTTAAGAAACCATTAAAATCGTATTCCGCGTGCCACTCTGCAAAACTTTTATTGGTACTGTGGGTATAATAGGGCAAAAGGTTGAAATTTTGTAAATAATTTTTAGTAGTTCCCACAAAGGTTTCGTTGCCGTAGAAATGCTTGTAATCCATAAAGGCGAGGTCTTTTGTGCTTAAAAATAAACCTGCGTTTACAAAGGCGGCAAAGTTTCCAAAATCTTTGAAATCATGTTGATATAAAGTAGAAAGTCCAACCAAAGCGTAGTTGTATTTAGGTAAATTTGAAGCAAAGCCTGTCTCGAAATTAAAATATATAACGGGTAATCGACGGACTTGATCTAAGTGAAAAGCAGATTTAAGTTTTAGTTTTACAATATTGTTGGATTCAAAACCTGCTTGTCCAAAATTTGTTGGATCGATCGGGTTATTAGAAGTGAAAATACGTTTTTTAACAAAAGGAGAACGAACGGTGTGATTAAATAATATTCTTCTATTTGCATATTCCAATTCAATTTCGCCAAATAAATTTTCATTAAAACGCTGTTGATAATGTATGGAAATGAAATCTTTTTGATAGAATTTAGCGTAATTTTTTCCAAAATAAGAAGAAGCTAAAGAGTTGATAATCTTTTTAATAGGAAAATCTTCTCCAAATTGATGAACGGTTAATCCGCCAGAAATCGTGATTTTCGATTTTTTTTCAGAATTAATAAGTTGAGAAAAGTAACCTGAAAAACGAGGTTTGTTTTCGGCAATTCCATAATTAACTAAACCACCCACTTCATAATAGGTGCTGTCTGTTGGGTTTTCTTTCAGGTATGATAAGCCAGTAGTTACGTTAAATCCCTGAACAGCGTTGAACGCAAAAGTAGAAACTAAGCCATTGTATTTGTAGGTCTCGTTTTTATGTGGACGTTGGTGTTTATAGCCGATAATTAGTTGTATTAAACTGAATCTATTTTCGTTTTTAATAGTATCATTTGTGTTCAAATCGCCAGTTGTAGATGGCATGATTAAGGTGTCGTTAGCAAGCTCTAAAGACATTTCTTCGTTTTTTGTGTTTTTTTGCTCGATGTTTTGTGCGGATAAGGTAGAGCAAACAAGAAAAGTCAGAAGTAAAATCAGTCTATGCATCCATTAAATAATAAACAGCTAATTTATAAGAATGCAAACCAAATCCAGAAATAACACCTTGAGCAACTTCTGAAATATAAGAGTGATGACGAAAAGTTTCTCTCTTATATATGTTACTAATATGTACTTCAATTACTGGTGTAGAAATCGCCCGTATTGCATCAGCTATTGCGATTGATGTGTGTGAAAATGCAGCTGCATTTAAAATAATTCCGTCGTAATGAAAACCAACTTTATGCAATTGATCTATCAATGCTCCCTCGTGATTTGACTGAAAATAATCCAACTCTAAAGTGGGAAAATTTTTTTTCAAAACTTCAAAATAATCTTCAAAAGAACTATCACCATAAGTTTCAGGTTCTCTTTTCCCTAAAAGATTTAAATTTGGACCGTTGATGATGCATATTTTCATAATAAACAGATGTAATTGAACTGGTAAAAATAGTAAAAAGAACAATTGCCCAGGTATGTTTCGGTAAAAGTTTTCAAGAGTTATTATTTTAATTTCATTCAACCTATTGCATAATAATAATTTGTGTTTTTTTTCAAATGACTTTTCTTTAAGTTTAAATTATCGTTAAATAATCATTGTTGAACCAAAGTAAATTAGTAATTTTGCACAAATAAAAATAATTATAGAAATGAAAAAAATTTTTTTATCATTAGCTGTAGTAGCAACATCGGTTGCAGCTCAAGCTCAAGAAGGATTTGGATTTAGCGAAGGAGATATTCTTTTAGAAGGAAGCCTTCAATTTAACTCACAAAAAAATTCATTTGATGACAATGGAACTGAGTTCTCTTACAAAGAGAGTTCAACATTGTTTACGCCAAAAGCAGGTTATTTTATTAACGATCAATTTGCATTAGGAATTGAATTGGGAATTGGTGCAGCAAAAGGAATTGAAACTTTCGGATCAACAGAAGCTGAAGAAAAAAGTAACGCATTCTATGCTGGTGTTTTCGGTCGTTACTACTTTTTAGAATTGGGCGAACGCTTCAAAACATATTCTGAAGTTGGTGTTGGAATGATGAATACTAAATATACGGATGACCTTGGAGCTGTAACAAAAACTTCTGGTTTTGGTGCAGGATTAGGATTGGGAGTAAATTACTTCTTGACTCCAAAAATCGCAATCAACTTTGAATTGACTGATTTGTTGCATTTTTCAACTGTTAAAGACAAAGATACAGATGTTAAAACAAACGAATTTGGTGTAAATATCAATCAAATTAATAATTTCTTTGGAACTGCTAGTTTCGGTTTGACATTTAAATTATAGTCAAAAAAAAGAAATATTAAGAAAATTTTAAAAGTCTTTCATTTTTGAAAGACTTTTTTTATATCTTTAGGCCTGAAAATACTTTAAAGTTGAAATGATGAATAAAATATTACTATCAATCGCTTTTGTAGGATTGTTATCGACAAATGGCTTTGCGCAGCGAAACCATCGAAACCCAATTGAAACGGGTTTAAAAGCTGGTGTGAATTTGTCTTCCTTTGCAGGAGGTAATTCACAAAATTTTAAACCAGGCTTACAAATAGGCGGAACTGTAGAGATTCCATTGTCTTTTTATAAAAAAGTTTCGGTGCAAGCAGAACTTCAATACTCTGTACAGGGTTATAATGGAAAAGATTATGACCAAATAGACTTTCTAACTAAAGAGGTTATAGAGACTTTGAAGTTAGAAGACGTAACAATGCATTACTTATATTTACCAATTACCTTTAAATATTATGTGAATCCAAATTTTTCAGTAGAATTAGGTGGACAGATTGGTTATATGTTAGATGCAAAAGGTCAGTTTGATGCAAATAAATTCAACCCAGCGAGAGATTGGTTGTATCTGTCAGATCCACAATATCAACAAACATTTTCTCAATTAGACAAAGCATTGTTTGAATCAGGATATAGAAGTACAGATCCAGGCAACTATTACGAAGAATTGGATTACGGTATTTCTGCAGGCTTTTCGTATTATTTAGAAACAGGCCTTTACTTTAATTTACGTTATTATTTAGGTTTACAAGATGTGTATAAAATAGATAATACATATATCAATATCCCTGAGCCAAGTCGTGTTCCAGGAATGACTGCTGAAATGTTTGAGCAATTGTTGCAAGAAATTAGATTCGTGAATGAACATCTTAATTTTGAACCTTTGAAAAACTCATCGATCCAACTTTCTGTGGGATATAAATTTTAAAAGCAGTGTGCTTGAATTTTAAGTGAATGTTTAATTATAATTAAAATAGATTATGAAAAAATTAATGATCGCTGCACTAGCAGTAGTTGGTTTCAGTGCTACAGGTTTGGCACAACAACAAGTAAAATTTGGTCCCAAAGCTGGGATAAATTTAGCATCTATGTCAGGACAAGATGATGCAGAGATGAAAATTGGCTTCCATGTTGGAGCTGTGGCTGAAATTAAATTTTCAGATACCTTCTCAATTCAACCAGAGCTTTTGTACTCGGCTCAAGGGGCAAAGTCTAAATCATCTGATGATGTAAAGCTTAACAATGATTATATCAACATCCCAATCATGGCAAAATATTATTTTGTTGAAGGATTTTCAGTAGAAGCTGGACCGCAAATTGGGTTTTTAATGAAAGCAGAAGCAAGCAACGGTGACGCTACGGTTGACATGAAAGATTACTACAAATCAATAGACTTTGGTTTAGGAATTGGCTTGGCTTACGACTTACCACAAGGTTTGTTTGTAAATGCACGCTATAACATAGGTCTATCTAAAATAGGAGAGGATCAAACTATAGGTAACATTACGATTGAAGCTGATGATGTTAAAAATAGTGTAATACAGATAGGAGTAGGGTATAAATTTTAATTAATCTCTACAAAAAGCGTATCTTTAAGCCACCGTTTACGGTGGTTTTTTTATGGAAAATTATATCGAACAATTTAAGTATTATTTAAAGCTAGAACGGGGTGTGTCTGAAAACACTGTTGTGAATTATATGTACGATTTAGAAAAATTTCAACAGTTTTTAGGAGATGAATTAAAGGTTGATCAAGTGAAAGATCAGCATATTCGGTCTTTTATTTATTTTATCTCAGAGTTTTTAGCACCTACCTCACAAGCAAGGATTTTAGCAAGTGTTAATCATTTTTTTAGCTTTTTGGTGTTACAAAAAATTGTCCAAAACAATCCCGTTACCTTTATAGAATTGCCCAAACAAACCAGAAAATTACCAACTGTTTTGTCTGTTGATGAGATTGATTCGATACAAAGCATGATTGATCTAAGTACTCCAGAAGGTATTAGGAATGACGCAATTATTGAAACTATTTATTGTTGTGGACTCCGTGTTTCTGAACTGATTGACTTACGTAACTCCGAGCTTTATTTTGAAGAAGGTTTTATTCGGGTACTAGGAAAAGGATCTAAACAAAGGTTTGTACCTATTTCACATTCCGCAATTAAAAAAATAGAAGTTTATCTAGAAACGGTTCGCTCTAAGCAAGTTATTAAACCGGATAATGAGGACTACTTATTTTTAAATAGAAGAGGAGCAAAGTTAACCAGAGCAATGATATTTACCATCATTAAGAAGTTGACTGAACTTGTTGGTATCAAAAAAAATGTGAGTCCGCATACATTTCGACATTCTTTTGCAACGCACCTCTTGGAAAACGGAGCCGACTTACGTGCCATTCAAGCTATGTTGGGACACGAATCTATTACTACAACGGAAATTTACATACACTTGGACCGTCAAACGCTTAAAAACGAGTTGAATAAATACCACCCATGGGCTCAAAATAAATAATTTTATTACAAAATTTGATAGGTTTTTAGATTTTTTACTTCTTTGATAACAAACATACTATGAGAGCTTTGTACTTCTTCCATAGTGGTTAACTTTGAAAGCATCAATTCTCTGTAAGCTTCCATATCTTTTACTCCAATTTTAAGAATGTAATCGTACTCGCCACTTACGTGAAAACATTCTAAAACTTCAGGAATCTGATGAATTTTTTTCTCAAATTGTAATATTGCATCTTTAGAGTGCGACTTGATTTTTATGTGTGCAACCGCCAAAAAACTTCGATTGATTTTATCTTTGTTGATCACAGCTATATAATCTGTGATGATTTTTTGTCGTTCCAGTTTTTTAATGCGCTCGTGTATCGCAGTCGTTGATAAATCTAGTTGAATGGCCAATTCTTTAGTGGTCTGTTTGCAATTTTGTTGTAATAACTCTATCAACCTATAATCTATTTGGTCTAATTTCATGTCTGCTTATAATTAGTAATTAAAATGGTGTTAATACCGAATAAAATTAATCATTTTCTTTTATTTACACAATTATATTCTGTTTGTTGTAAATATTTTTTGTCATCAAATTTGAAGCTAGTAATTTTCGGGAAATTTGATAATATTTAAAAAACAATAAAGATGTTTGATCCAGCAAATGAAATTCAAGATTTACAGTTTTTTGGAGAATTTGGCGGTGTAAACCCGTCTATTTCAGATTCTTCAACTTATACTTTTATGACTGCAAAAGCAATGTCCGATACTTTTGAAGGCAATACAGAAGGTTGTTATTTATACAGCCGCCACAGTTCTCCTTCTAATACATACTTGTCAGAAGCACTGGCAAAGATGGAAGGTACAGAAGCAGCTCATGTTTGCGGAAGCGGAATGGGAGCTATAACGGGCACATTGATGCACTTGTGTAAAAACGGAGATCATATAGTTAGTAGTCGCACAATCTATGGGGGTACTTATGCTTTTCTTAAAAACTTCATTCCTGGTTTTGGTGTAGCTGTTGACTTTGTTGATAGTACAAAAATCGATTTGATTGAAAAGGCAATTCGTCAAAATACTAAGGTAATTTATTTAGAAACAGTAAGTAATCCTTTGCTTGAAGTTGCCGATATTGAAGGAATTTCTAAAATAGCAAAACAACGTGGTATTTTATTGGTCGTAGACAATACCTTTTCTCCATTGACTATAAGTCCATCTTTATTGGGTGCCGATATTGTGATTCATAGTTTGACAAAGTACATCAACGGAAGTAGTGATACGGTTGGAGGAGTGATATGTGGGTCAACTGATTTTATAAATGACATAAAGAATGTAAATGATGGGGCTTGTATGCTTTTAGGAGCAACTATGGACAGTTTAAGAGCATCAAGTATTTTAAAAAACCTTAGAACCCTTCCAATTCGTATGCAAAAGCACAGCGAAAATGCTCTTAAATTAGCAGAATTGTTAGAAGCAGATGGAATTAAAACAGTCTACCCTGGTTTGTCTTCTCATCCAAGTCATGAATTGTTTAAGAAAATGTACCGTCAACAATTTGGATTTAGTGGTATGCTTACCATCGACGTTGGAAGTTTAGAAAAAGCAAATGCGTTAATGGAATTAATGCAGGAAAGAAACATTGGTTATTTGGCGGTGAGCCTTGGGTTTTACAAAACATTGTTTTCAGCCCCAGGTACTTCAACTTCTTCAGAAATCCCTATGGATGAACAAAAAGAAATGGGATTGACAGATGGATTGATTCGTTTTTCTATTGGCTTAGACCACGATATTACTCGCACTTATGAAAATATTAAACAGTGTATGAAGGATACCGGAATATTATAAAAAAAACGAGCTTTACGGCTCGTTTTTTGTTTCCTGTATGTCTATAAATTGAACTGAAGCTAAAGGAATTTCTGCTTCTTTGAAGACCTTATGTATGTTGCGAACCAAATCAGATTTTATGAAATACATGTTTTTTGGGTCGTATGTTATCGCATTGATTTCGTATGTTGCGTTAATTTCATTTAAGCTGATTTGAATAACATAGGATGGTCTCCGATTTGATATTCCTTTAGTTTGTTTAGCAGCTTTTAATAAATGTTTGGTAACTACGTCTTCATTCACGCTGTATTTTACATCTACACAGACAGTGATCGAGAGTCCGTAAGTTTTTCCCAAAGAGCTATAATTCACCGTTGCACCAGACAAAACAGACGAATTGGGAATTGTAACATCTTCGTTATTGAAAGTTTTTAATCGAGTTACTAGAGCATTTTTTTCAATAACTATTCCAATTATTTCTCCAGTTTTAATCCAATCTCCTTTTTGAAATGGACGCATATAAGTAATTACAATACCAGCAATTGCGTTAGAAATTGGTGAAGAAGAGCCTATCGAAATCAAAACACCTAAGAAAACTGTTACACCTTGAAAAGCGATAGTGCCTGAACCGGGAAGAAGTGGGAAAACTAAAATCAAAGCGAAAATAATCAGTAAAAAACGAGCTATCTGATAGGTTGGTTTTGCCCATTCTGGGTAAAAAGCACTTATCTTTAGTTTCTCCTTTTCAATTTCATTAGTGAAGTATTTAAGAATTTTCAATACAAAACGTATCAATGCCAATATGATGATCATTCTAATCAGATTGGGTAGATAATTAAAAATAGAATCGCTCAACGAATGGATCGGCTCATAGATGATTGTACTTATATCTTCTGAATAACGAGAGATTTGTGGAAATGGTTTTAAAATAAATGGCAAAGTACTGAAAAACACCACAATAATAAGTGCAACTTTTGCAAGCGTCAATATTTTGTCTAACAAGTTATGAAGTTGGCTTCGTTTGGCTAATTCATAATTTTTGAATTCAATTCCGTTCTTGAACCACTTGGCAGAGAGTAAAAATAATTTTAATCTACGGAATAGCTTATTTATTATAAAAATGAATACCCCAAAAACACCTAATATAATAATGAGTTCGCCAATACTTTTTAATTTATTACTGAAACTATGGTTTTTTCGGTAATTTAAAACATGATCGTTGATTAATTCCAAACGTTCTTTAGCCAATTTTTCCACGCTGCTATTTTCCCATAAAGCATCCAGCTCGTCAATAGCAAGAATCACTTGTCGTTGATAATTGATTGTAGTTATATTAGTGGAATTAATGATTTTTAAAGAGTCGGGATGATAAAATGCTCCGTCAAGAATTGAAGCAATTTTGGTGTTTGTTGTTTTGGCTCGCTCCAAGGCATTGAAAGGACCTAAACTGGCATAAATTTTAAACAGCGTATCGTTTTCTACAATAATAGGTGCGCCATCTGTACTTGCTTTGATGTTTTTGATGTGTGCTAATTGTTGTTCAATACGCAATGAATCTTCTTCGGCTCGTGCTTTCTCAACTTTTGTATTGGTCGACTCCGTCGCTTTTCGAAAAAAATGTTGAAGCTCTTGTGTCAGCAGATCCATTTTTAAAGAATCTTGAAGACGTTGAGTACGTAAACTTTCAATTTCTTGTTGTAGGATGTAATAGCTCGAGTCGTTTTGAGAAAACAACGTCAAGCTTGTGAAGACAACTAGAATTAAACTAAAAACATTTTTCATAATACATCGCTAAAGATACTCTAATATTTGTTCTAAAGCCATGCCTCTCGAACCTTTAACTAATATAGTTGATTGTTTCAAAGGATTTTTCTTAATGTAATTTAAAAAATCGGCTACTGTTTCGAAGAAATACGTGTTCTCTCCAGGTAGTTGATTTTCAAAAAAAGCTTTACCAATAAAGAAGCTTTCACCTTTAGATAGTTGAGCTTTCAGAATGATTTTTTGATGTTCATCGGCAGAGAATTTGCCCAATTCAAACATGTCTCCCAAAATCACAGCTTTTGTTGTTCCGCCTAATTGGGAAAAGTTTTCTATGGCGACCTCCATGCTACTTGGATTGGCATTGTAAGCGTCTAAAAGTATTTTTTGCTCTCCTTTCTCAATCCATTGTGATCGATTGTTGGTGGGAATGTAGTTTTCAATTGCTTTTTTTATGGTTTCAATTGGAATATTGAAAAACAAACCGATTGTAACTGCAAAGGCGATATTGGCACAGTTATACAGACCTATTAAATTAGATGAAATTAAAGTGTGATTGACTTCCAAAGTTGCCATGGGTTCTGCATAAGCCTTGGTGATTTGCACCTTAGCACCCATGTGTTGTTTCATCGAAAAACCAAAACGATTCATTTTTTCAGTTTTTTCAGCCTGAATTGGATCGTCAAAATTGACAAAAGCAACTTTTTTATGGTGGTTTAAATAATCATACATTTCACTTTTAGCCTTTACGACTCCTTCAATCCCTCCAAATCCGTCTAGATGTGCACGACCAAAATTAGAAATGAGTCCAAAATCTGGTTGAGCAATTTCACATAATAATTCGATTTCCTTTTGGTGATTGGCCCCCATTTCAATAATTCCAAGATCGGTTTCTTCGGTAAGGCGTAACAATGTTAAGGGAACACCTATGTGATTGTTGAGATTTCCAATAGTTGCTACAGTTGAATAATGTTGACTTAAAACGGTGTTTAATAATTCTTTGGTGGTGGTTTTTCCGTTGCTGCCCGTAAGTGCAATGATAGGTAAACCGATATGAAATCGATGATAAGCCGCTAGTTCTTGCAAGCATTTAAGGCTGTCTTCAACAAAAATTAGACGATTATTATCAATTTTTTTGAGGTCCTTTTTATCTACTACGGCATAAGCTGCGCCTTTTTCAAGAGCTTGTAGCGCGAAATCATTAGCGTCAAAATTACTGCCTTTCAATGCAAAGAACATACTATTAGCAGAAATGTTCCTAGTGTCTGTACTGATCCCATTACAATTTGTAAACAGGGAATAGAGTTCTGATATTTTCATTTGTCAAAAATAAAAAAAAGTCCCTGTATTTGGGACTTTTTTTGTAATGAAGATTTTGAAATTAACCTCTTGCTTTTTTATTAGTATTAGATTTAGTGTTACCTATTTTTGTCATAGCATTTCTAAATCCGATGAAATCAGTTGCTGTATATTGGTCAACGAATCTACGTGTTGCAGGATCTAACCAATACGCTCTATCTTTCCAAGACCCTCCTTTAATAACGCGAGAGTTATTATTGATTAAGCTTGTTCTAGATGTATCGTCTAATTCTAGCATAAGATTTCCATCTTGGTCGTAACTAGCTCTGTTTACAGGTGCGTTGTACATGTTTCCTGAAATATTAGCTCTTTCAAAGTTGTCGCCATCTTTGTAATCGATACTGTTTGGATCTTGGAAGTTTCTTCTTAAGAAAGTGTCTTCAGTTCCTACTTGTTCAACTTGAACTTGTCCAGGTAACGCTCTTGGGTGTAATCTACCATTTGGTAAAGTATCGTATTCGATATTAGAACCAACTACTTGAACAGTTCCATCAGCTCCAATTACACGTTTGTTATATACGTTTCCACGGAAATAATTTAAATCGTTTATATTAGCAGAAACTTCTGGTCGATAAACATCGGCAACCCATTCTGCTACGTTACCTGCCATGTCGTAAAGACCCCAGTCGTTCGGTGGGAAGGTCTTAACAGCAGAAGTGATTTCTCCACCGTCAGTAGTCCATCCGGCAATTCCGCCATAATCACCACGTCCTTGTTTGAAGTTAGCTAAATAATCACCTTGTGTTCTACGAGTATTTGTACGTACTTGGTCAGAACCCCAAGGATATCTATTTCTTCCTTGACTATTATTGTACACGCGATCAGACTTTCTTACGCTTGCTGCATATTCCCACTCAGCTTCTGTTGGTAGGCGGAATTCTGCTGTAAAAACACCGTATTCCATTTTTGCATAAACATTAGAAGCATTTGCGTCTGCACGATTTCTTACCCCTCTAAATACAATGCTGTCATTTCCTGCATAGGCTCTGGTTGGCGCCATTAGATACGTTTCTGTAGAAAACGACTGTTCACCGTGTGCTTGAGATGTCTTTGCACCTTTAGCAATATACCCAGCACGCTCCAAGTTTAATTCGTTCACGCGGTCGGTTCTCCACTTAGAGAAGTCGTTTGCTTGAACCCATGAAACTCCAACAACCGGATAATTTGCATAGGCCGGGTGTCTTAAATAGGTGTTAGTCAAAGTTTCGGTAAAGCCTAGTTGGGTTGCCCACACCAAAGTATCTGGCAACGCAGCTGCGTATATCTGACGATAACGTGCTTCTGAAGGTGGATAAACAGCTTTTGTCCAAGCAAGGTACTCGTTGTACATGAGGTTGGTTACCTCAGTTTCATCCATAAAGAATGATTGTACATACTGTTGGGTAGCGGTGTTATTCCAGTCGCCCATCACATCTTCCTGAACGCGTCCCATTGTAAAGGTACCGCCCTCAACAGCAACCATCCCATAAGGAACTTCCGTGCCATCGTATGCTGTGTTGTACTGAAAACCGCCTTTCTTGTCATTGATTTTCCAACCGGTAACCGAAGACGTACTCGTATTACTGTTTCCACAACTCGTAAATCCAATCGATGCTGCCATTACAGCTATCAATTGCAGTGTCATAATTTTATTAATCTTCATTGTCAAAGTAGGTAATAAATTTCGTTGCAATATAATAATTAGCTTTTGATAAACAATAATAAAATTAAAAATATTTAAAAAAAACTTAAAATTAGAAATTTTGTAAACTGTTCCTTTAATTTGATGACTAATGTAATATTTTTAATTATTTTTATCAAATAATTTTGTTGAAATTTATACAGAACAATGAAAAAACTTATAACGGCTCTCGTGTTACTTAGTGGTTTGACAGGTGTTTCCCAATCGCAAGATGTTTATTTACAGTGGGATGATGTGGATTTTTTAGCCAGTGATGCTCGTTCGTATTTCGTGCCTTCGTTCCAAACTGACTACTATAATTTCAACCCTGGAACAAAAAAATTAACAGCAAATGTGGTCATAAATAATGCTCAAGGAAGCAACCTTCGCATTGTATCACAGAATTTTCAGTCAATAGATGTTAAAAAATATAAGGATCTAGACGAAAAAAACATATCTACTTCTATCGATCCCAAAGTACATTTTTATACTAATAAAGGTGTAAAAACTGCAATAATTACTTTTAATCCTATCATTAAAACAACAAATGGTTATCAAAAAGTAACGAATATTAAATTCGAACTAGTGGGTTCATCAAATAATTATGCTGCAAAATCCTTTAACATTTCGAACTCGGTTTTATCACAAGGCAATTGGTTTAAACTAAAAGTTAATGAATCGGGAATTTATAGACTTGATAAAAATACGTTGACTCAAATGGGTGTGCCAATGGATGTGGATCCTCGTACCATTAAGGTTTATGGCTACGGAGGTGATATGTTGCCTTTGGCTAATAACGAAAACCTTCATTTTGATTTGCCAGAATTGGCTATTCAGTTTCAAGGGGAACAAGACGGACGCCTAGATGATGGAGATTACGCACTTTTTTATGCAGTTGGGACTAAAGGTTGGAATGAAGAAAATGCCACTCACCTTAATTTATATAGTAAAGATGCTTATTATTATGTGACTTATGGCGGAGGCAGTGGAAAGAGAATGCAATCTTATGTGGAACCTTCAGAAAGCGCTTCAATTATTTACACCGATTATAACGCAAGAGTATTTCATGAACAAGATTTGACCAATATAGTTCAATTGGGACGTAAATGGTTTGGTGAAAATTTCGGAAGTAGTTTTAGTTTACCGTTTCTATTACAAACACCGATGTTGAATTCGTCTAAACAAGTAAAAGTAGGAGTTAGCTTAGCGGCTATTTCATCCAATTCTACTAATTTTAATATTACTTTGAATAGTCAGACATTGGGTACAAAATCGCTTCCTCCAAAGAATGCTTCAATCTTGGCGTGGGAAGGTTATTTCACTGAAGAATTGTTAGTTAACGGTGAATCACACAATATTCAAGTCGCTTTTAATAATAATGGTGTGCCTTCTGCACAAGGATTTGTAGATTTTGTAGCGATTGATTATTATAAACATTTGGCGGGTCATAATAAGCAATTTTCATTCCGCATAAAAGATGCTGTTTCTGAAATAGGAGTTGGATCTTTTCAAATCAATTCAGCTCAAGCAATTTCACAAGTTTGGGAAGTTACAGATCAGTACAATCCAACTTTTAAAACAAATAGTTCCCCTACCATGTTGATGAAAATGCCTTTGGGCAGTTTGAAAGAATTCGTTGCGCTGGATTTAAATGACACTTACGTGCCTGAAGTTGTTGGTCGTATATCAAATCAAAACTTAAAAGGAACAATTTTAGCCAACGGAAATGTAGATTACTTAATAATTACCAATAATCAGTTTTTAGGAGAAGCCAATCGTTTAGCGAGTTTGCACACTAGACATAGTAATTTAAATGTAAAAGTTGTTCCATTAGAAGTTATATATAATGAGTTTTCATCGGGACAACAAGATATCGTTGCCATCAGAAATTTTATTAGATATGTGTATCATGCAGGTGGTCAAACTTTGAAATATGTAAATATGTTTGGAGATGCCTCTACCGATTATTTAGATAGAATACCTAATAATACCAACCAAGTTCCTATTTTTCATTATTTGTATAATACCTTACAAGAGAACTCTTCAAGTAATCATAATGATTGGAGTACTTTTGCAACCGATGATTTTTATGGATTACTAGACGATAATGAAGGTTTGTTTACTTACAGTACTTATGTAGGTGTTGATGTTGCTATTGGTAGAATGCCTGTGAATACACCACAACAAGCACGTGCGGCTGTCGACAAAGTAGCTCATTATTTGAGCAACAATAATGTGGGACGATGGAAAAATATCTATACAGCTTTAGCAGACGATGTGGATGCAACTTGGGATGCAGGACTTCAAGTGTCTTTAAACGAAATGACAGATGAATTGGCTACTAACAAGCCTTATATCAACGTGAAAAAGATTTTTGCAGATTCTTATCAACAACAAGTAGTTGCTGGTGGTCCAAGGTATCCAAGAGCAAAAGAAGAATTTTTAAACGGAATCAATTCTGGAAGTTTAGTGGTGAATTATATTGGGCATGGTTCTGAAGTGGTTTTGGGAGGTGAACGTTATTTTGAATTACCAGACATTGATCAATTAAATAATAAAGACAGATACCCATTGTTCTCTATCATGACTTGTGATTTTACTCGTTTTGATAATCCTGTACTTGAGTCAGGAGGCGAGCGTTTGTATCTAAGAGAGAATGCAGGAGCAATTGGAATATTGGCAACAACTAGAAAGCTTGGAATTTCAAGTGCAGAAGTGCTTACAAAAAATGTTTCAAGATGGTTGTTTGATTACGACAACAATTTGCCTCAGGTTACCATGGCAGAGGCTTTAATGCATACCAAAAACGATACTTCTAGACCGGTTGCAGAACAAGGAATAGTATCTTTTATTGGAGATCCAGCTTTAAGATTAGCGCAGCCGCAACCAGATATTGTGATTACACACATCAATGAAGAGCCCATTGCCGATTTTACAGGAAGTCTTAGAGCTTTAGATAGAATTAAATTAAAAGGACAGGTTACTACTCAAAACGGACAGCCAATAACGAGTTTTAATGGGGATTTAGCGGTGCAATTATTCGATAAAAATCAAGAAAAACAAACATTGGTAAATGATGGAATCGGAAGCCCAATGATTTTTACAACTTTGGGAGAAACTGTTTTTAGAGGAAATGCAACTGTAACAAATGGTGTTTTTGAAATAGAATTTGTGGTTCCAAAAGATATTAAAATTGCAGTAGGAGAAGGAAAGGCAAGTTTCTACGCTACCAGAGAAAGCGATGTTTTGGATGATTATACTGGAGCAAACACTACAATTAAAATTGGTGGTGTAAACGAAAATGCTGCCGACGACAATACGGCGCCAGAAATAAAATTGTATATGAACGACGAATCTTTTGTGTCGGGCGGAATTACCAATCATTCTCCTTTATTTTTAGCACATTTAGAAGATGAAAACGGAATGAACACTGCAAGTGGTATCGGGCATGATATGGTAGCAATTTTAGATGGAGATGAAAACAATCCAATCGTGATGAATGAATTCTATGAAACCGAACCCGACAATTTTAGAAAAGGATTTGTCAATTATCCTTTCAGTGATCTAGAAGAAGGATTGCATACAATTACATTTAAAGCTTGGGATGTATACAATAATTTAGCAACTGCTACGTTAGACTTTGTAGTAACGTCATCAACAGATTTACAATTAGACAAAGTACTTAACTATCCGAATCCGTTTGTAGATTATACCGAGTTCTGGTTTCAACATAATCGCCCGTATGAACCGCTTCAAGTTCAGGTGCAAATTTTAACCGTATCGGGGAAAATTGTTAAAACCATTAATCATACTATCGTTTCAGATGGATTTCTTTCCAGAGAAATAATTTGGGACGGAAAAGATGATTTTGGCGACCGAATTGGAAAAGGAGTTTATATTTACAAATTAACTGTAAAATCAACGGTTTCGGGACAACAAGCAGAAAAAATCGAAAAGCTGGTTGTTTTGTAAAAAACTGTTTATATTTGGAAAGTGAAATTAGAATGTAGCGGATGATTTATACGTTTCAGGGATAATTTTAAACAGTTTCGAGATTTTAAAGGAAACTAATTTTTATATTTGTTGATATTAACAATAAAACTTAAATGAAGAGATTTTCTATAACTGCTGCTAGCTTAACTTTAGGATTAGTCATGCAGGCACAACAAAAATTGCCCGTTCCAGAAGGACATCCGCAAGCATATAATCCTGCAATTACAACAGGGGTTACTTTTTTAACCATTACCCCAGATGCTCGTTCAGGAGCTTTGGGCGATATGGGTGTGGCTACTTCAGTCGACGGTTTTTCGCAGTTTTACAATCCAGCAAAATATGCCTTTGCAGAAAAACAACAAGGTTTTGCATTGTCTTATACTCCTTATATGTCAAATATTGCAAGCGATATTTCATTGATGGGAATAGGCTATTTTAATAAATTGAACGAAAGAAGTGCAATGGGAGCCAGTTTGCGCTATTTTACGTTAGGTGAAATTAATTTGACTGATAATGTTGGATATCCTTTGGGAACAGAGAAACCAAACGAGTTTTCATTTGATGTATCTTATACAATTAAACTCTCGGACCGATTTGCATTGGGGGTTGCTGGGCGTTACATTAGTTCAAACCTTAAACTTAGAGACGCAACAGAATCTGCTGCAAATACTTTTGCTGTTGATGTAGCTGGTTATTATGAAAGCGATCGCATGCAGTTCGATACTTATGAAGGAAGATTGCGCGCAGGTTTCAACTTCCAAAACATGGGCCCTAAAATTAATTATACTGATTTAGCTGGCGCTGTAAGTAATATTCCAACTACTTTAAGATTGGGATTGGGTTATGACTTTATTCTAGATAGTTACAATACAGTTTCTGTTTATGGAGAAGCTACTAAATTGTTGGTGCCTTCTAATTTAGAGCCCACTTTTATAGACTTTGATGGTAATGGAGATTTGAACGGACAAGCAGAGATGGAAAGTATAGATAATCGTCGTCAAGAATACCGAGACATTGGTTGGTTTTCAGGGATGTTTAAATCCTTCGGAGACGCACCAGGAGGTTTTGGCGAAGAATTAAGGGAGTTTACTTGGGCATTAGGAGCTGAATATTGGTACGATAATTCTTTTGCTTTCCGTTTGGGCTATTTCAACGAGGCTCAAGATAAAGGAGCAAGAAAATACGCCACTTTGGGAGCAGGTTTCAAATACAATATTGTAAATATTGATGTTTCTTATTTATTCGCAACAAGTAAAATCCAAAATCCATTGGAAAATACCTTGCGTTTTTCTTTGACTTTCAATTTCGGAAAAGATTATCCAAAGAATTAAAGCATTATAATAGCTAACAAAATAAAACCGCTTCAGCAATAGTTGAAGCGGTTTGTGTTTAAAAGACTACCTACTTTTGGTTGTCAATTATCGTTTAATAACGTTCTAAAAGATATTTTATGATATCTGTAGTGGTCACTATACCAACCAACTTGTTTTCGTATAAAACAGGTAACGCTCGGAAATCGTTTTCAAGAAAAATTTGTGCTACTTCTCTAATGCTTGTATAGCTTACTACAGTTACAACATTTTTAGTCATTACTTGTTCTAAAGAAAAAATATTATAAGTGGTTGTAATTACTTCAGAGTCATCTTCGGCATAATCAACAACAGCAACTTTAAGTAAATCTGTATAGCTTAATATACCCACCACCTTGGAGCCAGAAACAACGGGAATGTGTCGAATATGGTGTTTTTTAAATAATTGGTCAGCTTTAACCAAAGAATCATTGATGTTTAATTTCACAACGTTTTCAGTCATGATGCTTGATACGGGAACAATCGGTTTCATTTTTATTTTGTTTTTCAACAAAAATATGAGCTGTTTTGGTAGGAATCAATGATAAAAATCAGGAATAAAATTTTCTTGATAAAAAAGAGGAGCGAAGTAGAGTATAACTTAAATTTTCATCCTAATTCCTTCGAACTAAAATCAGCCAATCGTCTTCCAAAAGCATGTAGCCTTGGTCGTATACAAAATAATAAGTGTTGTTTGTTTTGGTGGTATAGATAGAGGTCATCAGGTTAAAATCAAAGCCTGCATCTAAAAGTTTTTTTCTCTGTATCTTGGTTTTTCCTTCTGTATTAAAATCACTTAAGATGCGATAATTTTTTCGCAACATATAATTTATATTTCGCATTAAATTGGTCGAATCCTTGTTGAGTTTGTTGTTATAAGAGTTGCGACAACCATCGTTGCAAAATTTTTTATCTTCGCGCCCGTTTAGTTTATTCCCACATTCTAAACAATTTTTCTTCATTTTTTTCTTTAAAGATACAAATAATGGGCGATACTAATAAGTTTTTGGGATAATTAAATGCGGATTTACTCCAAATGTTTAATGTGTTTTTGAATTTCAGATCGAATTTCGGTGTAATTTGAATAGTAAACACTTGAAAATACAGCAATCGCAATATTGTTCTGAATTAAATAACAGTATTCTTGGTATCGACCTCTTGATCTAAACCCTTTAGTGATGAAACCATCGATTTGTTCCGTGCTCCAAATTCGTCTTTTTCCCAAACCTAAGAATCGAACTACTTCAATATTCTTTTCTGTTACTGTGATGATTGACATCCGCAACGTCATTTCTACAAAAACACCCCAAATTACAACAAACGCAGTAATCAGACTACAAAAAACTAAAAATGCAGTAATTCCCCAATGCTCGTAACCAGCAGTAATCATTCGGAATTTATACATTAAAAAAAACATCACAAAAGGAAATATAAGGATTAATAAGCTATAAAAATAGGCAGCTTTGCTTAGTTTTGCTTTCATTTTTTCGGATTAATTTCTCCAAATTTAGCTCATAATTTTCAAAATACAATTCAATTCACCTTTGTTTTTTATTTCATTAAGAATAAACATCAATCTAATTGACTTCTAATTTGTTTGGAATTTAAATACTAGTTAAGTTATAGTGGTTAAGGTAGATTGAATTATAAAGCAGTTCTAAAATTCTCTAAGCTATCGTGTAATGATGAATAAAGAAGCAGTGTCTGTTTTCTAAAACTGTTTCTAAGTTCAAGGTAAATTGTGCATTAGAAATAGAAAAAATAAGACCAACTACTAAAGTTGGCCTTATTATTTTTAAATCTAATTATGAAAAGACAATTGTCTTTGTACTGATCGTTTTGCTTAAGTAGTTCTACAAATTTAATTCATTAAAACTGTTTGTTTTTTTATTCTTTTACTACTTTTTCTACTGTCATGCCTTCTTTGGTTATGATATTCATTAGGTAGATACCAGATTCGAAAGTAGACATGTCAATTTGTATTTGACTTTCATTTGCAAAACTCTGTTTTTTTACACTTTTACCACTGCTATCAAAAACTTCAATTTGCTCAATACCTATATTCTCACTATTTTTAACTGTAATTAGATCTGTCGCTGGGTTAGGGAATATTGTAAACGTTGTGTTTGCTAATTTTTTCATTGATAAAGGCAAGGTATTCACTGCAGAAAATTTAAGATTATCGAATTTTACAAAATAAGGATCCCTATCGTTACTAATATTGTTAGTTATTTCTGAAGGGTCTGTAACAAAAAGTAAAGTAATATGGTCCACAATTGTATTGGGTGTTAAAGGTAATGGATGTGCGGTTTTTATAGTTTTATTCATTGAAGGTACTTCTTGATAGATATGACCAGTAGTATAATCAATATACATAGCAATGGTGATCCAAGTCTCATCAGGAAACGTTCCATAAAAATCTCCACCACCCGCTCCCAGAGTTTTTGTAAAATACAGCATTCCTGAGAAAGCAGGTAAAAAGGTTACAAATGTGCTTGTTGTTACATGTTGGTTTCTCTCATACAAATAAATACCATTGTTTGTTGCTTTAGTAAATCTAACAAGAGCGGCTTAATTAATTAAATTAGGTGTTGGACTTAAGTTTCCAGTATATAAGTCGTATTCAAACTTCAAAATATTGTTGCCACTTGCTCTTTCAGACCAATGGCTCTCGATACCTCCTCCTTCTCCTGAAGTTATATTTCCGAGCACTCTAGTGATTCTAACACCACTACCAGTTGCATTTAATTTTGGGATGTCTTCGAATACCAATACGTTTCCTCAGCCTGCTTCTGGTTCAATTCTTGCTTCGTAACTTCTGATTTGTGAGCCAACATTGTTAGTTTGAAATTCAAGAACAGCCCATCCGCCTTGTCCTGGTACTGGTGGATTGGGTGATACAATATTGCCATCTGTGGTATTCATCGGTCCTAGATTTCCGATGGTGTAATTGTCAAAATTATCGCTCCACAACAACTGCGCTTGTAGCGAGTTAATGGAGAAAATTAAAAAAAGGAATGTGTAGATTTTTATTCTCATAATATTGATATTTAATAAATTAATTATTGAAAAACGATATAGACATTATTTGCGTCTGTTACAAAAGATAAGGTGTGTCCATAAATATTTACTTCGCTGGGTACAATACTGGTGCCCGGTTTGTTGATCAAGCAAATCTCCGTCATACGCTGCGAATGCGAAGATTCTTAAGACTAGTAAAACTATTTCATTTTTATGAGTATTGTGAACAATGCTCGTTTTAATCTTGCAAAATCTTAAAAAAAGCAAGTGTTCTGGTTATTATTGTTTGCAATATACAATACTTTTTGCTAAAAAAACATTTTCAGTATTTTAGCGTATTTTAAGTAGAAATATTTTGGGTTGTAGTAGATTGTTTTTTGCTTCGAGATCATCATTAAGGTGGGTAAACAGAAAGATTTATCGGTAATAATAGGTTCAAACAATTTGGAATCTTTTTTTAATGTCATTTATGGTTTTCTATTGGCATTTTGAATTTCTCTCGACCTAAAATCGTATCTTTGTGACAATCAAAAAAATAATAATGTAAAAACAATTGTTTTTTTTGAAATTCCAAACAAAGTGTTAAACATTAGTTCAAACAGCTGTTTTTTCACTCGATTTGTCAAAAAGAGCAGTATTTTTGCAAAAATAATAAATAATGAAAGGAGTTTTATTAGTTAATTTGGGATCGCCAGATGCACCAACACCAGAAGCTGTTAAACCATATTTGGATCAATTTCTGATGGATGAGCGTGTGATCGACTTACCTTATTTGTTGAGAGCTTTTGTGGTTCGTGGTATTATTTTACGTAAACGCCCTGCAAATTCGGCAGCAGCATACCAAAAAATTTGGTGGGAAGAAGGTTCTCCTCTCATTGTTATTTCTAAAAGAACGCAGGAAAAAGTGCAAGAAAAGGTTGAGGTTCCTGTGGCATTAGCAATGCGTTATGGCAATCCTTCGATTGAGTCTGGTTTGAGAGAGTTGGTAGAAAAAGGTGTTACCGAAGTACTTCTTTTTTCACTTTATCCTCAATATGCCATGGCAACTACCGAAACTATTGAAGTTTTGGCTGCTAAATTGGTTAAAGAAAAATTTCCTCAGTTAAAATTGACCAATTTCCCTGCATTTTATAACCGCCCCGATTACATCGAATCATTGGCTAATGTCACAAAAAATGACTTGGATGGTTTTGATTATGATCATATTTTATTTTCATACCACGGTGTGCCAGAGCGTCATATCAAAAAAACAGACAAAACAGGAAAGCATCGCGGGAAAAAAATAAAAGAAGGTAAATATTGTTGTCAACCTGGTACACCAGAATCCGAATTTTGCTATCGAACTCATTGTTTTGAAACAACGCGAGAGATTGTAGAAAAGTTGGGAATACCAGAAGATAAATATACGTTGACCTTTCAGTCTCGTTTAGGAATCGATAAATGGTTACAACCTTTTACAGCCGACAAAGTGCGTGAATTAGCTCAAAAAGGCGTAAAAAAAATGGCGGTGATTACTCCTGCTTTTGTTGCAGACTGTATCGAAACATTAGAAGAAATAGAAATGGAAGCCGGCGCTGATTTTAAAGCAAACGGTGGAGAAGAGTTTAAAATGATCCGCTGTCTGAACGACGATGACCAATGGACTACAACTATGGCGAGTTGGATCAACGAATGGATTTTAAAATAACAAGTTATGTATTTGTATTTAAAGGCATTGCACATAATATTTGTGGTGTGTTGGTTTGCTGGATTGTTCTACATTGTTCGGCTGTTTGTGTATTATGCAGAAGCACAGGAAAAACCTGAAATAGAAAAAGAAATTTTGTCTGTGCAATACCGTCTCATGGCACACAGGCTTTGGTTTATAATTACTTATCCCGCTGCCATTTTAGCTACAGTTTTCGGTGTTTGGATGTTGATTGAAAATCAAGCACTACTTAAGCTGCCTTGGATGCACGTAAAGTTGTTTTTTATTGTTTTACTTTGGTTGTATCATTTTAAATGTCACCAATTTGTAAAGCAAATCCAAATAGATTCACTTGTTAAAAAAGGAGGTTTTTTTAGAATTTGGAACGAAGGAGCTACGATTATTTTGTTCTCGGTGGTTTTCTTAGTGATATTAAAAAGTGCAATAAATTGGATTTTTGGTGTTTTAGGTATTTTTACGTTAGCAATCTTATTAACTTTAGGGATTAAATATTATAAAAAAGTACGCGAAAGAAATCAAAGCTAATTTATGGCGACGAGCAAACCGTTTCATATAATGAAAATTTCACTGAGATTAAGAATTTTTATCTCTATGATTTTTCTTACCATTATTTCTTCGGTTCTAATGGCGGTGATTACGGTTTATCAATTTAAAAAAGAAGCAAGAAACTATCAGCAAGATCGATTGGTTCGAAAGGAAAGTGCAGTAAATGAACATGTAAATTTTGTTCTTCAAACAACTAATTTACCACTGACTACTGAAAATCTACCACTTATTTTTAAAGAAAAAATCTTCGAATTATCGACTATTCACAATATTCAGATCAATATTTACGACTTAGAAGGCAACTTGTTAATTACTTCCAAAGGTAATTTTATTGTTGATATTGTTGAAAATGATGTGATTTCACCCAATGTGCTTAAAATAATTGAATCAACAGCATCCAAACGTTTTGTGGATTTAAGGATTATCGACGGCATGACACATCGCTCTGCTTATAACTACATAAAAGATCATAAATTCAAACCTTTGGGAATCATTAGTATGCCCTATACCGAAGATTCTACATTTTATAATCAGCAAGTCAACGGATTTTTATGGCGCTTTGGTCAGGTTTATATTTTTATGTTTGTTTTGGCGATTTTCTTAGCCTACATTTTATCGAGTTATATAACGAAAACTATTCAGATGATTAGCGATCGCATGCAACAGACATCCATCAATCGAAAGAATGAGAAAATTAAGGTTGATAAGGCATCTTCTGAAATTGAAGTTCTAATTAATTCGTACAACGAAATGGTGGATAAATTAGAAGAATCTGCAGATAAACTAGCACAAACACAGCGCGAAATGGCTTGGCGCGAAATGGCTAAACAAGTTGCTCACGAAATTAAAAACCCGCTAACACCTATGCGATTGACTGTTCAGAGTTTTGAAAGACGTTTCAATCCAGAGGATCCGAAAATCAATGAAAAGATGAAGGATTTTTGTGACACTTTGGTGCAACAGATTGATACAATGAGTGCAGTGGCTTCGGCTTTTTCTAACTTTGCTTCCATGCCAGCTCAAGAAAACACTAAATTAGATGTTGTAAAAACAGTACAACTGGCTTTGGAAATTTTCAACGAAGATTTTATTCGTTTTGAATCTGATAAACACGAAATCATTGCTATATTTGACCGTTCGCAAATCATTAGGATCATTACAAACCTGGTGAAAAATGCAATTCAAGCAATTCCAGCCTACGAAGCTTTTCCACGGGTTTTGGTGAAAGTTGTTCAGGTTGATGAAGAAGTGCTGATTTCTGTTTCAGATAATGGTGTAGGAATTTCGGATGAGAATAAAGGGAAGATTTTCGAACCTAAATTTACCACCAAAACTAGCGGAATGGGACTTGGCTTGGCAATGATTAAAAATATGATTGAAGGCTATGGTGGAGTGATTTATTTTGAAACTCTTAAAGATAAAGGAACTACATTTTATGTGAGATTACCAATTACTAATTAAAAGGATATTAACATGACATTTGAAAACATTTTAGTACAAAAAAATAATCAAATTGCAACGATTACAATCAATCGACCATCTAAATTAAACGCGTTGAATAAAGCAACAATCGAAGAATTGCACACAGCATTTAATGACTGTAACGAAGATAAAGAAATTCGTGCAATCATCATTACTGGTTCGGGTGAAAAAGCTTTTGTTGCAGGCGCAGATATTTCTGAATTTGCTAACTTTAGCACTTCAGAAGGTTCAGAATTGGCACGAAAAGGGCAAGAACTTCTCTTTGATTTTGTAGAGCAATTAGGAACTCCTGTTATTGCAGCGGTTAATGGTTTTGCTTTGGGTGGCGGTTTAGAATTGGCAATGGCATCACACCTTCGTGTGGCATCTGACAATGCTAAAATGGGATTGCCTGAAGTGACATTAGGAGTGATTCCTGGTTATGGAGGAACGCAAAGGTTGCCACAATTGATTGGTAAAGGACGTGCCAATGAAATGATCATGACAGCTCATATGATTGATGCGGAAACTGCATTGAAATTTGGTTTGGTCAATCATGTGGTTCCACAAACAGAATTGCTTCAAAAAGCAAATGAATTAGCGGGGAAAATTGCTAAAAATTCACCAACAGCTATCACTCAAGCCATTAAAGCGGTTAATGCCAACTTTACAGATGGCACTAATGGTTTTGAAGTTGAAATTGACCGATTTGGTTTTTGTTTTGGTACAGAAGATTTTAAAGAAGGGACCACTGCCTTTTTGGAAAAACGCAAAGCAGATTTTAAAGGAAATTAAGAATAGCAAAGTCGTTTCAATTCAATTTAGAAACGACTTTTTTTTCAATGCCATTAGATAGACTTATCTATTTGGTAGTTGATTGAAATACCTTATTTGGTATATTTTAACTATAGGCTAACAGATTTGTATTTAAATCTTTATAGATTTGTGAGTGTAAAAATCATTTAATGAAACTAAAGAATTACATCATTTTATTAATTGCCTTGATTGGTTTTACTCCTTGCTCGGTAAAACAAGGAGTTTTCGATGTCTTTTCTTTAGAATACCAGCGCACGTTTAATATTAATAAAACGGTTCAAAACACCTCTTGTGTTGCTTCTGCGCCAGAAATCACAACTACTGCAACCTATAGCAAACAAAGACTGTTCGACCCCTTTTTTACAAAAATAAATTCGTTTTTTGCTTACAAAGAAGTTCTTAAGTTGTGGAACGAAAAGGAGTTGGTATACCGCGGCCCTCCATTTTATATTTTATATCAAAAACTCAAAATAGCAGCTATTTTACAAGAATAAGTTAACCCTAAATTGTTAAATTTTAATCTTGTAAAAATATGAATTCTATTGAAAATAAATGGTATGCAAATCAAGCTGGTTTGTTTACCTTAGCTTTGCGTTTAGTAGTTGGTTGGACGTACTTCTCTGCCTTTTGGCGTCGTCTTATCATAGACAATAAATTAATTCCTGAAGAAGCAGGGTATATTGGTGAAAAGTTCAATCACTTTTTGCCACACGCCTTGGGGATTAAACCTATTATTGAATACCTTGTTCTAAATCCTGATAAATTACAGGCAGCGATGATAGCTTTTACTATAATTGAAGCGATTGTTGGTTTGTTTATGATGTTAGGTTTGTTTTCCCGATTAATGTCTGTTGGTGTTTTCTCATTGGCAATGGGAATTTTATTGGGTTCTGGGTGGATAGGAACGACTTGCTTGGATGAATGGCAAATTGGTGTATTGGGCGTTGCTACAGGTTTTGTTTTATTTTTAACAGGAAGTAGCTCGTATTCAATGGATCAATTACTCATTAATAAAAAAGTGTCGTTTACGAATAATAAATGGTTTTTGTGGATGGGTTCAGGTCCTGTAAATGTTCCAAAGCAATCGATTCTCGTTGGTTCTTTGGCCATTTTTGGACTCACTCTTTTTACTAATCAGCATTTTCATGGAGGTGTTTTTGGAACATTGCACAATAAGTCTGTAAAACCAAAATTAGAAATCACTCAAACACATTTTGAAACTAAAAATCGTGTGCTCTACTTTGATTTAATGAGAGTAGAGGGAGCCGATGTTTACGGTTCGTTTTTGATTGAAATGGAAGTTTTTGATGCACAGAATCGATTGATTAAGAAATGGGATATGAAAGATTTAAGTAGTATGCCGCAAGAACAAATTAAAAATCATTATGTGGCGAAAATAAAACCGGGCGTTCACAGTCTGATACTTCCTTTAGGAGCAAAAGCTACAATGGAATTGCAACTAAATACTACGGAAATCCCTAAAAAAATCCGATTGACTGATATTAGTGGAACGCAATGGGAAAGTATTGTTGATAATTAGAAAAAAACAATAAATAATTCATTTATATTTATTTATTTTGTATTTTTATTAAATAAATAATTTCTTGAGCTATGAAAAAGTTTTTTTTAAGTTTTATTGTAATCGGTGCTTTAATGTTTTCGTGCAAAAAAGCGGCCGATAAAATTCAGCAACCGATGACAGATCCTCCGGTTGAAAGTGTAAATGATGTACCAGAAATCATTCCGGAAGTGACAAGTGAAATCCCTGTTCCGGAATTTCAATATGCCGAAGCCAATCAGTTTGCAAAAGAGTATGCTGCTTTTATTAAGGATTATATTGTGGCAGACAACCACAACGATTCAGAAGCGATTCGTGAATTAGGTACAAAAATCAACGAGTATCAAAAACGCGGAGTGGAACTTGCAAAACGAGTACCACAGGAAGAAGCTGTCGCTTTTCAGGATTTTTGAACCGTTTAGAAACGTATATTAAATAATTAGCTGTTGGCTTGTAGCCTTTAGCAAAATCCTGACAGAGTTCAAACGCTGTCAGGATTTTTTTATTACATATTTACATGGATTAAAACAAATGTGTTTGTAGCAATTAACAATTTTATTTTTCCCATATTGTTCTTATTTTATCCTGAAGATTTCCCTCTTCTCCAATACCATCTACTTCGTAAAATAGTTCAAGTTCCATAGCATCATCAGATAAATCAATAACATGGAATCTCCTTGTAAATTCACTTCCGTTATGACCAGCTGTTTGGTTGGAATAAGAAAGTATATTATTAGTTATGTCATAAACCCAATTTGATGTTGAAATACTATCGCATAAATCTCCAGAATATGTGTTAGTTGTTAGATGGATAGATGAATCGAACATATAAGTTTTTTTCTTATCGCATTCAGATAACGTTACTTCAGAATCATTAATGCTTTTCTTTTCCAATTTCCATTCTCCTACAATTTTAATTGTTGCAGGGTCAATAGTTTCATCTTCTTTATCGCAAGATGAAAAACAAGAAAAAGCGGATATTATAATGATCGTAAAAAAATTGCTTGGTTTCATAGTCAATAATTTGAAGTTGCAAAGATAATTGTTTAATACTTAAATACTAATTAATAAAAACTTCACTTATTGGTGAAATAAATAAAACAAACAATTTTATTTTTGATAATAGTTCAATTATTTTCTTTTTATAGCTTAATAAATATGTAATATTTGTAAAAAGCAATTTTGTTTTGAATAATTCATAAAAGAAACATAATTTTACACTGTTTAATTTTAATATAATATTTATGAAAAGATTCTAAAAAATTTTATCAATCACATTATTGAGTGTATTGAGTGGATGTGCTGAAGATGCTCTTGAGATACAAGAACATCAATCAGACTATAAAGCAAAATCTTCTATGTCATGGAAAGTTATAGATGGTAGGATGTATTTTAATTCTGAAGAGGAACTTGTTATTCTCCATAGACAACTTGCCGAAGAAAAAATTGATGTTAAAGACTTTGCTACACAATTTAATAATAATGAGTTTATTAGTTTAAATTCCGAATATAGTGATGCAAATTTTGAGGCTACACGTAATTATCTAATTGAGAACAAAATTGCACCAGAACTTATAGAAGGAGACGCTTTAGGGGATGCTTATGACTTTTCTGAAAAGGTAATCCCAGAAGATAATTTAAGATTATTATTGAATGTAAATGGTGAACTACAAATTACAAATACTATTTATAAATATACAGATGTAGGAATGTTTCATGTTGAAAGCCAAGATTATCAACAATTGAAAGATTATTTAAAAGAAAGGAAATGTTTTAGCCCCCTAAAAAGTCGGACAGGATTATAGTTAAATAAATATAATAA
>CAYNIM010000011.1:0-64845 GCA_964397335.1 uncultured Flavobacterium sp.
TCTAATTATCAATAATTTCAATAAGCTTTTTAAATCTTATAGTGGACACTAATGATTCAGTATATTAATAAAAAGAAAACAGAAAAGATTATTTTTTCAAATGAAATCTCAGAATTTTATGCAGAAGAGATTGATGATAAACAAGCAGACAGTGAATTATTTGAAATAAAATACACAAAATTATTAAAAATTTTGCTTCAATTAACTGTTGAGGATCGGATGATTTTATTAATGAAATATCAAGATGAATTGTCTGTAAAAGAAATAATGAAAATTTTAAATTTAAATGAAAGTGCAGTAAAAATGCGATTGCAACGTGCACGTAAAAAGGTATTAGAGTTAAGTGAACGATCAAAATAAAATAGTGAACCCATTTAAAAAGCTAATTCAGGAAAAAGAACTTCCGGAAACAATGAAAGACAAGGTGATTGATAATATCAACCTTGTAAAGTTGTCCTTGGAGTTGTCCGAGCTTTTTTTGGTGAACATACCTGATGTTATGTTTAATTTTCTCGAAACTGAAAAAAATAAAAACACAACTGATTCGAAAGAAAAAACAATTTAGATAAAAACGATAATAAATAAAGATTTTATGAATAATTTATATGACGAATATTTTGGGAATTCTTCTATATTATAAGATACTTGGTTTAGTAGTCTGAAGACGATGCTATGGAACCTCGCACTTCTTTTGATCTATGTGATGGTTTGTTGGTTGTTATTAAAATTTATCACGAAAGCAGTTTCTAAATTTCTAAAATTAACTAAAATTGAAAAGTTAAACAATTTATACGACAAAATCGATGTACTGAAAAAAGTTGATTTTCGTATTGATTTTCAAAAGCTTATAATCACTCTGATTAGATTTCTGTTATTGTTGATTTTTGTGGTGATTGGCGCAGACTTGTTTGATTTTCCTGGAGTTACCAAGTTAGTCAATGATGTGATAGCATATCTTCCACGTTTGATTAGTGCAATTGCCATTATATTATTTGGATTTTATTTTGCAAATAAGGTAAAAGCATGGATGCACAACCTTTTTAGCATTCTTGGAGGCGGTAGTGGGGTTAATATAATTACCAATGTTGTGGTGTTTAGTTTTGTGCTCTTTTTTGTTTTAATGGGACTTAATCAGGCGGGAATAGATACAACATTAATAACGAACAATATCAGCATCATTCTTGCTGTTGTTTTCTCTTCAATTGCACTTTCCTTTGGTTTGGGATCGAAGGATATTGTAAAAGAAATTTTATATAGTTATTACTTAAGAAAAAGTGTCAATGTTGGAGATAGAGTTATAATAGCGGACGATAATGTTGAAGGGGTAGTGGTTTCTATTGATAATATCAACGTGAAAATCAGTAGTTCAAATGGAATAATCCTATTCCAATTAAAAAGTTTGTGACCCTTAAAATTGAAATTTTCAATCCGTAAGTAAGCTAAAATTGCAGTGAAAATAACTTTAGAACTGCTGCACTAGTTTCTTCTTCAAAAAATATGTGACTTTTATCACTTATCTGTGTCTAATAATGTAATGAACATTGTGTTCTGATTAACCATTATGACGTAGATATGATTTGTAATATTGACAGGTTTAGTGTTAATAGCTTCGAAATTAGTCCGATAGATTTTATTGCAGAAGATAGCTGTTTCAATAAAAAACTTGAGCTATCTGATTCTTTTTGTATATTTATTTCCAAAATAGAAACAAATATTGAAATAAATAAACGTAGACATTCAATTCCTGCAAATAGTATTGTTTTTGTGGGAATAGGAAATGAAGTTGTTATAGAAACCGAAACTAGTATAGATAAAAGTGGTTATTTGTTGACTTTTAAGTCATCATTTTATGAAGATTCAGCAAAAAAAGATTTATTACTAAAATCTAGACTCTTTTATCCTAAAAATCAAAATGTAACCATAATTCAATCAAAAGAAGGGGTTGAATATGTAGAAAAGTTTATGATCAACAGATTAAAACTGTTTCTAGAAAATGAAAAATACAGTATGTATGTTGCAGCTGCTCAAAGTTGTACTGAATTTTTAATTTTGGAAGGTTTGTCAAAAACAATTACTGATTCTGAATATTCTGATGAACATAATCTATTATTACAATATGACTTAACGAATAAGTTTCTTTTTTTGCTTGAGAAACATTACAAAGAAAGAAGAGATGTGTCTTTTTATGCAGAGCTTTTAGATGTTCCGGCATGGAAACTAAGTAAAATTACTGAAGCGATACTCCAAAAACAAGCAAAACAAATTATTGTTGAAAAAATAGTTTACGAGGCGCAAAACTTATTGACAAATTCTAATAATTCTGTTACTAATATCGCTCGTATATTAGGATTTAGCGATAGAGGAAACTTTACCGCTTTTGTAAAGAAACATGGAAAGAAAAACCCTACAGAATATAGAAAAAACGGTTTTAGTTTAACTTAAAATAAAAGGCTGTCACAAATGTTGACAGCCTTCTTTTATTGTTAAGCATTTTCCTGCTCTTTAATGTACTCTTTGATTTTTACTTCCAACTCTTCTTGTAGTTCTGGATTGTCTTTTATCAAGTTTTTGACCGCATCTCTTCCCTGTCCTAATTTTGTTTCACCATAACTGAACCAAGAACCAGATTTTTTAACTATATCAAATTCAACAGCTAAGTCTAAGATTTCTCCAGTTTTAGAAATTCCTTCGCCATACATTATATCGAATTCTGCTGTACGGAAAGGAGGTGCAACTTTATTTTTGATGATTTTTACTTTCGTACGATTACCCATCACAGTATCACCGTCTTTTATCTGTGTTGATTTACGGATGTCTATACGTACCGAAGCGTAAAACTTCAACGCATTTCCTCCTGTTGTAGTTTCAGGATTTCCAAACATAATACCAATTTTTTCGCGTAATTGGTTGATGAAAAACACAGTACAGTTTGTTTTAGAAATGGTTGCTGTCAATTTTCTTAAGGCTTGAGACATTAATCTTGCGTGAAGTCCCATTTTAGAATCTCCCATTTCACCTTCAATTTCACTTTTTGGTGTCAGTGCCGCAACAGAGTCAATTACTACTAAATCAATCGCTCCAGAACGAATTAGATTTTCAGCGATTTCTAATGCTTGTTCCCCGTTATCAGGTTGAGAAATGATTAAATTATCAATATCAACTCCAAGTTTTTCTGCATAAAAACGATCAAATGCATGTTCAGCATCAATGAAAGCAGCAATTCCTCCTGCTTTCTGAGCTTCCGCAATAGCATGTAGTGTTAAAGTAGTTTTTCCAGAAGATTCCGGTCCGTAGATTTCTATAATCCTTCCACGCGGATATCCCATAACTCCTAGTGCCAAATCTAAACCTAATGAACCTGAAGGAATAGCATCGACTTCTTCTACTGCTCGATCGCCTAACTTCATAACGGTTCCTTTACCGTAGGTTTTATCTAATTTATCCAAGGTAAGCTGTAACGCCTTTAATTTTGCTTCTTTTTCTGAACTCATTTTTAATAAATTTTAATAATAAAATTACGCATTTTTTTGCTATCAGCCAAGTATTTAGAAACTTAAATTGTGTTTTAAGACTAAATGACTGTTGCAAAGATATATTTTATAGGCGACACAATGTGTCGTTTGATTAGTTTTTTCCTCGATTTCGTGTCAATTTTGATAAATCAATGAATTAAAATTTAGAATGCAGGAATGATTTTTCTTTCTTGTAATTTTTCTGAAGGTTCTGCTCGGACTTGTTCCAGTTGTTTTCGAATTCTTTCAGTGACAGAATCATAAATAACTGCATATAATTCAGGGTTTCTTTGATACATTTCTTGAGCTGTTACAAATTGTAAACTATCCAATCCATGCTCTTTTAAGATCCGATCATGAGACGTATAGTATTGTATGGAATCACGTCTGTTTGAAACTGTTTTTGAACTCGAAGCAATAGTTAAATCAGTCAACACATCAACCATTTTTTCTTGAGATATAGGAGCTTCTTCTTTCTTAGAGCAAGCGAAAAAAGACAAAATAGTGCAACCAATGAGAATCTTTTTCATAATCAATTGTTGAATAATAATCTTTGACCCATTCGTTGGTCACTTATTTTTCCGTTTTCCATAACTACAGCACCGTTCAAAATAGTTGAAATTACTTTGGTTGTAAATTCCTTTCCTTCTAAAGGCGACCATCCGCATTGATATAAAATATTGTCTTTAGAAACCTTCCATGGTTCACTGTTTAAATCTACCAATGCCAAGTCGGCAAAAAAGCCTTCTTTTACAAATCCTCTTTTTTCAATTCTAAACAGGATTGCAGGGTTATGCATCATTTTTTGTGCTACTTTTTCGATGGAAATTTTTCCTTTTTTAGCAAAATCTAGCATTGTAATCAAAGAATGTTGAACCAAAGGTCCTCCAGAAGGCGCTTGAAGATATTTTTGACTTTTCTCTTCCAATGTATGAGGAGCGTGATCTGTTGCGATGACATCGATGCGATCGTCTAATAATGCTTCCCAAATTTTTTCTTGATCAGTAATGGATTTTACCGCCGGATTCCATTTGATAAAATTTCCTTTAGTTCCATAATCTTTGTCTGAAAAATACAGATGATGCACACAAACTTCCGCTGTAATCTTCTTGTCTTCTAGGGGAATGTTGTTATCGAAAAGTTCCGTTTCTTTTCCTGTACTTACATGAAAAACATGTAAACGTGCTCCAGTTTTCTTTGCTAATTTTATTGCTTTTGAAGAGGATAAATAACAAGCTTCGGCACTTCGAATAATTGGGTGCTGTGAAACAGGAATATCATCGCCAAATTGATCCTTGGCTTTTTCAAGATTTTCACGAATGGTTTGTTCGTCTTCGCAGTGAACGGCAATCAACATCTTTGTTGAAGAAAATATTTTTTCTAAAACTTCTTCATTATCTAACAGCATATTTCCAGTTGAAGAGCCTAAAAACAATTTGATTCCAGCAACATTTCTCGGATTCGTCTTTAAAACTTCGTCCAGATTATCATTAGTGCCTCCCATCATAAAAGAATAGTTGGCAAAAGATGTGTCTGCGGCAATCTTATATTTTTCTTCTAAAATTTCTTGTGTAACTGCATTTGGAACAGTGTTCGGTTGTTCGATAAACGAAGTGACACCGCCAGCGATAGCTGCTTTAGATTCTGAAGCAATACAGCCTTTGTGAGTTAGGCCAGGTTCACGAAAATGCACTTGATCATCAATAACACCTGGAAAAATGTGTAAACCAGTGGCGTCGATTACTTTGTCTGCATCCAATTCGATTTTTTCATCAATTTTTTTTATGATCTCATCTTCAATCAATAAATCAGCTTTAAAAACAGCTCCTTCATTTACGATTGTTCCGTTTTTTATTAGAAGTGTACGCATAGTTTATAGTTGGTTAAATATTTTTTTTAAACGTAATTGTAGAACACCAATTACTGCTTCTTTGATGATTCCACCCGACATTTTAGATTTTCCTTTGGTTCGATCTGTGAAAATAATAGGTATTTCAACCAGATTAAATCCTTTGCAATGTGCTCGATATTTCATTTCAATCTGAAAGGCATAGCCAACAAATTTGATTTTGTCGAGTTCAATTTTTTCCAATACAGATCGATGATAACAAACAAAACCAGCCGTGGTATCCATGATTTGCATTCCCGTAATAAATCGAACATAAACTGAAGCAAAATAGGATAGGAGCACTCGACTTAAAGGCCAATTGACCACATTAACACCTTTCACATAACGCGATCCTATAGCAACATGTGCTCCTGATTTACAAGTGTTTAAAAGTAAAGGTAAATCAGAAGGATTGTGCGAAAAATCGGCATCCATTTCAAAAATGTATTCGTAATTTCTTTTCAACGCCCAATTAAAACCATCTACATAAGCAGTTCCTAACCCTTTTTTTTGGGCGCGTTTTAGCAAAAAGATTCGCTCGGGGAACATTTCAGAAAACTTCAAAACCTTGTCTGAAGTTCCGTCTGGAGAATTATCATCCACCACCAAAACATCGAAACGATCCTTTAGATTCATAACGGAAGTCAGCAACTCAGCGATGTTGTCAATTTCGTTAAAAGTGGGTATGATGACGATACTTTTGTTCATGCTTAAAAAATCTAAGCAAATGTAAACTTTTTTAGTCAGAGTTTTCTTAACAAAATCAGAATGATTTTATCAATATAAAATTAGTACTTTTACCGCGTAAATGGAACTGGAAATTTTACATAGAGAACCTCTGTCGGTTGATTGGGCAACATTGTTGTTTGTGGCAACTTTGGGCATAATTGTGATTACACGAAATGCATTTCCTGTTCGTTTTTCTGAATTCTTAAAATTGTTTTTTTCAAACAAATATCTTTCAACTTACAGAGACGCCAACAACATTAAAAGTGGATTTACAATCAGTTTATTTGTTGTACAATTGGTGTCGCTAAGCATTCTTATACACTACGGATTGGCTGTTTTAGGGTTTTCGGATTTAGACGATGTGGTTTCTTATGTGCGGGTTTCTAGTGTGTTGTTGTTTTTTATTTTGATAAAATATTTCATAGAACAGATCATTGCGGTTTGTTTTGGAATTGAAGAATTTGCAGGGCAGTATAATTTAGTAAAATTGACCTATCGATCTTTTATTGGTCTTATAATGTTTCCTGTGGTTGTGATGTTATTTTACAGTCAGCTTTTATCGACTTATCTGCTTTGGGGAGTTTTCATTGCGTTTATTTTAAGTAATGTGGTTCTTTTCATACTTTTAATAAAAAATCATCAAAAATTAATTAGTAGGTTTATATTGTATTTTATTTTGTATCTTTGCACCTTTGAAATAGCACCGTATATAATTTTATATCATTGGTTTGCTATCTCGTAAAGACTCTAAAAAAAGAAGAAAATTATCATGAAAGTGAAATCAATTTTGGTGTCGCAGCCAGAGCCTAAAGTAGAAAATTCGCCGTATTTCGATATCCAACAGAAATACAAAGTAAAGATTGACTTTAGACCTTTCATCCATGTTGAAGGTGTAGGGGCTAAAGAAGTGCGCCAACAAAAGATTGACTTGAACAACTACACGTCTGTTATTCTGACTAGTAAGAATTCGGTAGATCATTATTTTAGAGTAGCAGAAGAAATGCGATATAAAGTTCCAGAAACAATGAAATATTTTTGTCAGTCTGAAGCTATTGCTTATTATTTGCAGAAATATGTGATTTATAGAAAAAGAAAAATTTATGTTGGGCAGAAAGATTTTGCAGATTTGGGACCGCTTATCAAAAAATTTAAAGACGACAAGTTCTTGTTACCTTCGTCGGATAAATTAAACGACGACGTACCACAAACACTAGATGAATTAGACGTTAAGTGGAAACAAGGAATATTTTTCCGTACAGCAATCAGCGATCTTTCCGATTTAAAAGATGTAAAATACGACGTGTTAGCGTTTTTTAGTCCTACAGGAATTAATTCGCTATTTCATAATTTTCCAGATTTTGTTCAAGGCGACACTCGTATTGCCGTTTTTGGAACAACCACATCTAAAGAAGCCGAAGATAAAGGATTAAGAGTCGATATTATGGCTCCATCTCCAGAGGCTCCTTCAATGACGATGGCTCTTGAAAAGTATATTCAAAAAGTTAATAAATAACTCTTTTTAGTAATATTTAGAACAAACCACTTTAAGATTTTTTTAAAGTGGTTTGTTCTTATTTATACTTGTTCTTAATGATTTACCTTTTAATTTTGTGGAAAAATAAACATTATAATGATTGAATTTATATATCAGGATCAATATCCTATTACTAAAGACGATACACAATATCGCAAAATTACTTCAGATTACGTAAAAGTTGAAAAATTAGGAGATCGCGAAATATTAACCGTAGATACGAAAGGTTTAGAGCTATTGGCAGAAACTGCTATGACCGATGTTTCATTTATGTTGCGTACTTCACATTTAGAAAAATTACGCGCGATTATCGACGATCCAGAAGCTACTGATAACGACCGTTTCGTCGCCTATAATCTATTACAAAATGCTGCTGTTGCTGTAAATGGTGAATTGCCTTCTTGTCAAGATACAGGAACTGCAATTGTTATGGCAAAAAAAGGAGAAAATGTGTATACTGGAGCTGATGATGCAGAAGCTTTATCTAAAGGTATTTTCAACACTTATGTAAATAAAAACTTACGTTATTCTCAGATCGTTCCTATTTCTATGTTCGAAGAGAAAAACTCTGGTTCCAACTTACCAGCTCAAATAGATATTTATTCTAAAAAAGGTAATTCGTACGAATTCTTATTCTTAGCAAAAGGTGGTGGTTCGGCAAACAAAACGTTTTTATACCAACAAACCAAATCGTTATTAAACGAAAAATCTCTTGAAGCTTTCGTTAAAGCTAAAATTATGGATTTGGGTACAGCAGCTTGTCCTCCTTATCACTTAGCGTTAGTAATTGGTGGAACTTCAGCCGAGGCGAATTTAGCTACGGTTAAGAAAGCTTCTGCTGGTTATTACGACAATTTACCAACTTCTGGAAATATGGCTGGTCAAGCTTTCCGTGATTTAGAGTGGGAAGAAAGAGTAAAACAAATTTGCCAGGAATCTGGAGTTGGAGCACAATTTGGAGGTAAATATTTAGTACACGACGTACGAGTTATTCGTTTACCACGCCACGCAGCTTCTTGCCCGGTGGGATTAGGCGTTTCTTGTTCTGCTGATAGAAATATCAAAGGTAAAATTACTGAAGAAGGAATTTTTGTGGAACAATTAGAAGCCAATCCAGCTCGTTTGTTACCAGAGACAGCACCACATTTAGAAGAACCAGTTTCTATTGATTTGGATCAACCGATGACTGAAATTTTAGCTGAATTAACAAAACACCCAATCAAAACACGTGTAATGTTAAACGGAACGGTGATCGTAGCCCGTGATATTGCTCACGCAAAAATCAAAGAACTATTAGACAATGGCGAACCAATGCCAGAATATTTCAAAAATCACCCAGTGTATTACGCAGGACCAGCAAAAACACCAGACGGAATGGCTTCAGGTTCTTTTGGACCAACAACCGCAGGACGTATGGACAGTTATGTTGATCAATTCCAAGCAGCAGGCGGATCGATGATTATGCTAGCAAAAGGAAACCGTTCGCAACAAGTTACAGACGCTTGTGCAAAACACGGTGGTTTCTATTTAGGATCAATCGGTGGACCAGCAGCTATCTTGGCTCAAGATAATATTTTAAAAGTTGAAGTGGTTGATTTCCCAGAATTAGGAATGGAAGCCGTAAGAAAAATTACCGTAAAAAACTTCCCTGCATTCATCATCACCGATGATAAAGGAAACGATTTCTTCCAAAATTTATAAACAGTTATAACTTAGTCTATAAATTTTAATACAAAACAAAAGCGCTATAAGGTGTAAAAACTTTATAGCGCTTTTGTTGTATTTAAAAGTTTGTCATTCTAAACTTGTTTCAGAATCTCAATTAATATGCTTTTCATATTGTAAAAAATTTATTTCTATATGTAAAAAATAATTTACATTATATAAAATTTTTATTACATTTGTCTAATCAATAATTTTAAAATGATCTATTATGAAACCTATTTATCTATTCCCAAACAAATTAAAAATTCCTGCATTAGTGGTTTTTATTATTTCGATTGTTTTGATTGTTTTGCAGTTCAATGAAATTTCTACGGAATTAAATATGAATGTATTTGCAATCGTGAGTGATCCGTTTTTAGACAGTGAAAACAGTGGTAACTTTCGTTGGGTAGCGCAAGATATGTATAATGAGGTATTGGACGTTCTTTTTTTTACAAGTGGAATAATCTTAGCTTTTTCAAAAGAGAAAGTTGAAGATGAAATGATAACTTTGATTCGTTTTCAGTCGCTTACCAATACGACTTATATTATTTTTGCTTTATTGATTCTTTCAGAATTTTTAATTTACGGAATATCTTTCGGGTATGTAATTATGTTCTTTTTCTATGCTTTTATAGTATTCTTAAACATTTTCTACTACACCAAATTATATATCTATAAAAAACAATTCAGCCATGAAAACGAAGATTAAAATACACCGCGCCATTCATAACATCACACAAGCTGAATTAGCAGAAAAATTAGGTGTTACCAGGCAAACCATCAATGCTATTGAAGCTGGTAAATATGCTCCATCTGTTGAATTGGCTTTAAAAATGTCGAAACTCTTTGGTGTTACAGTGAATGAAATTTTTCAGTTAGACGATGAATAAAATTGATTATCTTTAAAAAAAACTAATAGATTCATTATGAAATTTGTTTTTAAAATATTTAAATGGTTCATAATCATTCTAGCGGCAATTGTTGTATTAATCTATATTTTCGATTATGGCTATTTGGTTCGGGCAGTTCGAGTTACTTATCTAACCGGACACAAAACTGCTTTTCTAGAAGATTACAATTATTTTAATAATCGGGAAATCAAAGCCGGAACGGCACAACCTTGGAATATTTCAAAGAATTATAATAAAATTCCCGCAACCAAAAAATTAGAACAAACCCACAAAGAACTGCAAACCACATCGTTTTTAATCATTAAAAGCGACAGTATTTGGCACGAAAGTTATTTTGATATTGGTGCGATTGACAGTAAAACCAATTCCTTTTCTGTTGCTAAAAGTATTGTAACTTCAGCTTTAGGGAAAGCAATCGATTTGGGCATGATTCCAAACTTAGATACCAAAGTCATCGAGTATTTACCTGAACTGAAAGGTGAATTTGCTAATCAAGTAACGGTTGGTGATTTAGCAAGTATGGCATCTGGTCAGAAATGGGACGAACATTATTATGGCCCAACTTCGGTTACTACACAAGCGTATTTCAAAACAGATCTACGCGAATTGATGTTGAGTTTACCTATAGAAAAGCAACCAGGAAAAGAGTTTATTTATCAAAGTGGCGATACGCAATTACTTGCAATGGTTTTAGAAAAAGCCACCAACATGAATTTAGCAGATTTTATTTCAAAATATTTCTGGCAACCAATGGGGATGGAACACGAAGCTATCTGGCAAATAGACCACGAAAACGACGGAATCGAAAAAGCATATTGTTGTGTAGCAAGCAATGCCCGCGATTTTGCCAGATTCGGAAAATTATATATGCAAAACGGACAATGGAACGGACAACAAATTCTCTCGATGAGATATGTTTTCAAATCTATTAATCCAAGATTTAAAGAAAGTCCGCAATACGGTTACGGATGGTGGCTTTCTGATTATAAAGGAAAGCATATATATTACATGCGCGGACATTTGGGACAGTTTGTAATTGTAATTCCAGATGACGAATTAATCATCGTGCGTTTAGGGCATTTAAAAGGTCTGCAAACCAAAGAAGATCCGCATAGCAACGACCTTTATATCTATATAGACGAAGTGTATAACATGTTAAACGAACAATTATGATTGATAAAATAGTATTGACAAATATTTTGTTTATAGACATTGAAACTGTTCCAGAACAGGCGTTTTTTAGTGATTTGGCAGAAGAAACTCAAGAGCTGTATGCAGAAAAAACGAAATACCAAAGAAAGGAAGAAACTACTCCCGAAGAGTTTTATGAACGAGCGGGGATTTGGGCAGAATTTGGGAAAATTATCTGTATTTCAGTTGGATATTTCACCATAAAAAATGCCGAACGACAGTTTAGAACCAAGTCGATTGTGGGTGATGAAAAAGAGTTGTTAGAAGAATTTAATAGTCTGATAAACACTCATTTTTCAAATCCGGCTTTTGTGTTTTGTGGGCATAATATCAAAGAGTTTGATATTCCTTATATATGTCGAAGAATGTTGATTAATGGAATTAATATACCTGAAAAGTTACAATTATTTGGCAGAAAACCTTGGGAAATACCGCATTTAGATACGTTGGAATTATGGAAATTTGGCGATTACAAACACTACACTTCGCTGAAATTGCTCACGCACGTTCTCGGAGTTCCATCGCCCAAAGAAGATATCGACGGCAGTGAAGTCCGCAACGTGTATTACAACGAACAAAATATCGAACGCATAGCAAAATATTGCGAACGCGATGTAATTGCAGTAGCGCAAGTATTGTTGCGTTTACGAAATGAAGTTATTTTGAGTGAAAGTGAAATATTTTCGGTTTAAAACAAATAAATGTTAAAGTTTAAAAGTTATTTTCTGTAATAAAATTATTTTTAGAATTTTGTACGGAAATTAAATCAGCAAAAATAGAATGCAACAATTTATTAAACATACACGCAACTGTAAGATGTGGAGATTTTCTCGCAGGGGTTTTGTATGCACAAAATTGTAATCATATTTACAATATAATTTACAAGTGAATCCTCTGCAAACCGCAGGGGATTTTTTATTTACATCATTCATGAAAACAACACTCAACACAGGCATTATCAACAGAAACCTGCCACATACAAAAATCGGAACTGTCCACAACGTTCATCAACTTATACAGCTGATTAATCAAATTAGCCAAACAGCAATTGCACAACAAAAACTGGATTTCCGTATCGAGAACATACACGTAATCCCCCTTATTGGCAACAAAAATAATTCCGAAAAATTTTCGGTTACCATCAGAGCCAAAAGTACTGTGCCATCTTTGAGTAATCTTAAGATTTGGATGGACAATATCAAAAATCAGCTGTCCAACCACACTGCCTTTACAATCAATTTGGTGATTCACATTGATTATCAATCGGGTAAAAAATAGCAATGAATCACTAAGTTCTTCCTTAATATATTGAGTAATTACACGGTTTTTTCAGCATAAAACAGCTATGGAGCATCCATATTTAAATTTGTTAATAATAAACATATTATGTATCTTTAGCCAAAATTAAACCAACACACTAACTATCAACCGGGTAATGCGTTCATTTGCATGAGTAGTATCTTGTTCATCAACGATTAAATCTTAGTTTGCATGGGCTAAGACGCATACATCAGGTAGGTATCGGCACTAATTTTTTTATGTACGAAATAACTAATGAGCTCAACGAGCAAGGATTTAGCATTAATCCGTCTACATTTTTTCTTAAAAGGAACGATGGGAATAATAATTTCAATACGCTTGACTTTTATGTGATTCATATTATTCTGCAAAAAGCAAAAATAGCAGTGGATAACGTTACGTATGAATTACCCGCAGGAAGCATAGTGTTTATCGGCCCAAGCAAGGATGTTTCTGTGCACGATGGCTACGACCAAGAAGAAGCAGTGTACGTAATTGCTTTTTCTCTGTCATTTTACGACCGTTCGATTACAGACGGCTTATTACTGAACTCCGAATTATTTTTTAACTGCGAGTCCGATTTGGTAATTTCTCCTGCCTCGCTCCCTACTGCAGAAATAAAAAAGCTGATTATTGACAGGCTAAATCTTTATAAGTCAAAAAATAACTTAGGATTTTATATAGCAACAGCACACAATTGTGTTGAGGCATTGTTGCTTGATGGCTTGCTACATGTAGAAGAGAACCAATCCAACAAAGACAATTACAAAAAATTTACGTCTTTTGATGTAGTAAAACGATTCCGAGCATTGCTGCAGAAAAACTTCAAATCTGAGCGAAAAGTTAGCTATTATGCCGATAAGCTCTATGTTACTCCAAGGAGACTTACAAAAATGACCGAAGAAATTTTGGGCAAATCTGCCAAACAATTGATCATAGAAAAGGTCGTGAACGAGAGCAGCATTCTTTTACAGCATTCGGCCCAAACTGTCTCCGAAATCGCTTACACACTGGGATTCAATGACGAAGGTAACTTTAGTAACTTTATTAAAACTCACACGTTAAAAAGTCCAAAAGAAATTAGACAACAATCGAAGGTTATTTGATTTATTATACTTAATTTTATGCAAAATGACAAATGTCATAGGTAGTAAGATTAAAAAGTGTCATGTTTTTATATAAAATTAAAACAAGCGTACGATGAGAACATATAGTAAATACACCTCGTTTTTGGCAACCTTTCTCCTGTTTGGCTTTTATGGTTTTAAAAGTCACGCACAAAACAGCGTTACATTAAATATAAAACTATTCCCTATCCAAACATTGGTTGTAAATCCTGCACAACAAGACATCACCTTACATTACACCACCAAAGCAGACTACAACATTGGTGTAACTTCATTACAAAACGACCACCTCACTATATACAGTACCAGTGGATTTCAGGTAAAAGTGAACACCAACGAGCGTACAGCAAATGGCATCCCACTGAGTACTATCTCCATTATTCCTTCTTCTGGTTCCAATCCCATTGAGCAATCACATGTGGAATACCAAGAAAAAAGCTTGTCTAATGAAGAGCAACCTATCATTACGAGTACCACTGGCGGTGTAAACAAAAACTTTAACATCAGTTACAAAGGCTCAGGAGCCAACATGTATATCGACTATTCTAGTTCAGCCACTACTGAAACATATAGTTATGATGTTGTTTATACCATAGTTTCTCAATGACATCAATCTTTTCTATAATGATTTGTTAATGTGCAATTGTAATTAAAACTTAACAGTAATAAAAGGTGAAAATTACAATTAAAAAACATTTTTTTACAACATCTGGCATGCTAAGGTCTCGTATCTTTGTATCAGTAAAAAAAACAATCGTTAACTAAACATCATTATAACCAAAACTATGAAAAAAATCATTTTATCATCTATGATGATAGCCTTCGGAATCGCTGCACAAGCACAAGAAAATGTAACTTTGAATGTAAAACTAAATCCAATCCAAACATTAGTGGTTAACCCTGCACAAAAAACGGTTGATTTAGAATATTCCTCAAAAGATGACTATGCAAACGGTGTTACTTCTGGAGCATTGACAGACCACCTTTCCGTATTCAGTACAGGAGGTTTTGCAGTAACTGTAAAATCCGCCGGCACTCACTTAACTAATACTGTTGCAAGTGGTGCTCATGGTCATATTGAAGCAGGCACTATCCAGATTGTTGCATCAAACGGTACTGATGCAATAAATTCAGCAACCAACAACACAATTTCCTTATCGGGAAGCGAACAGACATTAGTGTCTTCTATTTACGGAGCCGTTGACAAAACCATCAATGTTGAGTATAAAGGTGCTGATGCAAACAAATACATCAACTACTATGTAGCAGGACAAGAGCCGACAGTTTACACGACAGAATTGACTTACACCATTGTAGCACAATAAGCAATATAAATTGTGTTTCGATATATATATAAAAAGTGTTGCAGTTTTGCAACACTTTTTTAATCAAATCAATACCTAACTGTCATGCAAAAACTCTTAACCTTCCTGATTACTTTGTTTGTTTGTGCAACAACCTACGCCCAAACAGGTGTTTCGGTTTCTCCTCCAAGGTTGTATTTTGAAACCGACCCAGGGCAAAGTAGTACCCAAAAAATATTGGTTAGCAATGTGAGTATTAACAATACTCTGGAGCTTGCCGTGAGTCTTGGCGATTGGGAATACAGCGACAAAGGCGAAAACTTAATGTTTCCTGCAGACAGCTTGGACACTTCATGTGCCAGCTGGGTGAGTATCCCACAGCAACACAACTACTTTTCTTTGCAGCCTAGCGAAGAAAAAGAAATAGAGGTTACCCTAACCACTCCAAATACATTAACAGGCGAAACACCCGTGCACACAGCCATGTTGTATGTTACACAGATGAATCCAATAGACGATGTGGACAGCCAGGGAGCGAATATCAGGGTATCGGTACGGTCTGGAATTAAATTGTTTCACAAAACATTAGCCACACAACGAAGAAGTATAGAAATACAAAATCTTTTGTTCAATAAAAAGACCAAAAGAGTCGAGTTTCACTTTGAGAATACCGGAAACATCTGGGCAGATGGCATCATTTACCCCGAATTACTCAATACCGAAACAGGACAAAAAACAACCATCAAGCCTATTGTTTTTTACAGTATGCCAGATGATTACAGAGAAACCGATATCATATTGCCTGCCGACTTAGAAAAAGGGAATTATGTTGCAACAATTATCATTGATTATGGCGACGAAAATACCATAGAAATGGCCGAACTTACCTTTACTTATGATGAATAAGAAAATATATAGTTTGTTTTTTGGCATAATTTGCTCCTTTCAATTGTATGCACAAAATCTTACTTTTGAATACCAAAGCAGTCAAAATTATTTGCAAATAAACTCCTATTCTGGCAATACTGCTGAGCATGCTTATGTGGTAAAATTTACCGCCAATACCAGTTCACTCAACGTTCCTTTTTGGAAAATATCTGTGCGATTAGCTCAGCCTATCACTAACGGAAACCTCACCTTGCCTGCCAACAAAATAAGTTTACAACCCACTGGCACCGAAGGACAAACAGTTCCTGGCTCCATACCCACGATAGGTCAGATAGGCATGCCGTTAAACGTAACTTTGCAAGAAGGTAACGAGGTTTTTTTGGTGCCACAATCTAACGCACCACTCTATGTGAACACAACGCAAAGCGGTTATTACTTTAATTTTCATCTCAAATTTCGAATGGTGGTGGAAGGTGGTGCTTATTTAGCACAATTTCCGGCTTGGACAAACTTCTATGCCAATTTAATTTTTACTGCCTACGACCAACACAACAACATCATTGGAACAATAGAGCCGGGTCCATGGAATTTTCAGATTGGTCGCATTACTGGAACTATACCCACACCAACTCCTCAGTTTTCCATCGCAATAGACGGCAGTGCATCCAACGCCTTATTAGAATTTAAGACAAAGTCGGACTATATCAATGGTGTGAGCGTATCCTATCCAAATGCTTTGGTCGTGAATGCTAATACAGACTATCAAGTAAGGGTAAAATCAATATATGGTTCATTTACATCAAACAATGATGCACTCCCTCTGGACATAATACAATTGCATTTAACCCCCTCAAATGACAATACCGCAACAGTTTACCCGATATGGCTTAGTACCAATCATCAAAAAATAGCAAGCGGTAACTCCACACAAGGCGCACCTACTTTTTTTGATATTAATTATGCCAGTAAATCAAATAATGCCGACCTTATAACGTCTCAATCTGGACAATACTCGACCACTTTAGTTTATGAGATTACTCCACTATAAAAATAGCTAAGATAAATCATGCGTAGCTCATTGACCCTAAAAATAGTGTTTGTTTTTTGGCTCACAAGTATATGCTTTTCTTCCTACGCCCAGCAAATAGCCATGGAAGTTAAGAGAGATACTTTGTCGAGCAGACACAATCTAATGGATCTTGTAGTTACACTGGAAAATATTGAAAATAAAGCATTTGAAGGGCGTCTGAATATCAAAACCCCAGAAGGCTTCCAAAGTGTTTCCGGCACACACATCGATGTGCAATTAGCGCCTGGGCAGCGAAGGTTTGTCCCTGTAAAAATAATGTATCGTGCCAAGGCTGAAGCCGGAACCTCACTGGTGGAGATAGATTTGCTTGACAAAAATAACAACGTATTACAAACAGACACTATCGGGCAAACCATCAAAGTGAACAATAGCATGCGCCTTTCTGCTCGATCTCCGATGGTTTTTATAAACAATGCTAACGACTCTTTAACTATTGAAGTTGCGGTGAGTAATCTTGGAAACCAAAATCAAGATGTGTCGGTAGTGTTTAGTATTCCCGGACTTACTGGCGAACGGAATTTTTTTGAAAAAAAAGGGATAGTTCCAATCCAAAAAGACAGTTTGTTTTCTTTCACGTTTATGCCATCGCAGGCCCTGTTAAACAGGCATCAGTTTACCATTAATGTAGCTGCAATGAGAGGCACAGATAAAGAGCTATTTGGAAACTTAAGCATTACTGCCCAAAACATTTCTTCGTCCAGGAGATTTCAGGATCTGGAGGCTACGCGACAATCCCAATACCATCGCAGAAATAGTGTAACAGGCAGTTACCGAACTTTAGGAAATAATAATTCGGCTTATCAATTTTTTGGTTCCGGAGGTGTCAATTTGCCAGCAGGTTATTTGTTTGCCAATGGGAATATATACAAATCTAACCATGCAGATGAAGCTATCGTAAGCAATACCTATCTGGAGTATCACTTGGACAAACACCAGCTGAAAATTGGAAACATTCATCAGTCATCGGAAATCTCACTTTTCGGACGAGGAGCTGAGTTAAGCATAGCCGATGAAGATAACAGTTTGCAAGTGGGCTTTGTTGACCAAAATTTTAACCTAATTGCTCAAGACGCTTTCATGAAAAGAGGTCATGCTTTCTTTGCCAAAGGGATTTTGGGAGCATCCAACCCGAAAAATTTTGTCATGGGTAATTACATTTTTAAAGAAGATGTGATGGAGCAGGCAAAACACCATGTGGTGGGCATTGAACGAGCAAAAGTTTTCAATAAAGAATGGAGCATGACTGCAAAAATGCACGCTGGATTAAGTCATTATCACACCAAAAACAAAAATGAGCCTTCTGTCGCTTTAGAAACCAGGTATATGGGTGAAATAGGCGAATGGAAATTGTCGGGAAATTATTATTATAGCACCAATTATTTTCCAGGAAACCGCAGAGGAATGCTCCAAATACAGCAAAGTGCTTTTACAAAAATCTCACCAAAACACACCGCATACGCCAATTTTAATTTGTTTGATTTTTCTCCAAAATCCCACACTTATGTGTCCCAAATGAAATCTAAAAATCTTCGTTTTGAGGCAGGTGTAAATTTCCTGAACACCAATAATACTACGCTGAGGCTTGGCTATTTGCATCAGGCTGAATCCGGAAATAGTTTTGGCGATTTTTCTGGGACGAGCAGGTTGATTTCATTAGACATGAGCGCCCATCGATTGAACCAGAATATCAATTGGCTGAGTCCAAACAACAAACATTCTGTTTTATTGACCTTAGAAGAGGGTTTTTCCAAAATTAGCGGGCAGAAAAAGCTTCTTCCTCAGTTGAAACTCACGAGTAACTATAGCTTTAAGTGGCTCAATTCGAGTTTCACTTATCAATATGGAAGCTTTTATCTATCTGAATATTCTATGTCACAAAGGAGAACCAACGAAGAAGAAGAATTCCAACGATTAGCCTTCACTTTATCTATTAATAATCAGTTTTTTAAAGACAAACTTTCCCTTAATTCTGGCATAGGATTTACCAAAGATTTTACTGTAGGACAAACACCCTCGGCTTTTGTAAACGCACAATATTTTCCGCATCCGCAGTACCGCATTTATGTTAACTCTTCGTGGTATCGCTATGATATGCAACACAACAATTACTTGCCTGCTGCTTTTTCCAACAACACATTTGTGGTCGAAGTCGGATTAACCGTTAATTTTAAAGGGCAAGCACTCTCATCAGGCAAAAAAGGTAAGCTAACAGCCCTGGTATATCTGGACAAAAATGCTAACAATATTTTTGACGAAGGGGATGAAATAGCTTCAGATTATTTAATCACTATCAACAAAACTACTTTCAAAACCGATTCAAATGGGATGATTACTTACCAATCTTTACCTTACGAAAGCTACCAGATTAAGCCTACGGCACAAAAAGGCTGGTTTACATCTGGTTTTACCTACGAAGTAAATAAATATCAAAACGAAATTCAGATTCCATTGCACCAAAGCGGGACATTGTACGGAAAAATTCACTATGACTACGATCCCGTTATCGTATTGGATTTTGAACCCAAGTACAGAGGTTTAATTTTCAATATTCACAGAAGTGGAAGATTTATTCAACGGGTATCAACCAATGATGCTGGAGAGTTTGTTCTATTTTTACCACAAGGCGACTACCAGGTTTCGTTGGTGGAGAGTTCGTTACCCACCAACACTTACTGTAGCGAACTTGTGAAAGACATTTCTGTTAAATCAGGGCAAATTGCCAAAATTTCGCCTTTTGTTATCGAAGTAAAAGAAAGGAAAATCAATATCAAAAAATTTGGTTCTTAGTTGTTTGTATTGACAAATAAATCATTACTAATCCGTTTATTGACAAAAGTAATAGGAAAGATAATGAGTTTTTGCCCAGTTTATCCTATCTTTATATTTTGTCTCTAAAAAAAACAACTTTATGGCGAATGCCCCTGTTTTATCGGTCAACAATCTTACCATTTCGGTCAACGGAAAAACTGGTTATCAACCTATTGTACACCAATGCAGTTTTGATTTACACGAGAATGAAATTCTGGGTATCGTAGGCGAATCCGGCTCAGGAAAGTCTGTTACTTCGCTGGCTATTATGGGATTGCTTCCAAAAGGCATATTAGATTGCACCGAAGGGAGCATTCATTACGTAGGGCAGGAAATTACTCATCTCTCAGAAAAATCTTTTCAGGAAATTAGAGGAAAAAAAATATCGATGATTTTTCAAGAACCCATGAGTTCCTTAAATCCATCGATAAAATGTGGCGATCAAGTGGCCGAAATTTTAAAAACCCATACCCAGCTTTCTGAAAGCGATATCAAAAACGAAGTATTACGATTGTTTGCACAAGTGAAACTACCTGATCCGCCAACACTTTTTAATAAATACCCACACCAAATATCAGGCGGACAAAAACAACGAGTAATGATTGCTATGGCAATTGCTTGTAAACCCGAAGTGCTGATTGCCGATGAGCCTACTACAGCCTTAGATGTAACGGTACAAAAGGAAATTATTCATTTGTTAAAAGATTTGCAACAAGAAAATGGGATGAGTATCGTGTTTATTTCGCACGATTTGGCGTTGATCTCAGAAATTTGCGACCGTGTTTTGGTTATGTATAAAGGGGAAATTGTAGAGCAGGGAAAGGTTTCAAAAATTTTTAATACACCCGAACATTTGTACACCAAGGCTTTAATTGCTTCGCGACCGTCTTTAGATGTCCGCTTAAAAAGATTACCTACCATTCAGGATTATCTCAACGAAAAAGAACAGTCGGCAGTGGTAACTGCTGATGAGCGTACCCAGCATCTAAAAAAATTATACGAACAAAAACCGCTTTTAAGAGTGGTAAACGTAGAAAAGGAATATGTAACAAAAACGAACTTTTTTGGTAAAAGTGAGTATTTTAAGGCAGTAAATGATGTGAGTTTCGAGATGTTCGATGGTGAAACTTTGGGATTGGTTGGTGAGAGTGGATGTGGTAAATCAACTTTAGGAAATGCTATCTTACAATTGGATCCGGCTACAAAAGGTCAGATTTTTTATAAAGGGAAAGATATAACTAAGTTATCCAAAAAGGAATTAAAAGAATTGCGTAAAGAAATCCAGATCATTTTTCAGGATCCTTTTGCTTCATTAAATCCCAAAATCACAGTAGGCGAAGCTATTTTGGAACCAATGAAAGTGCATAAACTCTATAAAAACGATAAAGAGCGCAAAGAAAAGGTGTTGGAGTTATTGGAAAAAGTTGGTTTGTTGCCCGAACATTTTGATCGGTATCCGCATGAATTTTCAGGCGGTCAACGTCAGCGTATTGGTATTGCTCGTACCATAGCCGTGAACCCAAAATTGATTATTTGTGACGAATCGGTTTCTGCTTTAGATATTTCGGTTCAAGCACAAGTTTTGAATTTATTGAATGACTTAAAAGATAATTTTGGATTTACTTATTTATTCATTTCACATGATTTAGCAGTTGTAAAATATATTTCTGACCAAATTATAGTTATGAATAAAGGTAAAATCGAAGAAAAAAATGAGGCCGATGCATTGTATGCAAATCCAAAAAAAGAATATACTCAAACATTAATTGATGCAATACCCAAAGGGATATAATTAAGCCGCTTTTGATTTAGAAGCGGCTCTTTTATTTAAATCCCACCGTCGTAAGGAACTTCTTTTTCATGGAATTCAATTCCAAAGGTTTCTAATTCTTTCAAAACCGGTTCGTAGACTTCTTTAATTAAAGGCATTTGAACTCCTGGTGTGGTAATATTTCCATTTAATATTTGTAAAGCAACAATTGCAACGGGTAGTCCTACAGTTTTTGCCATAGCTGTATGAACAGAATCATCGCCAATACAAACCATCGTTGCGTCTATTTGTAAAGTTTCCTCAACGCCTGGCATTTCGTATCCAACTTTGTGATACATAACAATCATGTCTTTATCTTCAGGTTGTAACTGCCATTTCTCTGAGAGGATTTTTTCTAAAATTTGTGCAGGTGTTGCATTTTTTAATCCTACTACTTTTTGATCATTAAAGAAATCCAATTCCTCAAATTTATCCCAAACGGTATCGTCTTGTTCGATATTTAAGGTTAAACGGAATTTTACTTCTACAGAATCGGTTGGGTGATAATATAAAAATGAATTGATAAATTCGCGATAGGTCATGTTTTCTGAATCTTCAATGGTATAGGTGTCATCGGTTACACCTAATTGTACCAACATATTCCAAGCGCGAGAATATCCTACTCTACGAATTGTACCTCTATATATAGTGTGTGCATTTTGCAAACCATAAGCTTCTCTGTAACTTAGCGAATCTCGATTGGCATAAGCTTCAAAACGCCCATAATCTTGAATTTTCAAAAATTCTGTACGTTTGAAAACTCGTTGGTAAGGGATGTATTTGTAATTATTTTGCTGTAGAAATTTTGCGGCACCACCTTGGCCAGCTACAACCACATTTCTAGGATTCCAAGAAAACTTATAATTCCAAGCATTATTGTCTGATTCTGGAGCGACCAATCCTCCACAAAAGCTTTCGAAATGAACTGGATTTCCACCTTTTTCACGAATTTCATTCAGTATTTTCATGGCACTCATATGGTCAATTCCTGGATCTAAGCCACATTCGTTCATAAAAACCAATCCTTTAGCTTTCACTTCTTCATCTAATGATTTCATTTCTTGAGAAATATATGAAGCGGTCACTAAATGTTTGTTGAGATTAACACAATCTTTTGCCAATTCGAAATGCAATGAAGCAGGTAACATGGAAATAACAACATCGGATTGTTGCACCAAATCTTGTCGAAGCTCCGTTTGATCCAACGTGAATTTTACGGCTTTTCCATTTGGGTGCATTTTGATTTTTTGTTCTGCAGTTTCTAAAGATTGATCGGCTACTACCACTTGAAATTGATGTTTGGAGGAGTAATCCAACAGGTATTTGATTAAACTTGACGAAGACCGTCCGGCTCCAATCACGGTTATTGTTTTCATAAGGTATTTTTTCCAGTTTTTAAAACGACTAAATTACTGAAAAATATTTTTTTAGGAGCATCAAGAACAGAAATAAAAATGCGAGATAGACACGCTCGCATTTTATCTCTAAATTAAGCGTTAATTCATTAGTTTTTTGTAAATCTTTACTAAAAAATAAATTACTACAAGCCCTAAAACAAGATTTACAAATGGCCAGATTTTTAATATAAAATCACTCATAATAAAAGATTTAGTTATGAACTCATCTTGGCTGCAAAATGTTCTTTTGCCCTCTTTTTTATACTCTGTAGCTCTGCTATGCAGTGAAAAAAGTTTTTAAACAGAACAAAAACAACTACTTTTCGCTTCAATCAAAAAAGTCAAGACAAATACAAATATAGAGGTTTTTTTAAAACCAAGAGTGTTTGTGTGTTAAGAATACGTTAATTAACAAATGGATTTGTTTATAATTGACTGTTTTTCTTAAAAAAGGTTTGCTACCTTTGAAAAAACAAAAATCATGAACAAAGCAATCATCGGGACCGCAGCAATCTTAGGTTTTATCAGCATCATTTTTGGAGCTTTTGGAGCACACGCATTAAAAGAAGTTTTAAACCCAGAACAGTTAGTTAGTTTTGAAACCGGCGTGCGTTATCAAATGTATCACGCATTGTTTTTATTATTCGTTGGTGTCGCAGGTTTTATATCTGAAAAACAAAAAAAGATTATTTTTTTACTCACAATAATCGGAGTTCTGCTTTTCTCTGGATCGATTTACTTGCTAGCAACTCAATCTGTTAGCGGAATCAACTTCAAGTTTCTAGGTCCGATAACACCAATTGGCGGTTTGTTACTAATTTTATCTTGGGGATTATTGACATTTTATAGCTTTGGTCAAAAAACTGATAGATAATAGCATTAAAATAATTTTTATTTGCTAAGTTTGTACGCAAATTAACACAACACAAGTTTTAAGTAATGATTACTTCAAATAAGATATCTTTAGATAAATACGGAATTCAAAACGTATCAGAAATTGTATACAATCCTTCGTATGAAGAATTGTTTATCGCCGAAACAGATTCAAATCTAAACGGGTTTGAAAAAGGACAAGTATCCGAGTTGGGTGCTGTAAACGTAATGACTGGTGACTTTACTGGTCGTTCTCCAAAAGACAAGTATATTGTAAAAGATGCTGTAACCGAAAACACTATCTGGTGGACTTCGGAAGAAGCTAAAAACGACAATAAGCCCATTTCACAGCAAACTTGGGAAGCATTAAAACAAAATGCTGTTGAAGAGTTGTCTGGGAAAAAACTGTATGTTGTAGATGCTTTTTGTGGTGCTAACGAAGATACACGTTTAAAGGTGCGTTTTATTATGGAAGTAGCGTGGCAAGCACATTTTGTGAAAAATATGTTTATTCGCCCTACTGAAGAAGAGTTAGCTAATTTTGGCGAGCCTGATTTCGTAGTAATCAATGCTTCTAAGACATCTTTTAAAGATTATAAAGCACACGGATTGAACTCAGAAGTTTACGTTGCTTTTAACTTGACCGAGAAAGTACAGTTAATCGGCGGAACTTGGTACGGTGGTGAAATGAAAAAAGGTATGTTCTCTATGATGAATTATTACCTACCATTACAAGGTATTGCATCTATGCACTGTTCTGCAAACAAAGGAAAAGACGGAGATGTAGCTGTTTTCTTTGGTTTATCAGGTACAGGAAAAACTACTTTATCAACTGATCCAAACAGAGAATTGATTGGTGATGATGAACACGGATGGGATAATGATGGAGTATTTAACTTTGAAGGTGGCTGCTACGCAAAAACCATTGATTTGTGTAAAGAAAACGAACCAGAGATTTACGGAGCTATTCGTAAAAATGCTTTGTTGGAGAATGTAACTTTAGATGAAAACGGAATCATCGACTTCACAGACGGTTCTGTAACACAAAATACTCGTGTTTCTTATCCAATTGATCACATTGAAAACATCGTTAAGCCAGTTTCAAAAGCTGGTCACGCAAAAAAAGTAATCTTTTTAACAGCCGATGCTTTTGGAGTGATGCCTCCAGTTTCTAAATTAACTCCAGAACAAACAAAATACTATTTCTTATCTGGTTTTACAGCAAAATTAGCGGGAACAGAGCGTGGTGTTACACAACCTGAACCTACATTCTCTGCTTGTTTTGGTAAAGCATTCTTATCGCTTCACCCAACAAAATACGGTGAAGAATTGGTTAAGAAAATGGAAGAACACAACGCAACTGCTTATATGGTAAATACTGGTTGGAATGGAACTGGTAAGCGTATTTCTATTAAAGATACACGCGCTATTATCAACAGAATTTTAGATGGTTCTATTGAAAAAGCAGAGACAACGATTGTGCCTATATTTAACTTGGCTGTTCCTACTGCTTTAGAAGGTGTAGATACTAATATTCTTGATCCAAGAAATACGTATGTAGATTCAAAAGAATGGGAAACAAAAGCAGCTGATTTGGCTAAATTATTTGTAGAAAACTTTGTTCAATATACAGATAACGAAGAAGGAAAATCGTTAGTTGCTGCAGGTCCGCAATTATAATTTTCACTAGAAATAGATTTAAAAGCTCAACATTTGTTGAGCTTTTTTATTTTATTCAAACTTTCTTAATGTAGATTAACACTTAACAAGCTGTTTTTGTGGTAACTTTGACTTGTTAAACAATTAAAATTTTATTCAAATGAAAAAAATAGCCTTATTATTCGTTGCTACTATGTTTTCAGTAGCATCGTTTGCACAGACAAAATTTAATGTGGATACTTACCACTCGTTCTTGAACTTTTCTGTTGGACACCTTGGAATCTCTTTTGTAGACGGAAAAATGGACAAGTACGAAGGAACATTGGAAATGAACGGTGAAGATATTACTACAGCTAAATTCAACTTTACCATTGATGCAAACTCAGTAAATACAGGAGTTCAAATGCGTGATGATCATTTGCGTTCAGCTGACTTTTTTGAAGTGGAAACTTATAAAGACATTAAGTTTGTCTCTACATCCATTAAAAAAAATCGTAAAAATTATAAATTAACAGGGAATCTAACTATTAAAGATGTTACGCTACCAGTAACTTTTGACTTGGTTTACGGTGGATTGTTGGCAGATGATGGTCAAGGAAATCAAAAAGTAGGTTTTCAGGCAACTACAACAATTGACAGAACTGCGTTCAATATCAATTACGACCCAACAGGAATGGGAATTGCTAAAGATGTGAAATTTATTGTAAATTTAGAGTTTACAAAAGCAAAATAATTATTCAATAAAGAACAAAAAATCCCGAAATTTTCGGGATTTTTTTATGGGTGATTTTTAAGGTCTTAATATTTTCTCCATTGCTTTTCCTTTTGCTAATTCATCGATTAGCTTGTCTAAATACCTGATTTGTTGCATTAGTTTATCTTCAATATCTTCTACCCGATAACCACAAATAACTCCTGTGATTTTGGAAGCATTGGGATGAATTGTTGCTTGTGAAAAAAAAGTTTCAAAATCGGTTTTCTCATCAAGATGTTTTTGTAGCATTGTTTCATCGTAACCAGTCAACCAAAAAATAATCTGATCTACCTCTTCTTTGCTACGATTTTTTTTCTCTGCTTTAGTAACATAATGCGGATAAACACTAGCAAAACTCATTCTATATACACGCTCTAAATTCTTCATATAAATGTTTTTTATTCGTGTTAGTATTTCTGAAATCACTCTTTTAAATACGATTCTTTTTAACAAAGAGTAAATTAATCGTTCAATTTCAAAACAGCCATAAATGCTGATTGCGGGATTTCAACATTACCTACTTGACGCATACGTTTTTTACCAGCTTTTTGTTTTTCTAATAATTTACGTTTACGAGAAATATCTCCACCGTAACATTTAGCAGTTACGTCTTTACGCAAGGCTTTGATGGTTTCACGAGCAATAACTTTTGCTCCAATAGCTGCCTGAATTGGGATGTCGAATTGCTGACGTGGTATCAATTCTTTCAGTTTTTCGCACATTTTCTTTCCGATATGGTAAGCGTTATCTTCGTGAATTAAAGCCGACAATGCATCCACGTTTTGTGCGTTTAATAACACATCTAGACGAACCAATTTAGACGCGCGCATACCAATTGGATGATAATCAAATGATGCGTATCCTTTAGAAACCGTTTTTAATCGATCGTAAAAATCGAATACAATTTCAGCCAGCGGCATGTCAAAATTTAATTCAACACGCTCTGGAGTCAAATAAGTTTGATTGGTTATTTGTCCTCTTTTTTCGATACATAAACTCATCACTTGACCAACAAAATCTGCCTTTGTAATGATAGTTGCCTTAATAAAAGGTTCTTCAACTCGGTCTAATTTTGATGGCTCTGGCAAATCAGATGGATTGTTTACGATCAACGGAGTGTCGGGTTCTTTTTTAGTATAAGCATAATAAGAAACGTTCGGTACCGTAGTAATTACAGACATATCGAACTCGCGTTCTAAACGTTCTTGAATAATTTCCATATGCAGCATCCCTAAGAAACCACAACGAAATCCAAAACCTAGTGCGGCTGAACTCTCTGGTTGAAACACCAATGAAGCGTCGTTCAACTGCAGTTTTTCCATCGAAGCGCGCAAGTCTTCATAATCTTCTGTATCAACTGGATAAATTCCTGCAAATACCATTGGTTTAACGTCTTCAAAACCAGAAATCATATTTCTTGTCGGAGTAGCAGCATCGGTAATAGTGTCACCAACTTTTACTTCTCTTGCTTCTTTAATTCCTGAAATCAAATATCCTACATCGCCTGACGAAATTTTTTGTTTTGGAACTTGATTTAGTTTCAAGGTACCAATCTCATCGGCATAATATTCTTTGCCAGTGGCCATGAACTTAATTTTTTGATTTTTCTTGATTTCACCATTTAAAACACGGAAAATTACTTCAATTCCTCTAAACGGATTATAAACCGAGTCAAAAATCAATGCCTGCAAAGGCTCTTCTGGATCTCCTTTCGGCGCTGGTACGCGTTCAATAATTGCATCTAAAATCTTATCAACACCAAAACCGGTTTTTCCAGAGGCGTGAATGATATCTTCGTATTCACAACCGAGCAATTCTACTATATCATCACTCACCTCTTCCGGATTAGCAGAAGGTAAATCTACTTTGTTTAGAACAGGGATGATTTCTAAATCGTTTTCAAGCGCTAAATAAAGGTTTGAGATAGTTTGAGCCTGAATACTTTGTGCAGCATCAACAATTAAAAGGGCACCTTCACAAGCCGCTATTGAACGAGAAACTTCGTACGAAAAATCTACGTGACCTGGAGTGTCAATCAGGTTCAAAATATAGGTTTCGCCTTTGTGTTTGTATTCCATTTGAATGGCGTGAGACTTAATAGTGATGCCACGCTCGCGCTCTAAATCCATGCTGTCTAATAACTGTGCTTGGGCTTCACGAGCCGTCACAGTTTGTGTAGCGTCTAACAAGCGGTCGGCCAAGGTACTTTTTCCGTGGTCGATATGGGCGATAATACAAAAGTTTCTTATATTCTTCATTTGTCTAAAATATCTAAGTAATTTTTTATTTGGGCGGGGCCGTTTCAACGTCTTAATTCGCGTCGGGCTATCCGCTTCAAGTCCTCATTTTTCAAGCTTTTCGCTCTAATCTTCGTGCAATTCCAAATAAGGCTGTAAACTGCAAAGATAGTTTATTTTTTGAATCGTTTTTAATAATTATTTCGTCTTGGATTAAAAAAAATAAAGTGATTTTCAAATGAATGTGAATTGACTTTTGTGTAGTTAGAGCTCTGTGTTTTAATAGGCCTAGTTTGCTGATAAAATCGTATTTTTGTGAAAACAATTAATATGAATCCAGATTTCAAGGTTATTGCTTTTGATGCAGATGATACGCTATTTATCAACGAACCGTATTTTGACGAAGCTGAAGAAAAATTTTGCGCTTTAATGAGTGATTATTTGTCTAAACAAGGGTTGTCTCAAGCTTTGTTTAGAACTCAGATTGAAAATCTACCTTTGTACGGTTACGGAATCAAAGGGTTTATATTGTCTATGATTCAAACGGCCTATACAGTTTCTAATCATACAGTTTCAATTAAAGTGATTGATAAAATCATTGAAATTGGTAAAGAATTATTACAAAAGCCGATTGTTTTATTAGAGGGAATCGAAGAGACTTTAGAAAAACTTCACGGCAAGTATAAACTGGTTGTTGCTACAAAAGGAGATTTAAAAGATCAACATAGAAAATTACATCTTTCTGGATTGGGGCCATTTTTTCATCATATCGAAGTAATGAGCGAGAAGGAAGAAATCGATTACGAGAAATTACTGAAGCGATTAGAGATTGATGCAAATGAGTTTTTAATGATCGGCAACTCTTTAAAATCTGATGTATTACCGGTGTTAAATGTTGGAGGAACCGCCGTTCATGTTCCTTTTCATACTACATGGGCACACGAGCGGATTGATCATGAAATCATTCATCCAAAATTTTATACTACCAAGAAAATTAACGAGATTATAGAATTACTCGGATTGTGATTTCCTTAGGTTTTCTCTGAACTTTAATTTTTGGAGCTGCCTTTCGATGATTAAATCAGTAATGGTTTCAGCAGCAGGGGAAGTGCTTTCGAACAAAGCAAACTTTAGTTTCTTTTCATCCACATCGATGCGATACAAAATGTTAAGAAGTTTATTGAAGTCTCGCTGGATTAAATCATCAACAACAGCAATTAGTTGTTGACGAATTTTTATAAATTCTGATGAGCTAGTGTCTGGTTCTGCTTTTAAAAGCATTAAGCTTTGTTCCAATAGCACTGTTTCGTCCATTGTATTAATTAAAAGCTTTGGCAATTAATAATAAGGAATCTTTGTCAGTTATGCCAGACTGTCTCCAAACCATCACGCCGTTTTTATAAACCAAGTGTGTAGGAGCCACTTTGATACGTAATGCTTCGGTTAATTCTTGATTTTTTAACATGTCTAATTTTACAATTGTTAATAAGTCGCCCATTTCCAAAGCAACTTCTTGCAAGATCAATTGCATTTTTTCACAGTCGGGATTGTGCGGTGCCGTGAACTGAATCAGTACCGGTTTCGGTGAATTGATTAAATCTCCAAATTTCGACATATAATTTCTCCTATTTTTAGTTAATACAAAAATAGAGTTTTTTGCGAATAGTTCTTCATTAAGACTTACTTTTTTAATTCAAGCAACGTAATTTCTGGCCAAATACCAATTCTTCCTGAATAGGCATGAAATCCAAAACCTCTATTTACGTACAAGTGTTGATTGTTTTTTTGGTACAAACCACCCCATTCAGGATAAATATATTTTACAGGACTCCATTCGATAACATTTGGAATATCGATACCAAATTGCATTCCGTGAGTGTGGCCAGATAAAGTTAATTGGTATTGTTGATCATGTCCTACAATTTCTGCATTCCAATGTGATGGATCGTGTGTCATTACAATCTTGAATCCGTCTTTTGGAACACCTAGTGTTGTTTGTTGTAAATCTCCAGCTTTCTTAAAGTTAACACCCCAGTTTTCAACACCCAAAAGGTAAATCGTGTCTGTGTTTTTTACAATCGGAATATTTTCATTGAGCAACAGTTCAAAACCACTTTTTCTGATATTATCTTTAATCGCCTCAAAATTAGCTTGTTTTAAATTTTCTGAAGGCCAAGGAATGTACTCCCCGTAATCATGATTTCCTAATACGGCATATTTTCCGTAACGTGGAGTTTTAATTTTTCTTAAAACTTCGATCCAAGGGTCGGCCTCGGTTGCCAAGGTATTAACAAAATCCCCAGTAAATAACAACAGGTCGTATTCTTGTTCATTGATAAGTTCAATACCTTTTTCAACAGCTTTTTTATTGTCCCAACTGCCTACATGAAAATCGGAAAGCTGTAAAATTTTCATACCGTCAAAAGTTTCAGGTAAGTCATTAAAAACAACACTCTGTTCTCGAATTTTGTAATTATATTTTCCAATAAATACTCCGTAAATGATTGAAATAGCTATGAAACCTGCTAAAATAAGCGCTACTCTGGTTATGAATTTATTACGTCGATTTGGGACTTTTCTTTTATAGATGAATTTGTTTCCAGACCAACGAGACAGACGAAATACATCTTCAAAAAATAAAGCGATGCTAATGATGACTTTAGGTAATAAAAATAAAAGCATAAACGCCGTAATGTGCATGCTTTCAGAGGTTTGTCCTTTGGAAGTATCAAATCCTTTGAAATAATAAATCAGACTTCCGATAATAATAAGCAATAGCAACAAATAAGCCCAAACCGTAGTTTTTCTTTTTGTGAATCTATAAATTAGATGACAAGTATAAACCTCGCCTAATACGATTAAAAGTACTAATACAGGCAAAATGGTTTTAATCATTTTTTTTGTTTCAAATTTACATAAACTTTGTCAGAACGTCTATAAACGTTTTTAATACTTTAACATTTTGAAACGCTTGGTTTTAGATGTATGTTTTTTAATAGAATTCGACTTTGTATATTTATCATGCCAATAGAATAATCTAGTTTTCTGAATCTTTTTTCGTACTTTTGAAATTGTTGAAATATAAAAATATGAGCCAAAAAAGATTGTTCCTTTTAGATGCGTATGCCCTTATTTTTCGTGGGTATTATGCTTTTATAAAAAACCCGAGAATCAATTCTAAAGGGATGGATACCTCTGCTGTAATGGGGTTTATGAATTCGTTAATGGATGTAATTAAGAGAGAAAAACCAAATTATTTGGCTGTTGCTTTTGATAATGGAGGAAGTCAGGTACGTTGTGAAATGTATCCTGAATATAAGGCGAATCGTGATGAAACGCCAGAAGCAATCAAAATTGCGGTGCCTTATATCAAAGAAATTCTTGAGGCAATGCATATTCCCATTATTGAAAAAAAAGGGATTGAAGCGGATGATCTGATTGGAACTTTATCTAAAAAAGCTGAAAAAGAAGGTTTTAAAGTTTATATGGTTACACCAGATAAGGATTTTGCACAACTGGTTTCAGAAAATATTTTTATGTATCGACCGTCTCGAATGGGAAATGGTATTGAAATTTGGGGTGTTGATGAGGTAAAAGAAAAATTTGAAGTTGAAGATCCAATTCAAGTTATTGATTTCCTTGGGATGATGGGTGACGCTATTGATAATATTCCAGGTTTACCTGGTGTAGGCGAAAAGACGGCTAAAAAGTTTTTAGCTGAATTTGGTTCCATGGAAAATTTGTTGGCGAATACAGATCAATTAAAAGGGAAATTAAAAGAAAAGGTAGAGGCGTCTAAAGAAATAGGTCTTCTTTCTAAAGAACTTGCACGTATTATGTTAGACTGTCCGGTGGAGTTTGATGAAGAGAAATTTCGAGTTGAAAAACCTGACGTTGAAAAAACCGATGCTTTGTTTCAAGAATTAGAATTCCGCAGAATGAAAGAGCAATTTGACAAGCTTTTTTCAGACGAAACTGAAGCCATAGTTGATACACCTTCTTTGCAAACAACAAGAAATGATCAAATTTCCTTGTTTGAAACCGGCGATAGTGAAATTAAAATTACGGATGAAGGTTATTATAAGACCTTAGAAAACACCGAACATTTTTACCAAATTGTGGATGGTAAGTTTCCTTTGCAACTGTTTGTAAAAACACTTTTAGAACGAAAAGAGGTGTGCTTCGATACCGAAACAACTGGAATTGATGCCAATACAGCTGAATTGGTTGGTATGTCTTTTTCATATGCTAAAGGACAGGCATATTATATCCCTTTTTCTGAAAATAGGGAAGAAGCTCAAGAATATATAGAGATTTTGCGACCGTTCTTCGAAAATGAACATATTGATAAAATTGGGCAAAATTTAAAATACGATATCAAAGTATTGAAAAAGTACAATTTAGAAGTCAAAGGATTTTTATTTGATACTATGATTGCCCATTATTTAATCAATCCGGATATGCGACATAATATGGATGTTTTGGCAGAAACATACTTACAATATCAGCCCAAACCCATAGAGGATTTGATTGGTAAAAAAGGGAAAGGACAAAAATCCATGCGTGAAGTAGCTTTGGAAGAAATAAAAGAATATGCGGGTGAAGATGCAGATATTACTTATCAATTGAAAGAGGTTTTTGCACCTAAATTAGAATCAACTAAAACCAAGGTTCTGTTTGAAATCATAGAAAGTCCTTTGGTTTCTGTTTTGGCTGCGATGGAAGCAGAAGGAATCCGACTAGATGTTGATTATTTAAATGAATTATCTCTTGAATTGTCTGAAGAAGCGACTGCTTTACAAAATAAAATATTTGAAACAGCTGGAGAAGCATTCAATCTTGCGTCGCCTAAGCAATTAGGTGTTATACTGTTTGAAAAGCTTAAGTTGGGTACCGGTAAAATTAAGAAAACCAAAACAGGTCAATATGCAACTGGAGAAGAAATTTTAAGCAATTTAGCAAATGAACATGAAATTGTTAGAAACATTCTAGAATGGAGACAAATAGTAAAGCTTCAAAACACCTACGTAGATGCTTTGCCAACTCAAATCAATCCAATAACAGCTCGTGTGCACACAGAGTACATGCAGGCAGTTGCAGCAACTGGAAGATTGAGTTCTAATAATCCAAACCTACAAAACATTCCAATACGTACAGAACGTGGACAAAAAGTACGTAGAGCTTTTGTTGCACGCGATAGTGAGCATGTTTTAGTGTCTGCGGATTACTCGCAAATCGAATTGCGTATTATTGCTGCCTTAAGTGAAGAACCAAATATGATCGAATCTTTCGAGAAGCAAGAAGACATTCACCGTTCGACAGCTGCTCGAGTTTTTAATGTTGGTTTGGATGAAGTTACTCGAGAGCAACGTAGTCATGCGAAAACGGTTAATTTCGGAATTATTTATGGTGTGTCTGCTTTTGGACTTTCTAATCAAACCAGTCTTTCACGTTCAGAAAGTAAAGAGTTGATAGATACCTATTATGCTACCTATCCGAAACTGAAAACCTATATTCAAGATCAAATTGAATTTGCTAGAACACATGGTTATGTACAAACTGTTTCTGGAAGAAGACGATATTTAAAAGATATAAATTCACAAAATGCCGTTGTTAGAGGTGCTGCTGAACGAAATGCAGTAAATGCTCCTATACAAGGATCGGCCGCAGATATTATCAAAATTGCAATGATCAACATTTATAAACGTTTACAAGAAGAAAAATTACAAACTAAAATGTTGCTCCAAGTTCATGATGAATTGGTTTTTGATGTACCAAAGTCTGAATTGGAATTGATGCAAGCTCTTGTTAAACACGAAATGGAATCCGCTTTTAAATTAGCAGTTCCTCTTGTTGTTGAAATTGGAGTAGGTGATAATTGGTTAGATGCACATTAAAATTGAACTACATTTTTTTTAGAATCTCATTAGAACAGAAAAGCTTTAGGAAAACCTGAAGCTTTTTAGTTTTTAAACAGGACTCGAAGCTTTGTCCGCCTTGGCGGATATGAACCTACTCGTTTTATGTTTTTTCGTTGTTATTAAGTTATCTAAATCGAGAGTTTTTTAATCTTCCAAATATATTAAAACGAAAAAAACTCCAGGTAAACCTGAAGTTTTTCTAGTAGCGGGAACAGGACTCGAAGCTTTGTCCGCCTTGGCGGATATGAGCCTACTCGTTTTATGTTTTTTCGTTGTTAGTAAGTTATCTAAATCGAAGGTTTTTAATCTTCCAAATATATTAAAACGAAAAAACTCCAGGTAAACCTGAAGTTTTCTAGTAGCGGGAACAGGACTCGAACCTGTGACCTTTGGGTTATGAGCCCAACGAGCTGCCTACTGCTCTATCCCGCGCTATTGTAGTGCAAATATACAAACTATATATGAGATACACAACATTGTTTGCATATGTTTTATTGAATTATATGGTAATCTACTGAGTTTTACAAGGCTGTAAGTTTTTTTTAAGGGTAAATTTGTCGTTTTAGTCTTTTTATTCGCTACAAAACATTTAGAAAGCGTAACTTTGCAGATTCTAAATCAATATACTTATGATGCATCGTGCAGGTTTTGTAAACATTATCGGAAATCCCAATGTAGGAAAATCTACTTTGATGAATGCTTTTGTGGGAGAACGTTTGTCGATTATTACCTCAAAGGCACAAACTACCCGACACAGAATTTTGGGTATTGTCAATGGAGATGATTTTCAAATGATTCTTTCAGATACACCTGGAATCATAAAACCAGCCTACGAATTGCAAAATTCGATGATGGATTTTGTGAAAACTGCTTTTGAGGATGCAGATATTTTGATTTATATGGTCGAAATTGGCGAGAGAGAACTTAAAGATGAAGGTTTTTTTAAGAGATTACAATTTTCTAAAATTCCAGTTTTGCTGTTGTTAAACAAAATCGATCGTTCTGATCAAGAAACTGTTGAAGAATTTGTGAAATATTGGTCTGAGACTCTTCCCAATGCAGAGATTTATCCATTATCAGCATTAAACAACTTTAACGTCGAGGAAGTCTTTAACCGAATTGTGGAACTTTTACCAGAGTCACCCGCTTATTATCCTAAAGATACTTTAACCGATAAACCAGAACGTTTTTTCGTAAATGAAATCATACGTGAAAAGATTCTTTTAAATTATCAGAAAGAAATTCCTTATTCAGTAGAGATTGAAACAGAGGAGTTTAAAGAAGATGATGACATTGTTCGCATTAAAGCTGTAATTATGGTAGAACGCGACAGTCAAAAAGGAATCATCATCGGACATAAAGGTGCAGCGCTCAAAAAAGTAGGCATTCAAGCACGAGAAGAGATGGAGAAGTTTTTTGGGAAACAAGTTCATATCGAGCTGTTTGTTAAAGTTAATAAAGACTGGAGGAGCAACGTTTTTCAGTTGAGACGTTTTGGATATAACAATAAATAATTTTAGATTTGAAGTAAGTGCTTCAATGATGTAATACGAAATAAACAATGAGTAATATAGTCGCAATTGTTGGTCGTCCCAATGTAGGGAAATCCACATTTTTTAATCGTTTAATTCAACGCAGAGACGCCATCGTAGATTCAATAAGCGGCGTAACGCGCGACCGTAACTATGGGAAGTCTGAATGGAATGGAAAAGAATTTTCCGTGATAGATACTGGAGGTTATGTCAAAGGTTCGGAAGATATTTTTGAAGGTGAAATTCGCAAACAAGTTGAATTAGCAATTGATGAAGCCGATGCTATTCTTTTTTTGGTAGATGTTGAAGAAGGAATAACACCTATGGACGATGAGGTTGCTAATCTTTTGAGAAGAATTAGTAAACCTGTGATTCTGGTAGTGAATAAAGTTGATAATGCCAAGAGAGCTCAGGATGCGTTTGAATTTTATAATTTAGGTTTAGGCGAATTTATCACTATGTCGGGAATTAGCGGAAGTGGTACAGGTGAAGTTTTGGATAAAATAGTTGAGGTTTTACCAGAATTGGAAGAACCAGATCCAAATATTGAAGAATTACCCCGTTTTGCTGTAGTTGGTCGTCCGAATGCAGGAAAGTCATCTTTCATCAATGCTTTAATTGGTGAAGATCGTTTTATGGTGACTGATATTGCTGGAACGACACGCGATGCAATTGATACAAAATACAACCGTTTTGGTTTTGAATTTAATTTGGTTGATACTGCTGGAATTCGTAGAAAAGCAAAAGTTAAGGAGGATCTAGAGTTTTACTCGGTGATGAGATCTGTTCGTGCTATTGAACATGCCGATGTTTGTATTTTAGTGGTAGACGCTACAAGAGGGTTTGAAGGCCAAGATCAAAATATTTTTTGGTTAGCAGAAAAAAACCGTAAAGGTGTAGTTATTCTTATCAATAAATGGGATTTGGTTGAAAAAGAAACCATGACTGCTCGTGATTATGAGAAAAAAGTTCGCGAAGAGATAGCGCCGTTTACAGACGTGCCTATTTTGTTTGTATCGGCGTTAACTAAACAACGATTGTTAAAAGCTTTAGAAGCAGCAGTACAAGTTTACGAAAGTCGTAAGCAACGCATTGCAACTTCTAAATTTAACGAGACCATGTTGCCGATTATAGAAAATAATCCACCACCAGCAATCAAAGGGAAATACATAAAAATTAAATATTGCATGCAGTTGCCAACTGCAACGCCGCAATTTGTGTTTTTTGCAAATTTACCTCAGTATATTAAAGATCCATACAAGCGATTTGTAGAAAACAAATTACGTGAAATTTATAACTTTGAAGGCGTGCCAATAGATATCTATTTCCGCCAGAAGTAATTAAAAAATCCACTAAATCAAATTAGTGGATTTTTTTTAATTATAATTTCACGACACAATTAACATTGCTGTGATAGTTCACTTCGCCGTTAGTATCAAAATCAAAGCTAGAAGAATGGTTTATAGTTGTCTAATTCATCAACAGTTAAAAGAATTGTATCTTCTTTGTCAAAAATATCATGAATAGATTAGTTCAAACTTTCTCATGTATTAACAACTGTTTTTATGATTAAAATTCACTTTCCGATAAGCAGTTTCGGATTGTACGTTCATTTTAAATCATAAATAAATCATTTATAAAGCAAATAAAAATCAATGAATTATTAAACGATTAAAATAGCACTCAATATAACTATTTGGAGTGTTTTTGTTAACTACTTCATATCAAATCAATTCATTAAGGTTCTCTGGATTGAATATAAAACATACAAATATTTAACTTTTCAGTTTTGTCTATATTTTAGTTTAAGTTTACAAATTAATTATTTTAAGATCACAATTTACTTTTGGCATGGCTTTTGTCAAGGTCTTACACTCACTTGTTGACATTTATTATGAAAAAATTTTTCTCTCTTTTTTTATTAGTTTTCTCTGTGTTTTCGGGGTTTTCGCAAACCATTCAAATCAAAGGGAAAGTGATCGATGAATCCAAAGTACCGGTTGCGGATATGACGGTTTATCTGTCAAAAGCCAAAGACTCTACTTTGATTCAATACAGTACCACAGACGATGCTGGTTTATTTTCGATGAATCTTTCAGCGGTGAACGAACCGTCTTTTTTAACTTTTTCACTTATTGGTTATCAAGATTATGTTGAAAAGTTTGAAATCTTGAATGAAACAAAAGATTTGGAAACCATAACAATTAAAGATGATTCTGATTTGTTGTCTGAAATTGTGATTGTTACAGATGCGCCCATTCGTGTAAAAAATGATACATTAGAGTTTAATGCAAGTTCATTTAAAGTGCGCCCGGATGCCAATGTGGAAGCTTTGTTAAAAGAATTGCCCGGCGTAGAAATTGATTCCGACAAGAAAATCACGGTCAACGGGAAGGAAGTAACTCAGATTTTGGTCAACGGTAAACCTTTTTTTAATACGGACGGAAGTGTGGCTTTGCAAAATTTACCTGCTGATTTGATTAAAAAAGTTCAGATTACAGATCATAAAACCAAAGCCGAGGAGTTTTCCGGAAGAAGAGCAAAAAGTGACAATGCAAGCATCAACCTTACCATTGATGAAGAAAACAACAAAGGGTTGATGGGAAAAGTGATGGCAGGCATTGGTAGTGTCATTGATAATGCAAACCGCTATGAAGCAAGTGGTTTGTTTAATTATTTTCAGGGCGATCGAAAAATTTCGGTTTTAGGAATGTCAAACAACATCAATTCAACGAGCTTCTCAATGGACGAACTTTTTGATAATATGGGCGGCGGTCGCAGTCAATATTTTAGTTTTGGAGGACGTAGCTTTGGTGGCAATTCCGGTTTAACAAGAACCAATATGGGTGGGGTTAATTATTCGGATGTGTATTTCAAAGATTTAGATATCAATGCAAGTTACTACATCAACGACAGTCAAAATAAGAATAACAATCGTTCCAGAACAGTCAATCTTTTGCCAGATGGCGATTTCATTACCGAATCCGAATCTTCCCGTCTGAATAACAACATCAATCACAACGCAAATGTGACATTGGAATATAAGTTGAATCCAACAACCAAACTATTTGTCAATCCGGTTTTTAGTAGCAGCAAAAATGATTTAACATATAAAGGAACATCAAAATCCGTATTGGAAGATGGTACTTTGTTGAACGAAAGCGATGAAGAAAGTTTTTCTACCTCTAAAAGTGCTACATTTAAAAATACCATTCAGTTTAACAAGAAATTGAACGACAACGGTCAAAATTTTAGTCTCCGATTTGAAAACGATCATTCAAAAACGGTAGGATTAGGACATACTAATTCTACCACTTTGTTTTATCAAGACAATCAGCCCGATGATCTTCGAAATCAAGAAGAAGTTTCAAGAAGAACAGATGATGTTTATACGTTGAACGCCGAGTTTTCGCAACCGATCAATGAGAAAACCTACCTTGATTTTGGTTATACTTTTGATTATAATAATCAAATTGATAATTTAACTACCTATAACTTTAGTGATTTGGAGAATGGTTATTCTGAATTTAACGATCGATTATCCAATCAAACTCATGTGAATATAATAACCAACACACCTTATATAGGCATTAATTATCAGACAGATAAAATTAATTGGTTTTTAAATTCCGGAGTAAATATTGCAGATTATCAAGCTTCTGCATTTTATATGGATACAGATTATCGTACCGATCGCAAATTCGTTTCACCAAATGTACAGACTAATTTCAGATATAGTTTTGATCGCAGTAAAAGCTTCAACATTCGATATAATTACAATGTAAGTAATCCAAGTGCAATGCAAATTTTAAACTACGAACGTTTGAATAATCCGCTGCAAACATTTATTGGGAATGAAAATTTAGATCAATCGAAATATCATTCACTACGAGTGGGATTCCGTAATTTTAACGTACAACAGCGCTCTGGTTGGAGTGTTTTTTTAAGTGGAAATAAGTACGACTCTCAAATTGTTTCTTCAACCGTTTTTGATGAAAACAGAAAACGTACAACAACCTATGAAAATGTTTCTGGAGCTTATACTTTGAATTTATTCGGAAACTGGAATAAAACACACAGAATAGATGAGCACACCGTTAGATACGGAATAAATGGAAATGTTTCTTATGGCAAGAATAAAGAATATTTAAATGGTGTATTAACCGATATTGATCAGGTGTCATTTTCTCCAAGGGTTTATGCTTCTTGGGATTATGGAGAACTCTTTAATATATCGCCATCTTATAGATTGAATTACACCCAATCTGAATACAATAATTTACAATTGGCTAAAACAGATTATGTAAACCATTCATTAACGCTTCAAACCACTTCCTATTGGCCTGAAAACTTTAGTTGGGGTAATGATTTTAGCTACAATTACAATACTAATATTGCACCAGGTTTTAAACGTGATTTTTTTATGTGGAACACTTCTATTGGTTATACTTTCTTGGATAATTCAATGACCGCTAGAGTGAAAGTATATGATATTCTTAACCAAAACATTGGGACATCTAGACGTATTAGTTCCACAAGTATAGTCGATCAGGAAAATACGGTATTAGAAAGCTACGTCATGTTTTCTTTAACTTGGAAGTTTGATAAATTCGGCAATAGTTCTTCGATACAAAATAGTGGAAGAGAAGGTCGAATGAGACCACCATCAGGAACGAGAAGAAGATAAAAAAAAGCTGCCGAAAGGCAGCTTTTTTTGTGTGAGGCTACATTAGCCAATATATTCTACGATTTTAGTTTCGTCTTCTGTACTTACTTTTGTTAAGTTATGAGAAGCTAATGCTTTCATAGATTTGTCCCATTTTTTACCGCTCAATGCCGCTTGTTCTTTTAATGAAGCTAAAGACATTTTATTTTCGTTTTTCTCTAAAATAGAGATAATGATTTGCTCTTCTTCGGTTAATTCAAAAGCTGGAGCTGGTTTTTCTGGTCGCATTTGTGGGAAAAACAACACTTCTTGTATCGATGGATTGTTTGTTAAGAACATAATCAAACGATCCATTCCAATTCCTAAACCTGAAGTTGGAGGCATACCAAATTCTAATGCTCTAAGGAAATCTTGATCGATAAACATAGCTTCATCGTCTCCTTTTTCAGACAGTTTTAATTGTTCTTCAAAACGTTCGCGTTGATCAATTGGGTCGTTTAGCTCAGAATATGCATTTGCAACTTCTTTTCCACAAACCATAAGTTCAAATCGTTCCGTAAGTTCAGGATTGTCTCTGTGTTCTTTTGTAAGCGGAGACATCGCTTTTGGATAATCGGTAATAAATGTTGGTTGAATATAGTTTCCTTCACATTTTTCACCAAAAATCTCATCGATAAGTTTTCCTTTACCCATTGTTTCATCTACTGCAATTCCCATAGAAAGTGCTGCTTGACGAATTTCTTCTTCCGTTTTATTGTCGATGTCGAAACCAGTGAAATCAATAATTGCTTGACGCATCGTTACGCGTTTGTAAGGCGCTTTAAAATCGATAGTATGTTCACCAAAAGTAGTTTGAGTACTTCCGTTTACTTCAATTGCACAATGTTCTAACAAGCGCTCTGTGAAATCCATCATCCAGTTGTAATCTGTGTAAGCTACATAGATTTCCATAGCTGTAAATTCAGGATTATGTGTGCGATCCATACCTTCATTTCTGAAGTTTTTAGAAAACTCATAAACACCGTCAAAACCACCAACAATCAATCGTTTTAAATACAATTCGTTTGCAATACGTAAATACAAAGGAATGTCTAAAGCGTTATGATGTGTGATAAATGGTTTTGCTGCTGCTCCACCTGGTATTGCTTGTAATATTGGCGTTTCAACTTCCATGTAACCCGCTTCGTTGAAGAAGTTTCTCATGGCAGTGAACAACTTGGTTCTTTTTGTAAAAATTTCTTTATTAATCGGGTTTACCACCAAATCTACGTAACGCATTCTGTAACGCAATTCTGGATCTGTAAAGGCATCGTAAACGTTACCTTCGTCGTCTGTTTTAGGCAACGGTAACGGGCGCAAAGTTTTGGTTAAAAGTTCGAATCTATGTACGCGAATACATTTAGCGCCAACGTTTGTTGTGAATAATTCACCTTCAACGCCGATAATATCTCCTAAATCGATTAATTTTCGGAAAACGGTGTTGTATAATGTTTTGTCTTCATCCGGACAAATTACATCTCTATTTAAATACAATTGAATACGACCTTCTGAGTCTTGTAATTCGGCAAAAGAAGCTTTTCCTTGATCGCGAACACTCATTAATCGACCAGCAACTACAACCTTCTTACCTTCCTCAAAAGTTTCCTTTATCTGTTTCGATGTGTGATCAAGTGGAAACAAATTAGCTGGATAAGGATTGATGCCAAGTGCTTTTAACTTGCTCAATTTTTCTCTTCTGATGATTTCTTGTTCTGAAAGTTGCATAAAAAACAATATTAATTTTAATTTGCAAATATAGCAAGAATCTTGTTAAGTTAGTAGATCCAGTAAATAAATGCAATGCATAAAAAAACTGAAAATTATTAGACCTCTTTTCTCTTTCAAAATGACCTGTAAATTTAGAGCGATTCTAAGAAATATTCACGAAATTTGCAATACAAACTATTAGTTGATTATGAGTTTATGGAGGGCTATATTAGCGATTATTTTGCCACCTTTAGCAGTTGTTGATAAAGGCTGTGGTTCGTTTCTGATAATTTTGATTTTAACCTTTCTAGGCTGGATTCCTGGTGTCATTGGCGCATTAGTTATCTTAAATAATCCAAAGTATAAATAATAACAATTAACATGAATAAAAAAGTTCAAATTCAAGATTTAGGCTTGAAAGATTATAAAGAAACTTGGGATTATCAAGAAGAATTGTTTCAAGGTATTTTAGCATTAAAATCCCAAAACAGAAAGGATGAAGCAAATCAAAAAGTAACCCCAAATTATTTTCTTTTTGTAGAACATCCTCATGTTTACACCTTGGGAAAAAGCGGTCATATCGAAAATATGTTACTTAACGAAGAACAACTTAAGGCTAAAAATGCAACATTCTATAAAATCAATAGGGGAGGAGATATCACTTATCACGGTCCTGGTCAGATTGTAGGTTATCCTATTTTAGATCTAGATAATTTCTTCACCGATATTCACAAGTATTTACGTTTTTTAGAAGAAGTTATTATTAAAACTTTAGCCGATTATGGTTTAGAGGCTACTAGAAGTGAAGGTGAAACTGGAGTTTGGCTGGATGTTGGTACTCCTTTTGCTCGAAAAATTTGTGCTATGGGCGTTCGAGCTTCACGCTGGGTTACCATGCACGGATTTGCATTAAATGTAAATTCAGATTTAGGGTATTTCGATAACATTATTCCGTGTGGTATTCGTGGAAAAGCTGTGGCTTCATTAAATGTAGAATTGGGTGTTGAAAAAGTGGATGAGGCAGAAGTGAAACAAAAAATCCTAAAGTATTTTAAAGAACTATTCGATGCAGAATTTACAATGCCATCGTCAGCTGATCAGGAAGTAATCTAAAGCTTTTTCTGTGATATTTACAAGGGCCGTATTCCAAAATCGCTTTGCGGTGCTCTTTGGTAGGATATCCTTTGTTTTTATCCCAATGATACATAGGAAACTCTTCGTGAAGTTGTAACATATATTCATCTCTGTAAGTTTTAGCAAGTATAGAAGCACAAGCGATACTCAGGTACTTACTATCGCCTTTCACAATAGTTTGATGTGGAATATCTTGATACGGTTTGAATTTGTTTCCGTCTACAATGATGAATTCGGGCTGAAAGCTTAATTGTGAAATAGAAACATGCATTGCCTCTATAGACGCGTTTAAAATATTAATCTCGTCGATTCTTGTTTCGGAAACATGAGCAATGCTAAAACATTCTGAATATTCTTCGATGAATGCTCTTAACGTATTTCTCGTTTTTAAGGACAGTTTTTTTGAATCGTTGATTAGCTCATTTTCCATTTTTGGATGAAGCAATAAAGCAGCTGCGGTCACAGGACCCGCCAAGCAACCTCTTCCAGCTTCGTCTGTACCAACCTCATAATGTTGATTACTGAAACTTTTTAATAACATACATCGTTTTTTTTGAAATAAAGATGCACAGCTTTTAGATGAAAATCTGTTGCTGTGCATCGATTAATTATTAGATTGATTTCGTGGAGAATTACCAGATTTTTACTCTTTTTTCTGGTTCCACATAAAGATTGTCTTTTGGTTCAATATTGAACGCTTCGTACCACGCATCTACGTTTTGTAAAGGAACATAAGCACGATACATTCCTGGTGCGTGTGGATCTGTTTTTACTTGATTTTTAATGGCTTCGTCGCGCATTTTTGTTCTCCAAATGGTTGCCCAAGAGATAAAGAAACGCTGTTCCGGAGTGAATCCGTCAATTAAACCAGGGTGTCCTTTATCTTTCAAATAAAGTTTCAAGCCATCGTAAGCAGCATTTACACCACCTAAATCTCCAATATTTTCACCTAACGTAAATTTACCATCAACAAATGTATCTGGAAGTGGCTCTAATTGTGAATATTGATCAGCTAATGCACCACCTAAACCAGTGAATTGTTTTAAATCATCATCCGTCCACCAGTTTACTAGGTTTCCATCGGCATTGTAACGAGAACCAGAGTCGTCAAATCCGTGAGAAATTTCGTGTCCTATTACCGCACCAATTCCTCCAAAGTTTACTGCCATATCCGCTTTGTAATCGTAGAAAGGAGATTGCAAGATTGCAGCTGGGAAAACGATTTCATTGTTGGTAGGGTTGAAATAAGCATTTACTGTCTGAGGTGCCATTCCCCAACGAGTTTTATCAACCGGTTTTCCGTAATCATTCATGTTTTTATTAAAACGCCAAGTGGCAACATTTCTTACGTTTTCATAATAAGTTCCACCTTGGTCTTTTGATTGAATGATAAGTTTTGAATAATCTTCCCATTTGTCAGGATAACCAATTTTTACAGTCGATTTTCTTAACTTTTCAATTGCACCTTGGCGCGTTGAAGGTGTCATCCAAGGTAAGTTGTTGATTCGGTTTTCAAAAGCTTTGAAAACATAATCTACCATTTCTTTAGCGATCTCTTTTGCTTCAGCAGGGAATTTCTCTTCAACATATAGTTTTCCTAAAGCCTCGCCAACAGTTCCGTTTACAACTTGTAAAGCACGTTCTTCGATTGGACGTTGTGCCAAAGCACCGGTAAGCGTACGACTGTAAAAATCAAAGTTTGCTTCATCGATTTCTGTTGTCAAAGTTCCAGTAGATTTGTTGATCAAAGTCCAACGCATATATGCTTTTAAGTCTTCTATTGAACTTGTTTTTAAAAGTAACTCTAAAGTTTCCATGTATTTAGGCATGGTTACTACTACTTCTTCCACATTTTTTAAACCTGCAGTTTGAAAAATATTGCTCCAATTGATGCTAGGTGTTAATTTCTGCAAGTCTCTTAAAGACATTGGGTTGTAAGTGTTTCTGCGATCACGACGAGCTACTCTATCTAATCGAGATTCTGCCATTTTGGTTTCTAAAGCAAGAACTCTTGTTGCTTGTTTTTTAGCAGAAGCCGCATCGATTTCTAAGAATTGCAACATACGTGCTACGTGAAGTTCATATTTCTCTCTTTTATCTTTAGAATCGTTGTCATTAGAAACATAGTAATCTCTGTCTGGTAAACCAATTCTTCCTGGAGAAACATAAACCGTATTTTTGTTAGAATCTAAAGCATCAGCACTAACATATAATCCAAAGAAACCTAAACCACCTTCAGGAAGTTTTTCTTTAAGTAATTCAATGATATCGTTGGTGTTTTTTACCGCATTAATTTGATTCAAAGTTGATTGAATGGGTTGGATACCTAATTTATTTCGGGTTTCCAAATCCAAATATGTTTCAAAAACATTTACCGCTTTCATTTGATCCGAATTTGGATCTAGCTCTTTATTTTCTGCAGCATTTTTCAAAATTGCCAATACGTCTTGGTCTGTATTCTGGCGCAATTCGTCAAAACTTCCCCAGCGATTACGATCATCTGGAATTTCAGCCTTGTCAAACCAAGAACCGTTTACATATCGGAAAAAATCATCACCAGGTTTGACAGATTGATCCATGTACTCTAATTGAATTCCATGGCCTGTTCTATCTACAGTTTGTGCATTACTCGCCGTTGAAAACAACAAAAGTGTCATTGGCAAGAACAAAAGTCTTTTATTCATTTTTATTTTTTTAGCATTGCTTGACAAATATAGTAAAAGTGTTTATTATGTGAAAAATTTTTAGAAGCAATTAAGGTGTCTGATTTATAAAGTAGATCAGTTCATTTGTGGTTAATAAAAAACCGTTCAACTTTTGTTGAACGGTTTTCTTGTCAAGCTGAATTTATTTCAGCTTTGTATAGACTATTTTATGAGTTTCTGAACCAATTTCAGAATGATAAAAGACTACAACGGAATATTTCCGTGTTTGCGGTTTGGTCTTGCTACTTCTTTGTTTTCTAACATTTTAAATGCTTTGATTAATTTGCGTCGGGTATCTTGCGGGAAGATCACTTCGTCAATAAATCCACGTTGTGCTGCACGGTACGGATTAGCAAATTTCTCCGCATATTCTGCTTCTTTTTCTGCTAATTTAGCCGCTGGATCAGCTGCTTCGGCAATCTCGCGTTTAAAGATAATTTCCGATGCTCCTTTTGCTCCCATAACGGCAATTTCTGCACCTGGCCAAGCAAAGTTCATATCGGCACCAATGTGTTTTGAGTTCATTACATCGTAAGCTCCACCGTATGCCTTACGTGTGATAACCGTAACTTTTGGCACCGTAGCTTCTGATAAAGCGTATAATAATTTTGCTCCATGAACAATAATTCCGTTCCATTCTTGGTCTGTTCCTGGTAAGAAACCTGGTACATCAACCAATACTAATAGCGGAATGTTGAATGCATCACAGAAACGTACAAATCGAGCTGATTTGATTGATGAATTTACATCTAAACATCCTGCCAGAAACATTGGGTTGTTGGCAACAATACCAACTGATTTTCCTCCGATACGGGCAAATCCAACAATAATGTTTTCAGCGTAGTTTTTATGAATTTCATAGAAAGAATCCTCATCGATTACGTTGTTGATAACATCGTGCATATCGTAAGGTTTGTTCGCGTTATCAGGAACAATCGTATTCAATTGCTCACGTAACTCGTCACCTAATTCGTATGGTAAATCTTCAACAACTTCTTGGTTGTTTTGAGGAATATAGCTTAATAAACGTTTTACGTCTTCTAAACATTCTACATCGTTAGCAGAAGTGGTGTGAGCAACACCAGACTTTGTTGAATGTGTTGATGCTCCTCCTAATTCTTCAGCAGAAACGGTTTCGTTAGTAACTGTTTTAACCACGTTTGGCCCTGTTACGAACATATAAGAAGATCCTTCAACCATCATCGTGAAATCGGTCATCGCAGGCGAATAAACCGCTCCACCAGCACAAGGTCCCATAATAGCTGAAATTTGTGGAATAACTCCAGAAGCCTGAACATTACGGAAAAAGATATCTGCATATCCACCCAACGAACGAACCCCTTCTTGAATACGAGCTCCACCAGAATCGTTTAATCCGATCATTGGTGCACCAACTTTCAGTGCCATATCCATTACTTTACAGATTTTCTCTGCGTGTGTTTCAGATAAAGCACCACCGAAAACAGTGAAATCTTGAGCAAAAGCATACACTAAACGTCCATTTACTGTTCCGTAACCTGTGATTACACCATCTCCTAAATAATGCTCTTTATCTAAACCAAAATCTTTGGTACGGTGCGTTACAAAAGCTCCGATTTCTTCGAAAGAACCTTCGTCAAAGAAGTATTCAATACGCTCACGAGCTGTTAATTTCTTTTTAGCGTGTTGCGCTGCAATACGTTTTTCACCACCGCCTAATTTAGCTTCAGCTAATTTCTTATTTAAAATATCAAATTTTGTATTCATAGTTTCTATTCTTTTTTTGCCACAGATGCACGGATTTAATTTTTATTGAATTATTTCTGTATCTGTGGCTAAATTACGAAAAAAAATCCGCTCATTTTTATGGAGCGGATTTTTACTTTTAAGGTTAATTGAATATCTTTTGTGTAATGATAAAATACAGCATTACCATTGAAATAATAATTAGACGATAGGATTTATAGTCTTTCAGACGAGGTTTTTTCTTAACAGATTGATAAATGAGAATTAAAGCAATAATTCCCCAAAAAAGAATATAAACAGTGTCTATAACAGGTTTCATATTTTGGAGTCTTTTAATTTAAAAAATCTGTAATGCGTTTAGATTTTTCTTTTTGAAACGTCCAGCCCCTTTTTTTTATTATATGGTGTATATCCATAATATGAATGCGTCCGAAAACCAAAACTATTTTTTCGGCATCAGATTCTTCTATTTTGTTGAGAACATGAGAATTACGGATACCGCTTAAGAGATAGTATCTTTTATTATTATCAACTTTGGAACATCTGTATTTTTTTCCCAAACGAGTTTTATAATCACAATCGGTCAGTACAATTTCGCCGTAACGTTTTTCGTACATTTCAATCATTTGCTCCAAGTATAAATCTGCGTGCTGGTCGGTATCAGTGTTTACGCCGTAATCTACATCACTTTGCGAAACATACTTCTTTTTTTGAAGGGATTTAAACGCTTCGTTTTCCTCGTCCATATAATCCATTAATGCAAAGCCGGTTACTTGCCGGAACTTTCTCATCAAAATATCCAATTGCAACGAATCTGTAACATCAGAGTTAATTCCTTCATAAAACACTTGATAACCATCGTTCCGTAAACTGTCTATTTTCCGTTTGGTCATTTCATAAAATTCTGGTTTGTTTACGTGAACCATCGGAACGGTTGCTACTTCTCTACCTTCTTTTTCAAAATAACCGATAACAAAGGATTTATTTGCTGAATAGATACCGAATCTTGTCAATAAACCTTGTGCTTGTCCGGTAGTATTAAAAAAAAAGAGTAAGGAGAATATAATCACCTGTTTCATTTTTCTAATTATTAAAAACTAGTAGTTGTCGTACAAAAACAACTACTAGTTGAGGTTAAATTATCTTTTAAATATTCCTTTTAAGGCTTCGCCGATAGTTGCTATAAATTCTCCTGCAACACACCAACCTCTTCCTTCTCCTTTTTCCATTTCATAACATTCTTTTATTCTTTGTCCGTGCGTTGGAAGGCAGCAAGGATCCGGTTCTTTATCTTTGTCTTCTTCGGGGTTTCCGTAAGCTTGTAATAGCAAATCAGCATTTTGGATAAAATAATCTTCGGTTATTTTTGCTGCTTCTAATAAATTTTCAGAGAATTCAATACTTACGATTTTAAAACCCTCGTGAGGTATTCTCAATCGGACTTGTCCTTCTGTTTCTTCCCCTTCTTCACTTTTATAAACAACATTTTCTATCACTGTATCAAATTCGTTGTCATAAGATAGCATTTCTTTAGGAAGAAGCATTTCAACAAATGTATATCTTTCTTTTGCTGACATTGCTTTTGCTGACATTGCTTTTGCTCGGTTGTAGTGTTGTTACTTGTTGCAGTGTCATCGCTACTGCACGCCCATAATCCTGTAGCTAAAATAGTCATACTTATTAAAGCTACAGAAATTTTACTAAAACTTGTTTTAAGTTTTTTCATTTTAATATAGATTTAATTATACAATAATTTAGTGCTACTAATTTATAAACTTGTTTTATGATTTGTCAAGAGGCTTTGTGTTAAAACACTGCTAAATTCCTGTAATTAACCGTAGTGTGCTATAAAAAGCCACAGATGCACAGATTACTTTGTAAAATAATATCAGTATTTAAAACTTATTTGATGAGATTCCGAAACAAGTTCGGAATGACAACCGTTGTCAAGCTGAACTTGATTCAGCTTCGCATCCTACTTTTTTAATTTATCTGTGGGAAATCCATTTATAACTTTGTTGGTACGCGTAAAACTTTTTGGTCTGCAAAATATTGTTTCAAAGCGACTAAAGCAGCAACTTCAGCTTCTTTAGCTTGGTTTTCTTTAATGATATCAGCGCTATAAAATTTCTTCACGAAGTTGGTATCAAAGTTTCCTGAAACAAACGCTTCATGTTCAAAAACAAACGTTCCGAAAGGTAGCGTTGTGCTTACACCTTCAACTTTGTATTCTTGAATTGCTTTTAACATCAATTGAATCGCTTCGTTACGATCTTTACCGTATGTAATCAATTTCGATAACATTGGATCGTAATAAATTGGCACATCCATTCCTTGTTCAAATCCATTATCAACACGGATACCTACACCTTCTGGTAAAATATATGTTTCTAAATTACCAACAGAAGGTAAGAAATCATTTAATGGATCTTCAGCGTACACACGTAATTCTAACGCGTGACCTTTAATTTGTAAATCGTCTTGAGTGATTGGTAACACTTCGCCACGAGCTACACGAATTTGCATTTCTACTAAGTCGATTCCTGTAATTAATTCAGTAACAGGGTGCTCAACTTGTAAACGCGTATTCATTTCTAAGAAATAGAAATTTTTGTTTTCGTCTAATAAAAATTCAACCGTACCCGCACCGATGTAATCACAAGATTTTGCCACTTTTACAGCAGCTTCACCCATTGCTTTACGGATTTCTGGAGTTAAAACAGCAGAAGGTGCTTCTTCTACTACTTTTTGGTGACGACGTTGAACCGAACATTCACGCTCGAATAAATACACTACATTTCCGTGTGTATCTGCCATCACCTGAATTTCGATGTGTCGTGGAGAAGCAACGAATTTTTCAATGAAAACCGATCCGTCTCCGAAAGCTGAAGTAGCTTCAGAAATCGCACGTTGCATTTGAGATTCAAAATCTTCTTCTTTTTCAACCACACGCATTCCTTTTCCACCACCACCAGCAGAAGCTTTAATTAAAATTGGGAATCCAACTTCTTGCGCTACTTTTTTCGCTTCTTCGATATCTGTGATTGCGTGGTCTAAACCAGGAACCATAGGAATATCGTAAGCTTTAACAGTATCTTTAGCAGCTAATTTATCTCCCATTACGCGCATAGCGTGCGATTTTGGTCCGATAAATGTAATATTGTTTTTCTCTGCTAATTCAGCAAATGTTGAATTTTCTGATAAGAATCCATATCCTGGGTGAATCCCATCAACACCTAATTCTTTACATACTTCAATAATTTTATCACCTAATAAATACGATTGATTAGATGGTGCCTCACCGATACAAACTGCTTCATCAGCAAATTTTACGTGAGGAGATTGACGGTCTGCAACCGAATAAACAGCAACGGTTTTAATTCCCATTTTCTTTGCTGTTTTCATAACACGTAGTGCGATTTCACCACGGTTTGCAACTAATATTTTTTTCATTTAATTTTAAATTTATTGTGGTTAAGAGGAAAGATGAAAGATGAAAGAGTCAAGAAGAAAGAAACAAGACAATCTTTGTTCTTGCTTCTTTTCTCTTTCTTCTAAAATTACTCAAACTCAATCAAAAGCTGTCCTTTATCCACTGCTTGTCCTTTTTCAACTGCAATAGATTTGATCACTCCAGATCGTGGAGAGTCAAAACTATTCTCCATTTTCATAGCTTCAAGGATCAATAAATTATCACCTTCATTAACTTCCTGACCAACAGAAACGCTGATTTCCAGAATCAAGCCGGGCATTGGTGCTTTAATTTCATTGACCACTTTTCCTTTGCCAACTTCAAAGCCCATTTCTTTAATCAACTCGTCCAAAGCATTGGAAATCGCCACTTCGTAACGGTTGTTGTTGATTTCTATCGTATAATTTTTGTTGATAAAATCGGCATCGATTATCGTTGCGTGGTACGAAATGTTGTTGTGCAAAAAATGAAAACTATTGTTGTTTAAGCTAACGCCGTCGGCATTAACTAACTGTTCATCAGTAAATTCAAAGTTATGTTCTTTGTTTACAGAAACTTTAAGTGTATTGTTCATTTCAATAAATTTCAAAAGTGTAAAGTTAGGTAAAAATCAGCAAAATACCACACAAAATCAGTCTGTTTGAACTTGATAATTATTTTTATCTTTGCCCCAAACTTTAGCTATGAAACAAATTTTAATCGATTTTTGGCAGTTTATCAAAAAACCACAGGATTTCCCTGATACAAAATCAAATAAATGGAAGGTGTTTTTTACACTTTTTGTTGCAGAATTACTCTTGTTGGTTGTATATCTTCCTGCAGCAGCACTATTGGATAAATATGTTGTGCTGGAGCAAAGAATAGACCTTTCGTCCTCAGCAATAGGCTCGCTGTTTTTGTTTGTATTGCTAATTCCGTTGATAGAAGAAGTTATTTTTCGGTTGGGATTACGGAGAAAATATCTTATAGAAGCTATTTTTGATGAAAAAGCTTGGCACCGTTGGTTTCCTTTTTTCGTTTATAGTTCCACAATTATTTTTGGGTTGGTACACATTAGTAATTATGCAAACACCCAATGGATTTTCTTTGCGTTGGCTCCATTTATTATTTTAACACAGCTTGTTGGTGGATTTATAATGGCTTATTTGCGGGTACGTTTTAACTTTTGGCTGGGCTTTTTGTATCACGCCACTTGGAATTTTATGATGATTTTTATAATTGGCTCTTTTGTTATGTTGTTCAGCGATGATACGCATATCAAAACAGATAATTATGAATTGCAAATTCAGGAAAAACAATTTTCAGGCTTTATGGAATCTAAAACAACAACAACCCAAAGAGATACTTTAGATAATATTATGCTGATAAAATCGGAAGGTTATACAATGATTGGACTTTTAGATATTATCAGCCCAGAAAACAGTATTTATATAGGAAAACCTGTTCTTGTAGATTTTAATTTTACCGCTGAAAAAGGTATTTCAACAGATAGTTTACTGATACTTTTAGAGCAAGAAGAGTTTATAAAAAAGAGAAAATAAAGAACTCCGACAAAATCTAAATTTCGCCGGAGTTTAAATATTATTTTTTATTTTTCAAATAATGATTCAACAAAAAGGTAGTTGAACAATCGTGTTGTTTGATGTTTTCAGCTTTAAGTTCAGCTTTAATATTATCTGCCAGTGCTTTTCCGTATTCCACTCCAAACTGATCAAAACTGTAAATGTTCCAAATCAAGCCTTGTACAAAGGTTTTATGCTCATACATTGCCAATAAACTTCCTAGTGATTTAGGCGTTAATTTATCGATTAAGATTGTGTTTGAAGGTCGATTTCCTCTAAACTCTTTATAAACAGCATTTTTGTCGTTGTGATTTTGAGTTTGATAATTCCCTTCTTTACCATTCATCAAGGCTTCGGTTTGAGCAAAGAAATTAGCCATAAGTAAATCATGTAATTCACTTGGATTATGCGGATTAACAAAACCTATAAAATCGGTAGGAATGATTTTTGTTCCTTGGTGAAATAGCTGAAAGAAAGCGTGTTGTGAATTGGTGCCAACTTCTCCCCAAACAATAGTTCCCGTTTCATAATTCACAGGATTTCCTAAACGATCTGTGTTTTTTCCATTGCTCTCCATTATGACTTGTTGCAAGTAGGCTGGGAGCATTTTTAATTTATCTGCATATGGTATAACTGCTTCTGTTTCAAAACAATAAAAATTGTTGTACCAAACAGAAAGCAAAGCTAAAACTACTGGAATATTCTCGTGAAATGGAGTGTTTATAAAGTGCTCGTCCATTTCGTGAGCACCTTCCAGAAATAACTCGAAATTTTCGAATCCAATCGATAATGCAGTAGATAATCCAACGGCACTCCATACAGAATAACGTCCTCCTACATAATCCCACATTGGGAAAATATTTTCTTCATTAATTCCATAAGCCAAAGCTTCAGGTATGTTGGATGAAACAGCAACTAAATGATCTTGAGTTTTTAAATTACTTTGTATCAGCCATTCTTTAAAAATATTGGCGTTACTAATAGTTTCCAAAGTGGTAAACGATTTAGAAACAATGATAATTAAAGTAGTTTCCGGATTTAGTTTGTTTTTTAAATGTGCAATACTGTCGTTGTCTATATTCGAAATATAATGCGCATTTAGATTTTTTTTATAATTTTCAAGAGCCTCGGTAACCAATTTTGGACCCAAGTCAGATCCGCCAATTCCTATATTGATAACATCTGTAAAGGCTTTGCCAGTAGAACTTGTAATGGCACCTGACAAAATCTTTTCTGTGAAAACTTTCATTTGATTTAAAGCAGCGTCAACTTCTTTATTTCTCAAGTTTTGTGGTTTTCGCAAATTTGTATGAAGCACTTTTCTTTGTTCGGTTTCATTAATTTCTGCTCCATTGACCAATGCATCAATTCCCTCCTTTAGTTTTAATTCATTGGCTAAATTTACTAAGAGTGACATGGTTTTGTCGGTGATTCTGTTTTTAGAAAAATCAAAAAGGAAATCGTTCCAGCGAATATGAAAATCATCAACTCGATTCGGATTATTTGTAAAAAGTTCCTGCATTTTTACAAATTGCATCTCATAAAAATGTTCCCTTAATTGGTTCCACGACTGGGTTTCAGTCGGATTTTGTTTAGGTAGTGTCATTATAAATTTCCAAATTTATCTTCTAACTGTTGATCAATTTCTCGTTTTAACGGTTCAATTTGCGACAGATAGGTTGGTAAATCTTTTTTGTCCATTTCTATAGATGATGGTAATTTTTGTTTCAAAGGATCTACTTGCACTCCGTTTTTCCAAAATCGGTAACAAACGTGCGGGCCCGTAGCTAAACCAGTACTTCCAACTCTTCCAATTATATGGCCTTGAGGAATGTTTTGTCCTCGTTTAACCAAAATTTTAGACATATGAAGATACTGCGTTGTATAAGTGGCATCGTGTCTGATTTTTACATAGTTTCCATTCCCAGAAGTATAGCCCGTTTCGATGACTTTTCCAGCGGCAGTTGCCATAATAGGTGTTCCATGTGGCGCTGCATAATCGGTTCCGTTATGTGCTTTCCAACGATTTTGAACAGGATGTAAACGGCGTTTTGAAAACTTCGATGTAATTCTAAAATATTTCAAAGGAGCTTTCAAAAACATGGTTTTCATTTGTTTACCATTCTCATCGTAGAATTGAGCGTTTTTTTCATTATCCTTCTTAAATGGAAAGCCGTAAATGTCTTTTCCATCGTAATTAAAATAGGCGCCCAATATTTCTTCGGTTCCTATGTAGATTGTATCGTTGATGTATTTTTCTTTAACAGTGACTGCGTACTTATCACCTCTTTTAAATTTGAAAAAATCTACGTTCCAAGCAAATGTGTTTGAAAGTGTTACAGACAATCCGGGATCTAAACCTTCTTTAAGTAAGGAATTAGATAACGAGCCATCAATTTGTCCAGCTATGGTTCTAGTTCTGTAAGTGACAGGATATTTGACCGTATATGCATGTATAGAATCTCTGAAATCAATAACCTGAAAACCAGTTTTGTCGGGTTCGTAGATCATTATTTCTAAACGAGGTATGGCTTCTTTTGATTTTAAAATAGTAAAAGTGTTTCCTGCTCTGATTTTTCGATAATCAAAAGAGTCTTTTATACTTTCAACAATTTGATGTATTTCCGTAGCATCATAATTATGTCGGGCTAAAATTATACTTAAATTATCGCCACGTTGTATAGTATCGCGTCCAACAATATACTCTTCAAGTGGAAAACCGTAAATAAGCTCTGGTTTTTTAACGACTTTCTCGCTTGGGAGAACTTCGGCAAATTCCATCTCTTCCGGTTTGTCTCGACAAGCGCTAAGCAGTACGATTAAAAACAGTGATATTACTATTTGAAAAAATTTCATTACAATACGTTTTTACCCCAATTTGCTAATTCTTCTTCTGTCCACAATTCTGGGAAGAAAATTCTTCTTTGATATTCCGGAAGCATATATTTCTTCCAATCACTTCCTCCTGTTGCCTCTTGCGGACCCGCTTCACTTTCGATGTATTTTTTTGCAGCTTTAAAGTGTCCTATAACCCATGTGATATTTACTGTTTTGTCATAATGGCGCATGGCATTTCTCAGGTTTTCATTCTGCTGATCCGCTTCGGGTAACTCTTTAAATTTTCGCCAAAGATTGATCTCGTTATACTCTTCCATAAAATCAAGGAATTCTTTTTTGTATTTTTTTTCAAATTCATTGATAAGATATGATTTTTTCCCAGTTTGATAATCTTTTCCAGCAGCTTGCCAATAGAGATGTTCTAAGGCATGTTCATAAGGAGTATTTCGATCTATATTTGATCTATAACGTTGGTCAATTAGATTGATTAAATCTGTAGATGCAAATTCTACCAAACGATATTGTGCACTTTGGAATCCGCTTGCAGGCGTTAAAGTGTTTCTGAATTTTAAATATTGTTCGGTTTCCATTCCGTCTCTCATTATATCGAAAGAGGTAGTCAACATGTCAAAGTATCTCGAAATTCGACCTAAACGTTCTGTGAAGAACTCAGCCGATAAATTTTTTGCATAAGCCACTTGCCTAATTTCCCACAAAATCATCTTAAACAAAAGTTCATTCACCTGATGATACATGATAAATACCATTTCATCTGGTAATGTTGTTCTCTGAATTTGAAGATTCAACAAGGCGTCAGTTTGTACATAATCCCAGTAAGTTATTGGCTTTTGCCATAATAATCCTTCGAGATGTGTATCAAGTTTTTGATCTATTTTGGTAAATTTTTCATTTAGCGCTTCTATCTTTTCTTGACGTTCTGCTGAAATTTTCATTACTTAATTATTTCTAATTGATTATTTAAATTTTTATATTCGATAAGTTCAGCTTTTAAAGAACCTACTGCTAAACTGGCTTGAATTCTTAACGGAATTCTGTTTTTATCATTTGAAATCCAAATGGTTAAGCTCTCTTTTTCCTTGAAAACCCGACCCGATTGTACATAGGGTCTGAACTTCATCGTATTTATAGTCCCAAATTTAGTCTTAATTTCTTCAAAACCTATAAATTTTAATTTAAAATTAAAAATTTCATCGTCAAAAAACATATCAATTTTAATCGTTTCTCCTTTCTTCATTGTGTTCAACTTTTCATTGTTGCGCAAATAATAGAAAGAGGAGACTACATCTTGAATTTTTGAATGAATTTTATGTGAGCTCTCTGAGCTGTTTTTATGATCTTTTAATAAGATTGTGTTGTTATTATAATTGACAAATCCCTCCTGATTTCTTGTGTAACCACCTTCATTGATGTTACGAATAAAGCGATAAGGTTGTCCGGTTTTTATATCGAAATAACTCTGATAGTCGTCATGAACTTTAAAGAACAGCTTCGAAATACCTGTGGTTTTTCCCAAGCCTTTTGCGTGGTAGACTTTCTTGTCGTTCAATGTTGTTTCTTTCAGCTTTAAAGTAGCAACTCCAGCATTAATAATACCATAGGAAACTTGGAATTTGAAATATTCGCCCGTTTTAAAAGCTGCTTGACCAAAGGTAGTAAAACAGGTAGTTATGGTCAAGAATAGAAGAATTATTGCTGTTTTTTTCATAGTCTTTTAGTTTTTTTGCTAAGATACACACAATAATCATTCCAAAATAATAGGAAAGCAAAAAACCCGACCAAATGATCGGGTTTTTATGCTATTAACCAACCAAAAAACTATAAATTATGAAAAATTTATTACACTCCAATAAGAAATGTACTTCTTATCTTTGTGGGTGCAAATTTACAGCTTGTTTTGAAGTTAAAAAACAATTCAATATGTTTTAACAACTTGTTAACATTTGATGGTTCGTTCTGTTATTAAAGAGTTCCGCGTTTTTCTTGCTCTCTTTCGATTGATTCGAATAATGCTTTAAAGTTTCCTGCACCAAAACCGCGAGCTCCCATACGTTGAATTACTTCATAAAACAATGTTGGACGGTCTTCTACTGGTTTGGTAAAGATCTGTAATAAATAACCTTCTTCGTCTGCATCAATCATAATACCAAGTTTTTGTAATTCATTGATGTCTTCTTTGAATTTATGCATATGATCTTTCAAACGTTCAGGGATTGCATCATAATATGCTTGCGGTGGTGTTGATAAGAACTCAACGCCACGACGTTTCATTTCAGATACTGTTTTAATAATGTCGTCAGTAGCTACTGCAATGTGTTGAACTCCTTCACCTTCGTAGAAATCTAAATATTCTTCAATTTGTGATTTTTTCTTACCTTCAGCTGGCTCATTGATAGGGAATTTGATTCTTCCGTTTCCGTTAGCCATTACTTTAGACATTAAAGCCGAGTATTCTGTGGTAATTTGTTTGTCGTCAAAAGACAAGAAGTTTACGAAACCAAGAATGTCTTCAAACCATTTTACCCAAACGTTCATTTGGTTCCAACCCACATTTCCTACCATGTGGTCGATGAATTTCAAACCTACTGATTCTGGATTGTAATCAGATTCCCATTTTACATATCCTGGTAAGAATAAACCATTATAGTTTTTACGCTCGGTGAATAAGAAAACTGTTTCTCCATAAGCATAAATTCCAGCTTGAATAATCTCTCCGTTTTCGTCAGAAGTAACCGTTGGTTCCATAAAGGTTTTAGCACCTCTTTTAATAGTTTCTTCATAAGCTGATCTTGCATCTTCTACCCAAAGAGCAACTACTTTTACACCGTCACCGTGTTTTTTCACGTGTTCTCCGATTGGAGATTGTGAATTAAGTGCAGTGGTCAATACCAAACGAATTTTATCTTGTTTTAATACATAAGATGCTTTATCTCTTACACCAGTTTCTAATCCTGAATAAGCTTCTGATTGAAAACCAAATGCTGTTTTGTAGTAATGTGCAGCTTGTTTAGCATTTCCTACATAAAATTCTACATAATCTGTTCCTAAAATAGGTAGGAAATCTTGAGCTCCTTCAAATATTTTCTCTAATCCGTACTCTACCGATTTCAATTCTTCTTGTGACATAATTTTTAAAATTAGATAATTTTGATAATTTGAAAATTGGTCAATTCAATGCTTGAAGATTTAACCAATCTTTTTTTTCTTATAATTAATTTTTAGATCATTTTATAGATCTCTAATACGTTCATTTAATATCTCTCTATTTATTACTCTAACCAAGATTGGAAATATTGTTCATCTGCAATTTCCATAGCCTGTTTTGTGACCATTAGTGGTTTGAATGTATCGACCATTACTGCCAATTCTTGTGTTTCTGTTTGACCAATGCTTCGCTCCATAGCTCCTGGATGTGGTCCGTGTGGAATACCTGCTGGATGTAATGAAATATGGCCCGCTTCGATGTCGTTTCTGCTCATAAAATCACCATCTACGTAATACAGAACTTCATCAGAATCTATGTTGCTATGGTTGTATGGCGCTGGAATAGCGTCTGGATGATAGTCATACAATCTTGGTACAAAAGAACAAATAACAAAAGCACTTGTTTCAAAAGTTTGATGTACTGGAGGCGGTTGATGAATTCTTCCTGTTAGTGGCTCAAAATCGTGAATAGAAAACGCATACGGATAGTTAAACCCGTCATATCCAATAACATCAAATGGATGTGTGGCGTAAACCATATCGAATATTTCGTCTTGCTTGCGTACCTTTATCAAGAAATCTCCCTTTTCGTCGTAGGTTTCAATTTCTTCTGGGCGGCGAATGTCTCGTTCACAAAAAGGCGAATGCTCTAAAAGTTGTCCAAACCAGTTTCGGTATCTTTTAGGGGTGTAAATTGGGTGACGAGATTCTACGATAAACAAACGGTTGTCGTCTGTATCAAAATCTATTTTATAGATAATTCCGCGTGGAATAACTAAATAATCACCGTACTTAAAATCTAAATTACCTAAAATTGTTCTCAACTTACCTGTTCCTCTGTGGATGAAAATCAGCTCGTCGGCATCAGTGTTTTTGTAAAAATACTCTTGAGTTTTTTCTGTGGGCGCTGCCAAAGTAATCGTACAATCGCTATTGGTTAGAATCGGCTTTCTACTTTCCAAGAAATCAGGTGTTTTAGGCACTTGAAATCCTCTGAATCGGTACGACTGAATATTGTTGGCTCGGGCAATTTCAGGCTTTACGCTGTAAGAGCCTTTGATTTCCTTGACCTGTGTAGGTCGGTGTTCGTGATACAAATTGGTAGACATGCCGTCAAAGCCAACTGTTCCAAACAATTGTTCGTAATAATAATCGCCGTTGGGTTTTTTGAAAACCGTATGTCGTTTTGGAGGAATATTTCCTAATTTATGATATAAAGGCATAGGCTTTTGTGTTTAAAGTTTAAAAATGAAAAATATAAGACTCCTTGCTTCATTCAGGATTTCGCTTGATGAAGTATTTTAATTTTGTTAAGAGTCCTTCCCAGTGTTTCATTGACACACAATTCAGATTCATTTTTGTTCCCAAATAAGATTGTAAAATAGACTTTTACAACGGTTTATTTCTCCGTCCAAATATCTTAATTATTTTGGATAAATAAAACTATTTAATCAAAAAGGGGTTAAAATTAACACAATTTATTAAAACCAAAATCCGACAGAAAACCAAGTGAAGTGTTTTTTTACTTCGGGAGAATAACTGTGTTTGATTTCTACTGGTCCAATGATGGTTTGTAGTCCGTAACCAAGAGCGTATCCACTGTATTTTGGAAGGTTAATCCAATCGTTGGTTTCGAACATTGAATCACTCATTTGTGCAAAATTGGCACTGATGTTAAAATGATGTTTTTTATAAAAACGATAATCAAAAGTGAAGAGTGCTTTTATGTAAGAATCAGCATTGAGTGTCATGACATTGTAGCCGTAAAATGGTTTTATATTACTCAAGCTTTCAAATCCATAACCACCGTGAAAAAACCTATGGTTAGAAGACGGCTCAGTCCCGATGGTTATTCCAATATCACCTAAGAAACTAAATGAAATTCGATTAAAAAATGTCTTTGTAAATCCAAATTCTGTGTTCAAGATAGAAAAAGGTTCAAAATTACCATTGTAATCACTTGAAACAGAGAAGTGTTTTAGTTCTGAAGAAAAGCGTATGCCTTTTGTCGGGAAGTACTTATTGTCGTAAGTGTCTAAAAGTATTGTAAAATATGGTGCTAAATAATGACTGTTGTCAATCCAAGCCTTGTTCATTGGTGCGTTATTAGCGTCGAAACGCTGGTATTTATGTTCTATTCCTAGCCCTATTAAGAACTTGTTTTGGTAATAATTTTGTATGTAAATCCGGTTGGAAACATCAAGAAGTTCTGTGTTGTATACCAATGGCTCATAATCAATAATTGGTACAATATCGTGGTTGATTGAGCGAATGTTGTGCTTGAATTTTGATAATTTGGATTGTATTCCAAAACTCCATCTAATTCCGTTGTCGATGAAATAATTGAAATTATATCGCACATTATCGCCGACTACAAAATCTAAAGAAGCGACGTCGTTTTTAGACAACATCTTTTTCTGAGAAATATTAATCAGTAACGAACTTTTATATAATTGGTCATAATGTAAACCAAATTTTAGAAAACGCTTAATAGGTGATTCTGTTAAATGTAGCTGTAAAATATCCTCAGCGGTTTCTGTATCTTTGATGAATCTGTAATTAATTCCAGTGAAATTTTGTGTTGCATTCAGATTATTGATTCCGGCTTGTAACTGTGAAAAAGGAACGCACTGGTCAATTGGTAGTGAGAGTTTTCCTAAAACATAACTTCGAGTGTAATTTTTTAATGGATTGATTTCGATTTTCTTTAACGATATAGAGTCGAAATTTTGATAAGAAGATAAAGGAGGCTTTTTGTAGTCTGTTGCAAGCGCTCTTATTTTCTCAATTTGATTCTCGGCGGCTTCCATCCCTTTTAAAATGATTTCCTCACCTTTGTCGAAAGATACCACCGTATAGCCTACGATATCGGGCTTGATGTAAATCTCGGTTTGTTCTGCCTTTTCTTGCATTCCTTTGTACATTCCATAATTGGCTATCTGCATTAATACATCAGTAGCTCCGCGTAAGTCTTCTTTCTTTTTCATTCCGTCTTGTACGTCAACACCTATAATGATATCGGCTCCCATGGCACGAACTTCGTCTATGGGGTAATTATTTACTACGCCACCATCAATTAACATTTTCCCGTCAATTTCTACAGGGGTATACAATGATGGGAAAGCGCCACTTGCCAATACACTTTGTGGGAGTAAACCTTTATTCAGTAATATTTGGTCTCCAGAAACGGCGTCTGTTCCGATACATAAAAAAGGGGTAGGTAGTTCATTAAAATCATCAACGTGGCGTAGATGTCCTAACAAGCGCGAGAGTAAGTTGTAGTTGTACATTCCCTTAGAAAGTGCAGCTGGCATTCCTAATTTAAAATTGTCAAAAGGTAACTGTATTGCGTAGATTTCATCGTTTCTTTTTTCGTAAAACGATTTTGAATTTCTAGGAACGTAGTCTTGCATTAGTGCATTAGTATCAACGGTCTTAAAGATAGAATCCAATTGATTTGCAGTGTAACCCGATGCGTACAGTGCGCCGATAATTGCTCCCATGCTTGTGCCGCCAATATAATCTACTTGGACTCCCTCTTTTTCCAAAACTTTTAAAACACCGATGTGGGCAAAACCTTTGGCACCACCACCACTTAAAACCAATCCAATTTTGGGACGTGTTTGTTCTTGGGCTGAAACTTTAATAGAAAACAGACCTAAGACAAAACCCAAAACCCAAACCCAAGTAAATCTATACATGAAAGCGAATAAAATTCTTGCATAAATTTATGAAATTTTGTGATAATAAACGAGATATCAAAAGTTAAAAAAACAACAATTGTACTAATCGATGTGGAAGAGCGATTTTGATAGGAGTGGAAGCTAAAGGAATAAATTTTACAAAAGCAGTTAAACTTCCAAATAAAAAACCCTTAACTACTGAAAGTTAAGGGTTTCTGTGCGGGTGATAGGACTCGAACCTACACACCTTGCGGCACCAGATCCTAAGTCTGGCGTGTCTACCAATTTCACCACACCCGCGGTTATGGTCAAAAACTAAATGTTCTTGAAAGACGAGTGCAAATATACGAATGGATTTTTATTATACAATAAAAAATAATTATTTTTTTATTCTTACATTTGTTCAGATTAATTTGAAACATACAATAATAGAACATGGAGATTATAAATAATTACGTTCAACAGCATAAAGAACGTTTTGTAAATGAACTGGTTGATTTACTTAAAATCCCTTCGGTGAGTGCCGATAGTGCTTATTCTCAGGATGTATTAAACACTGCGAATAAAGTAAAAGAGTTTTTAGAAAAAGCAGGTTGTGATACTGTTGAAATCTGTGAGACTCCTGGTTATCCAATTGTTTATGGAGAGAAAATTATCAACACCAACCTTCCAACTGTATTAGTTTATGGACATTATGATGTTCAACCTGCAGATCCAATCGAGTTGTGGGACAGTCCGCCATTTGAGCCTGTTATCAAAAAAACAGATATTCACCCAGAGGGAGCTATATTTGCGCGTGGTGCTTGTGATGATAAAGGACAAATGTTTATGCATGTTAAAGCATTAGAGTTGATGATGCAAACAAATACTTTGCCTTGTAATGTGAAATTCATGATAGAAGGCGAAGAGGAAGTTGGATCCGCATCATTGGCTTGGTTTGTAGAACGCAATCAAGAAAAATTGAAAAACGATGTCATCCTTATTTCTGATACTGGTATGATTTCGAATACTCAACCTTCTATCACGACAGGTTTGCGTGGTCTGAGTTATGTTGAGGTTGAAGTTACTGGTCCAAACAGAGATTTGCACTCAGGACTTTACGGTGGAGCTGTAGCGAATCCGATAAATGTGTTGACCAAAATGATAGCTTCTCTACACGACGAAAACAACCATATTACTATTCCTGGTTTTTATGATAAAGTGGAGGAATTGTCTAGAGAAGAACGCGATGAAATGGCAAAGAGACCTTTTTCATTAGAAGATTATAAAAGTGCATTGAATATTAAAGCAGTGCAAGGAGAAGAAGGATATACAACAAACGAACGCAACTCAATCCGTCCTACATTAGATGTTAATGGAATTTGGGGTGGTTATACTGGCGAAGGTGCTAAAACGGTTATTGCTTCTAAAGCTTTTGCTAAAATCTCTATGCGATTGGTTCCAAATCAAGATTGGGAGGAAATTACTGAATTGTTTAAAAAACATTTTGAAAGTATCGCTCCAGAATCAGTTAAGGTAGTGGTAACACCACATCATGGTGGACAAGGATACGTGACACCGATTGATTCAATAGGATATAAAGCAGCTTCTAAAGCATATACAGATACGTTTGGTGTTACGCCAATCCCAGTGCGTTCAGGTGGTAGTATTCCGATTGTAGCTTTGTTTGAAAAAGAATTGAAATCAAAATCTATTTTGATGGGATTCGGTCTTGATTCAGACGCAATACATTCTCCTAATGAACATTTTGGGGTGTTTAATTACTTAAAAGGTATCGAAACTATTCCGTTATTTTATAAATATTTTACAGAGTTGTCTAAGTAGTTTTTTTACCTAAACAATTCATTAAAATAGTGTTAATCCATTAGAAGCCGTCTCGATACAATATTTCGAGGCGGTTTTTTTATTTTTATTTTTTTTG
>CAYNIM010000012.1:0-63667 GCA_964397335.1 uncultured Flavobacterium sp.
TTTAATAAAAAGTTTTATTTGTTTAATCCTGTATCATTTTTTCAGGACGTTACAAGAATATATTCCTACTATTTGGATTGTTTGTCTTAACATTAGTGCTTTATCAGTTTGCATTTCAGGCTTACCAATAACTCTGGAGGTTTATAATTTACGCTGTAAATTTGAGTACAGCATCATACAAAAACTTCTTTCGTGATTTAAGGAGTCTCTTTAAATGAAGAAAAGCTCTTAAAAAAGAGTAGGTTCAGGTTTGTATAAGTGGTTCAGCTAAAAAGTTATGATCACTTCGGTAAAGATTGTTTAGATTAATGTAATGAACTCTGTTTTTATCTATGTTAATTTCTGATTTAAAAGAAAAACAAAACCCCGAAAAAGTTTTCCAACATTTCCGGGGTTTAAAAAAATAATTACGTAAGTTCTTCTATTGTGCTTGCTTATCTATTTCTTGTTGGATGATATTCCAATCGTAATAATGAAAAGTTTTTCCATTGCTCATCGCAACAAAAATCCCTTTTTCAAAAGGAGCTCCAAAGTTAAAGTTGATTGCATCAGCTCCGTCACATTCTACAGTTGAGAAAGGGATCTTAGCAATCATTTGATGATTGTGTGGGTTATCGGCAGCACCTTCTCGTTTAAAGACAATGAAATTATTTGCTTGTTGGTCCGAAACTAAAATATATCCTTCTTTTTCGTTTGTTTTATATAAAGCAATACCTTCATGATCGCGTTTGAATTCCGTCTGACCAAAGAATGCTAATTCCTCGTTGCCTTTTTCTGGATCTGCATAATATTTTCTGATACCTGCTGTTTCATCAGAATAATAAATATATCCAGATTCGTTGTCTACCATTATGGCTTCGATTTCTTTTTTACCTGAATAATTACCAAACTTTCTAACTAGATTTCCTACAATGTTTCCGTTAGATTCAATCAATTCATATTGATAAATATATTCACCAGAAACACCTTCTTTTCGGCCCACAACTGCATATTTTTTTCCGTTTTCAGGATTGCTATATATTGCAATTCCCATCGGATCTTTTTGTTCTGAATCTTCAAAAACAGGAATACCACCGTTGTCAACAGGTTTTAAATCGGGCAAAGAAAAGATGCGAATGCGGTGTTTCTTGCGTTCTGTTACTACGGCAATATCCATTTTTTCACCATTTAATACAAAGTCATAAGCTACATCTACATTGTTTGGACGATCTAACGGATGCACTTTATTTACAATATTTCCTTGTAGGTCATAAAAATAAAGACCGCCAATTTCTTCTTCTTTATCGGTTCCGATGATTAGCGATTGTGCCGGATTTTGTTTGTTGATCCAAATTGCAGGATCATCGGTATCGTTGGGTGTAGGTTGGGTTACTACATTTGGTTTTAATGCGTTTTCGGCAACAGCTGCATATTTTGAACCACAAGCTGTTATTACTGCGGTTGCTGCTAAAAGATAAACTACTTTTCTCATTTTATAATTTCAGTTTTGTGAATTACTTTAAAATTGTTTTCTTCAGATTGAATCACATAAGCTTTTAAGGATTTATCGGTCAATGTAAATGCCATAAAACCCGGAACGGACGTTGCAAAAACAGTACCTTCGGTTGTTCCGGTTTCGCGTAGTTCGCTTCCAGCACCCGATAAAAACTGTGTGGTGTTTCTTGACGGTCTTTTGATGATTTGCAAATCGTGTTCGTGTCCGCATATATAAGCATCTACTTTGTGTTTTTCAAAAATGGGCTCCAAAAGTGCTTGAATTTCATAAGTGTCTTTTGAAGTTTTTCGTTTACCACCCGAATACATCGGATGATGTCCTACAACTATTCTCCAAACGATTTTCGGATCTTTGTTGCTGAGCTTTTGATCGATCCAATCCAATTGTTTTTGAGCATCTTGTTCATTAATTCCCAAATATTTTTGAGGTTCCAGATGGTATCTTGAAACCATAGGATTGGTGTCGATAATCAGTAACTGTAAGTATTTGTCATCGTCAATTTCAATCATTTTTTCAAAGTAATAATCGGGCATTTCCCAGCGTCTTGAAATCTGAGTATAATCAATTTGTGCCTGAACACTTCCTTCGTAATCATGATTTCCCAAAGCTACAAACCATGATTCGTGAAGCGAGTGATGGGTATAAATTTCCTCAAAAGAAGTTAGCCACTGATAATCTTGTGTGCTTTGAACTCCGGTAGGGTAGAAGTTATCACCCACAGAAACTGTAAAGTCTAAATCTAACATTTCGGCAATGGCTCCCATATCCCGCGCAACTTCTTTTTGAGTAAAAGCACCGTGGCGACCAAAATCTCCAATCGCTAAAAAGGAAATCCCGTCTTCTTCAGGTTGAATCGTTGTTGGTGATTGTATATTATTAATCGTACGGTCAGGACGCTCCTGACCATACGAATAAAAACTAATACTTAATAAAACTAATAATGAGAAAAAATGTTTGTTCATCTTAAAAATCATATTTAATTCCCAATGTAAATCGGGGTTGATAATATTCTAATTGTTTTACACGACCGGTTTCACCTTGATAATAACGAAGCGGCTGATTGGTTAAATTGTTTGCTTCAAAAAAGACGCGCCATTCTGGAGTTAATTTATAAGACATATTGAAGTCAAGTAAAAATTGTTTGTCGTAATAGCTGTCTTCAAATTCGTTTCCACCGATTTCATCCAAATAAGCAGAAGTGAAATTTGCTGATAATCTTGAAGAGAATTTATCGTCTTCCCATGCCAAAGATCCGTTAACCATATGAGGCGCTGTACGTGGCAATCCTAATCCTGTTCTAGACTCACCATCTTCGTTGGTAATTCCTTTTGCTTCAGATTTAGTATAAGTATAGTTAGCATACAAACCAAAGTTTTTTAAGAAGCTTCCTGGAAGAAAATCCAACTGACGTTGAAGTGCTACTTCAAATCCATACAAACTTACATTATCTCCGTTTCTTCGTTGAACAAAATCCCAGTTTTCTCCTGCAGGAATCGGATTGGATTGACTAGAGAAATCATTAGCAAAATCGTTTGTCGTATATTGATTGTTGCTGTAAGTATAAATGAAATCTTTCAAACTTTTGTAGAAAACACCTCCGGATAAAATTCCAATTGTAGAGAAGTATTTTTCAGCCATGAAATCGAAATTATACGCGTAAGTAGCTTTCAAATCTGGATTTCCGATGGTAAGTTCTCTATCGCCTGGAATTGCATTTACAAACGGAACCAAATCATAATAATTAGGTCTAGCCAAAGCTGTTGTAGCTGCTGCTCTTAATATAAAATCATCTTGAACATCGTATCTCAACGTGATGCTTGGTAAGATATTAGTGTAATTATTTTTGTTACTGATCTGATCTACTAATTCTTCTTCTTCTAAAACGTAATTTCCGGTATAATTGATTGTAGTATGTTCAACTCTTGCTCCGATAATCGCAGAAAATTTATCTGTAAAATCCTGATCCCAACGTAAGTAAGCAGCATAGATGTTTTCTTTAGCTCGATAATTTTCAGATAAAAACTCAGATGGATCTTCTTCTGCTTCGAACAAAGAACTATTGTGTAGCGGTAAACCACCTAAGAAACTTGCTGCAGCAAAATGTCCGGGTGCGTATTGTGAACCAGGATTAAACCCTTTACCACCAAAATAGGTTGTTGGTATATCGCCCAATCCAAACTCATTAACTGGTTCATATTCGAAATAATCGTTGTTTCTTTCTTTGTCTTTAATTCTTAAACGAACACCAGTTCTCAAACGACCTTTTTGTCCGTCGATTACAGAAAAAGGTAAACGGAAATTAATTTTAGCTCCTAATTCTTTTTCTTCTGTAAATCCATTGCTTTGAGAAAGTCCAGCTAAAGAATAATCATTAAGGCTCTCTCCTGGAGCTGAAATAAGCGGTTTGCGAGGATTGTTTAAATCTGCAAGAATCGATAAATCTTCATTTTCAAATTCAATATAGCGTTCGTTAGGTTTTTCTTCACTAGCAACGGCATAATTAACAGACCAGTCCATATCTAAAGTCGGACGAAGTAAATGTTCACCACCTATAGAGTAGTTTTGGATTTTTTGGATTTCCAAACGAGTGTCTCTGTTTCTTCCGCCACCTTTACCACCTTTATTTTGTCTAAACATGTTCCCTTCATAGCCAACAATTTCATCATTTCCACCGTAAATAGGATCGATTTCATATCCTACTCCAAAACGGTTTTCACGATCGTACCTTAAATTGTACATTGCGTTGGCATAAATAATGTTGTCTGGATCGATTTCATAATCCAATGCCAATGAAAAACTACTTCTAATTCGTTGTACATCGTACTTACGTATTTCAAAATCAGAAATATAAGCTTGATCACCATCGCTTAACGCCCATTCAGCTTCAATATTGTCAGATCCAAAGTTGTTATTGTTGTATGAAGTACTAAAAATAGCTCCCAGCTTATCGTCTACAAATCGATTGCCATATATAAATCCTCCAGTATAATTTCCTTTGTCTCTAATAGGAGAGTAGCCTCCTGCCAAAGTAGCTGAAATACGTTCAGAGTTTGGTGCTGCACGCATAATTAGATTTACAGAACCACCAATTGCATCTGCATCCATATCTGGAGTAAGTGTTTTATTTACTTCGATGCTAGAAATCATGTCTGCAGGAATCAAATCCATTTGTACATTTCGATTATCGCCTTCTGCAGATGGAATACGGTCGCCGTTTAAGGTAACAGAGTTCAATTCGGGAGATAAACCACGAACAATAATGTTACGGGCTTCTCCTTGATCATTTTGCATAGTGATTCCAGGTACACGCTTTAAAGCATCTCCAATGTTAGCATCTGGAAAACGTCCTATTTGATCCGACGAGATAATATTTGTAATGTTCGATTTATTGCGTTGCTGATTTAAAGCCTTAGCATGTCCGCGAAGAAAATCCCCGATGATTACCAATTCTTCTAATTCTTCGTCGCCTGTATTCAATTCAAAATGAGCCGTAGTGGTTTCATTTGCAGTAACAACAACTTCTTGAGCAACGGTTACATATCCAATATACTCTACATAAACAGTATAAGTACCTTCGGGTAAGCTTAAAAATTCATAATCTCCGTTTTGATTAGAAATAGTATAACGGTTAGAGTCTTCAATTTTAACAGAAGCTCCCGGAAGAGAAAACTGTGTATCTACATCTTTAATTTTACCTGAAATAACACCATTTTGTGCATATGATGCAAAGGAAAGTAAAGCAGCTACCAGGAAATAATTTTTTTTCATCTTTTGTATGTCTGATTTAATTTTGTACAAATTGACGAAAGAAAATACAAATGTATGTTTATAAAATATTAACAAAAAACTAACAAATTCACACCAATGTTGCTTTTGTGTAAAGTATGAGAGATGTGTTTTTAATAAACACTTTTTTCTGTAAATTTTAAATAAATAATTAAAAATGCCCTTTTTTGTGAAATATTGTTAACTTTGCGCCTGTTGATAAATGATTAAGATATCAAAACTAAGTTCAAAGTAATAAATTTAAAACATCAAAAATGAAGAAAGTTTTAATAGCGTGCGGTATCGCTTTAATGTCGCAATTTTCAAATGCTCAAGAGGCAACGGATATTTGGAAGAATTTAAGTTTTGAAGCACAGTACGGCTTTAATTCTGCTTTAAGCCCAACAGATGGAATTGAAGCAGGAGATTTCAGCGGACTTAACTTTTATCAATTTGGAATAACATATCATATTGATGAACTTTGGGGAGTAAGAGGAACATTTGCAAGCTCTAAATTTGAGCATGAAAACCTAAACAACCTAGGTGTTAATTTTAGCAAATTCACTTTAGAGGCTACTTATAACGTTCTAACTGGTATTCAAGGTCAAGGTAATTTTCCAACAGAAAGAGCTTTTGAGGTTGTTGCTCACGCAGGTTTTGGTTTAGGTCAAGGTAAAAGCGATGCTCGTTCAGGTACAGACATGGTAGGTATTGCACAAATTGGTTTGATGCCAAGATATAGTTTTTCTCCAAACTTTGCAGTTTTTATCGACGCCACTTTTGTTAATCAGTTCAACCAAGATTTTGGATACAACGGTTTAAGTATTGAACAAGGTTCAGGTAATTATCTTAATTTAGGACTTGGTGTTCAAGTTCGTTTCAAAAGATAAACTTCACATATTATAAGGATTGAAAAATGATTCTTTTCTAATAGAATCCAAATCCAAGAGACTCACAAAGTAATTGTTTATGAACCTAGTGTTTGTATCAGTAACTTTGTGGGTTTTTTATTTATTTTTGTGTTTACACTTTATATCATACATTAAAAACTTTTATATTCTCACAAAAAAATGTAGCTTTGATGTTGAAAAAAAGAATAGGATGCACATACATTTTATAGCAATAGGCGGCAGTGCCATGCACAATTTAGCTTTGGCTTTACATGATAAAGGAGAACATATTACTGGTAGTGACGACGTTATTTTTGAACCATCGAAATCGCGTCTGAGTGCTAAAGGTTTGTTGCCTGAAAATCAAGGTTGGTACCCAGAAAAAATCACTCAAGAAATAGATGCAGTGATTTTGGGAATGCACGCTAAAGCCGATAATCCAGAGTTGCTTAAAGCACAAGAATTAGGCTTGAAAATCTATTCATATCCAGAATTTATCTATGAACATTCAAAGAATAAAACCAGAGTAGTTATTGGTGGTTCTCACGGAAAAACAACAATTACTTCAATGATACTTCACGTGATGAATTATCATTATATTGCTGTTGATTACTTAGTGGGTGCCCAATTGGATGGTTTCGAGAATATGGTGCATTTAACCAAAGAAAACGATTTTATTGTTATTGAAGGCGATGAGTATCTTTCGTCTCCAACTGATTTACGTCCAAAATTTCATTTATATCAACCCAATGTTGCTTTGATTAGTGGGATTGCATGGGATCATATCAACGTGTTTCCAACTTTTGAAAATTACGTAGATCAATTTAAAACTTTCATAGATAAAATAACTAATGGAGGTATTTTGATTTATAATGAAGATGATGCTGTTGTAAAACAAGTAGTTGAAGAAGCCGAAAAACCAATTAGAAAATTACCATATTCATTGCCCGAGTATTCAATTGAAAATGGCGTTACTTATTTAGAAACAACAGATGGTCCAATGCCAATCGAGGTTTTTGGTGCCCATAATCTAAGTAATTTAGCCGGAGCCAAATGGATTTGTCAAAACATGGGAATTGATGAAGCCGAGTTTTACGAAGCCATCGCTTCCTTTAAAGGTGCTTCTAAACGATTAGAGAAAATAGCACAATCTGAAACAGCTGTGGTTTACAAAGATTTTGCGCATTCACCAAGTAAAGTGCAAGCAACTACGCTAGCAGTAAAAAAACAATATCCCGAAAAAAAGCTCATTGCATGTTTAGAATTACATACTTATAGTAGTTTGAATGCCGAGTTTTTAAATCAATATCAAGGTGCCTTGGATGCTGCTGATACCGCTGTGGTTTTTTATTCTCTTGATGCGGTTGTTATTAAAAATCTAAATGAAATCACTAAAGAACAAATTGAAGAAGCTTTTAAACGAGATGATTTAATTGTTTATACCAATCCAGATGAATTCAAATCATTTTTACTGGTTCAAGATTTTACCGATTCAGTTTTGTTGCTGATGAGTTCAGGAAATTATGGAGGTTTGGATTTTGATGAAGTGCAACGAATTATTGAGTAAAGTAAAGGTGAAACAAATATGATCTCATTATTAAGTATAAACTTCAAATAAATGAAAGCTTATCCACAAGTTGGATTTGATGTAGTAAATGACTTAAACAAACCTAGAGACTGGTTTTATTATTGTATAGATAAAGGACTGTTTCTGGTTCTGATTATGTTGGTTTTATCACTGCTTGTATTTGATCATCTTTCAGATTTAGCTGTAGATATAATCGCTCTTTTTTTACTGCTTTATTTTGGTGTTTATTTTTTTTATGTACGATTAGGGAATTTATTTAGAAACGAAAACCGAACGTATAATGTTTTAGGGAAAATATTTTTTCATGATAATTTCGTTGAGCTATTAACTAAACAAGTTCATTTGTCCGAAATTGAAAATATTGAGATAACAGCTTTTGATTTTGAAGGAAAAAATACATCTAATTATCTTTTATATAAGCCGCTTAATTCGTTGGGGATCAATAATTATTGTAAGATTCGTTTTAAAAACGGAACTATCGAGAAGTATCAATTTAAATTAAATTACGATACTCAATTGTATATATTTAGAAAAGAATTGATTCATTATTACAAATTAGGATTGATTCGAGAATTAAATCTTCATGAAATTCTAGGTAATCATAGTTTTAAAAGTAAACAAATTTTTAGGGAAAACAATGAAAAGTACCCTAATTAACCTTCAAAAACAAAATGTCCAACAATAGGGTATTTGAACAGACAATCTACAAGCACTTGACCATTTCCTACGTTGTGAACAATAAGTCTGCGCTTGCCGTCTATAGAAAGTTGGTTGGTAACTATACCAATGTGAGGCATTTTATTGTTGATCATCCAGGTAACCAATGCTCCAGTTTTGTAATCGTTAGCATTTTGTGTTACAGTCAATTCTTTTCCTTTACGTCTAAAAAATGTTTCTAAGTTTGGAACACGTCTGTGGTCAATATTAGTGTCGGGTTTTGTTAATCCCCATATTTTTGGGTAACTATTGAAATTGATTTTCATATCCTCGTGAACTTCTTTTTGTAAATCAATTCCTATTTTTCGATATGCACGAACAATCACATCTGTACAAACTCCAGTGTTTGCTGGTACATCTCCATTGGGATAGGAAATTGCTAAGTAATCCGGAATATAGCGAACGTTCGGGTCAATAATATTCAACGCCTCAGCAGCAAGTTGTTTTCTGAAATCAGAAACAGTGTCATCGACTGTATCTTGTTGCCTTTTTTATGCAGCTTCAACAAATAATTTTTGAAGCGATTCAGTAGGTTTTTTTTTACCACATGATAAAAACAGACTGAATATCAGGAAATACAAAAAATGTTTCATATATTTAACCATATTAATTGTTGGGGTATGAAGGACGAAGATAAGTATTTTTCGATCAAACACTGGTCGGAAGATGATCAACCGCGTGAAAAATTATTATATAAAGGGAAAAATGTGTTGAGCGATGCAGAACTGCTGGCTATTTTAATTGGTTCGGGCAGTCGAAATGAAAGTGCAGTAGATTTATGCAAGCGGATTTTAAAGCAAAGCAATAACCAATTACATCAACTGCAAAAACAAACAATTCAACAGTTAATGCAGTTTAAGGGTATAGGTCAAGCAAAAGCGGTGAGTATTGTTGCGGCATTGGAACTAGCAAAACGCTTGCAATTATCAGAAACCAAAGAATTGACAAAAATAGGTTCGTCTGTTGATGTTTATAAATTAATGCAACCCATCATTGGCGATTTACCTCATGAAGAGTTTTGGGTTTTATTGTTAAACAACAGTAATAAAGTAATTTATAAATTACAGTTAAGCAAAGGCGGATTGACACAAACGGTTGTCGACGTCCGTTTAATTTTTAAAACAGCTTTAGAACATTTGGCTACCGCTTTAATTTTGGTGCATAATCATCCATCTGGACAACTAAATCCAAGCAATGCAGACAAAGACATCACAAGAAAAATAAAAGAAGCTGGTAATAATTTAGATGTTCGATTACTAGATCATTTAATTATTACTCAAAACGATTATTATAGTTTTGCTGATGAAGCTATTTTATGAAAAAAGGAAACTTGTTCGCCTCCTTAACAATATATAGTGGTAATTATAGTTGTTTACAAAGGGATAAATTTTGCTTTTTAATCAACAAATAATTCTGTTTAATACAACTATTATTAGTCTAAAACACTCATCATGTAAGCCTCTAAAGACTTTAGTTCTTCATCGGTCATGGTTTTCAAAATAGCAAAGTTGGTTTCCATAACATTGTATTGCGAAGGATCAACAATAGGCTCTGCTTGCTTGCGTAAAAAAGCTACCATGTCGGCGTTTTGTTCTCTATAGATTTTTGCAATCTCCATCACACTTGGTCCGATAACTTTTTTATCTAATTGATGACATGAAAAACAAGCAGCCTTGTTACTATTAAATAATTTTTTACCGTCGGCAATTAATTGTTCTTCCGGACTTAATACAACGGCAGATTCATCTTTATTTTTAGATTCTTTACCTCCACAGGCAATAAAACTAAAAGCAACTATACTTAAAATGAATAATTTTTTCATTGTTCAAAATTTTTACAAAGATACTAATAACCCATAAAGTTAAGGCCTTTAAACTAAGTGTTTTTGAAGATTATGTCAACTTGGAATTTAATAATACTTTTAGGTTTTTGATTGTAAATCAAAGGAGTTAATGCGGTTTTATAGTTGATTAATTAAAATAGTATTTAAGGCGCACAAAAAAGAGCTAAAAATACGTTTTTTTAGCTCTTATAATGTTATGTTTAGACGTGATTTTTAGTCTTAATTTATTAAATCCTTTAGCTCATTTTACTATTTAAGGCTTTTGAATATTTTTAAATTCTTTGCCTTACAGCTTCATAAAGAAATGCACCACAAGCAACGGAAACATTGAGTGAAGAAATGGTTCCAAACATAGGAAGTTTTGCTTTATCGTCTACTATCTTTAATACAGATGGATTCACACCTTTGTCTTCAGAGCCCATTATGATTGCGATACCACCAGAGAAATCGATATCGTAAATATTATTTTCTGTCTTTTCAGTTGCTGCGACTGTTTTGATGCCTGAACCTTGTAAGTAAAAAACAGCGTCTTTAATATGATCGACTTTACAAATTGGCACGTTAAATACAGCGCCAGCAGAAGTTTTTACAGTATCTCCATTCACTGGAGCCGAACCTTGTTTTTGAATAATAATTCCATCAACACCAGTGCATTCAGCAGTTCTGATGATAGCACCAAAATTTCGAGCATCCGATATTTGGTCCAGTATTAGAAACAAAGGATTTTCTTTCTTCTCTAAAGTTCCTTCGATTAATTCTTCCATCGTTAGAAAACCAATAGGCGAAATACTTGCAACTGCTCCTTGATGGTTATTGAATTTGCTTAATTTATTAAGCTTTTCAATAGGGACATAAGAAAAGTTAACACTGTTTTTCTTCAGCGTTTTTAATAGTTCCTGCATCAAATCACCTGTAGCTTCTTTTTGAAGGAAAACTTTATCGATAGTTTTTCCGGAATTGATAGCTTCAATAATCGCTCGAATTCCAAATATTAATTGTTCGTTTTGCATGACACAAAGATATTACTTATATTTAAAATCTGTTTAAAATTAGATTAGATAACTTAGTGAAAGTTATTTAGTCTTTAAAATTAAATTATTTTGTTGATATACCATTATCTTTGTAGTTTAAACAAAAATGGAGTGGACAAAGAGTTAGTTGTATTTGTTGGAGGTCCCGGCTCAGGGAAATCCACATTGATTGAAGCGTTACGTGAAAAAGGTTTTGTATGTTATCCCGAAATTTCACGTCAAGTGATTTTAGAAGCACAAAAACAAGGAATCGAACAGCTTTTTCTTGAAAATCCTTTGCTGTTCAGCGAACTATTAATGAAAGGTAGGGTAGAACAATATCAGCAAGCTTCATCTGAAAATGAAAAATTTGTTTTTTTAGATCGCGGAATTCCTGATGTCTTAGCTTATTTAGATTATACCGGTTTTTCTTATCCAAATATTTTTGTAGATACTTGTGAACAATGTGTTTATGATAAAATATTTGTTTTTGAACCTTGGCGAGATATTTATGAAAATGATAACGAACGTTATGAAAGTTACGAACAATCTGTGTTGATTCATGACTATTTAGAACGAAAATACCAATCTCTTGGTTACCAACTTATCACTGTTCCAAAAGGTAATATTGAAGAAAGAATCGAATTTGTTTTGAATAACTTGTGATTTTTTATTAAATTCGATTAAAAATAAAATAGAGTGTCAGAAGCTTTACATATTTTAAAAAAATATTGGGGATATGACGGTTTTAGAGAACCGCAAGAACAAATCATAGCTTCGGTGTTAGAAGGTAATGACACTTTGGTATTGCTACCCACTGGTGGTGGTAAAAGTATTTGCTTTCAAGTACCTGCATTAATAAATGAAGGCATATGTTTGGTTATTTCACCCTTGATTGCCTTGATGGAAGACCAGATAAATCAACTAAAAAACCGTAATATTAAGGCATTATCTATTAGCGGGAATCTTTATGAAGACGAAGTTTCAGCTTTATTAGATAACTGTCAATTTGGGAATTATAAATTTCTGTACATTGCTCCAGAGCGTTTACAAAGCGAATGGGTTTTAAGTAGAATTATTCAATTGCCAATTAATTTAGTCGCCATAGACGAAGCGCATTGCATTTCACAATGGGGACACGATTTCAGACCTTCTTATTTAGAAATTGGCCATTTGAAAGAGTGGTTACCTAATATTCCTTTTATAGCTTTAACAGCTTCTGCAAATGAAAGAGTTGAAAAAGATATTGTTGAGTTCACACAATTAAATCAACCAAAGATTTTCAAAAAAACCTTTTTGAGAAAAGAACTACATTATGGAGTATACATTCAAGATGATGTAGACGAAGTGATGTTGCAGTTTTTAAGGAAAAATCCTGCACCTGCAATTGTTTATGTCCGAAGTAGAAAAGCAACAGTTGAGGTTGCGAGAAACTTGGTTTCTTATGGTATTTCGGCCGACTTTTTTCACGGTGGATTAGACTTCAGAACCAAAAAAGACAAATTAAATAATTGGATTGAAGAAAAAACATTGGTAATGGTAGCTACCAATGCATTTGGAATGGGAATTGATAAGCCTAACGTTCGTAATGTCATTCACTTACATATTCCAACAAACATGGAAAGTTATTATCAAGAAGCAGGAAGAGCCGGACGAGACGGTCAAGATGCTTTTGCTACTATGTTATTAACTAATCAGAGTTTGCAAAATGCAAAGGTTTTTCATGAGCAAAATGTTTTAAACACCGATTTCTTGAAATTGGTTTTTAAAAGATTTGTTAATCATCATCAAATCGCCTACGGAGAAGGTTTTAACGAAACGATTCGCTTTAGTCTAAAGGATTTTTGTATGAAAAATAATCTTCCTGTGAGCAAAACATTTCAAGCCTTTGAATTTTTAGATCGACAGTCCGTCATAACTTTTCAACAATCTTTCCAATACAAAAGCTATCTGCATTTTTTAATTTCGTCAGAGGCTGCTATCAATTATTTTTCAAATCATCCATTAGAAGAAGTTGTTTTTTTAAGTATTCTTCGTTATCATCAAGGAGTTAAGGAAGTGGAAACCGCAATCGATATTGCGTTGCTTGCAAGATCTACTCATATGCCAGAAACAAAAATTTTGGAAGTCCTCAATCAATGGACTGCTCAGGGATTTTGCACCTTTTCTCAGGCTCCGAACGATACAAGTATTACCTTGAACGAAGTTAGGGAAGATGATCTTACCATCAACAGAGTAGCAAAAAACCTTACCCAATACAATAAAATTAAAGAGGTTCAATTTCAGGCAATGATGAATTATGTAAACGATACAACTACATGTAAAAATGTTTTGTTATTGAATTATTTCGACGAAGCCTATAGTGAAACTTGCGGTAAATGTGTGACTTGTATTCGAAATAATAAAGAAAAGCCAGCAATTATCGTTCAACGTATCAAAGAACAGCTTTTAAATCAGCCACCAAACACTCAACTTTCTGTAAGTGAATTAAAATCACTCTATTTCGGAGAAATTGAATTTTTAGTCCAAGCACTCCAACAATTAACAGAAGAAAATCAATACCTTTACAACAACGCAATTTATACAAGATTATAATGGAGAAATTACGCATTGTTTTTATGGGAACACCCGATTTTGCGGTGGAAGTTTTAGATGCAATTTACAAACAAAATTATGAAATAGCTGCCGTTGTCACTGCGCCCGATAGACCAGCAGGGCGAGGTCAAAAGATTAATAAATCGGCAGTAAAACTATATGCAGAGTCAAAAGAATTAAAAGTATTACAACCTACAAATCTGAAATCCGATGAGTTTTTAGAAGAATTAAAAGCGCTAAATGCTAATCTTCAAGTGGTTGTAGCTTTTAGAATGTTGCCAAAGGCGGTTTGGTCTATGCCAAAACTAGGGACTTTCAATCTGCATGCGTCTTTATTGCCAGATTATAGAGGGGCAGCACCTATAAATTGGGCGATTATTAATGGAGAAGAAAAAACAGGAGTTACAACCTTCTTTATTGATGAAGAAATTGATACTGGAGCCATTATTTTACAGAAAGAAACATCGATTCAGAAAGATGAAACTGCTGGCGTTTTACACGATAAATTGATGCATTTAGGTGCCGAAACAGTTCTGGAAACACTTGAATTAATTGAAAAAGGTAGTGTAAAAACTAAAATTCAGCCAGCAGAAGTGACTAAAACAGCGTTTAAATTAAACAGAGACAATTGCAAAATTGATTTTACTCAAAATAGTATACAAGTGTACAATCATATAAGAGGTTTAAACCCGTATCCAGCAGCTTATACTATGGTTAAAGACGGTGAATCAGAGTGGAATGTGAAATTGCATGACGTTTCTTATGTTGTTGAAAATCATAATATTAAGCCAGGTGGATTTATAGTTGAAAACAAGGAAATAAAGATTTCTACTCGTGATGGTTTTATTAAAGTTGCTACACTACAGTTTCCTGGAAAAAGGAAAATGACCGCTTCTGAATTGCTAAACGGAATGCAATTTTCCGATAAAACTTATTGTTTTTAGGGATTGATTTGAATAAATAAAAGACTTTTTAAATAATTTCTTTCAAAAAAAGTTGTTTAAATCATTTTTACTTTTAAATTTGTAATAGTTAAATTAACTTATCAATAAAAATTATTATGAACAAAACACAATTAATCGACTCAATCGCAGCAGATGCAGGCATTACTAAAGCAGCAGCAAAATTGGCTTTAGAATCATTCTTGAAAAACGTTGGAGAAACTTTACAAAAAGGAGACAAAGTTTCTTTAGTAGGCTTTGGCTCATGGTCTATCACTGATAGAGCAGCTAGAGAAGGAAGAAACCCACAAACTGGGGATACAATCAAAATTGCAGCAAAAAAAGTTGTTAAGTTTAAAGCAGGAGCAGATTTAGATGGTTCTGTTAACACACCTGTAAAAGCTGCAGGAAAAAAGAAAAAGTAATTTTTCTTGAACAATAACAAAAACCACTCTTTACTCGGGTGGTTTTTTTATAAGATACGTCTCTATTCGTTTACGGATAAAACTTAACTCAAATACACAACAATATGAAACAACAGCAACCCGCAAAAGGAAGATTATTGGTGTCAGACCCCTCAATTTTAATTGATTCGGTATTCAGTCGCAGCGTCATTTTACTTGCCGAGCACAATCTCAAAGGAAGCGTAGGCTTTATTTTAAACAAACCATTAGATATTACACTGCAAGATATTGTTCCTGAAGCACCTTCAAATTTAAGGGTTTACAATGGAGGACCAGTTGAGCAAGACAATTTGTATTTTATTCATACTGTGCCCGATTTAATTCCGAACAGTCTTGAAATTGCTCAAGGAGTTTTTTGGGGTGGAGATTTCGAAACTTTGTTTAATCTTTTGAAAGATAGACAAATACCTAGCAACTCCATTCGATTTTTCTTGGGTTATTCTGGTTGGGACTTTGAGCAATTACAAAACGAACTTAATGAAAAAGCTTGGTTGTGTATTGAAAATAATTTTAAGAATTTAATATTAGAAAAAACTCCTTCCGTTATGTGGAAAGAGTTATTGGCTCAATTAGGAGACGAGTTTCTAATTTGGATAAATGCACCTGAAAATCCTGTTATGAATTAAAACGAATTTGTGCATTTAATTGAATTAACAATCGGTCTGCAAGTTCCCGACCAAATTCTTTTTTTCGATATTTTGTAATCGGGCGAATTCCTTGAATTACGTTTGTAATGAAAACTTCATCAGCTTTTTGTATTTCAAATGGTGAAATTGAACGCTCTTCAAATTGTAATTCTGGAATTTTCTTAATTATTTCGATGATTTTTTTACGCATAATTCCATTGATACAACCATCGCTAATAGAAGGAGAAGCAACTACATTATCCTTTACAACAAATATATTTCCGTTAATCGCTTCTATAATGTTTTTGTCTTCATTAATCAAAAAGCAATTGTCGTAACCGTTTTCTTCAGCAAAAATCTGAGCAGAAATATTAATCAATCGATTTGTGGTCTTTAAAGTGGAGAGAAGTTGTTTAGATATGTAAAAGTCTTTGTACAATTCCACCTCAAAAGCTTGTTCGCTAATGGAATATATTGGCGCTGTATTTTCAACATTTATTAAGTATTCTACATTTCGTGTCTCTGGTAGATATTTCCCCTTTCCTGAACGATATACAGTAAGTCTCACACGCGCATTCACCAAGCTGTTTGCTTCAACTGTTTTTAATAGCTCTGACTCTAAGTGTTCTAGGGTGAAGTTTGCAGGGATTTCCATACGTAAGATTCGCATCGAAGCCATAAGTCTAAAATAATGATCTTCGGCAAATAATACTTTTTTGTCGAGTACTTTGATGGTTTCAAAAAGTGCGTCCCCATACAGAAAGCCTCTGTTGTGTTCTAAAGATGTTTCGGATTTATTTATTAATTGACCGTTTAAGTTTATCATAAAAAAAATGCTCTGAAAAATTTTCAGAGCAAATATACGATAATTAGGTTGAACCCAATACTTTTTTTAAATCTGCAATTTGATTGTCCCAAAGTTGCTGTTGGTCTTTTATTTCGTCTTCCTCGGCAAAGTCTGTTACCAAAAGTACAACGTCTTTTGTAAGTTCATCCAGGACGATTCTCAATTCAAAAAAATATTCAGACTCGTCTTCGTCTTCTACAATCCAACGAAATTTTACTTTTTCATCATTCTTCTTAGCAACTAATTTCGCTTTCTCTTCACTATCTCCCCAAATGAAAGTAAAGATCTCACCTCTAGAATTTACATTATCTGCAAACCATTCTGTCATGCCCGAAGGAGTTGATATATACTGATACAATAGCTGTGGCGAAGCATTGATAGGATATTCTTTATCGAACTTAATTTTCATACTTATAATTTTTTCGGAAATATATAAAAAATAAAACTATCAGCAAATTTATTTTGTTAAAATGTACCAACTTCCTATGATTCAATCTTCTCCTAAAGCGATACTGACTCAATTCAAGTTTTTGTTCATGGTGAAGGTTAAGTTATAGTGAATTTAAGGCCTCCGAATTTTTTGTTTCATCTAGTTCTTATACAATAGCGACATACTGTGTCGTGATTTAATAGTATTTTTGTAACCAAACGAGTTAATTATGGAACTACTTTTTTTTGCTTTGGGTTTTATCATCGGCTTGCTGATTTTAGGCTTGGTTTTTTTTCTTAAAGGGAAACAAAGAAATGAACAATTAAAATCAACTCAGCTTCAATTGAATGAGTTTGAAAAACAATTAAATGATAAGAATGAAGAAAACAAACTACTGCAATCTCAAGTACAATCGTGGCTTGGTGAGGCTAAATCATATCAATCACGTTGTGAAGTTTTAGAAAAGACTATTAATGAAGTTAAAGCAGAGTTGAATGAATTAAAATCTGAGTTTTCTATTGTAAACAATGAGAAAATAAAAGCGTTTTCCGAAAATGAATTATTGCAAAAAAGCATGATGAATTATCAAAAAGAAAGAGAAGAGCTGCAAAAAAAGTCACTTTTAGAGTTTGAAAACATTGCACAAAAACTTTTGGAAGAGAAATCGGATAAATTCACAAAAAGCAATAAGCAGAACATTGAAGCAATTTTACAGCCACTTAACGAGAATATTTTTCGATTTAAAAAACAAGTGGAGGAAATCTATGATAAAGAATCAAAAATTCGTTTCTCATTAGACGAGCGAATCAAAGACTTGATGACTCAAACTTCAAAAATTAGTAAAGAGGCCAATAATTTGGTGCATGCACTAAAAAGTAATCACAAGAAACAAGGCGATTGGGGAGAAGTGATTCTTGAAAGTATTTTGGAAAAATCGGGTTTGATTAAAAACAGAGAATACAGAGTACAACAAAATTTAGTTTCGGAAGAAAGAAAGAATCTACGCCCGGATATAATCATCGATTTACCAGAAAACCGGTCGATTGTAATTGATTCCAAAGTTTCTTTGAATGCCTACAACGCTTACTGTAATTCGGAAGATAAAGAAAATCAACAAATTCATCTTAAACAACACTTGAAAGCCATTCAAAATCACGTAGATGAATTAAGTTCTAAAAATTATCATGAACTGGTAAATAGTTTAGATTTTACCATGCTTTTCATACCGATTGAACCAGCCTATTTATTAGCTATTCAACAAGATTCTGACCTATGGAATTACGCTTATCAAAAGAGAGTTTTACTGATTAGCCCTACTAATTTAATCGCTTGTTTAAAGTTGATTGTTGATCTTTGGAATAGGGAAAAGCAAGATAAATCGGCACAAAAGATTGTTAAGCAGGCCGAAAAGGTGTATGACAAAATCTTTTTATTTGTCAAAAGTTTCGAGCAAATAGGAAAACAATTGCATCAAGCCACCGAAACTTACAATAGAGCTGAAAATCAATTGAAATCGGGTAGGGGTAATGTTTTGTCTCAAACTCAACAACTTTTGGATTATGGACTTGCACCAAAAAAAGATTTAAATGAATTTAAAGATTGATTTTTTTATTTGAGTTTTTAGAAATTCGGTCTGTAAGTAATATTTTGAAGTTCAGAATAATCAGAAAGTTGTCATCAAAAATTGAGACAAGTTTTTTAATTAATAACTCTTGAATTTTAAAAGATGGATACTATATTGATTATTAGAAATAAAAAATGGTTAGAATTATTCTAACCATTTTTTTAAATATGTTTTAGAGTTTTAAACGTGTAAAGCTCTGTTTTCTGTTGCTGCCAAAGCTGCTTCTTTGATCGCTTCTGCGAATGTTGGATGCGCATGTGACATACGTGCTATATCTTCTGCTGAAGCTCTGTATTCCATTGCAACTACTGCTTCTGCAATTAAATCTGCAGCACGAGCTCCTACCATATGGAATCCTAAAATTTCATCTGTTTCTTTGTCTGCCAAGATTTTAACAAAACCATCTAAATCAGAAGATGCACGAGCTCGACCTAAAGCTCTAAAAGGGAATTGACCAACTTTGTATGCTTTATTTTCCGCTTTCAATTGTTCTTCCGTTTTACCCACTGCCGCTACTTCAGGCCAAGTGTAAACTACACCTGGTATCAAGTTGTAATCAATGTGTGGTTTTTGGCCAGCTAATTGTTCAGCCACCAAAACACCTTCCTCTTCGGCTTTATGTGCCAACATAGCACCACGAACCACGTCTCCAATTGCATAAATGTTTGAAACTGTAGTTTGTAAATGTTCATTTACTTCTATTTGACCTCTTTCTGTAAGTTTGATACCTGCTTTTTCTGTATTTAGGCCATCGGTATAAGGACGACGTCCTACACAAACCAATGCGTAATCACCTTCTAGTGCTATTGTTTCGTCTTTAGCATTCAATGCTTCTACTAACACGGTATCTCCCTGACGGTCTACCTTTTGTACTTTGTGAGAAGTATAGAATTTCATTCCAGCTTTTTTCAATACTTTAGTCAATTCTTTTGACACAGCACCATCCATAGTTGGTAAAATACGGTCTGCGTATTCAACTACAGATACTTGCGCACCTAAGCGAAGGTAAACTTGCCCCAATTCCAATCCAATTACTCCACCACCAATAATGATAAGGTGTTTTGGAACTTCTTTTAATTTTAAAGCTTCGGTTGAAGTAATGATGCGCTCTTTATCGATATTGATAAAAGGCAAAGTAGAAGGTTTTGAACCTGTTGCAATGATGATATTTGTAGCAGTTATTTGCTCAACAGCTCCATCGTTTTTTGTAATGTTGATGGTCGTTGCGTTTTCAAAAGAACCCAAACCTTCAAAAACAGTAATCTTGTTTTTGTCCATCAAAAACTTCACACCACTACATGTTTGATCAACGATTGTCTGTTTACGAGCGATCATTTTTTCTAAATCAATTTTCAATTCACCAGGAATTTCAATTCCGTGATCAGCAAAACCTTTGACTTCCTCCACATGATGGGAAGACGCTAATAATGCTTTAGATGGAATACAGCCTACATTTAGACAAGTTCCGCCTAAGGTTGAATATTTTTCAATAATTGCGGTTTTCATTCCCAATTGTGCACAACGGATTGCTGCCACATATCCCCCTGGACCTGATCCAATAACAGCTACGTCAAATGAACTCATATTTTTTTATATTTAGTATAATGTTTGTTCTACAAAAGTACGAATATTATTTGTAACAAGAATTAAACACATCAAAAATCATAGCGCTATAGAAGCAAACGCCGCATTGATGTCTTCTTGTTTGTTACAATAAAAATTTAATTATAATTTGGTCATGTTTTGTGTTAGAGTTTCTATGAACTTACCAATGGGACCTTTGATCATCATTGCCATCATTGGGTTGAAATCTCCTTCAAAAAATAATTGAACACCAGTTTCATTTGATGATATTTCATCTAATTTTGCTGTTAAATTAAAGGATAATTTACTGCTGGCTGCGCCCAAAACAATTTCTGAATTGGGAGTGGCGCTTTTTTTTACCAATTTTATTTCAGGCATACCTTTCAATGCAAACTCAAAACAATTTTCGTCAATAACTTCAAATTTTGAAATGTTATCGGGCATTAGTTTTTCAAAGTTTTTAATATCTACTAAAGCATTGAATAGATAATCTGCTGGTTTTGAAATAGTGATTTTTGTGCTTTCTAAATTCATAGTTAATGGTTTAAAGGCTCCATGTCGATGGGTTTTCACTCCAATTCGACAATGTTGTTAATTCTTCTTGTGAAATATATTGTTTTTCAACTGCTGCTTGCAGAAGTGTAGGGTAGTTGCTTAATGTAAAAAGATCAATATTGGCATTTTCAAAATTCTCTTTTGCTACATCAAAACCATATGTAAAGATAGCAGCCATTCCCAAAATCTGAGCGTCAGAAGCTCTTAAAGCTTCTACAGCTTGCAAGCTACTTTTTCCAGTACTAATAAGGTCTTCAACCACTACTACGGATTTTCCTGCTTGAAAATGTCCTTCAATTTGATTTTGTCTTCCGTGTTTTTTTGGCTCTGGACGAACATATACAAAAGGTAATTCCAAGGCCTCGGCAACCAATAATCCGATTCCGATGGCACCTGTTGCAACTCCAGCAATATAGTCTGGTTTACCAAATTTTTCTACAATATTTGTAGCGAATTCATTTTTTAAGAATTTCCTAATTTCTGGAAATGAAAGTGTTATGCGATTATCGCAATAAATTGGCGATTTCCATCCCGAAGCCCATGTAAAAGGATTTTTAGGATTTAATTTAATTGCGTTTATTTGTAAAAGCAATTCGGCCGTTTTTTGTGCTGTATTTTCATTAAAAATCATATTGCAAATGTATAAAGTTTTTATAAATGATAAGCCACTTTTTTTAACGAGCAAGTTACAAAAAGAAACTGATTTTAAATACTATTTATTGAACACAGTTGACCTACAAATGCTGGTTGGTCAATATTTTTCAGGAAAGCAAACTCAAGCGTGGTTATATCACCCCGATGAGGAAGAACTACTTAAGCTTTTTAAGGGGAAACTAGTGGTAAACAGAGCAGGTGGAGGCTTGGTAGAAAACGAAAAAGGGCAGGTTTTGTTTATTTACAGAAATGGTAAATGGGATTTGCCAAAAGGTGGAGTTGAAAAACTGGAAACTATGGAAGAAACTGCTATTCGCGAGGTTGAAGAAGAAACTAATTGTAAGGGTTTGAAAATAACAGAAAAGCTTCAAAAAACTTATCATGTTTTCAAAAGGAATGGAGCATATCGGTTGAAGGTTACATTTTGGTTTGCAATGAAAACAACTTACGAAGGACCTCTTAGAGGGCAATTGTCTGAAGGAATTGAAAAAGTACTTTGGGTAGACAAAAAAGATATTCCTGAATTATTGAAAAACTCTTATCAGAATATTAAGTTACTATTTGAAGAGAAGTAAGGATAAAAAAAAACAGTGCAAATTTTAGCTTGCACTGTTATTTTTTTATTTGTTCAAAAATTATTTAGCAACCTGAATTGCAACTTTAATTTTAACATTGTCGTTGATAACTTTATCACCAGCCAAGTCTTCGATTACTGAACCAGAATTGTAGTTTACATTCCATAAAGTTCTGTCGATCTCAAATTCTTCAGAAGTGATTGCAACTTCAGTATCAGTTACGTTGATGGTAGCAGGGAATTTGATAGAGTGACTAGTACCTTTGATAGTAAGATTTCCTTCAACAGTTTTATCTCCGTTGTTGTCAACCACATTAGTGATTTCGAAAGTAGAAACTGGGAATTGAGAAACGTTGAAGAAGTGATCAGCATTCTCTTCAGTAGCTCCTTTTAAGTGAGCTTCCAAGTTACCTTTCATTTCTGGATCCGTTACGTCAGTTACATTGATAGTATTCATGTCGATAATAAATTTACCGCCAGTTAAAACACCATCAGTTACAAAAACCTCTCCCTCTTTAATAGAGATCGTTCCTGTGTGTCCGCCACCTACAAGTTTATTTGCTTCCCAATTTACTTGCGATGCAGCAGTGGTTACACCGTAAACAACCGCCTCAGCAGTTTGTGCTGCAGCTTCAGTTGTTGAAGTGCTTTCAATTTTTTCTCCTTTTTTACAAGCTGTCAATGATAAAGCTGCTAATGCAACTATAGCTAAAACATTTTTTTTCATGATATAACGATTACTTTTTTAACGATGCAAATATATTATAAAAAAGTTTATAAATGATGTAAATGTTTATAAAATCAATTTTCTTAATCCAGATTAAGTTTCTGTTTTTTAGTAGTTTCTCTATTTATTATAGTTAAATATTGTTAAAAGAAGATATTGATTATTTGAATTAGCTTTACTTCCTACTTAATTAAAATTCAGGAATCTGAAAATTAGTTAACTGTCAGGTTAATCATGAGGATAGTTCGTTAAACTTAAGGTTTTTTCAATTCAATATAAGATGAACGTAAGCATTTTATGAACAATTCACTTTTAAACTGCCTTATGTAAACTGACATTTTGTCCAATTTTAAACATTGGCTTCGAATTTGCTTAATTAGAATAATAAAATATTGAATTATGGCAAATGAAGATATAAAAGACGAACAAAACACAATAGAAGAGCAAGAATTTCAAGATCAGGTCGAGTCAAATGAAAGTGAAGCGATTAGTTTAGAAGATCAATTAGCAGAAGAAAAAGATAGAAATCTAAGGTTATTTGCTGAATTTGAGAATTTTAGAAAAAGAACAGCTCGTGAGCGTTTAGAGTTGTTCTCTACGGCAAACGAAGATTTAATGAAAGTTTTGCTTCCAATTTTAGATGATTTTGATCGTGCGATTACTCAAATGGAAACCTTGGGTGCAAGTGAACATCTGACAGGTTTTAATTTGATTTCCCAGAAGCTTCGTGACAATTTGTCTTCGAAAGGTTTGACTTTGATTGAAATTGCAACCGGAGATTCTTTTGATGCAGATAATGCTGAAGCAGTTACGCAAATTCCTGCTGGAGATGAAATGAAAGGAAAAGTAGTCGATGTAATTGAAAAAGGCTATAAGTTGGGAGATAAAATCATCCGTTATCCAAAAGTGGTTATCGGACAATAATAATTAGGATAAGATGAAGAAAGATTATTATGAAATACTAGGGATTGATAAAGGTGCCGACGCCTCTACTATCAAGAAGGCTTACAGAAAAAAGGCCATTGAATTTCATCCCGACAAAAATCCTGGGGACAAGGAAGCTGAAGAAAACTTTAAGTTGGCTGCAGAAGCCTATGAAGTTTTAAGCGACCCAGATAAAAAAGCACGTTACGACCAATACGGACATGCAGCGTTTGAAGGTGCTGGTGGTTATAGTGGTGGATTTAATAATATGGAGGATATTTTCAGTCAGTTTGGAGATATCTTTGGCAGTGCTTTCGGTGGTGGCTTCGGAGGATTTAGCGGTTTTGGTGGCGGAGGTCAGCAACGAATGAAAGGTTCTAATTTACGTATTAGAGTAAAAATGACTTTGGAAGAAATTGCTAATGGAGTTGAGAAAAAAGTAAAAGTAAAACGCAAAATTAAAGCTCCAGGAGTAACTTATCAATCGTGTAGTAGTTGTAATGGTAGCGGACAAACAATGCGTATCCAAAATACAATTCTAGGTAGAATTCAAACATCTTCTCCTTGTCCTACTTGTAGTGGTTCCGGACAGACTTTGAGTAACAAACCAGACGGAGCGGATGCGCAAGGTATGATTGTTTCTGAAGAAACGGTTTCAATAAAAATTCCTGCAGGTGTTTCTGATGGAATTCAATTGAAAGTATCCGGCAAAGGAAATGAAGCCCCAGGCAATAATAGTATTTCAGGTGATTTGATTGTTGCCATAGAAGAGGTGGAACACGAAATATTTAAACGTGAAGGCGAAAATATACATTACGATTTATATCTAAGTATTTCTGAGGCTGTATTAGGCGGTTCAAAAGAAATTGAAACCTTGACTGGAAAGGTGCGTATTAAATTAGAAGAAGGAATTCAGTCTGGAAAAATATTGAGATTAAAAGATAAAGGTTTACCAAGCTTACAGGGTTATGGGAATGGCGACTTTTTAATTCACATTAATGTTTGGACACCGAAAAAGCTTTCTAAAGAACAAAAAGAGTTTTTCGAAAGCATGATTGAAGATAAAAACTTTGAGCCTCATCCTCAGAAAGAAGATAAAAGTTTTTTTGAAAAAGTTAAGGAAATGTTTTCATAAGTTAAAAAAATGTGTAACTTTGCGTTACACTTATAAAACGGTGGATTTTCTTTTTCATAGCAATTTTTCCCATCCTTGTATACACAAGGATGGGTTTTTTTTAGGTACTTTGTAGAAATTTAGTAATATTAAGAATGGGTCAGTCAATACTTGAAGTAAAAAATATTGTAAAAAAATACGGTAAAAAAACAGCTTTAGACAATGTCTCCATAAGCATCCCAAAAGGAAGTGTTTTTGGTTTACTCGGTCCTAATGGTGCTGGGAAAACTTCACTAATTCGCATCATTAATCAAATTACTTTTCCAGATCAAGGTACTGTATTTCTAGACGGAGAGAAATTGCAACCTCACCACGTGCGTCATATCGGTTATATGCCCGAAGAACGCGGTCTATACAAAACCATGAAAGTGGGCGAACAAGCGCTGTACTTGGCTCAATTAAAAGGAATTTCAAAGCAAGAAGCCAAAAAACAATTGACTTATTGGTTTGATAAGTTTGAAATTACAGATTGGTGGGACAAAAAAATACATGAACTTTCAAAGGGAATGGCGCAAAAAGTTCAATTCATCGTAACGGTTTTGCATCAACCTAAACTTCTGATTTTTGATGAACCGTTCTCTGGTTTCGATCCCGTGAATGCCAATATCATTAAAGATGAAATTTTAGAACTCAGAAGAAAAGGGGCAACTGTTATTTTCTCTACCCATCGTATGGAAAGTGTTGAAGAGATCTGTGATGAAATCGCATTGATTCATAAATCAAAAAAACTATTAGATGGAAGCTTGATAGATATAAAAAAGCAATTTCGATCTAATATTTTTGATGTGGGAATCAGTACTCCTGAACCCGAGATTTTAAGAAATCGATTAAAAGAGAAATACATGTTGCATGAAACTTCTTTTAAATCTCTGAACAATGAATTGCAATTTTCTACGGTTTTAGATCGATTTACTTCTAATGATTTACTCAACGATTTAATGCCTCACGGTCAAATTACACATTTTACAGAAAAAATTCCAAGTGTGAACGAAATTTTTATTAAAACAGTGAAAGAAGGTTAATTAAGCTTCTGTTTACAGAGACTCTAATGACCTATTTGGATTTAAAAATCAAACGAAGTTAATTCAGAAAAACTAATGAATATCTTAGCATTAATTATAAAAAGAGAGTTCATCTCTAAAGTTCGCAACAAATCATTTATTATAATGACTTTCGTAAGTCCATTGATTTTTGTGGCAGTTGCGGCACTCATTGCTTATTTGAGTTCAATGCGAACCGAAGTTAAACACATTGGCGTTCACGACGAAAGTGGACTTTTTGTGAATGAATTTAAAAGTAACGAAAGTTATAAATACCACAATGTTAGTCATATTTCACCCGAAATTTTGAAAGATAGTATATCTCAAAAAAATTACGAAGGGGTACTTATCATTCCTCATAAAGAAAATCTAAGAGATTATGAAAAATCCATTGAATACATTTCTGAAGATAGTCCAAGTTTAAATTTTATTGTAAGTGTAGAGTCGATTCTTTCTGATAAACTAACAAGACAAAACATGAGTAATATCGGGTTGGACACATTGCTGTTGGATCAATCAGCAATTAATGTTAGTATGCATTTGGCAAAAGCTTCTGGAGAAGAAACCTTGAAAGGGCTCAACGAAATAAAAGTTGTAATTGGTTCACTCTTTGGTTATTTGATCATGATGTTTATCATTATTTACGGAAATATGGTTATGCGAAGTGTTATTGAAGAAAAAACCAATAGAATTATAGAAATCATTGTTTCTTCTATTAAACCACTTCAATTAATGATGGGGAAAATCATCGGAACCACTTTTGCTGGATTGTTGCAATTTATTATCTGGGCAATTGTTGGTGGAATTTTACTCGTTATCGCAAATGTTGTTTTTGGATTAAATACTAGTTCACCAACAACAGAAATGGCTTTGGAAGCGGCACAACAATCTGCAAAAGGTGACGATTTAAAATTGTATTTTGCTGAATTTTTAAAATTGCCTTTAGTTAGTATGCTTGTATATTTCTTGATATACTTTATTGGCGGGTATTTTTTATATAGTTCATTGTATGCTGCCATTGGGGCCGCTGTTGATAATGAAACCGATACACAACAGTTTATGTTTCCGATTATTATGCCTTTAATGGTTGGTGTTTATATCGGCTTTTTTACGGTGATGAATGAACCACATGGAACAGTGGCAACAGTTTTTTCTATGATCCCATTTACTTCGCCAATAGTCATGTTGATGCGAATTCCATTTGGTGTTCCTTTTTATCAGATTGCACTTTCAATTACAATATTATTTGCTACCTTTATAGCTATTGTGTGGGTAGCTTCTAAAGTATACCGCATCGGAATTTTGATGTACGGAAATAAACCTACTTGGAAAGAACTTTTAAAATGGTTGAGATATTAAGATGGCAAAAATTTTAATTATTGAAGACGAAGCAGCAATACGAAGAGTGCTTACGAAAATATTATCCGAAGAAAACGAAGCTTATCACGTCACTGAGGCAGCTGATGGTGAGGATGGTTTAAACAAAATAAAAGCCGAAGATTTTGACTTAGTTATTTGCGATATTAAAATGCCCAAGTTAGACGGCGAAGAAGTATTGCAGGAAGCCAAAAAACTAAAACCCGAAGTTCCTTTTATTATGATTTCTGGTCATGGAGATTTAGAAACTGCAGTTAATACAATGCGTTTAGGTGCCTTTGACTATATTTCTAAACCACCGGATTTAAACCGTTTGCTGACAACTGTCCGTAATGCACTAGACAATAAATCATTAGTGATTGAAAATAAACGTTTAAAAAAGAAAGTTAGCAAAAATTATCAAATGATTGGTGAAAGCGAACCTATTTCACAAATCAAACAAATGATAGAAAAGGTTGCCGAAACCGATGCACGTGTTTTGATTACAGGCCCAAATGGAACGGGGAAAGAACTCGTAGCTCACAATCTGCACGAAAAAAGCAATCGTTCGCAATTTCCTTTAATAGAAGTGAATTGTGCTGCAATTCCTTCAGAGTTAATAGAAAGTGAGCTGTTTGGACACGTGAGAGGGGCATTTACTTCGGCTGTAAAAGATCGAGCAGGAAAGTTTGAAGCTGCTCATAAAGGAACCATTTTTTTAGATGAGATTGGAGATATGAGTCTCGCAGCACAAGCCAAAGTTTTACGTGCTTTGCAAGAAAACGTTATTACTAGAGTAGGTGCAGACAAAGATATTAAAGTGGATGTGCGTGTAATTGCAGCAACTAATAAAGACTTAAGAAAAGAAATAGAAGAAGGTCGATTTAGAGAAGATTTGTATCATCGATTGGCAGTTATATTAATCAAAGTTCCTTCGTTGAATGAAAGACGTGATGACATTCCGGTTTTAATCGAACATTTCACCAAAAAAATAGCCGAGGAATCGGGTAGTGCACCTAAATTGTTTTCCGATGAAGCCATCGAGCTGTTAAAAGCATATGACTGGACAGGAAACATTCGAGAACTTCGTAATGTAGTCGAAAGACTGATCATCTTAGGTGGTAAAGAAATCTCTAAAACAGACGTAGAATTATTTGCATCAAAATGAAATTAAAAAAAATCAACGATAAATTACAGCAGGCTTTGATTGAAAACGGTCTGACAGAACCTTCGAAAGTTTTAAAAGAATCCTTTGGTACCATAAAATCGGGAAATGATGTGGTGTTGATTGTCGAAGAAGAGCTGGAACGGGAAGATATTATTGCCGTTTCGGTTATTCAACGATTGGAAAAACCTTTTATGGAATCTCCGCGGGCATTGATTGTGGTGCAGGAAAAAGAAGAAGCTTTGCGAATGCACGAAAAATTAGAGCAATATGCCAAATATACCGGTTTACGTATTTTTATGTGTCACGAAAAAACAGACATTGACGAAGATAAAAATCTGATTTCCTTAGGAATTGATGTACTGATTGGAACACCTGAACGCCTTAATCTAATGTTAAGCGTTGCTGGATATGATGTTAATCAACTCAAAATGTTTGTAATTAATGATTTGGACGAGTTGTTGCGTAAACGTTTTGATACGCGTTTATATCGTTTGTCGGAAAGCATTGGTAAAACACAGCGTTTGTACCTTTCTCATCAGGAAACAGAACGTTTGGAAACTTTTGTAGATAAAACAATGTTAGACAGTTATTGGTTTTCTGATGAGGAGGAAGAGTGATAAAACTAAAAAAAATGCAAAGGGCTTTTCAATTGATATTTGGTATAGGAGTTTTGGTATGTGTAAGTTGTTCACCGCAAAAATACATTCTCAATAAAACGGAAAAGTTGGTGGAAAAAATCCATACAAAAGAGAAAGTGGACACTATATTTTCTTATTCTTCTGATAATTTAATATTATTGTGGTTTTATAAAGAGAGTGGGATACAGAGTTATATTATTAAGCCATATAGAATAAAGAAATATCCTATTGCAAAAGCGGAAAATATAAAAGTAAAAAAAGGAGATATAAAATATTATTTCGATGCTTCTGAATATAAAAATGTAGAATGCTTTCCAACTCTATTATTTGATGGAGAGTCACTTGAAATATATGTTAAAGACAAGGCAAAACTACATAGTTTTTTCGATATGAAATGTCTATTCAATAAGAAATACGATGTTAATAGCCTTCCTTACAAGATACAATATGATTTTTCAAAAATATTTAGACCTGAAGGATATTCTTTTGAAGAAATGTATGAGGAAGAGTAAAATGAATTGAATAAAAAAACGACCATTCGGTCGTTTTTTTATTCTTCTTTTTGTCCCATTGCCATGAGATAAGATTTTAAAAAAGGTTCAATATCACCGTTCATTACACCGTCAACGTCGCTGGTTTCGTGTTGAGTACGAACATCTTTTACCAACTTATATGGGTGCATTACGTAATTTCGAATTTGAGAGCCCCACTCAATTTTCATCTTGCCTGCTTCAATCTCGTCACGTTTAGCTTGCCTCTTTTTCAGCTCAATTTCATATAACTGAGATTTTAAAAGTTGCATTGCTTTGGTTTTGTTGTCCAATTGCGAACGGGTTTCCGAATTTTCGATGATGATTCCAGTTGGATGGTGACGTAAACGCACTGCAGTTTCAACTTTGTTTACATTTTGTCCACCTGCACCAGACGATCTCATGGTTTCCCAAGAAATATCGGATGGGTTGATTTCAATTTCAATAGTGTCATCTGCTAGTGGATAAACATATACAGAAACAAAAGACGTGTGTCGCTTGGCGTTACTGTCAAAAGGAGAAATACGAACCAATCTGTGAACGCCGTTTTCACCTTTAAGATAACCAAAAGCATAATCGCCTTCAAACTCTAAAGTCACGGTTTTTACACCTGCAACTTCGCCTTCTTGAAAGTTGAGTTCTTTGATTTTGTAACCACTTTTTTCGCCCCACATCATGTACATTCTCATCAGCATCGCAGCCCAATCACAACTTTCAGTACCGCCAGCTCCGGCAGTAATTTGTAAGACGGCACTCATTGAATCACCTTCGTCAGACAACATGTTTTTGAATTCTAAATCTTCAATGTATTGCAGTGTCCTTTCGAATTCTATTTCAACCTCTTCGGCAGTAGCTTCCTTTTCTTGATAAAACTCCAAAGTAATTTGCAGTTCTTCATGAGCAGCCATTGCTTGTTCGTAGTCTTCGACCCATTTTTTCTTTGAGCGAATGTTTTTTACAATCAACTCTGCTTCTTTGGCATTGTTCCAAAAATCAGGAGCGTACGTTTTTTCTTCTTCGTTCTGAATTTCTATTAATTTCTGATCGATGTCAAAGATACCTCCTTAACGCGCCAAGGCGTTCCATAAGACTCTTAACTTGCTCTTGTGTTACCATTTTTTTTATTTAAGATGCTCCAAAATTACGTAACTAATTTCATATCTTTAAAGAAAAAAAGAAGAATATGAAAACATTTGCAAGTTACATGATTGTTGTTTTCTTTTTTGCAGCCTGTGCCAGCTCTCAAACTTCATATCTAAAATATTTGGATGAGGTTGATAGTCAACATAAAAGTACATTTGAAGATGGTTCGGTCAAAATCTCCAATCCTGAATTGGAATATGAAGTCATCATTTTTGACAACCAGTTTGAAGGCTGGTTTGTTACCCGTGCCCGTCCGAGAGGATATTATAGCAAAACTTTTTTAGAAAGTAAAAATCGACAATGGGTCAACAGTTTTAATGCAAGGAGTAGAGCGGGTGTCAAGGGTTTTAATTATACGATTGATTTTCAATCAGGTATTGATTACGGTTATGAAGTGAATTATATGATTTATAATTATTTGCTTTATTTTCAGGAAACAAACCGGATACGATTGGATTAAAATGTATAAATTTGTGTTTTAGAAATATATGAAAATAATGAACAAGTTAAAGGAAAAATGGGGTATTACCTCCAATTTTCAGATGATTATCATTTTGATTGTTTTTGCGATCACAGGAAGTACTTCAGCTTACATCACTCGACCAATTTTGGCACTGATTGGCATCACAAAAGAAACAATGAATCTGTGGCTGTATTGGCCACTATCGTTGATTTTAATCCTTCCAGTTTATAAAGTACTTTTGATTATCATCGGAACAATTTTTGGACAACACGCCTTTTTTTGGAATTTTGTTAAAAAGATGTTGATTCGTATGAAATTAGGTTTTTTATACGGTGATCAAAAATAGTATCAAACTTGTTAATTTTTATGTAAGATAAAAATACAAGGTCTTTTATGTAAATCTATTTTGTGTTTTTTCCAGAAACTAACGGGTTTGGTCAACATAATTTCTGTAGGAAGCGTTAAATCACAAGCCACGCACAGCGAAGTTTTTGGGTGTAATGTCTGAATCATTTCTTCCATCAATTGATTGTTTCTGTAAGGTGTTTCTATAAACAGTTGCGATTGATTTCTTTCAAAAGACCACTTTTCTAGATTTTTCAACATGCTTCTTTTTTCACTTTTATCTATGGGTAAATAGCCATTGAATGTGAAAGATTGTCCGTTCATTCCAGAGCCCATCAACGAAAGTAATATAGAAGAAGGACCTGTCAACGGAACCACTTTTATCCCTTTTTGATGTGCCAAAGCAACAATTACAGCACCGGGATCTGCAACACCAGGACAACCGGCATCACTCATCAAACCCATATTTTTTCCGTCTAACAACGGTTGAATAAACGAATTGATTTCTTTTTCGTCCGTATGTTTATTCAACTCAAATAGATTCAATGAAGCCTGAACTTTTTTGGGAACTATTGCCTTGATGAATTTTCGGGCAACTTTACTGTTTTCTACTACGTAATCATCAATCAGTGTTACAGCGCGCGTCACGCTTTCTGGCAAAACTTCATTGGCTGCAGTATCGCCTAGCATTACCGGAATTAAATATAAAGTACCAAAGGTTTTCATAAATTATAAACAGTTATTATTTTAAAAAGGACAAGATTAATCAAGGCATTATTATTTTTCCCAGCGATTCTAACCATAGATAATACCCCAAGGCACCTCCGATTAATCCTGAGAGTACAAAGGTAAATCTTTGATGAAGAGGAATGTATCTAAAAATCACATAAACAGTTATCAAAAAGCCTAAAACGGCAGTTGGAAATATGATGCTCCACTCATGCATTTCTAAATTGCGTGCAAGCTTTATTTCGTCCATACTTTTAGAAAAACGTCCTCGGATAAAGTACGTTCTTATCCACATTACAAAATTAGCGGTTTGTCTTAGCCAAAACAAAGATAAAAGAACATATATCCAATGAATTGTTTTTAATTTTTCTAAGGATTTAATTGTTTTTCGGTTGATGTATAACAAAAACAATCCCAAAACACCTGTGAAAATAGTCTGAAGAGGACCGCCTAATGTTAATAAAAAACGATCCGCTTGGCTGACTACACCAGAAAAATCATCTGGTATCGTAATTCTTGTATATCCGTAGTGAACTTTTGCGTCTAATCCAATGTATTTTGCTGCGAGATAGTGTCCGAACTCGTGAGAGATTGTGCCTATAATAGTGAAAAAAATAAACGATAGAATCAGCCATAGTAATAACTGAAAGTCTATTTTATATGTGATGTATTTATTCATTAGGAAAGCAAAGATATAAAAAGTCAACGCTTTAACATTGACTTTTTAACTATTTTCAATTTTTTCTTTTATCTTCTCACACGCTTCATCCAACATTTTAAAAACATCGTCAAATCCATCATCGCCGCCGTAATACGGATCGGGAACCTCTAGGTTTTGATCGGGATAAATCTCGTTCAGTATCAACTGTACTTTTTCTATGGCTTTTTCGTTGGGAGCCAGACGACAAACGTCTTTATAATTGTTTTGATCCATCACGTAGATATAGTCAAAACGATCAAAATCTTCTGGAGAAAAAATACGTGCTTTTTGATCGGTTAAATCAATTCCATGCTTTTTAGCTACCGCGATCGAACGAGTATCTGGTAATTTACCAGAGTGCCAAGCTGCAGTTCCGGCAGAATCTACCAAAACTTTATTTCTATTGATTTTTGATTTTAAAACGCCTTCGGCCAAAGGAGAACGACAAATGTTTCCCAAGCAGACCATTAAAATTTTAGTCATTAAAAAGTTAGTTTTTTGTTGATCTCTTCGTAGTAACTTTTAAACTCTTTGTCGGTTTCCAAAAGATTATCAACGGTTTTGCATGCGTGTAAAACAGTTGCATGATCGCGACTTCCGATTTGAGAACCAATATTTGCTAAGGAAGACTTGGTGTATTTCTTTGCGAAAAACATGGCCAATTGTCTGGCTTGTACAATATTTCTCTTGCGGGATTTGGAACAAAGTGTTTCAATATCCATATCGAAGTAATCCGAAACAATTTTTTGAATATAATCGATAGATATTTCTTTTTTTACATTTTTGACAAATTTATCAATGACTTGTTTTGCAAGATCAATGGTCACTTCCTTTTTGTTGAACGAGGATTGCGCAATCAGAGAAATAATAGCACCTTCTAATTCACGGATGTTTGTCTTTACATTCTTAGCAACATATTCAATTACATCATCGGGCATTTCTACTCCGTCTCGGTATAGAATATTTTTGATTATATCAACTCTGGTTTCAAAATCTGGATGCATAATTTCAGCGGATAATCCCCATTTAAAACGAGATAAAAGTCGCTGTTCGATATCCTGAATATCCACCGGAGCTTTATCAGAAGTTAAAATAACTTGTTTGCCGTTTTGGTGTAGATAGTTGAAAATGTGAAAAAACACGTCTTGTGTTCCTGATCGTCCAGCTAAAAACTGAATATCATCAACAATTAATACATCGATCAGTTGGTAAAAATATATGAAATCATGTTGATTTTGTCTTCGAACAGAATCGGTATATTGTTGCATAAAAACCTCTGCCGAAATATATAAAACTGTTTTTTCGGGGTGTTTCTCTTTGATTTCTACACCAATAGCATGCGCTAAGTGGGTTTTCCCTAAACCAACTCCGCCATAAATCAATAAAGGGTTGAAGGCAGTTCCTCCAGGTTTGTTGGCAACAGCCATACCAGCATTTCTAGCCAATCGATTAGATTCGCCTTCTAAAAAATTATCGAAACTATAATTGGAATTGAGCTGAGACTCAATTTTGACATTGCGAATTCCAGGAATAACAAACGGATTTTTTAATTCTGGATTTTTCTGACGTACAGGAACGTCTAATTCTTGGGTTTTAACAGGTTCTCTCTGAGCGCTTGGTAACTGTTCGGTAAAAGGTTGTTTTGAACCCGAAGTGTTTTCCATTTTAATTTTATACACTAACTTTGCCTCAGGTCCAAGTTCTTTTATCAAGGCGGTTTTTAAAACCTTTACGTAATGTTCTTCAATAAATTCATAGAAGAATTTACTTGGCACCTGAATATACAAAGTGTTTTCGGTAAAATCGATTGCCTCTATTGGTTCAAACCAGGTTTTGTATGCCTGTTCGCCCCCAATATTGTCTTTAATGAACTGAAGACAGCGATTCCAAACTGATATTGCATTTTCTTTTGTATAATCAAGCATTATTAAACGAGATAATAGTGTTAAGTAAATTGAGTTCTAAGGAGTTATTATAAACTCGATTTTTCGATACAAATATTGTGAATAAATTTGATGAAAAAAAATGTTTTGCCTATTTGATTTTTAGAAATAAAGTCGTATTAGGAACTAAAACTTTAACATTTAAATAATTTGAATGTATGAATACACATAAAATTAATCTTAGGGTTCGTTATGCAGAAACCGACCAAATGGGCGTTGTCTATCATGGTAATTATGCTCAGTATTTTGAAATAGGAAGGGTTGAATGGCTTAGAAATCAAGGGGTTTCTTATAAAGAGCTGGAGGAAAATGGAATTATGCTTCCTGTGGTTTCTTTGTCTATGAACTATAAAAAACCAGCGTTTTACGATGAGGAATTGACCGTCGTGACAACTCTAAAATACTTAGGTGGTGCCAAGATTGAATTTGAATACGAGATTTTAGATCAAAAGCAAGAGTTATTAACAACAGCCCATACCGTTTTGGTTTTTGTAGACATGAAAACGAAGCGACCTATTCAAGTTCCTACGTTTTTAGAACAAATGATTAACAGCTAAAATTTTCCGTGGTTTTTGTTTTTTTGCTTCGATTTTTTTTGATAAATTTAGTGAAATAAACGTACTGATTTTATATTTTTACTTTTATGGAATCGTATCTTGAAACAAAGCCTTTTTTTAAATTTCAATAATTCGTATATGAAATATCGGATCCTCTTTTTTCTATTTTTTATTTCTGGTTTGATGTTCGGACAAAATCCTGTTGTTCTAAAAATTCGTTTGCTTCAAGCTGAAGAAGGTGTTCAAGTACATTATCAAATCAATCAAGAGGATTTGGTTTTTATTTGGCAAAATGTTCAGAAAGAGATAGAGGTTCATTTAGAAGATAAATTAACGATTTATGTAGACAATGAATTGGTTGAAACTATCGAAATTTCACAAAATATTATTGACAGAAAACGCCTTAATCTGATTGTTACGGCTAATGAGGTTTTGGATGAATTGGAAATTGAATACAGAAATTTGAACACTGATTTGGGTTTTGAAGTGAATAAAACTACCCGAACTGAGCGTGCTGTAATTAAAGATAATAAACTTTTTGATTCTGAATCTGTGAGTGCGAATGTAATTCTAGATGGATTAATCAACAAAATAAGTGGTCAAGCAAAATTGAATAACAAGGCTTTGGCCTTGGAACAAGAATATCAAAAATGTATGCGTTTTTTGGAAGTCTATTCTGGTGATTACATGTACGAAAACTATAAATTACCCCAAAATCTGGCTCCCTTTTTTGCATTGAAAATGGTCGAGTTCATCAATGAAGATACCAAAATTGACAGTCCTGATTTTAAAGAATTGATGGAACAACAAATTTTGTACTTTAAAGATAATAATTTAAATCAAAGTGATAATCAATAAGGTGTCAGTATTCGATTAAGTTGATTAAAAGCGATGCTGTTTCTAATCTTCTTTCTCTTTGATGTCAACTTCAAAAAGTTGTTTAAAAGCATTGAAAATCTCTTCTTTATGAGAAAGTCTACACGAAATTTCGATCAAACAATCTAGTTCAAGTTTTTGATTGACGATTTGAATGGATTTTTCTTTGATTACTCTCATAACTTTATTCATGTTTTTATAATCAAAACGAATTAAAAAATGCACATCAATAGTTTTTTCGACAATTTCAGATGCTTCTAAAGCCATTTGAGCGGAAGTTTTATAAGCGGTTATTAGTCCGCCAACTCCTAATTTTACACCACCAAAATACCTTACCACAACAATTAAAACATTGGTAACATCAAACGATTGAATCTGACCGTAAATCGGCATTCCAGCGCTGTTATTGGGTTCGCCGTCGTCGTTGGCTCTGAAGTAAATGTTTTTTCCAGTTCCAATTTGGTACGCGTAACACCAATGACGAGCTGAAAAGTGTTGTTTTTTAATTTGTTCTAAAATTGTCTTCACATCATCTTCGGTGCGTATTGGGAAAGTGTATCCAAAAAACTTACTGTTTTTTTCTTTGAATAATGTTTCTTCTCCAGGAATTTCTATGGTTTTATAGGTGTCTTTCATTTTATTTAGGTTCGTAAAAACACAAACAATCGTTGTCAATTAAAACAGTTGATTTCTTTTTAAAGCTTTTTAATTCAGGCGCTAAAATTCCGTTATTTACGACTGTTTTAGCCTTAAATACTCGAGCTTCGTCCCATAATCTAGCATCAATAAATGTTTGTAAAGTTTGTCGACCTCCTTCAATGATGATTGATTGTAAATCATTTTCAAAACAAAAATCACAAATTTCTTGAGCAGTATTTTCAAAAGTTATAAAAACATCCTTGTCAGCCTTATTGTTTTTTGTAAATCTGTAGGTTGGCGCTTCTTGATTTAATATTTGATAGGTTGTATTGATTTCGTTTTTCGAATCAATAAATAAGCGAACAGGATTTTTACCTTTCCAGTCCCGAGTAGTTAAGCTGGGATTATCGTCTAAAACAGTTTGCTTTCCTACCAATATTGCTTGCTCTTCGCTTCGCCATTTGTGTGTTAATTGTCTAGAAAAAGTATTGGACAACCACACGGGCTTTTGTTCGTTTTTTTTAATTGGAGCAATAAAACCATCAGCAGATTGCGCCCATTTAAGAATGAGATAGGGTCTTTTTTTTAGATGAAATGTAAAAAAGCGTTTGTGAGATTCTTTACATTCGTCTTCTAAAACACCAGTAAGTACTTCAATTCCGTTGTTTTCTAAAGTCTCAATACCTTTACCAGCAACTTTTGCAAAAGGATCGATACAGCCAATCACAACTTTTGGAATTTGTTTTTCGACAATTAAAAGTGCACAAGGAGGTGTTTTTCCGAAATGACTGCAAGGCTCTAAAGTAACGTATAATGTGCTTTCTTTGAGTAACTCTTGATTTTTAACCGAGTTAATAGCATTAACTTCGGCATGCGATCCACCAAATGCAGCGGTGTATCCTTCGCCAATTATCGTATCTTTGTATACAATTACAGCACCCACTGAAGGATTGGGCATGGCATTGATTAAACCTATTTTGGCTAATTGCAAGGCTCGTTGCATATAAAGTTGGTGTTGTAACATGTTTTTTTTACAAAAGTAGTAAATTTAAATTTTGCAAAAAAAAGGATTAAAAATCTAAATAATTTTTAAAAAGTGTTCCATGCTAAGAAAAATAGAATTGATTTTCAAACAGATAAAAACTCAAGCGAAATGAAGTTAAGCGAATTTCAAACTTATTTTTATCAAATGTTACCAGCGTTCTACGATGAAGAAGAGCGTAAGGCACTATTTACGTTGGTTGCTGAAGAGGTTTTAGACTATTCTAGAGCTGATATCGTTCTTAAAAAGGAAGAAGTATTAAACAAAGATTCTTTAGATCGCTTAGAAGAAATTCTTATTCAACTTCAGCAAGAAGTTCCGATTCAATACATTTTTCAGAAGGCATATTTTTATGGATATGAATTTAAAGTATCGTCTGCTACTTTGATTCCTAGAAGAGAAACGGAAGAATTGGTAGAGTGGGTGCTAGAAACAATGAATAATCAACCCAATAAACGATGGCGCGTTTTGGATATAGGAACTGGTTCTGGATGTATTCCGATATCGATAAAAATGGAATTTCCTCTGGCAGAGGTTTATGCGATGGATGTTTCGGTTGAAGCTTTAAAAGTTGCCAAAGAAAATTCAGAGAACTTAAATGCAGAAGTTACATTTATTCAGCAAGATATTTTATTAACTGATGGATTGGAAAGCTTCGATATTATTGTTTCGAATCCACCTTATGTGAGGATTTTAGAAAAGACTGAAATTAAAAACAATGTGCTTAATTACGAGCCTCATTTGGCCTTATTTGTAGAAGATGATGATCCTTTAATTTTTTATAGAAAAATAGCTCAATTAGCCCGAAAGAGTTTGTCTAAAGACGGATACTTATTTTTTGAAATCAATCAATATTTAGGAGATGATATGAAGGAGTTGCTGTCTGAATATTTTCAAACCATGTCGCTGCGTCAAGATTTACAAGGGAATGATCGGATGATGAAATTGAACCAATCAGAAAATAACGAATCGCTTTAGATTTCCGTCTTTAACCATTATATTTGCACTAGAATACCAAATTGATCCTTCAGGCGTTATAAAAGTTTGTAGAGATAATTATAAACATAAAACAAAAAATGGCACAAAAACCAAGTATTCCAAAAGGAACCCGCGATTTTTCTCCGCTTGAAGTAGCAAAGCGTCAATATATTATTTCGGTTATTAAACAACATTTTGAAAGGTTTGGTTTTCAACCTATCGAAACACCTTCATTTGAAAACTCTGAAACTTTGATGGGAAAATACGGAGAAGAAGGTGATCGACTTATTTTTAAAATATTGAATTCTGGAGATTATTTGTCAAAAGTAAATGATGCGTTTTTGACTGAAAAAAACAGTTTGAAATTGACAACACAAATTTCAGAGAAAGCTTTGCGTTACGATCTAACCGTTCCATTTGCTCGATATGTTGTGCAGCATCAAAATGAATTGGAGTTTCCATTTAAACGCTATCAAATTCAGCCAGTTTGGAGAGCCGATCGGCCACAGAAAGGACGTTTCCGCGAATTTTATCAATGCGATGCCGATGTTGTAGGTTCTAAATCGTTGTGGCAAGAAGTGGAATTAATTCAACTATATGACGCTGTTTTTACTGATTTAAACATAGAGGGTGTAACTATCAAAATTAATAATCGCAAGATTTTATCGGGTATTGCAGAAGTAATTGGGGCGAGCGACAAATTGATTGATTTTACGGTAGCTTTAGATAAGTTAGATAAAATTGGGGAAGAGGGCGTGAAAAATGAAATGCTAGAAAAAGGCATTGCACAAGAAGCTATTGATAAAGTGCAAGTCTTGTTTGATTTCTCTGGTACTTTGTCGGAAAAATTAGCACAACTAAGCAATTTGTTAGCGCCATCTGAAGAAGGGACTAAAGGAGTAGAAGAGCTGGCGTTCATTTGTGAAACCGTTCAAGAATTAGGTTTAAAATCAGCTAAATTGAATTTGGATGTCACACTTGCACGTGGTTTAAATTACTATACTGGTGCTATTTTTGAAGTAGCTGCTCCCGAAACTGTTAAAATAGGTTCTATTGGTGGTGGTGGTCGATATGATGATTTAACCGGAATTTTTGGTTTAAAAAACATGAGTGGTGTTGGTATTTCTTTTGGTTTAGATCGTATTTATTTGGTGATTGAAGAACTAAACTTGTTTCCGAAAACCATTGCTAATGTAACCGACGTATTGTTTTTAAACTTTGGCGATGTTGAAGCGAAATATGCAACTAAAGCGATTCAGAAATTAAGAAATGCTGGAATTAAATCAGAGCTCTATCCCGATAAAACGAAAGTTGGGAAACAATTTCAATTTGCCGAAAAGAAAGGCGTTAACTATGTTGTTTTGGTTGGATCTGAAGAAATGAAAAACAATCAATATACATTGAAAAATCTTAAAACAGGAGAACAGGAATTGTATGATTTAGATGCAATGATTCAGTTCTTTAGTAGAAATTAATAATAAATCCGACTTAATCGTCGGATTTTTCATTTTTAATCAACTCTGTCAATAGTTTTTTTGCTCGTAATAAACGAACTTTTACGTTGTTGAGTGGTTCGTTGATGATCTCAGCAATCTCATTATACGAACGTTCTTGAAAATAACGCAATTGAATAATTTGTTGATAGTCTGGTTTTAATTGCTTGATGCAACGTTTCAAAGTAGCTAAATTTTGATCGTGAATCAACTGATCTTGTAGGCTATTATCGTCTGCAATGTTTTGGAAATATATTTTTTCCTCTTCACTTAGATCGATTATTTCAGATTTTTTTCGCTTTCTTATTAAGTCTATATGAACGTTTTTTGCTATAGTCAGCAACCAAGTATTGAATGCAAAATGGTCGTTGTAGGTTGTGATTTTATTAAAAGCTTTCGCAAAAGTTTCTATAGTGATGTCTTCTGCATCTGATTCGTTCTCCGTTCTTTTTAAGATAAAATAATACACTTCCCACCAATAAATATCTAATAATGCTGTAAATGCAGCCTGATTTCCTTCGCGTGCTTTTGCGATGTATTCTGAAGTGTTGTGCAATTTAGATGTTTATTAATTTGATTTAGAAAACAGATTTTTAAAAAATAATTGTACTTGCATAAAGATATAAATAAAATCTAGAATTGGGAATAAAATTATTAAATCTTTATAGTGAAATTTTTTAGCGTTTTTTGAGAAAATAATCCAAAGTAATAAATAGCGAAACACAAAAATACCGATAGCAATATAGAGGTATTCTATAAGGGCAATGGAAATGATGCTGCTTAATAAAAATAGGAATTGGCATAAGTTGAAAAATTTAATTTTTAAACTAGCCCCTTTTAGATTTTGAAGCAACTCTAATTGTTGGTTTTTAAATTCTTTGAACTCTTTTTTATCGGTGATAGCAGGCAATTCAATCAAAGTTTCTGGCAATTCACAAACAGTAGTGTTTTTTATTTCTCCAGCATCTTTTAGGAAATATTCATTGGTAAACATGCGCTGTTGCATATGATTAATAAATCCGTTTACCTTGTAAAACTCTTCTTTTTTGAATGCAAAATTCGGTAAGTGTAGACTGTAAGGTTTGCCCACTTTTGACCAAGCCAATGCTTGCATTTGTTGCATGCTGTGATCAAATCGGACCAGTTTATTAAAAAAACCTTTACTTTTTCCATAATAAGCCGTCCCCATGATTAGGGTTTTGTTCTGAGTAAAACAAGAACTCATTTGTAACAACCAATTATTGGAATGAACCTTGTTTTCTGCATCGATGAAAACTAAATATTCGTAAGTGCTTGCTTTAATTCCTAGTGTTAAAGCGTATTTTTTATTGCCCCAAAAAGCTTCATTGTTGACTACATTTACCATGCGAACATTGGGATACATTGTAGTGTATTCTTTAAGTAAATCCAGAGTTTCGTCGGTAGATGCATTGTTTACAACAAGCAGTTCAAATTGATGATAGTTTTGATTTAATAAAACTGGTAAAAGATTTTTAAGTTCTTCAAAATTATTTTTTGCATAAACAATCACGGAAACAGGAATGTTTTTTGCATTGGTTTCGTGAGGTTTACTGAAAACAGATCCTGCAAAAATTCCTAAATAATATACAAGAAGAATAAATAATAAAATACCTGAAATATAAAGTAATGTAAGTGCCATATTATGATTAAATAATGTGCAAAAATAATTTAATTACCGAGGAACTACAACCAAATGTTAAATAATAATTTTAGTCGACATTTTGACCACCTGATTTCCCTAACTGAATTAACTGAGTTTTCCTTTTTACAACAAAAAAACAAGCTACTTATTAATCCGATTTTTAACTTTCATCAAATAGCCCGCTTGTCAATTACATATTTACCAATCATCACGTAATAAATTCCATTATACCGGCAAGTTCACATAGCTCGATTTCCTTTTTATAATTGAAATGTATCGGTATCTAAATGGATATAAAAGATTAAATAATATTTACTTCGGGAGAAATCAAGATTCCGAATTTATCAAACACTGTTTGCTGAACAAATTCTGCCATTTCTACTAATTCTTTTCCGCTAGCGTTTCCGTAATTGACAAGTACAAGTGCCTGTTTGGTGTGAACACCAGCATCACCTTTTCTAAAACCTTTCAATCCAGCTTGTTCAATCAACCAACCGGCAGGAACTTTTACATGGGTTTCATCTACGGGATAATGAGGCATATCCGGATTTTTTTCAATTAGTAGAGTGTAATCTTTTTTTGGTAATATAGGATTTTTAAAGAAACTTCCACTGTTGCCAATCTCTTTCGGATCGGGTAGTTTTGATTGGCGAATAGCGATTACTGCAGCACTCACATCTTTTATTGTGGGCTGTTGTATTTGCATTTTTTCTAATTCTTGTTGAATCGCTCCGTAACTTGTTTGTAAGGTATGTGGACTCTTTTTCAATTCAAAGGTAACCGATGTAATGATGTATTTACCCTTTAATTCATTCTTAAAAACACTTTCTCTATAACCGAAACAACAATCTTCTAGCGTGAATTTTTCTATTTCTAATGTTTTTATATTCAGTGCTTCTAAACTATGAAAATGGTTTTTAAGTTCTACGCCGTATGCACCAATATTTTGAATAGGAGCAGAGCCAACTTTACCAGGAATCAAGGATAAGTTTTCCAATCCGCCTAAGTTTTGATCAAGTGTATGAACCACAAAATCATGCCAAACTTCGCCTGCTTGTGCTTCAATCCATGCAGATTCTTGGTCTTCTTTAATCACTTTTATCCCTTTGGTGTTTAGATGTAAAACTAAGGCATCTACATTTTTCGTCAACAACATATTGCTGCCACCACTCAAAACAAAAAGTGGTAATTGGTCATCGTTCTCTAAGATAACCTGTTTTAGTTGTTCAATTGATGAAATATTGACATAATGCGATGCTGAAACATCAATTCCAAAAGTGTTGTGATTTTTTAAAGACTGATTCAATTGCATGGCTAAATTTTTGTGCAAATAAACAAAATACAACTGATGTTACGAAGTGATTTTGAAAATTTCGTAATCCAATTGTGTTGTTTTTACAATAAGTTCGGTGCGCTCTTCGTGAGTGTCGGTGATGAAAAGTTGACCAAAAGTTTCTTTGTTAACCATGTTGACGATTTGTTGTACTCTTTCGGCGTCTAACTTATCAAAAATATCATCAAACAATAAAATTGGTGCCACACCACTTTGTCTTTTTATAAAGTCAAATTGTGCTAATCGTAAAGCGATTAATAAAGATTTTTGTTGTCCTTGTGAACCGTATTTTTTTATAGGGAATCCATTGATTTCAAATTGTAAATCGTCTCTATGAATACCCACCGAAGTATATTGAAGCGCACGATCTTTGGCAAGTGCTTCCTCAAAAAGATCTATCAATTTTTTTTCGTGTAATTGACTTTCATATTTAAGTTCTACTTCTTCATTTTGATTGGTGATTTCACGATGGTATTTTTTAAAGATAGGAACAAAGTCTTCTATAAAAGCAGCTCTTTTCAGGTGAATTTCCTTGCCTAACTCATTTAATTGATGGTTATAAATCGCCAAAGTGTCCATGTCAAAAAATCTGTGAAGTGCAAAATGCTTTAAAAGCGCATTGCGTTGTGTCAATATTTTTTGATATTGAATTAGTTGTTGCAAATAGATCGAATTTTGTTGAGAAATAACCAAGTCGATAAATTTTCGACGGGTTTCACTTCCCTCCGAAATTAAATCTTGATCAGAAGGAGAAATCATAACTAAAGGAATCAACCCAACATGTTCAGAAAATTTTGTGTAGGCTTTCCCATTCCTTTTCATGACTTTCTTTTGTCCTTTTTGAAGGCTGCAAACAATTTGTTCTTTCTTCTCCGCTTTATTAAATTGGCCTTCAAGTACAAAAAAATCTTCTTGATGCTTAATGTTTTGTGATGCCACTGGATTAAAATAACTCTTGCCATTTGCAAGATAATAAATGGCATCGAGTAGATTTGTCTTCCCTTGTCCATTCTTTCCAACAAAACAGTTGATTTTTTTGGTAAAATCAAATTTTTTCTCAGAAATATTCTTAAAATTTAAGATGTGTAACTGTTCTAAATTCACCAATAATGATGTTTAAAATGATAAATGTACAAATTTCCGAAAAATATCTAACAAATAGACTTTTAAATATGGATAAAAATCCTATTTTTGCCGTGATTAAAATCATATATCAAAATGGCAACATATAATAAAAGAGGTTATAAACCACCTAAACCGACAGCAGAAGAGGAAGAATTTGAAGTAGTAACTGGCAGTGAAACAGCCGAGGTTTTTAATTCTTTGGATTCATCTGCAAACAAAATAGGAACATGGTTTACGTTGAATCAAACCAAAATCTTTTATGGTATTGGAGCTTTGGCAGTGGCAGTGGTTGGTTATTTGGCTTACCAAAACTTTGTTGTGGAGCCTAAAGAAAATGAAGCTGCAAACGAAATGTTCCAAGTACAACAATATTACGAACAAGCTGTAAATGGTACGGCTTCAGATTCCTTGTACCGATTGGCATTGAACGGTGGTGAAGGGAAATTGGGCTTTTTGGGAATTGCTGAACAATATAGCGGAACTCAAGCTGCTAAGAATGCTCATTATTACGCTGGTACCGCTTATTTAAATTTAGGTCAATATAAAGAAGCTATTGATCATTTAGCACAATTCGACTCTGATGATATGTTTTTAAAATCAATGTCGTTAGGTGCTATTGGTGATGCTTTTGTTGAGTTGAATCAATACGAAGATGCTTTTGAATACTATAAGAGAGCTGCAAATCATACCATTAACGATTTTACAACTCCACGTTATGCTTATAAAGCTGGATTGATTGCTTTGGAATTAGGTAAAAAGAACGAGGCTTTGAAGTTTTTTACAGACATTAAAGAAAACTACAAAGATGCAGTTGAAGCAGCGAATATCGATGTTTATTTAGGAATGGCTCAATAAGATGGCAACAGCAAATAAAAACCTTTCAGATTACAACAAGTCCGAATTAATTGATGCAAAAGATTTGAAAATTGGATTGGTAGTTTCTGAATGGAACGATAAAGTTACTAATGGCTTATATCAAGGTGCATACGATGTTTTGATAGATTGCGGTGCAAAACCTGAAAACATTGTTAGATGGAACGTGCCAGGAAGTTTTGAATTGACTTTTGGTTGCAAAAAGATGTTGGAAACAAAACAATTCGATGCCGTTATTGCTATCGGTTGTGTAATTCAGGGAGAAACAAAACATTTTGATTTTGTTTGTGAAGGAGTTACTCAAGGTATAAAAGATTTAAATCTAAAATATGATGTTCCAACAATTTTCTGTGTATTAACAGATAATAATGAACAACAATCACTCGATCGAAGTGGTGGTAAACACGGAAACAAAGGCACAGAAGCAGCAGTCGCCGCACTTAAGATGATTGCTCTTAATAAATAATACCAAAGGCTGACCTAAATTTAGAGTCAGCCTTTTTTATTCTTCTTACTGTTAATTGAACTTTTCGTTTTCTTTATGCGATGAAAACAATCCCTTTATCAAAGTATTTTAAACCCTTTTTTAAATTGGTAGAAAAAAAACGTCTTTTAGAATAAAATTCTCAAATAAAAAAACTACTAATTAAAAAAAGAAGTGTTTCTTTCACATCACTTTAACGAAAACCGATAAGTCCAAAAGCCAAACAATCCACAAAAAATTGTATTTTTGTAACTCATTATAAAAAAAGGAAAAGAATTACATGTCAAGTGTTATACGCTTATTGCCCGATCACGTTGCTAATCAGATTGCAGCAGGAGAAGTAGTTCAAAGACCAGCTTCAGTGGTTAAAGAATTACTGGAAAATGCTGTGGATGCAGGAGCTACTTCAATTAAATTGCTAATTAAAGATGCAGGAAAAACCTTAATCCAAGTCATTGATAACGGAAAAGGTATGAACGAAATCGATGCGAGAATGTGTTTTGAAAGACATGCTACTTCTAAAATTGCGGCAGCAGATGACTTATTTCAATTGCAAACCAAAGGATTTCGAGGCGAAGCTTTGGCTTCAATTGCGGCTATTGCTCATGTTGAATTAAAAACCAAAGAGAAATCGGCCGAATTAGGAACGCACATTGTTATCGAAGGAAGCAATATTGTTTCGCAAGATGTTGCTGTGGTACCAGACGGAACTTCCTTTTCGGTTAAAAATTTGTTTTTTAATATCCCTGCTCGAAGAAATTTTCTAAAATCAGACCAAGTTGAATTGCGACACGTGATTGATGAATTTGAGCGAGTAGCATTGGCGCATAAAGACATTCAGTTTGTTTTTATTAATAACGGTAGTGAGTTATTTAATTTACCTGTTTCGAATATGAGACAGCGTATTGTAAATGTTTTTGGAGGGAAAACCAATGAAAAATTGGTGCCGGTGCAAGAAACTACTGAAATTTTAGAAATACATGGGTTTGTTGCTAAACCAGAATTCGCCAAAAAAAGTAGAGGTGAACAGTTTTTCTTTGTAAACAACCGATTCATTAAAAGTGGTTACCTGCATCATTCCGTAACTTCCGCTTTTGAAGGTTTGCTTAAAGACGGAACACATCCAAGTTATTTTTTGTTTTTAAACTTACCTCCCAATAGTATCGATATCAACATTCATCCCACTAAAACCGAAATAAAGTTTGATGATGAACAGGCACTTTACGCAATTTTAAGAGCAACTGTTAAACATAGTTTAGGTCAGTTTAGTGTGGCTCCAGTTCTAGATTTCCAAAAAGATATGGATTTGGAAGTGCCTTATGGCTTTTCAGGAAAACCATCGGTAACTCCTACGATACAAGTTGACGCTAGTTTTAATCCGTTTGAAGAAAAAAAAGTTTTAAATAATCTTGCTAGTAAAATTGGATCTGATATTGTTCAAGGCGGATTTAATCCATTTGAATCTGTCGCACCAAAGTCTTTTGGGAAAAGTGGCAATTCAACTCCGCATTTTTCTGAAAAGAAAGGAAAGTCAGGCGGTTGGGAAACTCTTTATGAAGGAATGTCGGACGCAAAAGAACTTATTCTTTCTTCAAATCATTTAATTGAGCAAGAAGAAGTAACCGGTTCGCTTTTTGACGAAGATACTTTAGCAGCGCATTCTACAAGACAAACATATCAACTACATAAAAAATACATCATCAGTCCTATAAAATCTGGCCTTCTGATTATTGATCAACGAAGAGCACATCAACGCATTTTGTACGACTATTACATTCAATCGTTTCAAGTAAAACAAACTGCAAGCCAGCAATTGCTTTTTCCACTTTCACTTTACTATTCCGTTTATGAGATGGAATTGTTAAAAAGCATTGAAACGGAACTGATACAAATGGGCTTTTCATTTGAAACGCTCACAAAAGAAAAAATTGTAATTTTGGGAACTCCCGAATCTATTTCGGAGAGTTCTGTTTCTATCGTTTTAGAAGATCTATTAAATGATTTGAAAGGAGATGTTCCTGGAGAAGTACATGTATTACACGACCGTATCGCTAAATCATTAGCGCACAGCTTGGCTGTAAAAACGGGTGCTTTTTTAACCGAAAAGGAACAAGAAGATATTGTGAATAGTTTGTTTGGTTGCGAAGACCCACAAACTTCGCCTTTTGGCAAAACTACTTTTGTTACAATGAAAGTAGAGGACATTGATAAAAAATTTATATGATGAACGAGATCACTCCCGTTGTTAAACAACTACTTATTGTAAATGTTATTTTGTTTATAGGTAGTATTTTTGTACCTGAGGTAAACGCACTTTTCGCTTTATATTATCCAGAAAATCCAAACTTTAGAATTTGGCAAGTTATCACGCATATGTTTATGCACGGAAGTATCACGCATATCTTATTCAATATGTTTGCTTTATTTTCTTTTGGTTCGGTTTTGGAGCAAATTTGGGGCGGGAAAAAGTTCTTTCTTTTTTATATTTTATGTGGATTAGGAGCGGCTGCACTGCACACCGCAGTGAATTTTTGGCAATTTCATGAAGGAATGAGCGCTTTGCTTGCAAATGGGTTTAAAGAAACAGAGATTCTGGAATTACTCAATCAAAGAATGTTAGACAATAGATGGCAATCTGTTTTACCTGGTGCTGATTTAAATAATTTTATTTCTTCTTATTTATCAATGGCGGTAGGAGCATCGGGTGCAATCTACGGTTTGTTGGTGGCTTTTGCTTTTATGTTTCCAAATGCAGGATTGTCTTTAATCTTCTTGCCTTTGCCTATTAAAGCGAAATACTTCGTACCAGGAATCCTATTGTTAGATTTAATTCTTGGATTTAAAGGTTCTTCTATATTTGGTGGAGGAACAGGAATTGCGCATTTTGCTCACATTGGTGGTGCTTTGGTAGGTTTCTTGCTGATGTGGATGTGGAAAAAAAATCAATTTGACCAATACCGTTGGGATAGATAAAATGAAAATTAATTTTGACATACAAAAAATTCCATTGGTCAATAAACTGATGATTGTTATTGCCTTTTGTAGTTTGCTAGCTATGTTTTTGGGCGTTGTCAATCAAGAAGCTCATCAGTGGATAATAAGGCAATTTGCACTTTTTAGTGACTGGAACATATTAGGTTTCCGCGTTTGGCAATTGCTTTCGTATAGCTTTTTGCACGCAGGTGTTCTGCATTTGTTGTTCAATCTATTGATGTTGTATTTCTTTAGTGGATTGTTTTTTACGTTTTTCAATCAAAAACAGTTTTTAAATGCTTATTTTCTAGGCGCCATTGCTGCAGGTTTGTTTTATATATTAGGCTCTTATATAATGGGACAACACCATTACGTTGCGGGAGCATCCGGTGCTGTAATGGCGGTTTTGTTTACCGTGGTGGGTTATAATCCTAAAATGACCATTCATTTAATGATTTTTGGTCGAGTAACACTTTGGGTAATTGCTTTAGTATTGATCGGTTTAGATGTTATTCAGTTATTTTCTGATAATTCAGGTGGGCATTTGGCGCATTTAGGAGGCAGTCTTTTTGGTTTTTTGTATGGGAATTATTTAAAAGGATCTTTGAATGATTTTATACCTAATTTTAAATTCAAACAAAAGAAAAAAGCACCTTTGCGAAAGGTTCACGATCAAAAGAACATTACAAAAAATATTAAAACCGATGAGGTTCAAAAACGCATCGATGTTATTTTAGATAAAATTAGTAAATCGGGATACGATAGTCTCACCCAAGAGGAAAAGGAGTTCTTGTTTAAGCAAAAATAAAAAATGAAAAATTTAGGGTGCCTTAATAAAATCGCGTATTTTTTCAATATAGTGTTGGTCTTACTAACATTATTGGGTTTTCTATTACCTTCATTAGCTCCTAAATTATTTCCTTTTCTAGCGGTTTTAACTTTGATTTTACCATCGCTTTTAATATTAAATTTCATATTTGTAGTCTATTGGCTGCTTCAGTTTAAAAGGCAAATGTTGCTCTCTGTGATTATCTGTTTAATCGGTTTTACTTTTTTTTCTAAGTTTTATAAATTCCAAGGAATAAATGAAGAACCAAGCGATGATGATTTTACGGTTCTAAGTTATAATGTAAGACTATTTAATCTTTTTAAATGGTTGCCAATAAGTAATGTTCCAGAAAATATACAACGTTTTATTGAACAACAAAATCCAGATATTATTTGCTTTCAAGAATATTCACATTCTGCCGATTATGAGTTGAATGATTATAGGTTTAGGCATATTGTTGTGAATGGTAATAAGATTAAAACAGGGCAAGCCATTTTTTCAAAATTCAGGATCATTGATCAAGGTGAAATTTTATTGCCCAACTCTAATAATAATGTGGTTTATGCAGATGTTGTTAAAGCAGATGACACGATTAGAGTTTACAGTATTCACTTACAGTCTGTTGAAATTAGCTCGGATTTAAACGAACAAATTGATGAAGACAAATCCAAGCGTATTTTTAAACGGATAAGTACTGCTTTTAAAGAACAACAAGTTCAATCAGAGTTGATTCAAGAGCATATGAAGGATTTTAAAGGTCATAAAATCGTTTGTGGCGATATGAACAACACCGCTTTTTCTTATGTTTACAAAAATGTGAGAGGTTCAATGAACGACGCATTCGTAGAAGCTGGAAAAGGATTTGGACAAACCTATAACTATAAATATTATCCAGCTAGAATCGACTATATCTTAGCTGATGAAGTATTTGAAATAAAAGAATTTCAGACTTATAGTGATTTTCATAATTCCGATCACTTCCCAATAATGGCTAGATTGAGAATGAAAGAAAATTGAAAAGTTATGTCAATTGTAAATTTTCTCCAATTCATCCAAAACCTTATTGGTCTCAATCAAGGTTTCTTTCACTAAACTTTTTAGTTTGTCGATAGATAATTCATCGGCATTTCTTTCTAAGATTTGTAAGCGATGAACAGTAGGTTCCATTTTTAATTGACGGAACATTGGTAGCATTTTATGGGCAATGTTTTTAATATGTTCCACATTATCTTCTTGTATTGCAAACCTAATTTTTTCCAAATCTTCTCGTGCGTTTTCTATGAAAGATTTTAAAATTTGTTTTAGTGCTTCTTGATCGTTATCTAATAACTCGTTGAGCTCGGTTAAATCAAAATGGGAATGTGTCATCAATTCAGTTGCTGTATATTTTGTAACTTTTGTTTCTTTCATCTTAATGCGAAGTAGTTTGTAAATCGTATTGTAGAGCGTATTGATGTCTAAAGGTTTTTTCATGTAAAGATTGAAGCCTAGGTTTTGATACTCTGCTTCATCGTAATCGATTTTTCCAGTCAATGCGATAATTGGTGTGTGAGCATATTCTTTGATAGAGCGAATATCCTTTATAACTTCAAGCCCGCTGTAGTGTGGCATTTGCATATCAGTCACAATCAAATGATAAGTTTCTTTTTGTAACAATTCTTTTGCCAACGAACCATTTTCTAAACAAGTCAATAGTTTGACTTTATTCCCCAAAATTTCTTCAATCAATCGTAATTGTAAAGGATCGTCGTCTATGATTAAAATGCGTTTGTTTTGTAGTTTTTTGTCATTATCATATTCGAATGGTTCTGTGTTTTGCGCCTTTTCATCGTCAAAAACTTGCAAAGGAATTTTAATAAAAAATGTAGTTCCTTTACCTAGCTCACTTTCTAAGTCGATAGATCCAGATAATAAATCCACCAATCGTTTGCTAATGTTTAAACCCAAACCTGAACCACCGTAAATGGTGTCACCAGTATCATGTACCTGCACAAATTCTTTAAAAACCTCTTTTTTATCTTTAGTATTTATTCCGATCCCTGTGTCTATAATTTTTAATGAAACTTCGTTATCGCTATAAATTGCTTTTACAGTTACACTTCCTTGGTGAGTAAATTTCACAGCATTTGAAATAATGTTGGTCAAAATTTGTTGAATACGATAAGAGTCAGAATAAAAATTCTGATCGAGTTTTGAATCTACATCAGCAATCAATTGAATGCCTTTTCGTTCAGCATTCACCTTTAGATTGTTGGTGATATTGTTTACTAAGGTGTTGAAATTAAAGCGCTCCTTCTTGATTTTTATGTTGTTGTATTCCAAATTGGAAAACAAAGATAAATCGTCTACCATGCTTTTGATATAGAGACTAGAAGCTTCGATATTGTTTATGTACTCGCTTTGTTTCTGAGTTTTGATCGTGTTTTTTAATAAACTTGAAAAACCCATCAAAGAGTTTAAGGGCGAAACCATGTCGTGAGCGATGGAAGCTAAAATGAAGCTTTTCTGACGAACCATGTTTTCCATAGAAGCATTCATTTCTTCTAGCTTTTTTTTGTACCGTGCTGATTTGTTAAGATCGTATAAAATCACAAAACCAAAAATCAGCGCTATAATAGCAAGTGCAATACCCACCTTGGCAATGTTGTTGCTCACATTGTCTATAGATGCTTTAGAAGCTTCATAGGTAATTTCGTTGTTTTTTAAAATTATTTTTTCAACGTCCAACAACAAGGTCTGAAGTTCTTGGCTAAGCTCTTTGTTGCGTTGAATGAATTTAGCTTCTTCTCTATAGTAATTTTTTAAAAGTTGACTTTCCGTTTGTTGTGCTTTCGACAAAATTTGGTCTGTCGCTTTGTTTAAACTGTCAAAATAGTGTTTTTGTATTTCAATTATCCGCTCGTTTTCTTGCTGCAGTCGCTCTTTTTGTTTTCGAGTTCGGTTGGTAAACAATCTTTCGGTAAAATTAGCCTTTTCAACCACAGTGTCTATAGCTACAATGTTTTGTGAATCTTGAATTTCTCTTATTTTTGCTTGTGCTTCAACAAAAGTATTCGAGTTTCTGAATTTTTGTTGCACATCTCTAACATTATCAAAATTCAATCTTTTTAACTTAATAAGTTCTGTAATTGTATCAAGTTTGTTTTTGAGTTGCTCGTCTTTTATATTGTTGATTTTAAGATATTCAATGCTTCCAATCAAAGAATCTAATTGGCGATGATATTGGTTGGAATCTTCAATTTTTTGTGAAACCAACGCCAATCTACCTGTGTTTTCTGCAGCATATAAATCATTGATAAGATTACCTAAAAGTATCACTTTGGTGTTTTCAATGGCTATTTCATCCTTTGAAATGTTTAGTTCTTTTAACTCTTTAACTATATAGAGTATAGAAACAGAAAAGATTCCTATTAAAAGAATGTATCCTAGAGTTAGTTTTATTTTTAAAAGACGCTCGGTATGCATAAAAAGATTGTGTAAAATAAAAAGACTACCTTGTAAAGATAGTCTTTTTTAAAAAATAAATAAGTCGTTATTTATTGTTTTGCAATTCCTCTAGAAATTACAATTTTTTGGATTTCAGAAGTTCCTTCGTAAATCTGAGTAATTTTTGCATCACGCATCATACGTTCAACATGGTATTCGCTTACATAACCGTTACCGCCATGAATTTGTACAGCTTCGATTGTTGTATCCATTGCTGTTTGCGAAGCAAATAATTTTGCCATTGCTCCAGAAATAGAAATATCTTCCCCATTGTCTTTTTCAGCAGCAGCTTTCATACACAACATACGAGCTGCCGTGATATTTGTAGCCATATCAGCCAATTTAAAAGCAACAGCTTGGTGATTGATGATTTCTGTTTTAAAAGCTTTACGTTCTTTAGCATATTTTAGTGCCAATTCGTAAGCTCCTTGTGCAATACCTAATGCTTGTGAAGCAATACCGATACGTCCGCCGTTTAAAACGTTCATTGCAAAGGCAAAACCAAATCCGTCTTCACCAATACGATTTTCTTTAGGCACTTTTACGTCGGTAAACATTAAAGAGTGGGTATCAGAACCACGAATTCCCATTTTCTTTTCTTTTAACCCGATTTCAAAACCTTCCCAACCTTTTTCTACGATAAAAGCATTGATACCTTTATGACCTTTTTCTGGATGTGTATGCGCAATTACTATATAAGTAGAAGCGGTGCTACCGTTGGTGATCCAGTTTTTTGTGCCGTTTAATAGGTAATGATCGCCCATATCTACCGCAGTAGTTTTTTGTGAGGTTGCGTCTGAACCTGCTTCTGGTTCTGATAAGCAAAATGCTCCAATAACATCTCCTTTTGCTAAAGGCACCAAATATTTTTGTTTTTGTTCTTCTGAACAATATTTTTCCATCCCAGCACAAACAAGCGAGTTGTTTACCGACATGACTACAGCTGCAGAAGCATCAACTTTGGCAATTTCTTCCATCGCAAGAACATAAGAAACACTGTCTAAACCAGCACCTCCATATTTTGGATCTACCATCATTCCTAAAAAACCTAGCTCACCCATTTTCTTTACTGCATCGGCTGGAAAGATAGAGTGTTCGTCGCGTTCAATAACTCCTGGTAATAATTCAGTCTGTGCAAAATCACGTGCTGCTTGCTGAATCATTAATTGCTCTTCTGTTAATTTAAAATCCATTGAATATCGTTTTATTTGAATCTAATTATTTTTGCCCCAAATATACTCTAAAAATAGATGAATTTAAAAAAAATGATTACTTTTAATCTATGAAAAAACAAAATTATAAAGTGCTTGGTTTAATGTCGGGCACTTCACTAGATGGGATTGATTGCGCTGTAGTTGAATTTTCTATGATGGAATCCCAATGGAACTTTGATTTTCTCTTTGGCGAAACCCTACCATATCCAGTTGAATGGTTTCGTAAATTAAAGGATGCTGCACATTTATCTGAAACTAATTTACATTTATTAAATATTGATTATACCAGTTATTTGGCAACCGTAATAAATGATTTTGTATCCAAACATCAACTTAACGATTTGGATTTTATTTCCTCGCACGGACACACCGTATTACATCAACCCAATAAAGGCGTCACACTTCAAATAGGTAATTTGCCTTTGATAACCGATTTGATTTCTTTTCCAATTATATGTGATTTCAGAGTGCAAGATGTTGCCTTAGGCGGTCAAGGAGCTCCTTTAGTGCCCATCGGCGATCGTTTGCTTTTTTCCGATTATGAATATTGTTTGAACCTAGGTGGATTCTCTAATATTTCATTCGAACAAAACGGACAACGATTTGCTTTTGATATCTGTCCAGTTAATACCTTACTGAATCATTTTGCCCAAAAAGAATGGATGACTTTTGATAAAGGAGGAAGGTTGGCAAAACAAGGAAAGGTTAATGATTTACTTTTAAAAGCATTAAACAATCTGGATTTTTATAGGAAACCTACTCCTAAATCCTTAGGAATGGAACAAGTCAATGCTATTTATCTGCCTTTGATTCATAGTTTTAATTTGTCAAATCACAGTGTTCTAGCTACATTAACTGAGCATATAGCGTATCAAATTACGCAAGTAGTTCAAAGTGAAAATTCGCGGATGTTGGTAACAGGAGGAGGAGCTTTTAATTCCTATTTGATAGAAAGGATGGGAAGTTATATGTCAGAAACTCACCTAGAATTAGGTTCCAAAGATTTAATTAATTTTAAAGAAGCCATCATCTTTGCTTTTTTAGGTGTATTGCGCATGGAAGGAATCAACAATGTATTAAGCACTGTAACCGGCGCCTCCCATGATCATTGTTCGGGAATGGTTTATTGATAAAAGTTTTTTGTATCTTGATTACTCTTTTCTCAAAGCGTTTTTTATAGCTCTTTTTAGTGTACGCATTCCTGTTTTACTATATCCAGAATCTGTATGTATTAGTTTTCCCTGCTTATCATAGAGCATTATCGTTGGATGTGCATTTATATTCAGACTTTTTGAAAAATTTTTATCTGTTTTGTAAGTTGAAAAGTAATTTACCTCTCTTTTTTTAAAATATTCTGTTATAAATTCCTGATCGTCCACATCGTTGATGCCGATAATAACCAAATCATCTTTAAATTCTTTTTGAAGTTTGATTAAATCAGGAATGGCTTTAAGACATGGATAACAGCTTAGATACCAAAAATCGAGCAACACAACTTTTCCTTTAAAATCGGAAATTTTTACCGTTTTGTTATTGTTCAGTTTTAAGTCTGTATTTGTGAGTGTCGCTTTGTCTGTTTGAGCATTGATAGACTGTATATTGAATGTCAGTATAAAAAAGCAGAAAACTGCTGTGAAAAACTTTGTGGTGTTCATAGCTGTTTAGTTTTTTTGTGCTTTACAATCCATGTTTTTGTACGTTTTCATATAGCGCTTTTGGTTTTATTTCAGTTACATTAGTATCCACTTTAAATGTTTCCAAAGGAATATCGGGATTAATTTCTATATACTCAATAACAGCATATTCGGTTTCGTGCATTCCTTCAAATTCACCGTAAGAACTATAAGCGATTGGTAAAAAATCTGTTTTCCGGATATAATATTTGTCAACCCAATTGTTTATAGCATTTGGTGCATTTTTATTTTTTCCAATAATGGTCAGTTCATAAACAGGGACTCCCGAAAGCAGCTCTTCTTTTACTTCCATTTCTTTTACTGAGGACTTTCTCTTAAAAAAAGATTTATATCTCGTAAAAGAACCTCCTTTGAAAAAAATATTTGTACACATAATGCTTGTATTGTTATTTACAAGACCATAATTAATTTCCTCTGCATTATATATAAAAACCCTTTTTGGCTGTTCCAAAGAATCGGGATGTGTTTTATAGTAAGCTTCAGAATTAAATACGCCATCATATTTTTCGTATGCAATAATATCGTCCTTTATTCTTTTATTTATGATGTAATTATAATATTTTCCTGTTTTGTTTTGTGAGGTCAAATCTAATGAGCAAAGAGCAACCGTTTTTAAGGTATCTTTACTGGAAAAGGTTTTTTTTGTCAGATTAATTTTATAAACAACGGTGTGAATGTCTTTTAACGACTTTTCTGTTTTTTTTAATAATTGTTTGGATTTTATTGGTTGTGCATTTATAGTGAAAGAGCTTAACATAGTAAGCATTAAGCAGAAAACAGCTGCAGTAAAACTTAGCTTCGTATTCATGTTTTTTTAGTTTTATAGTCCGTGTTTTTGGATGTTTTCATGTAATAATTCTAGTTGTGCTTTTGCATTTGTGGAATCTATTTTGAAGGCACCTAAATGAATATCAGGATTAATCGCCAAATAATCTATTTCATAATATTCATATTCTGAAATTCCTTCAATTTCACCGTAAAAACTACAGGCAATCGGCAAATAATCTTTTTTGCGGATATAATACTTATTCACGGCATTTTGCATATAGTTGGGGATTATTTTTACATTTTTTGTGTAAATTGTTAAAAGATAAGCAGGTTCGTTTAAATGAACGATTTCTTTTATTTCCATGTTTTTGATTAATAAATTTGTCCAAATTGACCTACTTTCTCTAAACAGATTATTTCCACCAAAATAATCCAGTAGCAGTGTGCCGTTAGTGGCACGATTATAAACTCCTGTGTCATTGTTTATAGTCCATCTTTTTGCTTCTTTAAGTGAATCTTTGTGGTACGAAATGGATGCGCCGTGGATGGCATCATATAAATAGTGATGATATTTATCAGAGATATTTGTGCTCAAAATAAACTGGTTTTTCGTTTCATCTTTATTGTCTATAGACAGTGTGCAAATGGCTGCTCTATGTATTGTGTCCTTATTGGAAGAGAATTTATTGCTGTAGTTTATTTTATAAGTTACGGTTTGAATATTACTAACTGAAGCATCTACTTTTTTTAACAACTGTTTGGGTTTTATCGGTTGTGCATTTATAGTGAAAGAGCTTAACATAGTAAGTATTAAGCAGAAAACAGTTGTCGAATATTTGTTTTTCATTTTTATTAAAATAATTTTGTTGGAAAAAAGCCTAATAAAAGATAGCACTGCTACACTCCCTTGTAATAGTTGCTATTGCTTCTCTTTCAAATACACTACTTTTACTAGTCATTTTTTGAGATTCTTCGTGTTGTGAATTATTAGTTTCTTCATTACTACAAGAAAATAATCCAACAGTAATTAGTGCAACTCCCGCAACTCCCGCTACTCCTAATACCAAATGTTTAATTTTAAGCATGCATTATTTTGAATTTAGTTATTATTCTATATTTTGTTATTGTTAGCTAGCCTCACAAATATACAATGAAAAAATCAACAATACTTTAAAGTATATAGTTAAATCAAATCGTAATATCCAGTTTTATGTTTTTTTAAATTGATTGTAAATTTAAATTTTATTAAAAATAATAATATTAAAAACAATAAACCATAATAAAATACAGTTATCATAAAAAAGTTAAATTTTTATTTCTGTATTTATAAGATGATTTTTATGTCTGAAAATTAGTTGCTTAACACTGGTTTTAGATGTTGTTTATTAAAAGAATAATTGTTAACCTGAGTTCGATTATAAAATTGAGATTCATATTTCAATAAACGAGTAAGATACGAGCGTTTTTTAGGAAGAAATAGCGGGCTATTTCGAGTAAAAAAGGTAAAGTAGGTTGCCCATTTATTGAGAAGTTTATAAATAATCATTTTCAGTTACTTATAATTCTAATAATCAGCGGTATGAATCCAAGAGAAGAATCGAACTCAGGTTGTTAGTATTTTATTGTTTGAGAGTGTTTCACAGAGAAGTATTTTAGCACAAGTTAAGAAACAACGCTCATTACAAGATTACTGAAATATGCCTTAAGAAAACTATTGACTAATAAATATCTTTGATTATATTTGTGTAAAATTAAACGAAGCATTAAAAATGAAAGACTTATTAAAGAGATTTGAAGATAAAAAACCAGAAGTTGTATTCCATTGGTCTGATTCTGAGACAGAAGCTGAAGGTTGGGCCGTTATAAACTCATTGCGTGGAGGTGCCGCTGGTGGTGGCACGCGTATGCGTAAAGGATTGGACATGAACGAGGTTTTGTCTTTGGCTAAAACCATGGAAGTGAAATTTACGGTTGCTGGACCTGCCATCGGCGGTGCGAAATCGGGTATTAATTTCGATCCGAACGATCCACGTAAAGAAGGTGTTTTAAAAAGATGGTTTAAAGCTGTTTATCCTTTGCTGAAAAACTATTACGGTACAGGTGGCGACTTAAATGTTGATCAAATTAACGAAGTAATTCCCATGACGAGACCATACGGATTACTTCATCCTCAAGAAGGTGTTTTTAATGGACACTTTAAGCCTACTGAAGCAGAAAAAATTAATAGAATAGGTCAGTTACGTCAGGGTGTTTTGCTTGAAGTTATCAACTCAAAATATACTCCAGACGCATCAAAGAAAATAAAAGTTGCTGATTTAATCACTGGTTTTGGTGTGGCAGAAGCTGCACGCCATTTCTATGATTTGTCTGATAAATCCATTCAAGGTAAAAAAGTAATTGTTCAAGGATTTGGTAATGTTGGTTCAGCTGCAGCTTATTTCTTTGCTCAAATGGGTGCAAAAATTGTAGGAATTATCGATCGTGATGGTGGTATCATCAATCCAGAAGGTTATTCTTTCGAAGAGATTAAACAATTGTTTCTTAATAAAAAAGGAAATACATTGGTAGCAGATAATATGATTCCTTTTGAAGAAATTAATCAAAAAGTTTGGTCTATTGGTGCTGATATTTTTGCTCCATGTGCTGCTTCAAGATTGATTACTAAAGATCAGGTTGATTCAATGATTAATGCTGGATTAGAAGTGATTACTTGTGGCGCAAACGTTCCTTTTGCAGATAAAGAAATTTTCTTCGGACCAATTATGGAATACGTAGACTCAAAAATCAGTTTAATTCCTGACTTTATTTCAAATTGTGGTATGGCTCGCGTTTTCGCATATTTCATGGAAGGCAGAGTCTCTGTTACAGATGATACTAAAGTGTTTGAAGATGCATCAAATACTATTAGAAAAGCTTTAGAAAAAGTTAGAGAAAGTAATAAAACCGAAACTAATATTTCGGCTACTGCTTTCGAAAATGCTTTAAAACAATTAGTATAGTTTTTAATAAATATTAAGTTATATGTTTCGCCTTTTACAAACAAATGTTGCTACGGTCACCGATTCGCTGGCAAGTGCAATGACAACAACGAATGAAGCTGTTGCAACCGAGGAAGCTTCCTTATTCAGTATTATTTTTAGTGGTGGGATCATCGGTCAGACCATTATGATAATTATTTTTATAATGTTGTTTTTTACGATTTATTTGTATTTGGAACGACTGTTTACTATTCGAAATTTCACCAAATCTGACGATAGTTTTATGTCTCAAATCAAGTTGTTGCTTTCTCAAGGAAAAATCGAAAATGCACGTATGTTGTGTCAATCAACCAATACACCTGCAGCTCGAATGATTGGAAAAGGAATTTCTCGCATTGGAAAACCAATCGAAGATATCAATATGGCAATGGAAAATGCCGGGAAACAAGAAATATATAAGTTAGAAAAAAATGTCAGCGTGCTGGCAACTTTATCAGGAGCCGGTCCAATGACCGGTTTCCTTGGTACAGTTGTAGGAATGGTAATGGCGTTTCGTGAAATGGCTGAAGCTAAAAACGCCCGAATCGATATGAGTATGTTGTCTGAAGGAGTATATACTGCAATGATGACTACTGTTTTTGGATTGATTGTCGGAATTATTGCTTACGTTGGATACAATCAATTAATAGGACGCATCGATCGTTTTTCACAAAAACTAGAAGCCGAGGCTGCAGAGTTTTTTGACTTACTTAATGAGCCTGTAGAATGAATATTAGAGGAAGAAATAAAGTATCAGCAGAATTTAATATGTCGTCTATGACCGATATTATTTTTCTGTTACTCATATTTTTTATCGTTGCGCTAACAACAATGACTTCTACCAACGCGTTGGATTTGGTGTTGCCTACGTCTGACGGGAAATCTGATGAAACGGAAACCGTGGCAGTTAGTATTGATGAAAATCAGATGGTGTACGTAAATCAAGATCAAGCCCCGCAAAATCAAGTGGAAACGATGTTGATTGAATTACTAGAAAATCAAGAGACTAAAAACATAGTATTGAACGTTGCTAAAGGTGTGCCAATTGAAGATGCTGTGTTTATTATGGACATTGCTTATCGAAATAATTTTAATGTGGTACTGGCGGTAGAACCTAAATAATAATTATGGTGTTTTTTACAACAGAAAACGAACGTAAATCATTTCTTATTACCTCTTCTTTGTTTGTGGTGTTGTTATTGGTGATATTTTTGTATAAATTTCAACCAAAACAGTATCCAGAAAATATGCTTCAAGGTGGTGAGATGGCAATCCGATTTGGAGATAGTCAAGTTGGGCAGGGTCCTGTTGTGCCTAGCGATTTACCAGCACCTTCTCAAGAAGAAGCTCAAGTTCAAAGTTCTCAAGCCGAAGCAGCCGAAAGGAATATTGTAACTCAAAATACAAAAAAGGCACCAGTTGTTAATGCTTCCGATGTTAAAAAAACCGAAAATAATGCAACTACAGGTAATCAAAATAGAACTTCGCAAGTAAATCGAGTAAATAAAACTACTGCAGATTTAGTTAATCGTTTAAATAGTTCAACCGGAACTTCGCCTTCAAGTTCAGGAAATACTACTACACCAGGCAACCAAGGTGCACTTACTGGTGATGCTTATTCCATCAGTCTTTTTGGAGGATCGGGTTCAGGAACTGGGGTAGGAGACGGTGTAGGCTGGGGGCTTAACGGTCGTACTTTGGTTTCTCATACCATTCATAAACCAAGTTGTCCTAATGAAGTCGGAACTGTGGTGGTTGAGGTTACTGTAAATCCTTCGGGAAATGTAATCAATGCGAAACGTAGCTTGAACGGAACGACTACTACAGAAAAATGTTTAGTCGATGCCGCGGTTGCCACTGCAAAAACTTTCAAATGGAGAGCAGATAATAAAGCTCCAAATAGCCAAATTGGCTTTGTTGTGATAACTTTTAAAAGTAACTAATGGATTACAATCAGACCTTGGATTGGATGTTTGCGCAATTGCCAATGTTCCAAAAAATTGGTGTTGCTGCTTTTGAAAAGGATTTAACCAAAACAATTGAGTTTTCTAAATACCTTCAGAATCCAGAAAATAATTTCAAATCGATACATATAGGTGGAACGAACGGGAAAGGTTCGACCTCTTCTTTGATAACTTCTGTTTTGCAAGAAGCGGGATACAAAGTAGGATTGTACACTTCTCCGCATTTGATTGATTTTAGAGAACGCATTAGAATCGATGGCAAGGAAATTTCAGAACAATTTGTAGTTGATTTTATCGAAAAGCACCAAACTTTTATACAAGATAAAAAGTTGAGTTTTTTTGAAATGACTGTAGGAATGGCATTTCAATATTTTTCGGATGAAAAGGTAGATGTCGCTGTTATTGAAGTGGGTTTAGGTGGGAAATTAGATGCCACAAATATTATTCACCCTGTAGCTAGTGTAATTACTAATATAGGATGGGATCATATGAATATTCTTGGCAACAGTTTAGAGGAAATCGCATTTGAAAAAGCAGGAATCATAAAAAAACACACACCTATTATTATAGGAGAGTCTTTACCTGAAACAAAAATAGTGTTTGATCGGGTTGCTCAAGAAAATAATGCTCCTATATATTATGCCTCTGAAGACAGTAGTCTTCCAGAAATTTCTTCAGATCTAAAAGGGGCTTATCAGAAAATGAATAAAAAAACAGCGTTCAAAGCGCTCGAGATTCTACAAAGTCATTTTCAAATTACACAAGCACATATCGAAAAAGGGTTTTTAAACGTAGGAAAAAATACTGGCTTTAAAGGTAGATGGATGATTTTGGGGCACAATCCTTTAATTGTTGCCGATACTGCACATAATAAAAACGGTCTTGAATTGGTTTTAAAACAAGTTCAAGAACAGATGTTTCAAAAGTTGCATATAGTTTTTGGGGTTGTTAATGATAAAGATGTAGACAGTATTCTTTCGCTGATGCCAAAAGAAGCAATCTATTATATAGCCAAGCCTAATGTGGTTCGTGGACTTGCCGCGGAAGAATTAAAAATGAAGATGGACTCGTTTGGATTGCAATCAAGAATATTTGAATCTATACCTTTTGCTTTACAATTTGCCAAGAATGAAGCAAAATCAGATGACATGATTTATATTGGAGGTAGTACTTTCGTGGTGGCTGAGGTGATTGAATGAAATTAATGAGGCTGTACTATTTTGATTTACAAATGAATGAAAATAATTTTAAAAATAGTTTAAAAATTGTTTGCACAGAAATAGAAATAGTCACTATATTTGCAACCGCTTTCATAGAGAAGTACGCTAGTAAAAGCGTTACTAAAAAAAGAAAGCAAAGTTCTTAAAAATAAATTTGGATTGTATTAATAAAAGGTTTTATCTTTGCAGTCCGTTCTTATATCGGGCGATTAGCTCAGTTGGTTCAGAGCATCTGGTTTACACCCAGAGGGTCGGGGGTTCGAATCCCTCATCGCCCACAAAGATGATCTTTTTTTTAAATTAAAATATTTTCAAAAAACATTTGGAAGTAACAAAAAAAGAGTTGTATCTTTGCAA
>CAYNIM010000013.1:0-58942 GCA_964397335.1 uncultured Flavobacterium sp.
ATAAATCTAATTACAATAATGCCAATGAACTAAATTATAATCAACTGAAAATCAATTTGTTTTAACAAGACACTTATGGTGCTATTTATAAAGTGGTAAATGACTTGAACAAAGTAGAAGAAATATATAAAATTATTGACGCACATAAAGACGAATACTAACCTTATAATGGAACAGTTTAAGATTGGAGATATAGAGATAGAGGTGACGTTCAAGGAAATTAAAAATTTACATTTGAGTGTTCATCCACCTCATGGCCATGTAACCATTGCCTCTCCAAATTTTTATGATTTGGAGAAAGTAAAAGTCTATGCCGCTACGAAATTAGGTTGGATAAAAAAAGAACAACGAAAGTTTTTAGAGCAGAAAAGGGAAGAACCGCGAATGTATTTAAACCAAGAAAGTCATTATTTTTTAGGTACACGCTATTTGTTGAAGATAGAAGAAGCTAAACGAAATTCAGTAATCCTAAAAGGAAAAAAGTTACTAATACAAAGTACAAATTTGGATAAAGTGCATTTAGAAAAGCTTTTGTATGCTTTTTACCGTAAAGAATTACGCAAAATGCTGAATCAAATGCTAGAAAAACATATACAAATCATGAACCTTAAATTGCCTCCCTTTAAAATTCGTTTTATGAAAACGAAATGGGGAAGTTGTGCCGTTGATAATGGTCGAATATGGTTTAATATTGAATTAGCAAAAAAACCTTTAGAATGTATCGAGTATGTAGTTGTACATGAATTAGTTCATTTATTAGAACGTCATCACAACAAACGGTTTATTCTTTTGATGGATCAGTATTATCCAAGCTGGCGCACACAAAAGAAGCTGTTGAACGAGTTACCTTTGTAGGTTACTTTTAAAATAAAATGTCAGTAATTGCCGATAACGGTAAGTTATAGCTATTCTGAATTATTTTGAAATAGATTTTAGTTAGTTTCGGGTATCATTATTTCAAAACTTATGTGGAGTTATCAGAAAACAAAAGGAAACCATATACCGTATATAAAAACAAACCTTTAGATAAATAATTTTCTACACACGCTAAAAAAAGTTATATCTCCATAGGCATAGTTTACAATATTGTTTTTGTATATTTGTACTACTATAGTAATAGTTATTTTGATTATATAGACCTAAATACCACTATGATGTTATTTGTATCATTGTCCAAAACACAAAGAAAAATCGTTGAAAACATCCGCGACCGACGATTACAAATGGAACTGACTCAAGAAGGTTTGTCGGAACGATCTGGTGTTCCATTGTCAACATTGCGAAAATTTGAACAAAAGGGTGTAATTTCTTTAGAATCATTTCTCAAAATACTTTCGGTTGTTGGAGGATTAGAAGAAATGCTTGATGCTTTAAAACCCAAAGAGCAACATTTTAAATCTATTGATGAAGTACTAAAATCGGAAGAAAAATCAACTAGAAAACGAGGAAACAGAAAATGAAAACAGCAATTAAAGAAATAAAAGTAGGTTTGAATTTCGGTAATGAAATTCATCCTGTTGGACGTCTGGCTATTCATAATAGTATAATCTATTTTGAATACGATGAAGCTTTTTTGCAAAGTAATTTAGAAATTTCCCCCATAAAACTACCTTTACAACCTGGGGTGATAGAGTTTCCTAAAAATCCTTTTGAAGGTTTAGCTGGAGTTTTCAACGATAGTTTGCCTGATGGTTGGGGAAGGCTACTTTTTGATCGTTTACTTCGTTCAAAAGGTGTTTCTCCGTATGATATATCTCCGCTTGATCGTTTAGCGTATGTTGGGTTAAATGGTTTGGGAGCTTTAGTTTATGAACCTGATCAAAGCATAAATATAAACGATGAAAGGATTGATTTAGATGTTTTGGCTACACACACCGAAGAAGTTTTGGAGGGCGAATCAGAAGAAGTAATTACAGAACTTTTAGCTTTAAATGGATCATCTGCCGGAGCACGACCCAAAGCATTGATTGGTGTTGATGCTGAAAGAAAAAATATAATACACGGTACAGATCAGTTAAGCAATGGTTTTGAACATTGGATGGTAAAATTTCCAAATTCGCAAGATGGAATTGATGCTGGTGCAATAGAATATGTTTACGCATTAATGGCGTTAGATGCTGGAATTGAAATGCCGACTATACATTTGTTTCCTTCACAAAAAGGAAATGGCTATTTTGCGGTAAAACGTTTCGACAGAAAAGAGAATAAACGTTTACACATGCATACGGTTAGTGGTTTGATTCATAATAATTTTAGATTTCCGTCTCTTGACTATGAAGATTTATTATCATTGACAAGTGTATTAACGAAAGATATTCGAGAAGTAGAAAAAATGTTTCGTTTAGCTGTTTTTAATGTGATGGCGCACAATCGAGATGATCACTCAAAAAACTTCACATTTCTGATGAATGAATTCGGCGAGTGGAAATTATCACCAGCTTATGATCTCACTTTTTCTAGCGGTCCAGGAGGAGAACAAAGTACAATGGTGATGGGAGAAGGACGAAATATAAGTATCAAGCACATTACTAAATTAGGTTTGGAAGCAAAGTTGTCAAAAGAATTCGTAGAAAATGTTATTGAACAAACTCGTTCTGCACTTACTAAATGGATGCTTTTATCAAAAGATTTTGGAATCAGTAAGCCTAATAGAGAACTAATTGAGAAAGCAATCTCAAAATTATAAGCGATGTTACGATGGTAAAAAAAATCATAAAGTATTTTAATATTCCTGCACCATTACGGTACAACACATCCTTTCACTTCGAGTGACATTTCTGTAACGCAGTGGAGGAAATTTTGTATCGAGAAGCGCGAGATACCTCCTAACGTCGGTATGACAAAAACCTGTCATCCCGAAGAATTGAGGGATCTAACCCGTCACTTCGAGTGAAATTTCTGTAACGCAGTGGAAGGAATTTTGTATCGAGAAGTGAGAGATACCTCCTAACGTCGGTATGACAAAAACAAAAACAACTCAGGTTACTTATTTTACCCCAATCCAATAAAATCTGTATAGGAATAAATCACAAAATCGTCGGGATTAAATTCGGTATTAATCGTGATGCGCAGGGCTTGCAAATCAGAAATATCTTGTAAATTTTCGATGGTAACTTGTTCGATTTCGCCGGTGAAATAATTCTTTTTCTTTAAAAATTTGAGGTAATCAAGGTAGTTTCTTTTTTCGGTATCGTTGATGTAAACAATTGCCAATTTATTTTCCTGAACCAAACGTTCTTTAGAGTTTTTGAGTGTGGCTTTGGCTAATCTTTTTTTCAATATTTCGTAGCGAACATCGGTATTTCCTTCTACATCAAAACGTTTTTCTGCCATCCGAAAACGAATGGAAATCACTTCACTGTAAGCCAAAATCAAGCTGGTTAATTGAATGTCACGACTGACTTCCAATTGCATTTTGTGATGCGACATAATGATTTTACACATCACCTGAATTTGCCACAAACGCAGGTTGTACAAATACATCCTATCAAAAATCTGGTTTGGCGCGATGCTGTTTCCAATGTATAAATTGTGCTCAATTCCATCCGTTCTAAATCGCTCAAAATAATGCGGATACACTTTTTGAATCGCTACTTGTTCCGCATCAATAATCTGGGTGATGTTCTTGTTCACTTTTTGAATGGCTTCGTCGTATTTTTTTCGTTGAAAACAAAAACGTTGGGTTTTTGGGTCGAGTAATCCAAAGTAATAATCTATTTTTTCTGTGTTTCCCTCCTTTGATTTTAGTTGTTCAAACAACGGATGAATCGTGGTAACAATATAATGTTGCAATTGTGCTTCGGCAATAAATCGGTTCTTTTTGAGATGATCCAACCAATATTTTACTTCACTGATTCTTTGGTCAAAAAGCAAACTTTGCTCTTCCGTTTTTTCGTGCTTTAATATCGCCAAAACATCTTTTAATTGCTTTTTTAAATCAGCTGTTGTAGCCTTATTTCGGATAGCCGTGGAACCTTTGATATCGGTTTCGGCATAAAGCGGATAGACGTTTTCAAACACAATTTGTTTTAAAGTGACTTCGGCATCAGTTGCGTTGGGATTGCTTTTGGCAAAGAAATATCTTTTGGCTTCGTTTTCAAATTTCCAATTTACACTGGGATGAATGGCGGTGTATTCGCGCTGAATAATCGCATCGATTTCATTTTTTACTTCGTAATGATAACGCTCAAAAGTATCGTTAATCAACGGCATTACGTCATTTAACTTATTAGCATTAACCGTATTAAGCGCATAAGGCTTATCGGAAACAATTTCGAGATAAGCTTGATAAGCATCTGTTTTTTTTATCGGTGCCAAAATAAAACTGCGAACATTTGCCTTTTTCAAATAATCCAAATAAGGTATAAAATCAATATGATCGTAGAGTTCTTCAACATCAGCCACGCAAAAATAACCGGTGCTTTCACTCACCCATTTAAAAAAAGCCTTAGCCGCATCAATAATGTCTTGCGAAACTTTTTTGTTGTGAAGACTAAAGTAACTTCCTAAGTCAAATCGCATGGTTAAATCCACAAAATCAGTCGAATCATCATCGACAAAACACACGCCGTAAGCCAAGTTTTTGATTTTAAAAATAGACCGAATCGTATTTTGTCCCAAAGAAATTTCTATGCTCTCCTGCCCTGCTTTTAACAAACTGGTTTTGATATTTGAAATCGTATTTTCGATGGTTGCGTCGAATAAATTAATAATGCCAAAGCCTTTTAAAATCCAGCTGTGTGGCGGAAAAAATCGTTTCCAAACTTCAATATCGTCATAGCTTCGCTTTAGTAAATCAATGTCTTTTTGCGTGAGTTCGATGGCTTTTTCTGTCGGAATCAATTCGGTGAAATCGCCATTATACACAATCCGATAATGCCGTAGCACGCCATCTTTGTCCGGAATATCATAAAAAAGCGGTCGGGAAAGGTCAAAACTTTGTCCATAACACGTATTCAGAATCAAACAACAACTAAAAATATAATACTGCTCGTTGCTAAAATTTCGGATATTGATTTCAAACTCCTCTCCAGCATCGATAATAATTTGCTGAAAGCGTTTGGTAAAATTAAAGTTGAAGTTCTGAAAAGGCAAACTCACCGCTTTGATTTCGTTGTTTGTCAATGCCGTCGGAAACAAATCAGCCAACAGATTGTGAATCAAGTCAATATTTTCGTAAATCGTAGTTTTGGACGTGATTCCGGTATAAAGTTCAGGCACTTTAGCGACTTCTTCCAAAAGTGATTGGGCATAGTTCACACGATACGGAACCTCATCATTTTCTGCAATTTCACGCAAAGAATCAATCACTTTGTGAAAAGAAATAACCGAATAAAACGGACTTATTTCGAAATAATCGATGTTTAAATTATATTTTTGTTCCATAGATAAACCCTTTCTACAAAGATATGATTTAATTGTTATAGGCTGAATAACTAAAAAAATAGTTTAAAAACTAATATTGTAGTTGTATAACTAAAATTTTAGTTATACATTTGTTCTATTAAAATAAGATAAAATGGAAAAGTTGACTAATAAGGAAGAAGAAGTGATGCAAATTCTTTGGAAAATTGAAAAGGGATTTATCAATGATATTTTACACGAAATGCCTGCGCCTAAGCCGCATTATAATACGCTTTCAACCATTGTTAGGTTGCTGGAGTCTAAAGGATTTGTCTCATACAAAAGTTATGGGAAGTCTCATCAATATCATCCGATTATTTCTAAAGAAGCGTATCGAAAAGTTTATGTAAAAGACTCTATCAAAAAGTATTTTGACAATTCAATCAGTAATTTGGTGAATTATTTTGTCAAGGAAGAAAAGTTATCCCAAGAAGAAATAGAGGAGTTATTAAAAATAATTGAAAATAATAAAAAATAAGCCTATGCATCCGTTGTTTGTTTATCTTTTGAAAGCCAATGGTTTATTGGTTCTCTTCTGGCTTTTTTATCGTCTGTTTTTACACAGAGAAACATTTTACGTGTCCATTCGCTGGTACTTTTTAGGTGCTATACTGTTTTCACTGACAGCACCCTTTTATACCTTTACCAAAACGGTTGTAGTAGCACAAAGTGCTCCTTTAAATGAAATTATGTTTACCGAAAACACCTCGGATGATGTGTTTTATGAAACTGCCGCTCCTCTGTTTTGGGAAACTATCAACTGGCAGAATGTGCTCCTTTATACCTTGGCTGCCATCAGTATTTTTAAACTTTTGTGCGTACTATATACCGTGACCAAATTAGCTGCACACATTCGTAAATTACCGGTTTTGAATCAAAGTAATATTAAAATATCAAACGAAAATAAAACAGCTTATTCTTTTTATAAATGGATTGTAATTCCAAGAAATGTCATTGGAAGGTCTAATTTTCAAATGATTCTGGATCACGAAAACGTACATTTGAGACAAAAATACACGTTTGACCTGATTTTTATTGAATTAGTAGCTGCAATTTTTTGGTTCAACCCATTGATAAAGTTAATGCAAAAGGATATGAATTCCAACTTGGAGTTTATTGTAGATGATCAATTGGTTCAAACATACGAATCGGTATCTTATCAGAAATGTTTGATTAACTTTCACAGAGAACAAGGAATGTTTTTGGTTAATTCGTTTAATGCAAACGACTTAAAACAGAGAATTATAAGAATAAATAGTAAAAAATCTAATAAATTAAACAAAATGAAATTATTCCTAATCACACCAGTATTGGCCTTATTTTTCGGCTTATTTCAAGTCAAAACTGTGGCTCAAGTTAAAACAGAAAAAGTTATAGTAAACGAACGCAAAACAAATGACACAGCGTTAATGAAAACTATTGAAGACAAAAAAAACATCAATGAGTTTACTTTCAATGCAGATTTATTGAGAGAAGACCGAAAGCTTTTTGATGAAGTAGCTGAAAGATATCCGATGGTTATTGATGATGTTCCAATGAACAAAAAACAATTGAAAGAGTTTGATCATACAAAAATTCAATCGATGTCGATACGTTTAAATATGACAGGAAAAGAAGAAATTACCACTGTGTATCTTTCTACCAAACCGACTTCTCCTTCGTATAGTTCTCTTAATTTGAAAGAAATCTATATTAACGGGAACAAAGCCACTGAAGAAGAGTTAAGAAGACATATTGAAGCTGAAAACAGCAAAAAGGACGACTTTAAAACTACCTTTTCTAACGGAAGTATTAAAATTTTAGATAGCGTAAAGATTAATGGAAAAGTAACAACCTTAGCTGATTTGGCAGAGGAAGATGAAAAATTAAGAAACGAAGGTGTTGAATTGAGAACATTTGAATTCAACTTTGCTCCTGTAGAAAAGCAAAATATAGTTTATATAATCAATGGTAAAGAAGCTGGTTATGAAGCGTTTCAAAAACTGCATCCAGATGCTATTGAACATATGGATGTTTTAAAAGATCAAAAAACCATTGAACGATACGGCGACAGGGCAAAAGACGGTGTGATTGTTATCACTACCAAGTCCAAAACAGAACTTTTGAAACAACGTGAAATAGCTCTTCAAAAAAGACAAAAAATAGCCCAAAGTCGCCAAAATCGTATGGAACAAAGAAAAGAGATTTTAGAAAAAACAAAACAACGCAGAGAGGAACTTGAAAAAACCAAACAGCAAATCGCTTATCAAAAAACACAACTTTTAAATGAACGTGAATCAGCTCTTGAAAAAAGACAAGAAATAATAGAACAACGTCGCCAAACCCGTACGGAACAAATAGATGAGATCATTGAAAAAATAGGACAACGCAGAAAAGAAATGGAGAAAGCAAGACAAGAAAGAGAAAAGTGGATTAGAGATTTTGCAGCCAATTATCATTAAAAATATACTGAGATTTTATACGCATTAAAGTAAAAAAACCTGTAAAATATATAAATTTTGCAGGTTTTTTCTATTGAAAAAAGTCAAGATGAGTTCTTTTTGATAAGACAGAATGTTATTTCAAATTCCCGACCATTTCTTCGGGCTTTACCCATTGATCAAATTCTTCGGGAGTTACGTATCCCAAACGCACAGCTTCTTGCTTTAAACTAGTGCCATTTTTGTGAGCGGTTTGTGCAATTTCGGCTGCTTTGTAATAACCTATTTTAGTATTCAATGCCGTAACCAACATCAATGAATTGGCTACCAATTCTTTAATTCGACTAAAGTTTGGTTCGATACCCTTTGCACAATGTACATCAAAAGAGACACAAGCATCGCCTATCAATTCAGCAGATTGCAGAAAGTTTGCTGCCATAACGGGTTTAAAAACATTCAGTTCGTAATGACCTTGTGCACCTCCAAAACTAATGGCCACATCATTTCCGATAACCTGAGCCGCAACCATCGTTAGTGCTTCAGATTGCGTAGGGTTTACTTTTCCAGGCATAATAGAGGATCCAGGTTCATTTTCAGGGATTAAAATTTCGCCGATTCCTGAACGTGGTCCCGATGCCAGCATACGAATATCATTCGCGATTTTGTTTAAAGCAACCGCAGTTTGTTTCAAAGCTCCATGTGATTCCACAATCGCATCGTGAGCAGCTAATGCTTCAAATTTATTCGGAGCGGTTACAAAAGGTAATCCCGTAAATTCCGAAATATATTTGGCAACTAAAACATCGTATCCTTCGGGTGTGTTTAATCCCGTACCTACTGCTGTTCCTCCCAGAGCGAGTTCACTTAAATGAAATTTGGTGTGTTCAATAGCTTTCAAAGCATAATTTAGTTGTGCAGCATATCCTGAAATTTCCTGTCCCAAAGTCAAAGGTGTAGCGTCCATTAAATGTGTACGACCAATCTTTACGATGTTTTTAAAGGCTTCTGCTTTTTTGTCCAACGTGTTTTTTAACTGCGTGATACCGGGAATGGTTTTTTGTACCAGCATCTGATAAGCGGCAATGTGCATTGCCGTTGGAAATGTATCGTTAGACGATTGTGATTTATTGACATCATCATTTGCCTTGACAAATAATTCGCCTTCTATTTTTCCATATTTGTTGAATTGTGCTTTGTTGGAAATAACTTCGTTGATATTCATATTTGACTGTGTTCCAGATCCTGTCTGCCAAATGACTAATGGAAATTCCTCGTCCAATGCACCACTTTCAATTTCGTTGCACACAATTGCAATAGCATCTCTTTTTTCTTCGCTCAAAACTCCCAATTCGCAATTGGCGTAGGCAGCAGCCTTTTTCAAAACAGCAAACGCTTTAATGATTTCTTTTGGCATAGAAGCAGGACTTCCGATTTTAAAATTCCCAAGAGATCGTTGTGTTTGTGCCCCCCAAAAACGATCGGCTGGTACTTGTACTTCGCCCATCGTGTCTTTTTCTATTCTATATTCCATCGTCTTGTTATTTATATTAAGTTTAAATAAAGGTACTTAAAAAATGAGAGATGACCAATTAAAAGAAAGTTTTTATGAAATTTTTTCCTGTTTTAGTTTGGGTAGTTAAAGAAACGTTCTATCTTTGTAGACGTATATACAAAAAATTCCGGAATCATGTTTGAATTTCAACAGTTTATAGCTTTTTTAATCGGTGTAACCATTCTTTTAATGGGATTTTGGTTGATGTTGTTCCTTATCAGCTTCGTTTTTTACTGGGCATTTGGAGGAGCAATGGACTTGATTAAAGAGAATAAAGCTAAAAGAGAAATTGAATAAACTTTTTTGTTTAATCAATTAATGTATGAAACTCCTTTTCTATTTGAAGAGGAGTTTTTTTATGGATAAAAAAAACCGTCTTCAATTCTGAAAACGGTTGTTTGCCTTAAAATAAACTAACTATAAAGTCTATAATAGTTTGCCCGAATAACAATATTAAGTAGAACATACGGTATTGGTTTTTAGTTTATACTATTTTCTTTTGTTCGTTGTAATTTTCCTTTATGTAATTTGTAATAATTCATACCAGCATCTAAATCAACACCTTCGACATAATCTTCATCTCTTCCGTTGATTTTTATAGTTTGTTCTGGTGTGATGAATATTTTAACTTTCACTTCGTTTTCCTCTGTAAACTCATTCAAAGTTGCCAAAATTGCATTTGAAAGTGCTAAGGTATCACTTTTTATTGAATAATTATAATTTAATGTGTTACTAAAATGAACATTCGCAACAGTTGTTTTAGATTTTCCAAAAACACTTAGATGATGAAAATATTGATCAGAAGATTTAGTGAACAAATTTTCCTCTATTTCTAAATATGGTTTCCCAGTGGCAGACTCTAATATTCTTACCTCAATATCATCAATCTCACTATACTTATAACCATTTGTAACCGTATCATTTATAGTAAATATTCTTGAATCTCTGTCTAAAATTAATGTCAATGTATCATTAGTACCTAGCATTAAATCAGTTCTAGAAAATTGTTTTTCTAAACTTTCACTGATTGTTTGTTTCGATTTAAGTTGACCTATATTCGTGTTGATCATTCCATAGGTAAAAAAGAACAATGCAACAGCCCATATAAATCCTAAAACAATTGATATTAACCCGATGTGCTTTACTTTTGGATAAGCGATTTTCACTCCTAATAATATCAAAATTACAAAAAGCAAGCAAGAAACAAGAAAGATGCTCAAACTTAATGTCCAAAATGGAAGTCCCCAAATATTTTCATTGAAATACAACATATTATCAGACATTCTTTTATTTTGATGATTAAAAATAAAAGGAACAAAAAAACTACCAAATGTACCTATAGATCCAATTACAATTAAAGTAATCCCAATAACCTTTCGAATGATGTTTTCAGCCGATTTACCATTGGTTTTTAATGTTTGATACGAATGTGAAATACCTTGCCGAAACTGCTTTTCGATGTTGGAAATGTTTACTTGTTCTCCTTTCATTTCTAAAACTTCGGGTACTGTACGAGCTTTGGGAATGATGATCCACAAAATTAAATAGACCAACGTACTTAATCCATAAAGAAAAAACAATAAAATAAACAAAACACGAATCCAAACTACATCCACATTTAAATAATACCCTATCCCAGCACATACTCCTCCTAAAATTCTTCTTTCTCCATCGCGATAAATCTTTTTGGTACCTTTTGAAGTTGTAAAACCCTCTTCTTTGGCTACATATCCTTCTTCTTCAATAAAATAATCCTCAGGTTTCCCCATTATTTCAATGATTTCATCTACGTGATTCATCCGAATGACACCCGACTGTTGATCGATACGATCTGAAAACAACTCTGCGATACGAGCTTCAATATCTTCTACTATTTCCTCCTTATCTTCTTGTTGAATCGAGTTTCTTACAGCATTAATGTAAGCATCCAGTCTGTTATAGGCATCCTCGTCTATGTGAAACACCAGTCCGGCAATGTTAATGGTTACAGTTTTGTTCATGATTGTTAGTTTTAGTAATGGTTTCTACTGCTGTACTTAATTCGTCCCAAGTGACAGCTAATTCATTTAGAAATAAATTGCCTTCGTCTGTCAATTTATAATATTTTCTTGGTGGTCCCGAAGTCGATTCCTCCCAACGATAACTCAGTAAACCACCGTTTTTTAACCGAGTCAACAAAGGATAAATTGTTCCTTCAACAACCAGCAACTTGGCTTCCTTCAGCAAATCAAGTATTTCGGAAGTATAACAATCCCTGTCTTTTAACAACGATAGGATGCAGAATTCCAAAATTCCCTTGCGCATCTGTGCTTTTGTGTTTTCAATATTCATCTTATTATTTTTTTGAAATTCAACAAGCGACTTATCTTAGTAATTTAACAACAATAAGACATTATTAATTATGATTGACAGAAAGAAACTCATTAATCAAATAATAACACCAAGAACACTTGTTTTAAATCTTTTACAATGCAAATATATCCATTAGAAAGTAGTTTGCATTGCATAGTACTGTAAATTAACATTTATTTAACACAATAACACTTTTTGTGTAATGAATAATTTTTCTTTAACTTAGCCGAAAAGCCTTGATTATGAAGTTCACACCAAAGAAACTGAATCTTTATTTATTGAAAAATTTACCTTCTGCCTATTTCTCGGGAGTTAGAGTTACAAACATAAACAACGAAGCGTGTTCTGTAAAAATCAGACACGGTTGGTTTAATCAAAATCCTTTTAGATCGCTTTATTTTGCAGTACAAAACATGGGCGCCGAATTAACAACAGGTGCATTAATTATGCAGTCGATACAAAAATCAGACGCGCGTATTTCCATGTTGGTACTTCATCAGAAATCACAATTCACAAAAAAAGCAGTCGGAACTATTAACTTTCATTGTGATCAAGGTTTATTTATAGAAGAGAAAGTGAAAGAAGCAGAAATGAAGGATGAAGGGGTTGTATTTTGGGTACAATCAAAAGGTGTTGATGAAACCGGAGACGTTGTAGGAATTTATGACTTTGAATGGACTTTAAAAAAGAGAAAATGAAAATACTAGTTACTGGAGCCACTGGATTTATCGGCAAAGATTTATGCGAAAAATTACTAAACGAAGGACATCAAATCCATTATTTAACAACATCAAAAACAAAGTTAATAAATAAAAAAAACTATGAAGGTTTTCTGTGGGATCCAGCGAAAACAGAGCTTGATACAGCTGCACTTAAAGAAGTTGATGCGATCATCAACTTAGCCGGACACACCATCAATTGCAAATGGAACAAAGCCAATAAAGCCCTGATTCTAAATAGCCGTATTGATAGTTCCAATACACTTTTCAAAACGCTGAAAGAAAATCAACATCAGGTAAAATACATACTGAACGTTTCGGCAATAGGAATTTACAGATCAAGTTATGGTAATTGTTATGATGAAAGCAACACGAACTACGGAACAGATTTTCTGGCGGAAGTTTGTAAACAATGGGAAACTGCCAACCAGCGTTTTGAACAATTAGGAATTAAAACTTCAATTGCCAGATTGGGATTGGTTCTTTCTAAAGACGGTGGTGTTTTATATGAATTGGACAAAGTTGTTTCCAAAGGTTTGGGTGCCTGTTTGGGCAATGGAAAGCAATGGATGTCGTGGATTCATAAAAAAGACGTTATTCACTCTTTGAGCTACTTATCAGACCACCAACTGAAGGGCGTTTTTAATATAGTGGCACCGCGTCCGGTTGTTCAAAAAGAATTCCTGGAACATTTGGCACAAAAACGCAACCGGAAATTATGGCTTCCAAACATTCCGGAGTTTCTGATTCAAATCGCATTAGGAGAGCGAGCTGCTTTAGTGCTTTCGAGTCAGCAAGTTACTTCCTCCAAATTAGAAAACAAAGGTTATTCGTTTCTGTACCCTGGATTAGAAAGTGCTCTGAATGAGATTTATAGTTAACAAAATACTCCCGCAAAAAGTATGAAACAATTAAAAACAGTTCTGCTATTTATTTTTTTGATATTCCAATCGGGATATTCACAAAAAAGACAGGTCAAAGGAGATACAGTTACTTATTTTAAAAACTCTTTAGATTTAGGATATAGCGGAGCTGCTAAATTGCCATTAGGTTTACACGCCTCATATTTCGCATTTTATTTAGGTGAGAAAGAAGCCTATTTGGGTGGTGTAATTCAGTATAATTTTGATATTAACGGATTCCATCATCTGAATCTGTTAACCTATAAAAATCGGATTTTTTATAAAAAAACAAACTTAAACGACAATATTTCTTATAATTTTCAAGACCGAAAATTAAATTTAAAACAGTTGAATAATCATTTTCAAAATCATCAAATAAAATATAGTTTACATTCTGTAAACAATTTTGGAATAGGTGTAGGAATTGATTATTTAGTTAATGATCATTCACAAACGGGTGGTCATTTATCTATTTCAAAATACTTCTTAAAATCTAATATGAATGTTAGTTTATCTTCATCTGTATTTGCAAATCAAATCAATTATAAAATTGGAATGGGAAAAAATTGGAATTTCAACAATAGATTGCCCATTAGAAATATTTCTTTAGGTTTGACTTATGAAGAATTTATGAATTACAAAGATTTATATTTTAGAGTATCGACTTCTTTTTATTAACCTTTGTATTTCAATGGCAAATGCACCACTTTCTTGGTTTCAAAAAACTCATCAGAGAAAAAATCGCTTATATGATAAATTGTTGCTTTAGGGAAGTCTTTCAATTCCTCGGTTAAATCACCACCTTTTAAATACAATATACCGTTTTCGAGTGCATGAACAGACTTTTTCTTGCTGCGAGTATTCACCCATGAAACAAAATCAGGCATGTTTGTGACTGCTCTACTTACAATAAAATCAAACTTTTCTGTAACCAACTGAGCTCTTTTCTGTTCTGCTTTAATGTTTTTCAACCCTAAAGAAGCTATAACTTCGTTAACAACTCGTATTTTTTTTGCAATAACATCAATGGCATAAAAATTTGTTTCAGGAAACATAATCGCCAATGGAATTGCAGGAAAACCTCCACCTGTACCTACATCAAGTACATCAGCCTCTGGTAGAAATTCCATTACTTTCGCTATACTCAGTGAATGCAAAACATGTTTCGTATAAAGCTCGTCGATGTCTTTTCTAGAAATAACGTTTATTTTAGAATTCCAATCTTGGTACAAATCATACAAACGCTCAAACTGCTCTATTTGGGTAGGAGTTAAATTTGGAAACTGCCTTAAAATTTCTTCCATAAAATATTTTTTACAAAAATAAGTAATTTTGTCTGATTTACTTTTATATCAAAAGGGCTTTAAGTAACTTTGATTGATTTTAAAACGAAAAAGATGGCCATAAATATTTTATCGGACAGAATCAATCAGCTGTCTGTATCACAAACTTTGGCAATGGCAGCAAAAGCACGTGAATTAAAAGCCTTGGGCATAGACATTATAAGTCTAAGTCTTGGTGAACCTGATTTCAATACTCCCGACTTTATAAAAGAAGCCGCAAAAACTGCTATCGACGAAAATTGGAGTAAATATCCTCCCGTTGATGGATATCCTGAGTTGAAACAAGCCATTATCAATAAATTTCAACGCGACAATAGGCTTACTTACCAACCTTCAAACATCGTAGTTTCTACCGGAGCCAAACAATCTTTGTACAATGTTGCACAAGCAATGCTTAACGAAGGTGATGAGGTTATATTACCTGCACCTTATTGGGTAAGTTACTACGAAATTGTAAAAATGGCCGGCGCTGTCCCTGTTGAAGTTTCTACAGATGTAACTTCTGATTTCAAAATCACACCAGAACAGCTTGAAGCCGCTATCACACCAAAAACTAAAATGATGTGGTTCAGTTCGCCTTGTAATCCTTCGGGTTCAGTTTACAGTAGAGAAGAATTAACTGCATTGGCAGACGTGTTACTTAAACACCCTTCGATTTTTGTAGTTTCTGACGAAATTTATGAGCACATCACTTTTTCTGGAAACTTTTGTAGTTTTGCTTCCATTCCTGGGATGTTTGAAAGAACCATTACCGTGAATGGTGTTGCTAAAGCTTTTGCAATGACTGGCTGGAGAATTGGTTATATTGGCGCACCAAGCGTAATAGCTACAGCTTGCACCAAATTACAAGGTCAAGTAACTAGTGGAGCCAACTCAATTTCACAAAGAGCTACAATTGCTGCTTTGGAAGCTTCGCCATCTGCAATCAAATACATGGTGGATGCCTTTCACAAACGAAGAGATTTAGTTATTAACTTAATTAACGATATTCCTGGCATGAAAGTTAATTTTCCGGAAGGTGCTTTTTATGCTTTTCCAGATGTATCTGATTATTTCGGGAAAACATTACGTGGGAAAACAATCAACAACGCAGACGATTTAGCAATGTATCTTTTAGAAGAAGCCAATGTGGCAACGGTAACCGGAGATGCTTTTGGAGCACCAAATTGTATCAGGATGTCTTACGCAACTAGTGAAGAACTACTTACTGAAGCATTTAGAAGAATTAAAGAAGCTTTAGTATAAATTGAATATTGATTTGATTCTTTTGCATGTAAACACTGATGCACAAAAGAATAATTTTAAAAATAGAAACCGTCAAGCACTTTTATCCACTTGACGGTTTTTTTTAATTAATTTTCAAAAGAAAAGCTTCTTTTTACTTATTAAATCTATTGAATTAACCATCTATACGAATAAAATTACCGTTAGTATCAAATTCCAAATCTATATCTGAAGCTAAATCTACTTTTATTTCATTCTTTTCAATATCGATAGAAGTAGCAAAAGTAGTTCCATAATGTTGATCTATATAACTTTTTATATTCTCTGGTAAAACTCCATCAGGAAGACCTTTAGGATCGCTCCACTCATGCCAAGTACCACTTTCGTCAAAGTCAATCTCGGCACCGTGATTGAATTTCACTTCGTAAGTTTTTCCCTTTACAGGAATAGTCTTAATTTCATAAGATGCAATGTCCTGTTGATTGTAATGCTGATTAATAAATTCACGAATATTCTCTGGCAACTCATCGTTTGCCTGAGAGTTTACAGCAACCGCATTGGTTTCGTCTGTAACTGCTGGAGACTGAGTAACTGTAACCTTTTTTTCACAAGAAATAAAGGCTGCTGCAGTCATAATTGAGAATAAAATACTCTTTTTCATAATAGTATATTTTTAAATTATTCTATAAAGTTATGTATTTTTATTCATTCAAACATGAATTTACTGTCATTTTTTAACAAAAAGAAAGATTAAATTTAACTTTAAAAAAGTAGCAACATTTTAGTCTTGGCAAGTAAAAACTTCATTTACAATCCTAAACGCAGTCCTAAACTCCAATAGTTTTGCTGAGTAGGATTATCTTTAAATATCGGATTTAAATCATAGTTAAATACTAATTTCAAGATATCAAATCCAGCATAGGCCGATAAGCCGTATTGAAAACTAGACACGTTCCAATCACCTTTTTGTCGTTCAAAGATTTCATAATTATCTACATTCTCGTATCTTAAATTTTGTTGAGAACCAACATTATAACCGATATACCCTCCCAATCCGAAATTAAAACCTTGCTTATTTATAAACTTACGATTAGCCTTATTGTAGACTTTGGTTGAAGAAGTAAAATCTAAAGAGATCGGAATGTATAAATATGAATTTTTTAATCTGGCGGAGTTGTTTTTCAGGCCTTTACTAGAAGTGGTTGTAACGGTTTGATCGCCATTTAATGCAAACTCTCTATTTTGCGTTGTAGCTAAACTATTGATCTTAAACCCCAAGCCGTAACGAATTCCCCATTTATTGCTATTTTGGTTAAATGGTGCCCGAAAAGCAATTCCCCAATCCAATGAATTGGAACGCAAATAACCAAACTCTGAATTAGCAAAAGCACCATCGACAGCTACGTTTGCAAAGCCAAAGGAAACATAAACACCAGAGGTTCTTCGATATTTCACTACGGTATCAATCTCTACTCCCATTGCTAATTCAAATGGATTTTCTTCATTTTTCCATTCCGTATCAAACTCACTGGCGTTATTTTCAACAAATTCAAGTTTTTCAGAACTTGTCATTTGAGAAATAACAACTAAAGCTTCACTTTCTGTTAAAAAACCGCCTTCAACTTGTTGAGTCACAATCTCAATTTTTTCCTTTAAACTCAAACTTGCACTCTCGTATGCAGTTTTAACTACGTCATTTTTTTCAAGAATGGACTTGGAATCACCTTCTTGTGCACTTACGGTCAGACTGAAAACCATTAAGGCAAAAGTCAATATTTTTTTCATGGAATATTTTTTTTTATTAGTAACAGTATTTACAAAACGTTACAGATTGGGCAAAAGTACTGATAAACTCTCAGATTCATTAAATTTAGAAATTGTATTATTAATTCTAATCCTTAACCTCATCACAATAACTCGTAAACGAAACTCATATTAAATACATTTTGATCAGCAAACGATCTTTTAAATACGCGATTTATATTATAAGTACATCTAATAGTAAAATTTTGATGACCTATGTAGGCACCGATTCCATAAGTGAACTTATTAGAATTAAACTTTGCGCCAGTTTGTTCTATATATTTTTCACCATTTTGTTCATATACCAAATTGCGACTGATTGTATTTAGTCCAATAAATCCACCTGCTCCTATATAAAACGACTGACGTGATTTTATAATCGGATTTCCGAACTCATCAAATTTTCTTTTCGAAAAATCATACTCAAAATAATTAGACAACTTAAATTCTACCATATACAAAGATGATTTTTTTACAGGAAATCCAATATCAACCAATACTGTTTCATTGTTTATATTTTCAAAAGTTTTGTTGTCATTAAATTTAAAAGTATGTCCTATTACATCAATAGTTGATTTCCAAAACATACGTGAAGTTTCCTTTCCTATTCTTGTCTTGGCACCAAGTCCAACACCAAATGATGAAAATACACTTTTGGTGTTATAAATATCTTGGTTCGATTTCTCGTCAACAAACATCAAACTTGAACCGAAATTATAATCTACAATAAACAATACCTTTTTCTCGATCAACTTTTTTTGATAAGCACTCATATCGGTACTAAAATTAATATTGTCTTCTATTTTATTGTTGATGAGTTTTTTAATGCGGTCTTCCTGCAACTTGGTTTGTTCTTCTATTTGCGAGGCATAATATTCTGCTTTTTCATTGCGTAGTTTGTCGGCTTCTTCTTTAGTGAGTTCGTTGCTTTCTACGCGTTTTTCAATTTCGTTCAAAGCTTCTTTTAATTTGTCTTTATTCGTTTTTATGATCACATCGATATCATACGAAATATCGTTGACTTTTCTAGTAAATGAAGTTTCTGTATCGGGCGCTCGTTGAGTGCTAAAAAATTCCTGTGCCTGAATACTATAAATGCATAATAAAAAAGCACTGGTTAAAACTATCTTTTTCATGATTTATTATTTTTATATTATTAATGACTTTGTACAAGTTGGTGTTTTTCTGCTACTTTTCTCCAAAAAACTTGAACTTCGGTTGTAGCGTTTTCAATCTGTCGTTCGATTTCGGCACTTTGCAGCAAACGTTGTGGGTTTACAGTGATTTCGACCTTGGATTGCACAGCCAAAAGCGGTTCTTCTTTTATTTTATCAACAGAAATAATTTCTTCTTTTTTAGGAATTGAAACAATTTCTTCATTTGGAACATCGCTGTTTAAGACGATATACTCTTCTTCTATAATTTTCAGCTGATTTGTATGTTTTGAATCATTTTTTTTCACCACATGATGCGCTATGATTTCTTTTTTCTCTTTAATATCTTCCTGTTTTTCTGGTTTTTCTGGTTTCATTGGTTTCACCATTTCTTGTTCTTCATTTACCACAAAAATTTCTGTAGAGTTGGTTTCGGGAATTAATACATCAGACTTTTTAAAAATCGTCCAAATGCCGAAAAGCAAAGCGATAGAGGCCGCCAGAGATAAAAAGTAAAAAATTGCATTCGACTTTTTACTTTTTGCTTGTTGCTCGTTCAACAGACCTACCATTTTATCCCACGCATTTTTAGAAGGTTGTATTTTACGTTCCTGAAAATGCTTTTTCATATCTTTATAAAAATCCTCCATCATTCTATCTTTTTGAGTTCAATTTGTTGTTTCAATAGTTTTTTAGCATACGCCAACTGCGACTTTGAGGTACCTTCGGAAATGCTTAATAATTCAGCTATTTCCTGGTGTTTATAACCTTCAATCACATTTAGAATAAATACATATCTGCATCCTTTGGGTAAAGCATCAATAAATGCTTGATAATCTTCAGAAGTATCTGGTTCAGTACTCAAAACCCTCAGATGGTTTTGGTTGATGTCATCTATAAACGTCGCTTCCTTTTTCTGACGTAAAAACGAAATACATTCCCGAATCATAATTCTGCGAATCCAGCCTTCTAAACTTCCTTCATTTTTAAATTGTCCGATGTTCTGAAAAACTTTCATAAATGCGTGCAACATTACGTCTTCAGCTTCATGAAGATCGCGGATGTATTGACGGCACGTTCCCAACATTTTTGGAGAGAATTTTTCAAAAAAATGTTTTTGAGCTAAACGGTCATGATTTATAACTTGTTCAATTAAATGAACATCGGATGAATAGGATCTCAACAGCTTATCTTTTTGTTTCTTTTATTATAGACGCAAAAGAACTACAAAAGGTTGTAACGACGCGTTCTTTATCCGACAATATTTTAGAAAAAACATTTAAACAACTGAAAAACAAGCAAATATTTTTTATCATTTCGAAAAAAACATTCCTTTTCAATAGTAAAAAAACGTTAAAACATTTCTCTAACTAAATTTTTCTATATCTTTGCACTTATGAGTATAAAAAAGCGTTTCATATCGTTAATTTTTAGCTTGTGTATTGTTGCAACTTTTATTTCGCAATCGGTGCACATTTACTCCCATTTGCTTACAGAACACTTTGGGATTGAAACCTTACATTCTCATAAAGATAAAGCAACTCATCAGCATGCTGATGATTGTAAAATTTGTCATTTTAATATCAGCCCATTCACAACAATGTCTTTTGATTCTGTTGAATTTTTCGCTGATATTATCTACTTAAAAACTGGCTCAATTTATCATTTTGATTTCGTTGAGATACCATTTAATTACTTCTCTCTTCGCGCACCTCCTGTTTATGTTTAAATAATTATTCGTACTTTTTTGTGTTTATTAAGCCAAAACAAGTAACAATCAACTAATTATCAACAAAAACAGACTCAGAATGCGTTTATTATTAACGGTTGTTTTGTGTTTGTATTCCTATATATCTTGGAGCCAGTTTCAGCTGAATGGCACCGTGACTAATATATATGGAGAACAAATTACAAATAGTCATATTGATCTGAACAGTATTTGTACCCAAACCGATTCTCAGGGAAACTTTGTACTTTCTAACTTGAAACAAGGTGAATATCTTTTAAAGATTCAGTCTGAAGGATATGCTTTGTATCAGGAAAAAATCGTTTTAAATGAATCGAAAACCATTTCGGTTGTTTTAAACGACGAAGAAACCCTTGAAACCATTGTGATACATACTGCGCAGCAAAAAACATCCAATCAGCAAAAAGTAACTCAAAGATACCTTCAACAAAATTACAGTGGAAGTTTATCCAAAACATTGGCAAATGTAGTAGGATTAGATGCTGTAACTATTGGTTCGCAAACAGCAAAACCTATGATGCGCGGCCTTGGCTTTACCCGTATGGCTGTTACCGAAAACGGAATCAAGCAAGAAGGACAACAATGGGGCGCCGATCACGGATTGGAACTGGATGCCTTGACCACAGAAAGTGTTGAAATTATTAAAGGAGTAGGAACTATTTCACACGGATCTGACGCCATCGCAGGTGTTATTGAAGTGAACAATGAAACTATTCCAGCAAACGGCTTTAATGGACAGTACATTACCACAGCTAATTCGGTTAATAAATCGTGGGCAAATGCGTTGAATTTGTCTTATAAAGAAAAAAATCATTTTTATAAGTTCAAAACGTCTTATACCTCCTATGCCGATTTTAAAGTACCTGTAGATAAAATTAACTATCTTTCAACAAGAATTCCATTGACGAATGGAACCATGACCAACACTGCAGGAAATGAACTTTCTGTATACGGACAATGGGGTTATATCGCCGACGAATTTCAGAGTATTTTAAGTGTGAGTCAATTTCAGAGTAAAGCCGGATTTTTTGCTGCTGCACACGGAGTACCTTCGGTAGAAAATGCCAAACCTGATGGTTCTGACCGAAATATTGGAATGCCCTATCAACAGGTAGCGCACACCAAAGCTACTTATCATGCTCGTTGGAGAAACATACATGACCAATGGAATTTCAGATTAGGTTTTCAAAGAAACCATCGACAAGAATTGAGCTATTTTCATACTCATTATTCCAATCAAGAGCCACTAAAAATCAATCCCGATGTAGAATTGGATTTTAAGCTGATCACTTTAAATTCCGAACTTACCTACGAAAAAGATTGGCTTTTAGATCATACCTCTACTTTTGGTTTTCAACAACAATACCAAACCAACGCAATTGCGGGTTACAGTTATTTAATGCCTGCATACGACCGCTGGAATATTGGGGTTTTTGGAAAACATCTGTGGCATGTTACCTCTAAAACCAATTTGGAAATCGGTGCAAGATTTGATAAAGCAGCTTTGAATGTTGACGGATATTTTGATTCCGTTTTATATGACTATTTAACAAACAGAGGAAATTCTGAAAGTGTTGCACGAGAAAATGCACAGCGAAGCACTTCACTTTCAAAAGATTTTTCTCAAGGTAATATTGCATTAGGAATTTCTCATCAAATTAATGAAGATTGGGACAGTAACCTCACCATAGCTTCAAATTTCCGTTTTCCAACTGCCATGGAATTAAGTTCTAACGGAATCCATCACGGAGCCTTCAGACACGAGCAAGGAAATCCGAATTTGAATGTTGAAAAAGGTTGGGCTGTAGATTTAAATCATCATTATCATAAAAGTAATTTCAAGATAGATGCCGGAGTCTATCTGTATTACTTTTCTAATTACATTTTCTTGAGACCTTCTGGCAACTTTTCCATTTTGCCACACGGCGGTCAGGTTTATCAATATGACCAATCAAAAGCTTTATTGACTGGTCTAGAATTAGATGCCACCTACCAATGGAATAAATTTACAATTCAAGCACAAGCAGCCTATTTGTATAATAAACAAATTAGAGAAGACGGGTTGAATTATGCGTTGCCATTTTCAACTCCAGCAAACGGACAATTAAATGTTCGTTATCAATTTGATGAAACGAATTTACTGGAAAACCATCAAATTCAAATTGGTGTAAAAGGTGCGTTACAACAAAATCGTATTGCGCAAAACGAGGATGTAACTCCTGGATATACTATTGCGAATATACAATGGAACTCTACATTTAAATGGAACCAATGGAGACCACAAATTCGTTTTCAGGTAAACAATGTTTTTAACAAAGTTTACTATCATCACAACGGTTTCTACCGTCCTTTGGGCATTCCAGAGTTTGGAAGAAGCTTTCAAATTTTTATAACAATACCTTTTTAAATTAAAAGAAAATGAAAAAAATAGTATTATTAAGTTTTGCAGTAATTGGAGCGTTTACTGCCACATCATGTTCAGACGACGATAATAACAACATAGATGTTACTAAACCTAACATCGAGATTATTTCGCCAGCATCACATGCTGAAATAGAACCAGGAAACAGTTTTTTCTTCAAAGCAAATATTTCAGATGATTCAGGATTGGCAAGCTATAAAATTGAAGTACATTATGCTGATGACGGACATGAACACAAAAAAGCTTTTGCAGAAGAATTTGTTTTTGATGTAACTGAAGAAGTTCCTGGACAATCTAAAACTTTCAGTGCAGAAGAAACAATTGATGTTCCAGAAAATGCAAAAGAAGGACATTATCATGTTGGGATCACGGTTTTAGACACTTTTGGAAATCAAAACCAACAATTTACTGAAGTTTATATCGGACACGAACACGATCATTAAAATCTAATAGATTTTTATATAAGAAGACGCTTAATAATAGCGTCTTCTTTTTTTTCAAAATATTATATGTATATTTACCCACTTAAAGCTATGAACCTTTTGATGTTTTGTAAAAAAACACATTACATTTAATAGGTCTCCAATCTAAAACTAAAAATCTTAAAAAAAACTAAAAATGATCAAAAACTCTAGGAAGTCAAAAAGAAGATCCTCTTTTTTTTGTGTAGTCTTAACTTTATTGTCGTTGGTCTCCTTCGCTCAGAATAAACAAAAAATTGATGAAGCATGGAATCAACTACTATCAAACGAAAGAAATCAAGCAAGAGAAACTTTTAAAAAACATCTGCAGAAAGACATCGATAAAAGTATTGAAATTCTGCTGTTGAATGCTTACTTAGAAAACCAAGAAGGAATACTTTTTCAGGACGACTCATTTGTTCGTCAGTTTATTACTTATGACGAAGCTAAATATTACTTGTATTCCAATTGGTACGATAATCAGCTTTTAGGTGACATAAATAGTTCGGGATATAATGACTACTCGTTTAGCAAAATTGATCATTTTACTAATGATGAGATTTTAGGAAACGACCTAATCGTATTATATCACAAATACTTAGCCGATAAAAAAAGGAGAAATCAAAACGGACTTACCAACTTATCTAAAGAAATAAACGCCATTACTGATTGGCAGTTTTGTGGCGTTTTTGAAAATTTGAATGACAGTGGATTAGAAACTGCATTTGAACCAGAAACATATGCAAAAAACGATAAACTTTTTGAAGCCGCAAGTAATGGTAAAGTTGGCTGGTATAATCCTGTAGATAAACAAGACAGTGGCGGTTATCACTTTTATTCTAACGAGCAAGAATATGGATCTGGAATTATTTACGCACAAACCTTTATTGAATCACCAGAAAACCAAAGAGTTTACTTGAATCTAGGAGCGAGCTCTTCAGTTAAATTATTTCTAAACGATGTAGAAATTTACCGAGATAATCAAATTTCATTCAGTGATTTAAATGCATATAGAGTTGCATTGAATCTAAAAAAAGGTACTAATCGTTTATTAGTGAAATCATCTACTGGTCGCAATAATGATTACTTTTTTGTTTCTATTACCGACCAAGATTATCATACGATTAACAACCTAACCTATCACGATCAGTTTCAAGCATACGAAAAAGGAAGTTTAGCAGAAATTAATCCCGAAGTTAAGGCTCCGTTTTTTGAAAACTACTTCACACAACTTTTAAAAGAAGAACCAGAAAACCCATTGTACACGATCAATTTATTTAAAGCATATCTAAACAATGGCAAACACGAGCAAGCCGAAAAAACCTTAAAGAAACTTTATCAAAAATATCCAAACAGCTCCATGCTGAGAATGTTCATGGCCAGTCTGTTCGAAAAGAAAGGTGAATCACAAAGAGCGAAAGAATTGTATGAAAATATTGCTGCCACTGATAAGGAATATTACTACAATACGATTCGTATGATTGACGATTCTGATGTAATGAATTCGAAAACAATTGCTGATCTTGAAAAAATAAGTGAAGAGGCTTTAAAAACTGATCACTTATATATTCATCATTTAATCGATTTTTTTATCGCAAGCAGACAAATGGATAAGGAAAGAGCATTGAAAACTTATCAAGAACTTGTAAAAGTTACTGCTAATACAGAAAGTATATTAAATGCTTATGCTTCTGTACTTTTTAGATTAACTAACGATCGCGAAAAGACAATCGCTTTCTTAGAAGAAAGACATAAGAAAACATATAATGAAGATGTTATTAGCGAATTAATTAGACATTACAACTTAAGCGGAAAAAAAGAACAAAGAGCAAAACTTCTAGAAGATCGCTCAAAAAATCATCCGTACTTTTATAATATGTCTCGAGGATATATCAATTATCTATACGAGGAAAAAGAATATCAACAAGTAGTGGCAATTACCGAAAAAGGGTTACAAAACTTCCCTTATTCTTTTGTATTAATGGAAGAACAAGGAAAGGCTTACAACAACCTGAAAGATACTAAAAAGGCTGAAAAATTATTCAAACAATCCTTAAGTCACCACACCGGGAACACCTCTTTACGCAAAAGACTCTATGATATCACTAATCGAAAAGATGAAAGCGAAGAAGTAATTACTGCCGATTTATACGACTACATTTCCAACAACAGAAATTCTACTATGAAAACCGATTACGGTGTGATTATTTTGTTGGACGAATGTATTGTGAATGTTTTCCCTGAAGGTGGACAGAAATACGACTTTACCTACATTTATGAAATCACTTCAGATACGGGAGTTGAACATTTAAAAGAATACGAAATTAGTGGATACGGAACCAACATTTTAAAATCGGAAATCATTAAACCCGATGGTTCGATTGTTCCTGCTGAAAGAAACGGTGGCAACTTAGTCTTTACAAACTTGAAACCTGGCGACGTGGTTTTAGTTAAATACCAGGGATTTGAAAATTCTGTAGGACGATTTTTTAAAGACATCACCTTAAGCTATCCCTTTAGAACCTATTATCCTGTAGAATTATCTCGCTATGGAATAATTTATCCACAAGACAAAACTTTCAAATCAGAAAACGTTAACGGAGAAATCAAATCAAGTACACGAACAATCGGTGATAAGAAATACACCGAATGGAGAGCAGAGAAAGTAGAAGCTGTTGCTATTTATGAAGATCATGCACCTAGTTTAACCGATACCGCCGAAGCATTACACGTTAGTTCTATTAATTCTTGGGCTGATATCGCTAATTGGTACGCAGATTTGGTTCAAAAAAACCTAGAAATGGATAAAGTAACAACTGATACTTTTAACCAAATTTTCCCTACAGGAGTTGACAAATTATCTGACGTAGAAAAAGCAGAAAAGATATATGCCTTCATCCAAGACAATATTACTTATAGCTTTTTAGATTTTAGACAAAGTGGTTATGTCCCTCAGAAACCTTCCAAAACAATTACTACAAAATTGGGCGATTGCAAGGATTTATCGGCCTTATTTGTAACTTTAGCTACTCATGCGGGTCTTAACTCAGAGTTGGTTTTGGTTTTAACGAACGACAACGGTAGAAAAGGAAACCCATTACCAAATATTGGATTTAATCACTGTATTGCAAAAGCGAAACTAGACGGTAAAGAACATTTCTTGGAACTCACCGATAATTACGCGCCTTTTAATTCCATGCCAACAAGTTTGTACAAAGCCAATGCATTGGTTGTTTCGTTTGATAGACAAAAAAATGCAAACAGTCAATTAATTGAAATTCCTTTTGAAAATACAACACAGAGTCGAGTGAAGCAATATTCAACGATAGATGTTACACAAGATTTCAAGAAAACCAAAAATACTATAGTGCTAGAAGGAAATGTAAAATCTTATTACAACAACCTGTTTTCGCCTTCAACTTCAGACGACATCCGTTCTAATGAATTAGAAAAAATCTATAATTATCGATTAAACAAAACTGTAAAAATCAATGATGTAAAACTTAATGAAAACGAAAAATACGGATCGTCTATTTCATTTTCAGTAGATTTCGACATTAATGAGCGTTTACAAAGAATTGGGAAAATGCGTTTCACAACAATCCCCTCAATTGTAAATCCATATACAAGAGGAATTGTTGCCTTGGAGCAAAGAAAGTATCCTATCTTCTATCCTTTTTACGAAGATGCAAACAATTATTACTCAGAAACAATATTAAATATTGATGAAGAAAGCAGCTTTTCTGAAATACCTGAAAATCAAAATTTCTCGTACAAAGAACACAGCTACAAAATTAGTTATGAACTCATTAACGATCATTCACTAAAAGTTGTAAGAGAAGTTAATATCCCTTTTGATGATATTACAGTAAATGAATATCCTGAATTTAAAAAATATGTAGAAAAGATTATTGAACACGAAGAAAATGTTGTTGCCTTTGAGTAATTAACACACTTTAAATCATATTATAATCAAAATTCCCCCTGTGATTAAATACCTATCAGGGGGATTTTTCATTAATATCGAAACTATTTTATTGTATCTTTGCTTTAATAAATTATTAAGCTATGAAGTTAATCAGAGTATTTTTCGTAATGTTTTTAACAGCTTTTACTTTAACAAGCTGTGAGAATGAAGATGTTGACACTGTGGGACCCGAAATCCAGATTTTAAACATCGAAGACAATCAGGAATTTAAATTTGGTGAAGATTTGGTCATGTATTTTCTATTTAAAGATCAAGTTGGTATGGATGCTTATCGGTATGAAGTTTATGCAAAAGACTATACCAATAAAAGTTATATGTTTGAAAACACTATTGAATTCCAAGGATACTTCACTCAATTAGAAGAAGTAAGAACAATAGTACTACCTTCAAAAACAGCAGTGGAAGACTATCAAGAAGGTGAATACTTAATAAAAATAACCGCTTCTGATATACGCGGAAATCTATCTGAACATTATAAAACCATCAATATTTTCTACCCAGAAGCAGAAGATTAATTTTTTTTTCATTTAACAAAAAGTTGAATAAAATTAGCCTACATTTACGGCGTTTTAATTTTACATTATTAAATTATGAAAAAGATTTTTCTATCGGCGTTCATTTTGGGCAGCCTTACATTCACTTCATGTGATAAAAATGATGATGACAATCAACAAGAAGAAGTAGGTATCTTACCAACAAAAATCATGTTGAATGAAGATGATTCTAATACCACTACAGATTATACATATGACAACGAAAACCGTCTGATAAAATTTGTTGAGGAATATAATGAAGACGGTGATTATTCATCTATGTGGACTGTAAATTTAGAATACAATGGCAGTGAATTAGTTAAAGTTACAGATAACAACAAATATATCTCTAACGGCAACGAAAACACGAATTCAACTATTTTTACCTTTGAGAAAAACGGTAATACTATTACTGTAAATAAAGAATCTTCTTGGAATGGGCAAACTAACAATAATACTGAAATCATTAAAATCAACGATAAAGGTCAATTGCTTGCTGATGAATATTACACATATACCTATGATACTAAAGGCAATATGATCAAGTACGTAGGAGATGAAGAGACAGCAACGTTCGTATATGACAATAAAAACGGCGCTTTCAAAAACAGCAAAACACCTCAATGGGTATTTGAATATTTCTTATATCAAGGTACGTTTCACGTAAACAATCCTGTAAAAATGACCTACTCAGACGAAGAATTCCCTGAAGACAACGAAGAAGTTAATATTGAATATCAATACAACTCAGGCAACTTCCCGATTCAAGCTGAAACTGACTACGGTGCGACATTGATATTTCAATACAATAATTAAACTACAAAAACTTGCCCATTTCGGCAAGTTTTTTTATTTTGCAAAGTTTATATTATAAAGTAAAAGAGAAATGAAAAAATTAGTAAGTTCTATTTTTATTGCGGCACTTATTGTGTCGTGCAATAAAACAGAAAAGTCTGATACAGACAAAACTTTGATATATCCAGAAACAAGAAAAGACACTGTTGTTGACACTTATTTCGGAGAAAACATAAACGACTATTATCGTTGGTTAGAAGACGACCGTTCTGAAGAAACAGCTGGTTGGGTTACGACTCAAAATGAAGTCACTTTTGCTTATTTGGATCAAATTCCTTACCGCGAGCAACTAAGAAAACAATTAGAAGACCGTTGGAATTACGAAAAAATAGGGGCTCCTTTTGTTGAAGGCAACTACACTTATTATTATAAAAACGATGGTTTACAAAACCAATCCGTTTTATATCGTAAAGGCAGCGATGGGAAAGAAGAAATTTTCCTAGATCCGAATACTTTTTCAAAAGATGGCACTACATCTCTAGCAAGTGTATCATTTACTGAAGATGGCAGTTTAGTAGCGTATGCAATATCTGAAGGAGGAAGCGATTGGAGAAAAGTGATCGTACTAAATGCTGAAGACAAAACAGTAATCGGTGACACTTTGATAGACGTGAAGTTTTCTGGACTATCATGGTACAAAAATGAAGGTTTTTACTATTCAAGCTACGATAAACCCGATGGTTCTGAATTATCTGCAAAAACAGACGAACATAAATTATACTATCACAAACTGAACACACCACAAACTCAAGACAGAGTAGTTTTTGGAGACAAAACAAAACGTCGTTACGTGGGTGGATATGTAACTGATGACCAAAATTATTTAGTTATCACAGCTGCAAATGCAACTTCTGGAAATGAGTTGTACTTACAAGATTTAAACAATCCAAACGGTTCAATCCAAACCATTGTTACAGGTTTTGAAAACGATTATTCCATCATAGACTCAAAAGACGGAAAGCTGTATATCGTAACCAACTTTAACGCACCCAACAAAAAATTGATGGTTGTTGAAGCTAGCTCTGTAAGTAACAGAGACAGTTGGAAGGACGTAATTTCCGAAACAGAAAACGTATTAAGCTTATCTAAAGCTGGAGGTTATTTCTTTGCACATTACATGAAAGATGCTGTTTCTGTTGTAGAACAATACGAATATAATGGTTCTAAAGTTCGAGAAATTGAATTACCTGGTTTAGGGACAGCTTCTGGCTTTGGTGATAAAAATGATGCAAAAGAACTTTATTTCTCTTTCACCAATTATGTAACTCCTGGTTCTATTTATAAAATGGACATTACTACCGGCGCTTCAGAAATTTACCAACAACCAAAAGTAAAGTTCAATCCAGACGATTACGAATCTAAACAAGTTTTTTATGAATCTAAAGACGGTACACGTGTACCAATGATGATTACTTATAAAAAAGGAACAAAATTAGATGGAAATAACCCAACTATGCTTTATGCATACGGCGGTTTTAATGTTTCATTGACACCTACTTTCAGTATTGCAAATGCAGTTTGGCTGGAAAATGGAGGAATTTATGCAGTTCCTAATTTAAGAGGTGGTGGAGAATACGGTAAAAAATGGCATATAGCAGGAACTCAATTGCAAAAACAAAACGTTTTTGACGATTTTATAGCCGCAGCACAATATCTGATTGATAATAAATACACTTCTTCTGAAAAATTAGCCATTAGAGGCGGATCAAATGGAGGTTTATTGGTAGGTGCTACCATGACCCAACGCCCTGAATTAATGCAAGTAGCTTTGCCAGCAGTTGGTGTATTAGATATGCTAAGATATCACACCTTCACAGCTGGTGCTGGTTGGGCATATGACTACGGAACAGCCGAAGACTCTAAAGAAATGTTTGAGTATTTAAAAGGCTATTCTCCTGTTCATAATGTAAAAGCAGGAGTTTCATATCCGGCTACAATGATTACTACAGGTGATCACGACGACCGTGTTGTGCCAGCACACAGCTTTAAATTTGCAGCGGAACTACAAGACAAAAATGAAGGAAACAATCCTATGTTGATTCGTATTGATGTGAACGCTGGACATGGCGCTGGAAAATCAATGGAACAAATCATTAATGAAAATGCAGACATACAAGCATTTACACTTTGGAATATGGGGATTCAAAAACTGTAATTCTCAACTGATTTAAACCTAAAAAAAGCTGTCCAATAAATTTCGGACAGCTTTTTTTTATGTTAAGTAGAGAAAAATTCTAAGTTTCTAACAATAGCTTTAAATCAAAAAGAAATCAAAAACACTCCATAATCACTTAGTATCAACACCTTACAGCTAAAACCAGTTTTAATTTGACTGTGCTAACAATAAAATCATGTTTTATTTAACATAACATCCATAATCTATCAAATTTTTATCTAATTTAGACCTTGAAAAAATGTTTGATATTTTATGATTCAGAAAGTTATTGTCGGAAGTGAGGAATGGTGTTCATTGCCTCAATTAAAAGTACCTGCGATAAAGGTACGCGTAGATTCAGGAGCCAAAACATCTGCTTTGCATGCCGAACAAATCACTCCGTTTGAAAAAGACGGAGAAACTTGGGTGAAATTTAACATTCATCCCATTCAAAGAACTGGAAAAAGCGCTATTAGCTGCGAAGCTAAAGTTATCGACCGCCGCATTATCAAAAGTTCTACTGGAACACGTGAAAGTAGATACGTCATCAACACTGAAATTTCGTTAGGAGATCATAAATGGACAATAGAGCTCACGCTCACCAACCGCGATTCTATGGGATATAGAATGCTTTTGGGTAGAGAAGCTATGACAGGTAGATTGATAGTCGATCCCGATGAACATTTTAAATTTGGTATCGTAACTCCTGAAAAACTAAAAGAGTATTATGCCTCAAATGGGAACGAAAAAAAAGGATTACGTATCGGATTATTAGCCAGCAACCCGGATTTGTATTCCAATATCCGCATCATGGAAGCAGGAGAGTTGCGTGGTCACGAAATGCATTTTTTGAATTTAAAACACTGTTACATGAAGCTGGATGCATTACAACCAGAGATTCATTACAGAGGCGGAAAAATTCTAAATGATTTTGATGCCATTATCCCAAGAATTAGACCGAGTATGACCTATTATGGTTGCTCACTCATTCGCCAATTTGAATCATTAAAAGTATATAGTTTAAATAATGCTGCTTCTATTACACAATCACGTGATAAGCTTTTTTCTTTGCAATTATTATTAAGCCACGGAGTGGATATCCCAACAACCGGATTTGCTAACTCTCCACTAGACACCAATGATTTAATCAATATGGTAGGGGGGTCTCCTTTGATTATTAAACTATTAGAAGGAACCCAAGGAAAAGGTGTGGTTTTAGCCGAAACTAAAAAAGCTGCAGAATCAGTAATTAATGCTTTTAAAAGCTTGAATGCCAACATTCTTGTTCAAGAATTTATTAAAGAAGCCAACGGTAAAGATTTACGTTTATTTGTCGTAGACGGAAAAGTTGTTGCAGCCATGCAAAGAGAAGCGTTACCTGGAGAATTTCGCGCCAATATACATTTAGGTGGAAAAGCTTCTGTTGTAAAAGTAACCGCTGCCGAGAAAAGAATTGCAATTAAAGCAACAAAAGCCATGAATTTAAAAGTTGCTGGTGTAGATATAATTCGCTCAGCCAAAGGACCTTTGCTTTTAGAAGTAAATTCTTCTCCTGGATTAGAGGGAATTGAAGGTGCAACTGGCAAGGATATTGCAGGTGAAATGATAAAAGCCATTGAAAAACATTATAAATGGCTGCAACGTTAACCCAAAAAATCTAAACAGCATGAAAAAGATTTTGTATTTATTACCAATGATTTTATTAACATTCACAGGTATGGCACAAAGCAATCAAGTGACTCCACAGGTTCAAGTGAGCGGAGAAGGTTCTATGAAAATCAAACCAGATTACGCTCAAATTTCAATTGGAGTAGAAATTAAAGACGTCGATGCTACAAAAGCAAAAAAAGAAAATGATAAAATCATTGCGAAAATGATTCAAATCATTAAAGAGAGTAAAATTGAAGATAAAGACTTTCAAACACAACGAGTTCATCTATACAAATCGAGAGATTATCAAGAAAAAATCGACTATTTTGTTGCTAATCAAACCATCAGTATCACTTTACGTAATTTGAACAATTACGAAAAAATTATGAGCGATTTGATACAAGTTGGCGCAAATAACATTCAAGGTGTTGAGTTCAAATCGACAGAAACAGAAAAGTATGCATCTGAAATTAGAGCAAAAGCCGTATTAGACGCTAAGAAAAAAGCAGAAGATTATGCAGGTGCATTAAATCAAAGTATTGGAAAAGCGATCTTAATTAGCGATCAATCTTCTATCATTCAGCCTAGAGTATACAGTATGAAGGCCGCTAGCTTAGAAGCAGATTCACTCATGCAAGAACAAACCTTGGCGATAGGTGAAATTGAAATTTCAACCAATGTCAGTATAAGTTTTGAATTGAAATAAAAATAAACCCTTTTAGAAAAACTAAAAGGGTTTATTTTTTATTGATTTTTATTTTCTTTGATGTAATCTATAAACTGATCAAATAGATACTTTGAATCATTTGGTCCTGGACTTGATTCAGGATGATATTGTACAGAAAAAACTGGAGCATCTTTTAAACGAATACCTGCAACAGTATTGTCATTAAGATGATAATGTGTCAATTCTACTTCAGGATGATTCTCAACCTCTTCTCTTACGATAGCGAAACCATGGTTTTGAGAGGTTATTTCACCTTTACCACTCAAGATATTCATCACTGGATGATTGATACCTCTGTGTCCATTAAACATCTTATAACTGTTAATCCCTTGCGAAAGTGCTATCAATTGATGACCAAGACAAATACCAAAAACAGGTTTACCGTCTTTCACAATTTTTTTTACTTCTTCAATTACGTTATTTAATGGCTGTGGATCTCCTGGTCCATTAGACAAGAAATAAGCATCTGGATTAAAGGCGTCTAATTCCTCTTTAGTTGTGTTGTATGGAAAAACCTTTATATAACAATCACGCTCATCTAGACAACGAAGTATATTGGTCTTAATTCCAAAATCTAAGGCTGCGATTCTATAGCTTGCATTTTCATTTCCATAAAAATAAGGTTCTTTGGTAGATACTTTTGAAGCCAACTCATAACCTTCCATATTAGGAACAGCAGCTAAAATCTGTTTCAATTCTTCGATAGATTTACCATCTGTAGAAATAACAGCATTCATGGCTCCATTATCTCTAATATAACCAATCAGAGCACGAGTATCTACATCTGTAACAACAACTAAGTTTTTAGATGCAAAGAAATCATACAAAGATCCCGATGCAGATGGTCTTGAATGCGTGAAGCTAAAATTTTTACAAACTAAACCTGCAATTTGTATATCATCTGAATCCACTTCATCGGTGTGTACGCCATAATTACCTATATGAGCTCCGGCAGACAACATGATTTGGCCAAAATAAGAAGGATCTGTGAATACTTCTTGATAACCAGTAGCTCCGGTATTAAAACAAATTTCTCCGGTAGTAGTTCCTTTGATACCGGCAGACTTTCCGTGAAAAACGGTACCGTCACTTAACAAGACGATTGCATTATCTCTCTCTGTATATTTCATCGTAATAAAATTGTGGTGCAAAAATACTAAAAAAAATTTATTTTTATTGAATAAAAAAAGGACAAACTCAAAAACAGTTTGTCCTTTTTAAATTATGATAATAAAGAAAACGAATTATTCATTGCTCTCTTTCTTCTCAGTTGAAGTTTCTGGAGCTTCAGGGGTTTCAACAGCTGCTTCAGCAACTGGAGTTTCTTCAGTTGAAGCAGTAGCTTTTTTTCTACCTCTTCTCGTTGAAGCTTTCTTAACCACTTTTGCACCTGCGTTGTACAACTCGTTGAAATCTACCAATTCAATCATCGCCATTTCAGCGTTATCTCCTAAACGATTTCCTAATTTAATAATACGAGTATATCCACCTGGACGATCACCTACTTTTTGAGCTACATCTCTAAACAATTCAGCTACTGCATATTTACTTCTTAAATAAGTAAACACGATACGACGATTGTGTGTATCATCAGTTTTTGATTTTGTAATCAACGGCTCAATAAATTGCTTCAAAGCTTTAGCTTTAGCAACAGTAGTATTGATTCTCTTGTGTTCGATTAAAGAACAAGCCATATTGGCCAACATAGCTTTTCTATGTCCAACTTGTCTTCCTAAGTGATTAACTTTTTTTCCGTGTCTCATGACGTTGTTTTTTAAACTTCATCTTGCATCAATCCCGTTTGGGAGCGCAAAATATGAAGCAATTTATTCTTTATCTAATTTGTATTTTACAAGATCCATTCCGAAAGTCAAACCTTTACTGCTAACTAATTCTTCTAGCTCTGTCAAAGATTTCTTTCCGAAGTTTCTAAATTTCATTAAATCGCTTTTGTTATAAGTAACTAAATCGCCTAATGTTTCTACTTCAGCCGCTTTCAAACAATTCAATGCTCTTACTGAAAGATCTAAATCTACCAATTTAGTTTTTAGAAGCTGTCTCATGTGAAGTGATTCTTCGTCATAAGTATCAGATTGAGCGATTTCGTCTGCCTCCAAAGTAATTCTTTCGTCTGAAAACAACATGAAATGATGAATCAGTGTTTTAGCAGCCTCGGTTAGAGCATCTTTAGGATGAATGGATCCGTCTGTTACGATATCGAAAACCAACTTTTCGTAGTCGGTTTTTTGTTCAACACGATAGTTCTCAACAGCGTATTTCACATTTTTAACAGGTGTATAAATAGAGTCTGTAAAAATGGTTCCAATAGGTGCATTGGGACGTTTGTTTTCTTCAGCTGGTACATATCCTCTACCCTTTTCAATAGTCAATTCCATATTGATAGTGACAGAAGGTTCCATATTCATAATAACCAAATCAGGGTTTAACACCTGAAATCCGGAAATAAATTTTTGGAAATCGCCAGCTGTTAATTGTTCTTTACCAGTAAATGAAATACTAACAGTTTCATTATCGATATCTTCAATTTGACGTTTAAAACGTACTTGTTTCAAGTTAAGGATAATTTCTGTTATATCTTCAACAACACCGGCAATAGTAGAAAACTCATGTTCAACGCCTTCGATGCGTACTGAAGTGATTGCGTATCCTTCTAATGATGAAAGAAGTACTCTTCTTAATGCATTACCGATTGTCAATCCATAACCAGGTTCTAAAGGACGAAATTCAAATTTTCCTTTTGAATCGGTTGAATCAATCATGATAACTTTATCGGGCTTTTGAAAAATAAATATTGCCATAGTGATTTCGACTGAAAGTCTTTTATTATTTGTTGTACAACTCTACGATTAACTGTTCTCTGATGTTTTCTGGAATTTGAATTCTAGCAGGAACGCTTACAAAAGTTCCTTCTTTAGTTTCATTATTCCATGTAATCCACTCATAAACAGCACTCGAACCAGCCAATGAACGTTCAATAGCTTCTAAAGATTTAGATTTCTCACGAACAGCTACTTTGTCACCAGCTTTTAATTGATAAGAAGGTATGTTTACAATCTCACCATTTACAGTGATGTGTCTGTGTGAAACGATTTGACGTGCAGCACGACGAGAAGGAGCGATACCCATTCTATATACTACGTTGTCTAATCTAGACTCACATAATTGGATTAAAATTTCACCTGTAACTCCACGAGCAGCAGATGCTTTTTTAAACATGTTGCGGAATTGTTTTTCTAAGATACCGTATGTGTACTTAGCTTTTTGTTTTTCCATCAACTGAATAGCGTACTCAGATTTTTTTCCTCTTCTTTTCGCTAAACCATGTTGACCCGGAGGATAGTTTCTTTTTTCGAAAGCTTTATCTTCTCCGAAAATTGCTTCACCGAATTTACGTGCAATTTTAGTACTTGGACCAGTATATCTTGCCATTTTTAAAAAATTAAATAAGGTAGGGATTATGAATTCAGGTCATCCTTCGATAATACTTCTCCTACCTTGGTTATACTATAAAATAAAATAATTAAACTCTTCTTCTTTTTGGAGGACGACATCCGTTATGAGGAATTGGAGTGATATCGATGATTTCTGTAACTTCGATACCAGAGTTGTGGATAGAACGAATCGCAGATTCTCTACCGTTTCCAGGTCCTTTAACGAAAACTTTTACTTTTTTAAGTCCTGCATCCAAAGCTGTTTTTGTACAATCTTCTGCTGCCATCTGAGCTGCATAAGGCGTGTTCTTTTTTGAACCACGGAATCCCATTTTTCCAGCTGATGACCATGAAATAACTTCACCCTTTTTGTTTGTTAAAGAGATGATGATGTTATTAAATGTTGCACTGATATGAGCTTCACCTGTAGCCTCTACTATAACTTTACGTTTTTTTGCGCTTGCTTTAGCCATACTACTTATTATTTAGTTGCTTTTTTCTTGTTAGCAACAGTTTTTCTTTTACCTTTTCTTGTTCTAGAGTTATTTTTAGTTCTTTGTCCTCTTAACGGAAGACCAGCTCTATGACGAATACCTCTTTGACATCCGATGTCCATTAAACGTTTAATGTTTAATGAAACTTCTGAACGCAACTCACCTTCAATTTTGTAGTGAGAGACAGCTTGACGAATAGCTCCGATTTCATCATCGTTCCATTCTAAAACTTTCTTGTTTTCGTCAACATTTGCTGTTGCTAAAACCTCTTTTGCTCTGCTTGATCCGATACCGAAGATATAGGTCAAAGCAATAATTCCTCTTTTATTTTTAGGTATATCTACCCCTGCGATTCTTGCCATAATTATCCTTGTCTTTGTTTAAATCTAGGATTCTTTTTATTAATAACGTATAATCTACCTTTTCTGCGCACAACAATACAGTCTGCACTTCTTTTTTTTACTGATGCTCTTACTTTCATTTTAACAGCTTTAATATCTATAAGTAATTCTTGCTTTGGTCAAATCGTAAGGGCTCATTTCAAGTTTCACTTTATCACCTGGTAATAATTTGATATAATGCATACGCATCTTACCTGAAATATGTGCGATCACGATGTGTCCGTTTTCTAATTCTACACGGAACATTGCATTGGACAACGCCTCTATAATGGTTCCGTCTTGTTCTATTGCTGATTGTTTAGCCATATTTTATTAAGCGATTGCTTTTCTTTTTTTACCACTCTTCATCAATCCGTCGTATTGCTTGTTCAACAAATAAGAATTCACTTGTTGGATTGTATCAATAGCAACACTAACTAAAATCAATAAAGAAGTACCTCCATAAAACATTGCCCAACCTTGTGATACGTCTAAGAAAGACACTGCCATTGCAGGTAAAACTGCGATTAATGCAAGTATCAAAGATCCTGGAAATGTTATCAATGACATTACTCTATCTAAGAAGTTTGCAGTGTCTTGACCAGGTTTAATTCCCGGAATAAAACCACCACTTCTCTTTAGGTCGTCTGCCATTTTATTTGTTGGTACCGTAATTGCGGTGTAAAAGTACGAAAAAATTATTATTAACAACGCAAAAACTAAATTATACTCTAAACCAAATATATCATTGAATGTATTTGTGATGGTTTGGGCTCCGTCAGACGAAGATAATCCAGCAATCACAGGAGGTATGAACATGATTGCTTGCGCGAAGATAATAGGCATTACACCTGAAGCATTTAGTTTCAAAGGAATCCATTGACGGTTTCCAGAAACTGCAGTAGCATCATATTCTCCAGCAACACTTCTTCTTGCGTATTGTACTGGAATTTTTCGAACAGCCATGGTCAACAATATACAAGCAATAATGATTAACAACCAAATAATCAATTCAAAAATGATCATCATCAATCCTCCTCCACCTACTGCCATACGAGATTGTGTTTCTTGCATGAATGCCATAGGTAAGTTAGCGATGATACCAATCATAATCAATAGAGATATTCCGTTCCCAATACCTTTATCAGTTATCTTTTCTCCTAACCACATAGCAAAAATAGTTCCAGTAGTTAGAATCAAAACAGATGAGAACAAGAAAGAGAAAGAACTGAAGCCTAAAAGAAATGCATCTGAAGGCAATTGTTGTTGCAAGTTATAGATATAACCTGGACCTTGAACCAAAGTAATAGCAACGGTTAACCATCTGGTAATTTGATTCATTTTCTTTCTACCGCTTTCACCATCGTTTTGAAGTTTTTGTAGATAAGGTACAGCAATACCCATTAACTGAACAACAATAGATGCAGAGATATAAGGCATGATCCCCAACGCAAAAACAGAAGCTTGTGAAAACGCACCTCCAGTAAACACGTTGATCAACCATCCAATACCCTGATCAGTTTGGTCTGTCAAAGCTTGTAATTTAGTAGCATCAATACCTGGTAGTGTTACTTGTGCACCAAAACGGTACACAAGCAACAAACCTATAGTGAATAAAACTTTATTCCTAAGTTCCTCGATATTCCAAATATTTGCTATTGTTTCAAAAAACTTTTTCATATATGGAAAGATTTTATAAAGTTACGGCTTCACCTCCAGCTGCTTCGATAGCTGCTATTGCTGATGCTGTAAATTTGTGAGCAGTTACTTTTAGTTTTGCTTTAAGCTCTCCTCTACCCAAAATCTTTACCAAGCTGTTTTTTGAAGTCAATCTGTTTTCAACTAATACATTGAAATCCACTGTATCAGTAATCGCTCCATTGTCAACCAAAGTTTGCAAAGTATCTAAATTGATAGGTACATATTCTACACGGTTGATATTTTTAAATCCAAATTTTGGAACGCGTCTTTGCAAAGGCATTTGACCCCCTTCAAAACCAATCTTTTTAGAGTATCCAGAACGTGATTTAGCTCCTTTATGTCCACGTGTAGAAGTACCACCTTTTCCGGATCCTTCACCGCGACCTACTCTTTTATTTTGATTATGTACTGAACCTTCTGCCGGTTGTAAGTTACTTAAATTCATACTTCAATTTGATTAGTTAATTTCTTCAACAGAAATTAAATGTTGCACTTTCTTTACCATTCCTGCGATAGCAGGTGTATTATCATGCTCAACTATTTGTCCGATTTTACGAAGTCCTAGAGCCTCTAAGGTTCTCTTTTGATCTTCTGGACAGTTGATTTTACTTCTAAGTTGTTTTACTCTAATTTTCGACATAATGCTAAAATTAAGATTTAAATACTTTCTCTAACGAGATTCCTCTTTGCTTAGCAACTGTAACAGCGCTTCTCATACTTAATAAAGCATCAAATGTTGCTTTAACTACGTTATGAGGATTTGAAGATCCCTGAGATTTTGATAATACATTTTGAACTCCAAGAGATTCAAGTACTGCGCGTACGTTACCTCCAGCGATTACTCCTGTACCCACTGCGGCTGGCATCAAGAACACGCGTGCTCCTGCATATTTCCCTTTTTGTTCGTGAGGAATGGTAGTTCCGTGTAACGGAATACGAACCAAGTTTTTCTTTGCATCTTCAACTGCTTTCGCTATAGCTTCAGAAACATCTTTAGATTTACCTAAACCATGACCCACTACACCATCTTCGTTACCAACCACTACTATTGCAGAAAAGCCAAATGCTCTACCTCCTTTAGTAACTTTAGTTACACGATTAACGGCAACCAAGCGATCTTTTAAATCAAGACCTGCTGGTTTTACATATTCTACGTTTTTATACTTTTGATACATAACTATTACTATTAGAATTTTAGACCAGCTTCTCTGGCACCCTCTGCTAATGATTTAACGCGTCCGTGGTATAAATTTCCACCTCTATCAAATGAGATCGTATCGATTCCGGCTTGTAAAGCTTTTTCTGCGATTAGTTTTCCGACAGATGCAGCAGTTTCAATTTTAGTTCCTTTTTCTACACCAGCTTCTCTTGAAGAGGCTGCAGCTAAAGTTACTCCATTCACATCATCTATGATTTGAGCATAGATTTCTTTATTACTTCTAAATACAGACAAACGTGGTCTTTCGGCTGTGCCGTTAACTGTTTTTCTAACTCTGTATTGAATTCTTAGTCTTCTTTCAGATTTGTTTAATGACATGGTCTTAATTTTTAAGCTGATTTACCTGCTTTTCTTCTTAACTCTTCACCAACAAACTTAATACCTTTTCCTTTGTAAGGTTCAGGCTTACGGAAAGAACGGATTTTAGCCGCTACTTGTCCTAATAATTGCTTGTCGTGAGATGATAATTTAACGATAGGGTTTTTACCTTTTTCAGAAACTGTTTCTACTTTTACCTCTGGAGCAATGTCCAAGACAACGTTGTGAGAGAAACCTAATGCCATATCCAATTTTTGACCTTGAGTAGTGGCACGGAATCCAACTCCGATAAGTTCTAAATCTAGGGTAAAACCTTCAGATACACCAACAACCATATTGTTGATTAAACTTCTGTACAAACCGTGTTGAGCTCTTTCTTTCTTTGCGTCAGAAAAACGTTCTACAATGATTTGTCCGTCTTCTACTTTCACAGCTACGTCACTATACGTCTGTGAAAGCTCTCCTAATTTTCCTTTTACTACAATAACGTCAGGTTGTACATCAACAGTAACACCTTCTGGTATCATAATGGGACTTTTTCCTATTCTTGACATTTCTGCTCGTCTTTTATATTAGTATACGTAACAAACTACTTCACCACCAATGTTGAGCTGTTTTGCTTTCTTCCCCGTCATTACTCCCTGAGAAGTAGAAACGATAGCAATACCTAATCCGTTTAAGATTCTAGGTAAATTAGCTGATGATGCATATTTACGTAAACCTGGTTTACTAATTCTTTGGATATCTCTGATGACAGACTCTTTTGTGTCTTTGTCATATTTTAAAGCAATCTTGATGGTACCTTGTACAGATGAATCATCAAATTTGTAGCTTAAAATATATCCTTGTTCGAATAAAATTTTTGTGATTTCTTTTTTGAAATTCGAAGCAGGGATTTCAACCACTTTGTGGTTTGCTCTTGCTGCGTTTCTAATTCTTGTTAAGAAATCTGCAATAGGATCTGTATACATAATGTATGATTTGCGGTTGTGGTTTTCAAGATGTTTTTTTTTTGAACCTTCAACCAGTTAAAAATTAATTACCAACTTGCTTTTTTAACTCCAGGGATTAACCCTTGATTTGCCATTTCACGGAACGTTACACGTGAAAGACCAAATTGACGCATATAACCTCTTGGTCTTCCAGTTAATTTACAACGATTGTGTAAACGTACCGGCGAAGCGTTTGCAGGCAACTTTTGTAATGCTTCGTAATCTCCAGCTTCTTTTAAAGCTTTGCGTTTAGCAGCGTATTTTGCTACTAAAGCTTCTCTTTTAGCCTCACGGGCTTTCATTGATTCTTTAGCCATACTTAGTTCTTTTTAAAAGGTAAACCTAATTGAGTTAATAATGATTTTGCTTCTTTATCCGTATTTGCATTAGTAACAAAAGTGATATCGAATCCAGCAATTTTATTAACTTTATCGATGTCAATTTCTGGGAAAATGATTTGCTCAGTAACTCCTAAATTGTAGTTTCCTCTACCATCAAATCCGTTTGCTTTGATACCTTGAAAATCACGAACACGTGGCAATGCAGAAGTAACCAAACGGTCTAAAAACTCATACATTTTTTCGCCACGCAAAGTTACTTTCGCTCCAATTGGCATTCCTTTTCTTAGTTTAAACGACGCTACGTCTTTCTTAGAGATTGTAGCAATCGCTTTCTGTCCAGTAATTTTTGTTAGTTCTTCTACAGCGTAGTCAACTAATTTTTTATCCGAAACAGCAGCACCTACTCCACGGCTTACAACAATTTTTTCAAGTCTTGGAACTTGCATTACATTTTTGTATCCGAATTCTTCCTTTAAAGCAGAGATTACTCTGTCTTTATATTCCTGTTTAAGTCTTGGTATATAAGTCATGACTATAATACTTCGTTAGATTTTTTAGAAACTCTTACTTTCTTATCTCCTTCAACTTTGTAACCTACTTTTGTAGTTTGCTTTGTTTTGGGATCTACTAAAGCAATATTCGAAATATGAATTGGAGCTTCTTTTTGAACAATACCTCCTTGAGGATTTGCAGCACTTGGTTTTGTATGTTTCGAAACCATGTTTACTCCTTCAACGATTGCTTTGTTTTTGTCGCGAAAAACGCGAACAACTTTTCCTTCAGACCCTTTGTGGTCACCAGCGATAACTCTTACGTTATCTCCTGTTTTAATTTTTAGCTTTGTCATCTTTGAACGAATTAAAGCACTTCAGGTGCTAATGATACAATTTTCATGAATTGTTTTTCACGAAGTTCTCTTGCTACCGGACCAAAAACACGTGTTCCTCTCATTTCTCCTGCTGCATTTAACAATACGCAAGCATTATCATCGAAACGGATGTAAGAACCATCGGCTCTTCTCACTTCTTTTTTAGTACGTACAACAACTGCAGTTGAAACAGCACCTTTTTTCACACTTCCATTTGGAGTTGCATCTTTGATGGTAACTACAATTTTATCTCCTACAGAGGCATAACGACGTTTCGTCCCTCCTAACACACGGATAGTTAAAACTTCTTTAGCTCCCGTGTTATCTGCTACTTTTAATCTTGATTCTTGTTGTACCATAATTATTTCGCTCTTTCAATGATTTCAACTAATCTCCAACATTTGTTTTTAGATAATGGACGAGTTTCCATTATTCTAACTGTGTCACCAATGTTACAGTCGTTCAATTCGTCGTGTGCAACATATTTCTTTGTCTTTAACACGAACTTTCCATATAACGGGTGTTTTACTCTTTTTGTTTCAGAAACAACAATAGATTTAGTCATCTTATTGCTGGTAACAATCCCGATTCTTTCTTTTCTTAAATTTCTTTTTTCCATCTTTCAGCAGAATACGATTATTGTAAGTCATTTTTGCTTAGCTCCGTTTTTACACGTGCGATAGCTCTTCTCACAACTCTCAATTGTAGAGGGTTAGCGATAGGGGAAACAGCGTGAGCGTTTTTCAACTCTGCGTATTCCTTTGTCAATTCACCAAGCTTCGTTTGTAACTCAGCTGCAGATAGATTTTTTATTTCTGATTGTTTCATAATGCTCTTAATAAATGATTATGCTTCGAAATCTCTTGCAATGATAAACTTGGTTCTTACAGGAAGTTTTTGTGCTGCTAGACGTAAAGCTTCTTTAGCTGTTGCCAAAGGCACTCCGCCTACTTCAAACATAATTCTTCCAGGTTTTACAACTGCAGCCCAATATTCAACTGCACCTTTACCTTTACCCATACGTACTTCAAGAGGTTTCTTAGTAATAGGCTTATCTGGGAAAATCTTGATCCATAATTGTCCTTCACGTTTCATGTAACGAGTAGCTGCAATACGAGCCGCCTCGATTTGACGAGAAGTAATGAACGAATAATCTAAAGATTTAATACCAAACATTCCGTTTGAAAGCTGGTGCCCTCTTTGAGACACTCCTTTCATCTTACCTTTCTGTACCTTACGGTACTTTGTTCTTCTAGGCTGTAACATTTTACTTCTTTAGTTTTAAATTACTTTCTTTTGCGTTGGTTTGGTCTTCCACCAGGTCTTCCTGAAGATTTAGATTTTTGCTTCTCTAAACCAGCTAACGGAGAAAGATCTCTCTTACCGTAAACCTCACCTTTCATGATCCATACTTTAATACCCATTCTACCGTAAGTAGTGTGAGCTTCAGCTAAAGCATAATCAATATCAGCGCGGAAAGTAGAAAGAGGAATACGACCTTCTTTGAAACTTTCTGAACGTGCCATTTCAGCTCCGTTCAAACGTCCTGAAATCATCACTTTAATACCTTCGGCATTCATTCTCATTGCTGCAGCGATAGCCATCTTGATTGCACGGCGATAAGAAATTCTGCTTTCGATCTGACGAGCGATGCTTGTTGCAGCCAAATAAGCATCTAATTCAGGTCTTTTGATTTCAAAGATGTTGATTTGCACCTCTTTGTTAGTAATCTTCTTAAGTTCTTCTTTTAACTTGTCTACCTCTTGTCCACCCTTTCCGATAATAATACCCGGACGAGCAGTAGTGATAGTAACGGTTACAAGTTTCAAAGTTCTCTCGATGATAATCTTAGATACACTAGCTTTTGATAAACGAGCATGGATGTACTTTCTGATTTTTGCGTCTTCAGCAAGTTTGTCTCCATAGTCATTTCCACCGTACCAATTTGAGTCCCATCCTCTGATGATCCCAAGGCGATTTCCGATTGGATTAGTCTTTTGTCCCATACTGTTTACTAATTGCTTAAAGTGTTATTATTTGATTCTAAAACGATTGTAACGTGATTAGAACGTTTTCTGATTCTATGTGCACGACCTTGTGGTGCAGGACGAAGTCTCTTTAACATCGCACCACCGTCTACACGGATTTCTTTTACAAATAATTCTGCTTCTTCGATATCTGCGTCAGCATTTTTAGCTTGCCAGTTAGCAATTGCTGAAAGCAATAACTTCTCTAATCTGGTTGAAGCCTCTTTTGTATTAAATCTTAATATATTTAGAGCGTTCTCAACTTTCTGTCCTCTAACTAAATCTGCAACCAAACGCATTTTACGAGGTGAAGTTGGGCAATTGTTTAGCTTAGCAAAAGCAATGCTTTTCTTTGCTTCCTTAATTTGCTCGGCTCTTTCTCTTTTACGAACTCCCATAGCTTCTTATTATTTTTTACCTTTATTTTTTGCACCTGCATGTCCACGGAATGAACGTGTTGGTGAAAACTCTCCTAATTTATGTCCTACCATGTTTTCTGTTACGTAAACTGGTACAAATTGACGACCGTTATGAACTGCAATTGTTTGTCCTACAAAATCAGGAGTAATCATTGATGCTCTTGACCATGTTTTTACAACTGCTTTATTGCCATTTTCTGCATTCGCTAAAACTTTTTTCTCAAGTTTATAGTGAACATAAGGTCCCTTTTTTAATGAACGTGCCATACTACTTACTTAATTATTTTCTACGTTCTACAATATACTTATTACTTGCTTTCACACTAGAACGAGTTCTGTATCCCTTAGCTGGTAATCCCTTTCTTGAGCGTGGGTGTCCACCTGAAGCGCGACCTTCTCCACCTCCCATTGGGTGATCAACTGGGTTCATTGCAACTGGTCTAGTACGTGGTCTTCTACCCAACCAACGAGATCTACCTGCTTTTCCAGATACGATCAATTGGTGATCATGGTTAGAAACAGAACCAATAGTTGCCATACATGTTAAAAGAATCAAACGAATCTCTCCTGAAGGCATCTTAATGGTTGCGTATTTTCCATCGCGAGCAACTAATTGTGCAAATGTTCCTGCAGAACGAGCAATAACAGCACCTTGTCCCGGACGTAACTCGATACAAGAAATAATTGTACCAAGAGGAATGTTCGCTAAAGGCATTGCATTTCCAACTTCTGGAGCTGCATCAGCACCTGAAACAACTTTTTGACCTACTTGTAAACCCGCTGGGGCTATAATATAGCGTTTTTCACCATCAGCATAAGCCAACAATGAAATAAAAGCTGAACGGTTCGGATCGTACTCAATCGATTTTACAATAGCTGGAACTCCAGTTTTTGTTCTTTTAAAATCGATAATACGATATCTTTGTTTGTGACCACCGCCTAAGTAACGCATGGTCATTTTTCCTTGACTATTTCTACCTCCAGATTTTTTTTTCGGTGCCAATAATGAACGCTCCGGCTTATCAGTTGTAATAGTGTCAAAGCTATTTACAACTCTAAAACGCTGACCTGGGGTAATAGGTTTTAATTTTCTAACTGACATTGTTATTAGATATTAGAATATAAATCAATTGTATCTCCTTCTTGCAAAGTGACTACTGCTTTCTTGTAAGCAGAAGTTTTCCCGGTAATCATACCGCTTTTTGTATATTTTGTAGTTCTGTCTGCTCTGTAAATCATTGTGTTTACATCAAGAACCGAAACACCGTATGCAGCTTCTACTGCATTTTTGATTTCGATTTTGTTCGCATTCTTTCTAACTACAAAACCAAAGCGATTGAATTTCTCACCATCTTTAGTGATTTTTTCCGTGATGATAGGTTTTATAATCGTACTCATCTTCTACTTATTTTGTTAAATTTTCTACAATTCCTTCTACAGAACCCTCAGTCAACACTAAAGAATTTGTATTTAAAATCTTATAAGTGCTTAATTCTGAAGACATTACCACAGAAGCTCTTTTTAAATTGCGTGATGACAAATATACATTATTATTTGACTCACCCAAAACAAATAATGATTTTTTATTCTCTAATCCTAAAGCCTTCAATACATTAACAAAATTCTTAGTATTTGGAGTATCGAAATTGAAATCTTCTACTACTACTAAATTTTGCTCTTGTGCTTTTATGGTGAACGCAGATTTACGTGCCAAACGCTTTAAAGACTTGTTTAATTTAAAAGAATAATTACGTGGTCTTGGTCCAAAAACAGTACCACCACCTTTAAACAAAGGGTTTTTTGCAGAACCCGCACGAGCAGTTCCTGTTCCTTTTTGTTTTTTAATTTTACGAGTTGATCCCGCTACCTCATTACGCTCTTTAGCCTTATGAGTTCCCTGACGTTGATTTGCTAAATATTGCTTTACATCCAAATAAACTGCATGCTTGTTAGGCTCAATAGCAAATACCGAATCTGAAAGTTGAACTGTTCTTCCAGTATCTTTTCCGTTGATATCTAAAACTTTTACTTCCATTACTTCTGAACGATTACATAAGAGTTTCTGTGTCCTGGTACAGCACCTTTAACTACTAATAAGTTTTTGTCTGCTACCACTTTTAAAACTCTAAGGTTTTGAACTGTAACTTTCTCTCCTCCCATTCTTCCAGCCATGCGCATTCCTTTGAATACACGTGACGGAGTAGAAGAAGCTCCAATAGAACCAGGCGCTCTTAAACGATTGTGCTGACCGTGAGTAGACTGTCCTACTCCGCCAAAACCATGACGTTTAACAACCCCTTGGAAACCTTTCCCCTTAGATGTACCTTGTACATCTACATATTCACCTTCTTCAAACAATTCTACAGTGATTACATCACCTAGATTGTAAGACTCATCAAAATCTTGGAGTTCAACAACTTTTTTCTTTACAGAAGTTCCTGCTTTTTTAAAGTGACCTGTAGCCGCTTTAGTAGCATTCTTTTCCTTTTTGTCATCGAAACCAAGTTGATAAGCTTCATACCCGTCAACCTCTTTGGTTCTGACTTGGGTAACGACACATGGACCTACTTCAAGGACTGTACATGGTATATTTTTACCATTCTCGTCGAATAAGCTGGTCATGCCGATTTTTCTTCCAATTAACCCAGACATAAATTTAAATTAATAATTAATAAATATAAAAATTTCAAGCATCGGCAAAAGTAACACCAATGCTTGAAATAAACAAGTATTTTTATAAATTTTTTATTATCACACTTTAATCTCTACTTCAACTCCTGAAGGAAGCTCTAATTTCATAAGAGCATCGATCGTTTTTGAAGAGGAAGAATAAATGTCTAATAAGCGTTTATAAGAACTCAATTCAAACTGCTCTCTCGCTTTTTTGTTTACGTGAGGCGAGCGCAATACTGTGAAAATTTTCTTGTGTGTTGGTAATGGAATTGGTCCTGTTACCACCGCACCGGTACTTTTTACAGTTTTTACGATTTTTTCTGCTGATTTATCAACCAAGCTATGATCGTAAGACTTTAATTTTATTCTGATTTTTTGACTCATTTTCTTAATAATTAGGCGTTACCTTTAACTTTGTTAATTACTGCTTCTTGAATATTAGAAGGTGTTTGCTCATAGTGCGAGAACTCCATAGTTGAAGTAGCACGTCCTGAAGATAGAGTACGTAACGTTGTTACATATCCAAACATTTCAGAAAGTGGCACAGAAGCTTTTACAACTTTTGAACCAGCTCTGTCATCCATTGAGTTGATTTGTCCGCGACGACGGTTCAAATCCCCAACAATGTCTCCCATGTTTTCTTCTGGAGTCAAAACCTCTAACTTCATGATAGGCTCTAAAATAACAGCTCCAGCAGCTTTTGCAGATTCTTTAAATCCTAATTTTGCTGCCAACTCAAATGACAATTGATCCGAGTCTACCGCGTGGTAAGATCCATCCAATAAAGTCACTCTTAAGCTATCGATTTCAAATCCTGCCAAAGGCCCTTCTTTCATTGCTTCACGGAAACCTTTTTCTACAGATGGAATATATTCTTTAGGAACGTTTCCACCTTTAACTTCGTTAACGAATTGTAAGCCCACTGGTACTTTTCCATCAACCTCTTCTGCTGGTCCGATTTCGAAAACAATGTCCCCGAATTTACCACGACCACCCGATTGTTTCTTATAAACTTCACGGTGATTTGCTTTACGAGTAAATGCTTCTTTGTACTCAACTTGAGGCTCTCCTTGATTAACTTCCACTTTAAACTCACGTCTTAAACGGTCGATAATAATATCAAGGTGCAACTCTCCCATTCCTGAGATAATTGTTTGTCCTGAAGCTTGGTCTGTACGAACAGTAAACGTTGGATCTTCTTCTGCCAATTTAGCCAAAGACATACCCATTTTATCCACATCGGCCTTTGTTTTAGGCTCGATAGCGATACCGATTACTGGATCAGGGAAATCCATTGATTCTAAAACGATAGGATTTTTCTCATCACACAAAGTATCCCCTGTTTTGATGTCTTTAAATCCTACTGCTGCACCAATATCACCTGCTTCAATATATTCGATTGGGTTTTGTTTGTTTGAGTGCATTTGGTAGATACGAGAGATACGCTCTTTGTTTCCTGAACGAGTATTCAAAACATAAGAACCTGCATCTAAACGACCAGAGTATGCACGGAAGAAAGCCAAACGTCCAACGTAAGGGTCTGTAGCGATTTTGAATGCTAGAGCAGCAAACGGATCTGTTACAGCTGGTTTACGAGAAGTTGGTTCTTCTGTATTTGGATTAGTTCCTTCGATTGCTTCTTTATCAGTTGGAGCCGGTAAGTAACGACAAACAGCGTCAATCATAAACTGAACACCTTTGTTTTTAAAAGACGATCCACACATCATTGGAATGATGCTCATATCTAAAGTAGCTGCGCGTAAAGCTGCATGAATTTCCTCTTCAGTAATTGAATCCTCATCTTCCATGTATTTTTCCAACAAGCTTTCGTCGTAAGCAGCGATCTCTTCAATAAGAATTCCTCTATGCTCTTTAACTTCGTCAATCATTTCAGCAGGAATATCAACTACGTCAAATGTTGAACCATAGTTTTCATCATGCCATACAATTGCACGGTTTTTTACCAAGTCAACGATTCCTCTAAAGTCTGCTTCATCACCAATTGGCAATACAATTGGCACTGCGTTAGACTTCAACATATCTTTAACCTGCTGACATACGTTTAAAAAGTTTGCACCTTGACGGTCCATTTTGTTAACGAAACCTAAACGAGGTACTTTATAGTTGTCTGCCAATCTCCAGTTGGTTTCTGACTGAGGCTCTACCCCATCAACCGCAGAGAATAAGAAAACCAAACCATCTAATACACGTAACGAACGGTTTACCTCAACGGTAAAATCCACGTGTCCGGGAGTATCGATAATATTGAAGTGATATTCTTTTGTCTCAGGAGTAACTTGGCCTTGACTTGTTGGGAAATTCCACGTACATGTTGTAGCAGCAGATTGAATGGTAATTCCACGCTCTGCTTCTTGCTCCATCCAGTCCATAGTAGATGAACCTTCGTGAGTTTCACCCATTTTGTGATTCTTCCCTGTATAGAAAAGGATTCGCTCGGTAGTTGTTGTCTTACCCGCATCAATGTGAGCAGCGATACCGATATTTCTTGTAAATTTTAAATCTCTTGCCATCTATATGTTCTTTATGAAAAATTAAAATCTGAAGTGAGAGAATGCTTTGTTAGCTTCTGCCATTTTGTGAGTATCCATTCTTTTCTTAACAGCTGCACCTTCTTCTTTTGCAGCAGCCAAGATTTCAGCAGCTAATCTTGAAGCCATTGATTTCTCATTTCTTCTTCTTGCATAAAGAATCATCCATTTCATCGCCATAGAAATTTTTCTATCTGGACGAATTTGCATTGGAATTTGAAAAGTAGCTCCACCTACACGACGTGAACGCACCTCTACGTGAGGCATCACATTGGTTAATGCATCTTTCCAAATTTCTAATGAAGATTTTTCCTCATCTTGTTTTTTAGACTCAACGATGTCTAGAGCATCATAAAACACTCTGAATGCCACCGATTTTTTACCGTCCCACATTAAGTTGTTCACAAAACGGGTTACCAACTGATCGTTAAATCTTGGATCTGGTAAAAGAGGCCTTTTCTTTGCCTGTTTTTTTCTCATTTCTTTTCTTTCTTTTAAAGCTTACAGTTTTCAGCCCAGACGTAAATTTTCATCCATCCGACCTACAACTTTTAACTCGTTTAAAAATTACTTTTTAGCTTCTTTTGGGCGTTTTGCTCCGTATTTAGATCTTCTTTGTGTACGACCGTTAACTCCGGCAGTATCCAATGCACCACGTACAATGTGGTATCTAACTCCTGGCAAATCTTTCACTCTTCCACCCCTAACTAATACTATCGAGTGCTCTTGAAGATTATGTCCTTCTCCAGGAATGTAAGCATTTACCTCTTTACCATTGGTCAAACGTACACGAGCAACTTTACGCATTGCCGAGTTTGGTTTTTTTGGTGTAGTGGTGTAAACACGCGTACAAACCCCTCTTCTTTGAGGACAAGAATCCAAAGCCATCGATTTACTCTTCTTAGTCAATCGAGTTCTTCCTTTTCTTACTAATTGTTGAATTGTTGGCATAATGTTTATTAAAAATTTCTACATTAATTTTACTTTCCCGAACGTATTTTCGGGGATGCAAATATATAAATTTCTTTTATAAAAACAAATACATTTTATTTATTTTCAATTTTATAGTTATCTACTTCACTATACCGAGCAATTTCCCATTCAATCAATATTCTTAAATTTAAAAACTCCGGCAGAGTTAAACTCTGCCGGAGTTGGTTAAGGTTAATTTTATTTCTTAATTATTTTCTTATTCATTATTCTGCCGTCTTTGGATTCAATATTGATGTGGTAAATGCCGCTTGAAAAATCAGTATAAATTCCCTGTAAAGGATTAGTGTTTGAAATTTTTCTTATTAATTTCCCTACATTATCAAAGATTTTAATTTCTTTAATAACTTGTTCATAATCTTCAACAAAAAAACGTTCTTCAAACGGATTCGGATAAACCTTTATAAATTGCTCCAAAGGTTCTTCTACTGATAAAGGAGTGTCCAAAAGTACTCTCGCTAAAGTAAAATTAGCAACATTATTTAGTTTAGATGAACCACCAATAACCAGCGTGTCATTTGATTGTAGTTTAATATGGTTCAGCCAATCGGTTTCCGGCGATGGATCTATATCTACAAAACCTTGACCATTGTTAAAGGTGGTATCCAAATTACCGTCGCTGTCAAGCCGGGTAACGGTATATCCACTATTTCCGGTTGTAATCGTTTTCATACCTCCCAGAATAATTTTTCCATTAGTTTGCACAGCTATTCCTTTTCGTCTAAAAGAGTAATACGAAGAACTCTTCATTCCATTGGTACCAAAAGTATTGTCTAATGAACCGTCTGAATTTATTTTGAGTAAAAAACGATCCAATTCAGAACCACCAATAATGATTTGTCCGTTTGGTAATTCTTGTACCGTGTATAAATACTCCGTAATGTTTTGTATCGGATTGTAATTAAAAAGATCAATAACTACTTTTCCGTTGGTTCCGAATGAAGTGTCAAAATTCCCTTGAGTATCAATTTTACAATACGCACTTTTAGAATGGTTAACAAAATCACTATATTCATATCCTACACAAAATATGTTGCCGTCACTTAAAAGAATAGCATCCTGCATCAAAAACTTAAAGTTGGCAGAATCCAATTCAAGTATTCCATTGGTTCCAAACTGGTTGTCTTCAACGCCATTGCTGTCTAATTTAACCAATACAGAAAGGTACTCATTGTTAAAATATTTGTGTCCTCCCAAAATAATTGAGCCGTCAGGCAACAGTAGTACAGAAACAAAATTATTTGAAGATGTTAGGTCGTAAATTCCATTGTTTGCAAAAGAAGTATCAACAGAGCCGTCACTGTTATACCGAATAGCAAAAGCACCATTACCACCACCTTCAAAACTGACCTGTCCTATTACAATAATTCTCTCGTCGGGCTGAATCACTATATCTATCGGATGTTCTGAATGTCCTATCACAGTGGTTACTTTCCCATTAGTACCAAAATTGGCATCAAGCATACCGTTTTTGTCTGTTTTTGTCAATGTTAATTGGTAATCGGTGTTCCCTGCCCCTCCTTGTCGGGCATAACCTGCACTTATAATATTACCGCTTTGATCAAAATCGAAACAATGAATTTCAGCTGTATCGGAATGTGGGTATACTGATATTCCGGAGTTTCCAAACGCAGGATCTAATGCTGCGTTTTGAGCAAAGGAGTAAAAACCAACAAGAAATGATACTACTATTATATATGATTTCATAACATTAAGTATTTAGGCATCCTGTACATTACAACGTACAGGATGAAAGTTTAATTAATTAAAAGGTTTTTAGTTTCTACCATATTACCATCGCTATATAATATCACTTTATAAGCTCCTGGTATATATCCTGAAACATCTATCTGTATTTCGCTTTCTAGAAGAGATAAATCACTCGTGTCTTTTAATTTAATATAAAAAAGATCCGATGTTCCGATAGATTTATCCTTGTTTTTTTGAAAATGAGGAAATACACTAATAACTCCATTAACTTCTTCTAAGTCAGTGATACTCCTTTGATAATCTTTTGAATTAAAATCTACTTCCCCAAAATAGGTGTTTTCAACCGATTTATCTTGGTGGAAATTAGAAAGTTTAAAACCTAAATTAGTTATGTTTATAGAATCAAACTCTCCTGTTACTCGAAAATTTACACGCTGTGTATTCAACGTTCAAGCGATCTTTTCACCTTAATAATAATAAAAGTATTCTTGTGCTTCTGCAATTATCCCTAAAAGCAAAAATGTAATTAAAAATAGTATTTTTTTCTTCACTATAATATGTTGATTTTAAGTGAACATTGTAATCATTTAATCAAAGATATATAATTAAATATCAAAAAACTACAACTGAGATCATAATGTGTAAAATATCCTAATAAAAAAACATTAAAATTTCATTTAAAGCAATAAAGCGGTTTAAATTTTTCTTATCAACAATCAAAAAGAAATTTGAGTTACATATAAAAAAGCTATTTTACCTGTTTTTAATCTTTAGCGTATATTTACGGAAAATTTATTTGTGGAATGCAGCTTCAAAAAAAAATCTTTATATTATTTGTTTTCATGCTTACGGCAAACAGTGGTTTATTCGCGCAGCAAGTTTATCTAATAATCCAAGGCTCTTCAGACATAGAAACCAATTACTTGAAACGACACTTGAACGACTCTGTTTTCTTAAACGGTCAGGATGCTGAAAATGCACTTAAAGAACTTGAATTTACTTTAATCAAAAACGGATACTTATCTTTACAACGCGGCAACATTCAAAAAAAAGACAGTCTCCATTTGGTAGAATTTGACCTAGGAAAAAAAATAGATAGCATTAAAATAACTTTTAACCCTGAACAGAAACTACTTTTAAAAGATTTAGCCTACATACAAGAACCTTATCAAACGCTAGCAATAGAAACCACTTCAGTTTTTTTAGAATCTCTGGTAAGCAAATTAGCTCAAAAAGGTTATTCAATCAGTACAGCTCAATTAACAAACCATGTGGTAAATGAAAACATTTTGTGTGCCAATCTGGATTTAAAATTAGACCATGAAAGACGTATCGACCAATTGATTTTTACTCCATACAACAATTTCCCAAAAGGCATTAAACAAAGATTGATCAAAAAATTCGAAAAACAACCCTTTACCGAAGATATAACTTCTGCCATTCAAAAAGAAATGGAACAATTTCCGTTTATACAAACAGTTCGTCCCGCCGAAGTGCTTTTCACTGAATCCAACACTGCTCTGTATCTTTATGTTGATCGACAAAATATCAGTCAGTTTGACGGATTGATTGGCTTTACCAACGATGACGAAGGGAAAGTGCAATTCAACGGTTATGCAGATTTACAATTAATGAATATTTTAAACAAAGGCGAACAACTGAAATTGTATTGGAAGAACGACGGTAACCAACAAACCCAATTTAATCTTTCTGGTGAAATTCCTTATATATTCAATACCCCCTTTGGTTTTAAAGCTTCTTTGGAATTATTCAAACAAGACAGCACAATGATGAACACAAAATTCAACGGAACTGTGCTTTACTATTTAACCTTCAATCACAGAATCGGTATCGGCTATCAATCTACTGCATCTATAGCTGGTTCAGAAAATTTTTATCAAGCAGCAGATTTCAACAACCGTTTTATTACTATCAATTATCTACTAAACAAATATCAGAACCACCCATTATTTCCACAAAAACACACCGTAACTGCAACAATAGGAATTGGCTCAAAAACCGAAGAACAAGAAAACAGTAAAACTTCACAACAGTTTGCCCAACTTAGCGCAAGCTATTTGTGGCAAATCAGTAATCGTTGGTACATTCATCAACAGTTAGAAGGTTCAGTTCTCAACAGTGCAACTCCATTATTATATAATGAATATTATCGTTTTGGCGGAATTAACTCGTTACGGGGTTTTCAGGAAAACTCACTGCTTTCCAAAACACAAATAGGTTTATACAATGAAGTACGTTACTTGCTTGCTCCAAATATGTATTTGCATTCTATTACCGATGCCGCTTATTATGAAGGTGATGATGTAAATGATTTATTGTACTCTTTTGGCTTAGGATTCGGCATACAAACCGGCGGCGGATTATTCAACATTATTTATGCCAACGGCGTACAAACCAATACCGATTTTAAATTATCAAACGCCATTTTCCATTTGAGTTATAAAACGCAGTTTTAATTTTAAAAAAACAAATCTAACTTTTTTTATCTTTAGAAAATCTATTTCAATAAGAAACACAACTTGTTTTGATGTATTACGATAAACTCTAAACCGTTAAGTTTTAATTTGATTATTTTAACTTATCATTTTCCAATAAAAATGTATCTTTGTACTAATTTTAGAATTATGAGTGAAAATAACGAAGATTTCTACAGTCGCTTAAAAGCTGAATTAGAAAAAACAACCGAGCAATGGCCAGCGGAGTATCTTTATAAATTTATTGTCCCTGCAAAAGCTGAAAACAAAGAGTTTATAGAAAAAGCTTTTGATAATATGGGAGCTATTATCAAAACCAAAAAATCTAAAAATGGTAATTTCATCAGTTTTTCAATACATGTTGTCATGAAAAACGCAGATGCTATTATAGAAAAATACCAAGAGGTTTCATCTATTGAAGGCTTGATCTCATTATAAATATCACCATGAAACATAACACATCAGAAGCCATTAAAAACTTAGAATACAATACAAAACGTGTAGATCTAATTATTCCCGAATACGGAAGACATCTTCAAAAACTGATAGACGAAGTGATTCTTATAGAAGATCGAGAAGAGCGTAATAAAGCTGCTTTAAACATCATTGATATCATGGGAACCATCAATCCGCATTTGAGGGACGTGCTCGACTTTAAACATAAACTTTGGGATCAATTGTTTAAAATGTCTCGTTATGAATTGGATGTAGACTCTCCTTACCCTAAACCCAATCCCGAAAAAACAACCGACGTAGGTAGATTGATTGAATATCCAAAAAACAACCAAGACTATCGTTATTATGGCAATCACATTGTTACTATGATAGACGAAGCTGTAGCTTGGGAAGATGGCGAGAAAAAAAATGCTCTGATTTTGGTTATTGCCAATCAAATGAAAAAAAGTTATATGACTTGGAACAAAGGAGAAGTAAACGACAATGTTATTTTTAATCATCTCTACGAATTATCCAAAGGCGCTATAGACCTTAGAAATCAAGATGTTGAAAACACTGTAAACCTTACCACTCAAAATCCGAGAGGAAATTTCCAGAATAAAAACACAAGCGGAAAACAAACTTACCAGAGAAAGACCAATAATCAGCGCCAAAACAATCATACAAGCAACAACAATCATACAAGCAACAACAATCATACAAGCAACAACAATCAAAAGCGTTTTGTAAAAAGAACCAACACAACCAACAACAATCCAAAAAACACTAATAGAAAAACAAACTAATGGGAACATTTAAGATTGAAGGGGGACACCTCTTGCAAGGCGAAGTGCAACCTCAAGGAGCAAAAAACGAAGCATTACAAATACTTTGTGCCGTTTTATTAACCGACCAGAAAGTCACGATTACTAATATTCCAGACATTATCGATGTTAACAAATTGATTTGTCTACTCGGAAATTTAGGCGTTAAGATAGAAAAAATTGACCGCCACACGTATACATTTCAGGCAAGTGAAATCGACTTAAGTTATTTAGAATCTGAAAGTTTTCGTGAAGAAGGCAAAGCACTTCGTGGTTCTATCATGATTGTAGGCCCTCTTTTGGCTCGTTTTAGAAAAGGCTACATCCCAAAACCAGGTGGAGATAAAATCGGCCGTCGTCGCTTAGACACTCACTTTGAAGGTTTCATCAAATTAGGCGCTAGCTTTAGATACAATAGAGAAGAATATTTTTACGGAGTTGAAGCACCAAACGGACTTACAGGAAGTTATATGCTGTTAGACGAAGCTTCTGTTACTGGCACTGCAAACATTGTAATGGCTGCTGTCTTAGCTAAAGGCACCACCACAATTTACAATGCTGCTTGCGAACCTTATCTGCAACAACTTTGTAAAATGCTAAACGCAATGGGTGCCAAAATAACTGGTATTGGATCTAATTTATTAACCATAGAAGGAGTTGATAAACTTCATGGTTGCGAACATCGTATTTTACCAGACATGATTGAAATTGGCTCATGGATAGGCCTAGCCGCTATGACACGTAGCGAAATAACCATTAAAAACGTAGGCTGGGAATATTTAGGAGTTATTCCAAATGCATTTAAGAAACTAGGAATTACTTTAGAAAAAGTTAATGACGATATTTATATTCCTGCACATACTCACGGATACGAAATAAAAAATGATATCGACGGTTCTATTTTAACAATTTCTGACGCACCTTGGCCTGGACTAACACCTGATTTATTAAGTATTTTCTTAGTTGTGGCTACCCAAGCGAGAGGAGAAATTTTAATTCATCAGAAAATGTTTGAATCACGACTATTTTTCGTGGATAAACTGATCGACATGGGAGCAAAAATCATTTTGTGTGATCCACATCGAGCTGTTATTATCGGTCATGATTTCAAATCACAATTAAAAGCCACTAAAATGTCGTCGCCAGATATACGTGCTGGAATCTCTTTGTTGATTGCTGCTTTATCTGCAAAAGGAACAAGTATTATTCAAAACATAGATCAAATCGACAGAGGATATGAAGATATTGACTTACGTTTAAAGGCTTTAGGCGCAAAGATAGAACGTCTTGATTAATCCTGACTTAAAGACAATACAAGCAAACATAAACAGCCTAATTTCAATACTTTAAAAAAAAATTTGCCAATTCAAAAAAAAACTTGATATTTGCAATCTGAATAACAAAATTTTATTTGAAATAAAAGTAGAGAAAAACTTTGGTAGTTTCAAATATATTTTTAATTTTGCAACCGCAAATAAGCAGAATGGTCCGTTCGTCTAGGGGTTAGGACGCCAGGTTTTCATCCTGGTAGCAGGGGTTCGATTCCCCTACGGACTACAAAAGGTTTCTATCAATCCTTTTTCAAAATTGATGGTCCGTTCGTCTAGGGGTTAGGACGCCAGGTTTTCATCCTGGTAGCAGGGGT
>CAYNIM010000013.1:59042-61471 GCA_964397335.1 uncultured Flavobacterium sp.
TCGATTCCCCTACGGACTACGATTAGTTGTAAATAAGTTTTATGGAATAATGGTAAGTGTCTCTATCATTGTTTTATTAGTTAAAACCAAAGTGATTGCTTAAACAATTGTGGGAGGTTTTTCTTTTTTAACTAAAAGTTTTATAATAATTATTACAATTAAAAAAATTAAAAAATGGCAAATCACAAGTCAGCTTTAAAAAGAATTAGAAGCAACGAAAAGAAAAGAGTATTAAACAGATACCAACACAAAACAACACGTAATGCAATTAAAGCTCTACGCTTAATCGATAACAAGAGCGAAGCAGCAGAGAAACTTGCAGTTGTTACTTCTATGATTGATAAGTTAGCTAAAAAGAACATCATTCATTCAAACAAAGCAGCTAACTTGAAATCTAAGTTAACAAAGCACGTAAATGCTTTAGCATAATTACGTTAATTGCTTATAAAATCATTTAAAGGCTCTCTGAAACGAGGGCTTTTTTTGGTTAAAAAATCAAACAGAAAATTATTCTTATGTCCCAAATCAGAAATATCGCAATTATTGCCCACGTTGACCACGGAAAAACTACCATGGTTGACAAAATCATGTACCATTGTCAGCTTTTCAGAGAATCCGAAAACACAGGAGATCTGATACTTGACAACAACGATATCGAACGTGAGAGAGGAATTACCATCGTTTCAAAAAACGTTTCAGTTCAATACAAAGGAACAAAAATCAACATCATCGATACTCCTGGTCACGCGGATTTTGGGGGCGAAGTTGAACGAGTTTTGAACATGGCAGACGGCGTACTACTTATCGTTGACGCTTTTGAAGGTCCAATGCCTCAAACACGCTTTGTGCTTCAAAAAGCCATTGAACTAGGATTAAAGCCTTGTGTAGTCATCAATAAAGTAGACAAAGAAAACTGTACTCCTGATGAAGTACACGAAAAAGTATTCGATTTAATGTTTGAACTAGGTGCAGAAGAGTGGCAATTAGATTTTCCAGCTGTTTATGGTTCAGCCAAAAACAATTGGATGAGCACTGATTGGAAACAACCTACAGATTCTATGGAAAGCCTACTAGAAATGGTTATTCAACATATTCCTGCTGCAGAACAGAGAGAAGGAACTCCGCAAATGTTAATCACATCATTAGATTTCTCTTCATTCACAGGTCGTATTGCCATAGGTCGCTTACACCGTGGTACACTAAAAGAAGGAATGAACATTTCGTTGATCAAACGTGAAGGTGGTGTGGTAAAATCAAAAATCAAGGAACTCTATACTTTTGAAGGTTTAGGAAGAAAAAAAGTTACAGAAGTTAAAGCTGGTGACATTTGTGCAATTACAGGTATTGACGGCTTTGAGATTGGTGATTGTGTGGCTGACTTCGAAAACCCTGAGGGCTTAGAAACCATTAAAATAGATGAACCTACTATGAGCATGTTGTTTACTATCAACGACTCGCCTTTCTTTGGTAAAGAAGGAAAGTATGTAACATCAAGACACGTTAAAGAACGTCTCAATAAAGAATTGGAGAAAAACTTAGCTTTAAGAGTTCATGAAACCAATTCTGCTGATAAATTCATGGTTTATGGACGTGGAGTTTTGCATTTGTCTGTTTTAATTGAAACTATGCGTCGCGAAGGTTACGAGCTACAAATTGGTCAACCTCAAGTTATTATCAAGGAAATTGACGGAGTTAAATGTGAACCTATTGAAGAACTAACCATTGATATACCTGAAGGCTTGTCTGGCCGTGCTGTTGAGTATGTAACTTTGAGAAAAGGTGAAATGCTTTCAATGGAACCAAGAGGTGAACGTATGATCATTGTTTTCCAAATTCCATCAAGAGGTATCATTGGTTTACGTAACCAATTACTTACTGCTACTGCAGGAGAAGCAATTATGTCGCATCGTTTTATTGAATATCAACCATACAAAGGTGAAATTTCTGGTAGAAATAACGGTTCACTTATTTCTATGGAAAATGGAAAAGCTATCCCCTATTCAATTGACAAGCTACAAGATAGAGGTAGATTTTTCATCGATCCGAACGAAGACATTTATGAAGGACAGGTTATTGGAGAGAACACAAGATCAGACGATATGACCGTCAATGTTACTAAGACAAAAAAACTGACCAACATCCGTTCTTCTGGAGCCGATGATAAAGCAAGAATTGTACCTGCAATTAAATTTTCATTAGAAGAGGCTTTGGAATATATTCAAAAAGACGAATATGTTGAAGTTACACCTAAATCTCTAAGACTTAGAAAAATACTATTAAAGGAACATGAAAGAAAACGCAATAAAGCCGATTAATTCTGTTAAACCTTAAAAACGAAGAAGCCGTCTCAATACCGAGGCGGCTTTTTTTTGTATTTTTTTAGAAAATACTTGTGTAATATGTTGGTTTTGTGTATCTTTAAGTACTGA
>CAYNIM010000014.1:0-55247 GCA_964397335.1 uncultured Flavobacterium sp.
TCAATACAAGTTTAAACAAAACTAAAATCAATTTATGCTAAATGCACAACAGGTTATTATTATCAATTTCCTTTTCTCTTTTAATAATGAAATGTTAAAGACTTTTTTTGATAGAACATATAGACAGAACAACATACAATTCAATTTGTTTAATTTTTTGGATTCAAAACGAGCTACAGATAAGATATGTGGGTGTAAGATTATTTCTGTAATGTAGTGGTTTATGCTACTATTTATTCATCAATTTTGAAATGAATCACAGTCCAGAAATAAATTGAACGAACCTGAGATGTTGTGATTAGGAAAATGTATGAATGGGTAATTGTTTTTACAATACTCCCCGTGACATATAAATACTTTTTGTCGGTACTACGCTTTCCATAGCCTTTGGATTTTCTTGCTGCTTTTCGACTTGTTCTGTAGACTTTTCTATTGGTTCCGGAGTGATAGATAACTGTATTTTCCGCTCAATTGCCGCCAACTCCGTTTTGAGTTCGCTAAGTCGGTTTTCTTTTGTCCACGTACCATTGATTACTTCCTTAAGTATTGGAATGTTTTTTTGGAAATCTGCCATATTCTCCTGTTCTTTTCTGATATAGGTAGGCAGCTTTTCCAATGCTTTAATAAAATTTAGTGAAGCTGTTTCGGGATCTTTTGCCATTACACCATTGTTGAATGTATATTTGATAGTACCCTCACCTTGAATAAAAAAACGGTTTACACGAATATCCACCCCCTCTTTTTGCGACATTTCCGTTTTTACCAAAAGTTGAAAGCCGTACAGATTACCGATTTCTTCATAATCCCCGCCCGTTCGGGATTTGTCGGCAAGCTGATTGAGCTTTGCACCGATTTGTTTTATATCCGCATTGGGCGATAAACCGTCTAATTTAATAAGGTTGGTAACGGAACCGTCAGTGTTTTTTTGGATACATCCCTGCAAATTATTCCAATCAAGGCTCATACGGTCATAGCGGGATTGGGCTTTTTCAAGTTCTGCCTCATAATCTTTCAGTTTGTACTTGGCACTTGATTTTGAACGGTTGAACGATTGCCTTTCACTTTCCAATCCGGCAATCTGTTTCTCTATTTTAGCTTTGTCCAAAAGGTCGGCATTGCCCATAAGGATAGCTACATATTCCGAGAAATTCATACCCGACTTTTCATCCATACTACCTTCGTCAATCGTCCGTTTACCAAGATTGTTGGATTTTAATTGGTCAATAAACAGCTGTTTGTTGTGCAGCAGGTTGAACTTATAACTATCCAGCGATTTTTCAACGGCATAGATGATTACATCCACTTTGTTGTCGTTAAAATGCTTGGCAATCTCATTGCCTTTGCGGATAGCCCTACCGTCCCTTTGCGCAAGGTCGGACGGTCGCCACGGCGTATCTAAATGATGTACGGCAACGGCTCTTTTCTGTGCGTTAACACCTGTACCCAGCATACTCGTAGAACCGAAAAGGACACGGATTTTGCCCTCGTTCATTCCTTTGATTAGCTCTTTTCGTTGCTTGTCATTCTTCGCTTCCTGTATAAAGCGGATTTCGTGTGCAGGTATGTCGTGGTCTTCCACGAGCTTACGTTTGATTTCGGAGTAGATATTCCACTGATTTGGCTTGTATGTTCCCAAATCCGAGAAGATGAACTGCGTGCCTTTCTGTGCATTGAATTTATTGTAATATTTAGCAATATTATCTGCACAATGGGAAGCTTTGTTATCGGCGTGGTCTTGGTAATGGGGGCTTACCATTCGCATATCCAAAGACATCTTTCGAGCGTAGTCCGTAGCGATAAGCATTTTTGCTTTTTCTTCTTTTTTAGATAGCGGTTCTCTGCCAAGTAATTCCCCTTTGCCTGATTTGGCAAACTCCATCAGCTTTTCAATAAACTTCTCCTGGTCTGGAGTTGGAGGTATGTTGTAAAATATCTCGTTCTTTTCGGGACGGTCTATTCCAATCATTTCGGCGGTACGGTAATCCGTGATTTCGGAGTAAAATTGAGCGAGTTCCGGCACTTTGATAAAGTAGCGGAAACGCTCTTTTGCCACGATATTATTGGCGACCGAAAACTCATAATCGGTTGTTTTCTTTGCGTAGATTGCCGCCCACGCATCAAAGGAATTAATTCCTTGTTTTTCCAATGCTCGAGGTCGCAGGTATTTGAACAACAGGTACAGTTCCGTCAATGAATTGCTAATGGTGGTACCCGAAAGAAAAGTTGCACCCATATCCGCATTGGTTCGTTCTTGAATGGTGTGGATAGCAAAAAGCAGGTTCATTGCCTTTTGGCTTCCCTGTTGATTGCCCAATCCCGCAACTCTCGAATGCCGTGTGTTGAACATCAGATTTTTGAATTGGTGGCTTTCGTCCACAAACAAGTGGTCAATACCCATCATCTTGAAATCCACTATGTCATCTTTGCGGTTTTCAATATCGTGCGCGAGGGTTTTAAGCTTTACTTCGAGGTTTTCTTTTTGTTTTTCCGCTCCGGCAAGCATCCCCCTGGTTATTTCATTGCCTTGGCTCCGTAGGAAGTCAAGGTTTTGTTCTACACTGTCCAGTTCGATTTGGAGAATTTCCTTTTGTATTTCGGGCGATTGGGGTATCATTCCGAATTGATCATGTGTGAGTATTACGCAATCCCAATCGTTGTTTTTAATATCACCGAAAATCCGTAACCGCTTTTGGGGGGTAAAATCATCAATGCCCGGATAAAGTATTTTGGCGTGAGGATAGGCGGTGCGGTAGGCTTCGGCAATTTCAGGTATATTCGCTTTCAGCCCGATAATCATCGGTTTGTGGACCAGTCCCAAACGCTTCATTTCCTGTGCCCCTGTACACATTATCAACGTCTTTCCTGCACCTACTTCGTGGTCGCAGATAGCACCGTTGTTCAGCTTTATCATCCAAACGGCATCCTTTTGGCTTGAATACAGTTCTTCAATACCCAATGCTTTTCGGTCCAATCCCGGAAACTCCTGATGGGAGCCGTCGTAGTTCGGTCGGACAAAACAGTTGAACGTGTCGTTGTATTGGTCAGTCAGCCTTGTCTTGAACTCATCGCTTTGGGCGTGGAGCCAATCGGTAAAGGAGGTTCGAATTTCGTCAATCTTGCTATTCGCCATCTGTATGGCTTCCATATCCCGTACCTTGACATCCTTTCCGTCAACCTGTACCGTTTTGGAAACATCAGGCGTGGTATTGACAAGGGCGTGTTTGAGCAGGGCAATCCCGTCATACGTCCGGCTTTGGCCTTTGACCGCATATTTATCCCATATATGGACGTTTTTCTGTTTGCAGGTAACGGAAAAATCATCGGCACTGTCCGAATAGTGGATTTTTACATCTGCATCGAACAGGTGCGATGCAAACCGGGCATAAATACCTGCGGGTATCCAGCGTTCACCCAGATTAAAATCGAGTTCCTCAAATTCGATACGTCTTGGTCGGGCTTCTTCCAAAACGGCAAGGCTTTCTTTGGCTTCTGTATCAGCGGAATTGTTTTCGATGTAGGTTCTGACCTCTTGGGCTTTCTCCACCACGTTGCCCGCAATCCAGCGTTCGGCTATTTCGTATTCCCTTTGGAGTGGATTGTAATAAATACGACCTCGGAGGGCTTCTTTCAGGGTATCGGCAGGCATACCACTGGTTTTGGACATATAGTCCAAATCCACGCTACCGTATTGGTTCAGCGAAGCCGCTAACGCTTCATCGGGATTGTCCGTTGCTATGGTTACGGTAGAAAAACTTACAGGACGACTGAATATATCTGCCTTGTGTACGACGCCACCGACAACACGCTCCAAATAGGGCATTTCTTTGCCTACACTGTCTGTTTTGATGAGCTTGATATTGTCCGCACTGTTGAGGTTTCCGTACTTTTTGACAAAGGCATCATATAAGCGGTTAAGGGTTTCCCTTTCTTCCTTATGCTCGGTTTGTAGTTCCGCTTCTTTGATGTAAAGCTGTTGGTAAACATCACGTACCCCGATATACGCTTCGGCTCGTGCTTTCTGTAAGGAAGGCAGTTGTAAAGGGTGGAACACAGCCTTACCGTCCTGCGTATCCACATCTTGCAGATGACCGACCCAACCGTTATCCACGATAAGGCAGTCGTTTCGGTGGAACGGTTGCAGTTCGCCACTGTACGGAGCAGGCTCTGGAATGGTGTTGATGGCAATATTGGTAACGATTTGCTTATCCACGTGGCCATTCCGACCCAAACCCGAAAACAGATCGCCGACAGCTTCCTGTTTTTTGCCGTTTATTTGAGTTGTGCCGTTTGTAGTTCCGTTAGGTTTTGGCGGTATATAAGGCTGTTGCATCGCACCGCCGAACAGGTCGGTTTGAAGACCTATTGTACCTCGTCTTTTTTTAGCGGTTTGTCTTTTGGCTTGCGTAGTTCTTTTGGGTGGAGCAACCACCATTACAGGCTCGTTCGCATTTTCAAACAGGTCAAAAATGCTCAGCTGCTTCGGTTCCTGTAGGCTTTCCAGACGGATTTCGGGTTGTGGCTTTTGGGGAATGCTTACAGGGGTTACATCTACGACCGGAGGTGTAACCGTTGGTGTTGGCGTAACAGGAATTTGTACCAATGGCTCATCGTTCCGTTCGCCTATGTATAAGCTCAAGTCCAAACGGTTTCCAAAATCTTCGGAAAGCATTTGCTTCAAATCTTTGGCAATGCCCTCAGCTCCGTCCTTATGTGTATAAATGATTGCAGGTTGTCCGTAGGGGTCGGTATCAATTTTACAGTCGGTATGTATGACCCTCGTACCATTCTGAAAGAAAGCATTGCTTGGCGTACCGTATTTGGTCTGTTTACTTTGGCAAAACAGTTCTTCCGTTTCGGTCAGATTTTGTTTTGCCGTATTCTTTTGTAGGATGATCAAATCGCTTCCGACCTCCGTACCTGCATATTCCGTAAACAGGTTGTTGGGCAACCGGACAACCGAAACCAGATTATTGTTTTCCATCAACACCCTGCGTATCGGTTCATTCTTCGGACTGTTTAAAACGCCTTGCGAAGTAATGAAAGCCTGTAAACCGCCCTCACGGAGCATATCGTTTCCTTTCAAGAAGAAATAATTATGAATGCTTCGTGCTGCCTGTACTTTTGCACTGTCCTTGCTTCGGGAAAAGGATAAATCGAATACGGAAGTATCGCCAAACGGAATATTGCTGGCAACTACATCATAGCTGTTTTGTTCCTTTTCGGGAATTTCCTCAAAACCGCTTACACGGATAGTGCTTTCGGGATAAAGGTGTTTTAGGATTTTGCCTGTCAGCAAGTCCTTTTCGTAGGCGGTAACTTTGGTTTGTTGGTTTTCCGAAAAGGATTGGATAAAAGACCCAATCCCTGCGGACGGCTCTAAAAATTTCTGAATATTTACACCGCTTTCACGCAAAGTTTCAGAAATCGCATCAATAACCTGTGGTGGTGTATAAAAAGCCGTCAGTACGGAGCTTTTCATACTGTCCACGTATCGGCGGTATTGCTTATCGTCTTCGGAGTTTTCTTTGAGCAGTCGGTGGAGTTCCTGCGTAATGGGGAATAAATCGTGTTCGGTTTTTCGCCAATGGTTGATGTCTGTTTCGTTTTCTACGGGGTTCAGAACGAATTTAAGACCGCCAAATCCGCTGTAACGCATCAATGACAGTCTTTCGCCTACGGTGGCTTGTCGTTTCTCCTTTTCCAATGTAAAAGCAATCCGCAGGGCATCAATATTCTGTTGGAGGTGTTGGCGTTTACTGAAGCCCATTTTCCTCTATCCATATTGCGATTGCTCCGGTTAGTTCGGTGTAGAGCAGGTCAAACTCATAACCATATGCGAAATCATCGGTTAGTGTATATCTTGAAAAAACAGGCTCACAGACAGGGAGCATTTTAAGGGCGAACGGTCGTAGTTCCTCGTCTGCCATCAGGGTATCAAACTCATTGCATACTACTTGGAAAACTGTATCAAACTTGGAGAAATGCAAGCCCTCAAAAAGTATGTAGTTGGCTATCTCGTTGCATTGCTCAATCGGGTTTCCCGAACGGAATGCACCCTCGTAAGCATTGGCAGCCCACGAAGAACGCTGGTCGATAAATTTTTGGTCGTGAGCTTTTTCAGGAAAGCTACCGTTAAGGTGTTCCTGCAATCGTAATCTGAAATACGATAGATCTTTTTGCTGTGTACTCATACTATGATTTTGTTTAGAATTTTACTGAAAGCCTAAAATTATAGCGGTAGATAAGTTCCTTTGAAGATGTGGCACGGTTTGGCGTTGAGAGGCAGGATTTGGCGTATTAAATTAATAGTAAAGGATTTATTGTTTACTTTTGTAACCATAATTTACCTATAGAAATGGGTAATAATTATTCCTAACCTATAGGCAGATAAGATGAATTTTGAAATATTAATAAACAACCCTTTTACAGACTTTTGTTTCGACAAGAGTTTAACTCCTGTAGAGAACAAGAGTGTGATTAGTATGATAAATAACTTTGAGGATAAAGAATGGAGATACAATCATTTTCAGAATTTTATATGGGATAATATAGCCGAAACTTCTTTATCTCATAAAGAGAGAGAAAGTCTGGTTAATAATCACCATTCTTTATTGACTTATGCTGCAAAAAACTTGAGACTTTCCGATAAATCAGGCGATATTAGTAAAGGAAGTGAGATTGCAGAAATTATTCTTTATGCTATAATGAAACATCATTTCAAGGCATTGCCAGTCGTTCCTAAAATATTTTATAAACAGAATGCCCAAGACAACGCTAAAGGTGCTGACAGTGTGCATATAATTATTGAAAATGGTAATGATTTTTCTATATGGTTTGGTGAAGCTAAATTTTATAATAGCATAGAAGATGCCAGACTCGCTGAAATAATCACATCTGTAGAAAACTCACTATTAACGGATAAATTAAAAAAGGAAAATAGTATTATCACAAATGTATCTGATATTGATTCATTAATTGGTGACGAAAAATTAAGAAATGAAATAAAAACCTCTCTTTCTCCAAGAGAATCTATCGACCTTATAAAGCCAAAGTTACATATTCCAATATTGCTTTTACACGAATGTGAAATAACACAAAAGCAAACATCTCTTTCTGATGACTATAAAATTGAAATGATAAATTATCACAAAAACAGGGCTGAAGCATTTTTTTCTAAACAAATAAATAAGCTGGGGGCTATACCACATTATTCTGAAATTAAATTTCATTTAGTTCTTTTTCCTGTACCGTTAAAAAAGACAATTGTAGATAGATTTATTTCTATTGCAGACTTTTATAAAAACTCTTGACCTATGGAAATATTTGAATCTTGCCACATAATAAACGACCTCTTGAACTCAAATCAAGAAGTTCAGGCAAGGAATGAATTAATTAAACTTCTTGATTATCACGAAAGAAACAATGTTGAATATTCTCCATTGGTAAATCACTTGATTCGTCATACGGGATTATATCCATATTTAAAAGCAGAAACGGCTAATTGGGAAGACAGATTTGTTTATGAAATCTTTAAAGTTGATACAGGAGGAAAACAGTCAACGCTACACAGAGAGCAATCTTCATTATTAAAAAGATTAGTTAATGGAGAGAATATTGCGGTAAGTGCACCTACCAGTTTTGGGAAAAGTTTTGTAATTGATGCTTTTATTTCCATTAAAGACCCTGATAATGTAGTGATTATTGTACCAACTATAGCACTGACAGATGAAACCCGTAGGCGTTTATACAAGAAATTTGCCCATAAATACAAGATAATTACAACGACTGAGGTAGAATTGGCGGAAAGAAACATTTTTATATTTCCTCAAGAAAGAGCAATGAATTATATCAATAAGATTGACAGTATTGATATTTTAATAATAGATGAATTTTATAAGGCAAGTTCCGATTACGACAAATCAAGGTCTCCTTCGTTGTTAAAAGCAATCATCAAACTTGGACATAAATCAAAGCAAAAGTATTTTCTTGCTCCGAATATTACTTCAATAGGAGACAATGTATTTACGCAAGATATGGAGTTCGAAGATAAATTAGGATTCAACACGGTTTATCTGGATATATTTGAAAAGTACAAAGAAATTGCAGGGGACAAAATTGAAAAAGAACTCCAAAAAGGAGAAATTCTACTAAACATTCTCGAAGAAACAAAAACAAAATCTCTGATATATGCAGCTTCATATCCTCAAATTGATAAAGTTTCAAATCTTTTAAATGAACGGCTTCCTATTTCTGAAAAACCATTATTAATTGATTTTGCTAATTGGCTTACCACTAACTATGGAGCAAACTGGAAATTAACCAATCTTGTAAAAAGAGGTGTTGGAATTCATAACGGACAGCTACATCGTTCAATTAGTCAAATACAAGTCAAGTTATTTGAAGAACAAGATGGGCTAAATAATATTATTTCAACCTCTTCAATAATTGAGGGAGTTAATACATCTGCTGAAAATGTTGTTATTTGGAGAAATCGTAAAAGTGGAAGCAATAGTATTTTAGATAGTTTTACCTATAAAAATATTATCGGCAGAAGTGGAAGAATGTTTAAATATTTTATAGGGAAAATATATTTGCTCGAAGCTCCTCCTCAAGATAATGCAACTCAACTCGATATTCCATTTCCAGATACTATTTTAGGTGATTTGGATGAAGATATTTATAGTTCAAGTTTAAATAATGAACAGATTTCAAAAATAATAACATTCAAAGGTGAAATGTATGAAATTTTAGGAAAGGAAACTTATGATAGACTATTGAAAGAAAATATTTTCCAATCAAATAACTCTGATTTCATAAAAGAAACAGCAAGACAAATGAAAGCAAATCCTGAAGATTGGAATGGACTTTCATACCTAAACTCGGATGACCCTGAATCTTGGGATAGACTACTATGGAAAATCATCAGCTTACAACCAGGTGAATGGGGTGACGGAGCTTATGGTCTTCAACATAAAAAATTTGTAGAGTTCGTAAAGGTATTAGTCGAAAATTGGGGAAGTACAATTCCTGAATTGTTGGACGAATTAGATGAATTTGATATAGATATTGAACAATTTTTTAAACTTGAAAGAATAGCTGCGTTCAACTTATCATCACTAATTAGTGATATTAATATCTTGCAAAGAGAGATTCTTGATAATGGAACTGACGTTTCCCCCTTTGTATCCAAAGTATCTCACGCCTTTTTACCATCTGTTGTTTATCAACTTGAAGAATATGGACTTCCAAGAATGATTTCAAGAAAACTTTATCAGAATCAAATAATTAACTTTATGGATGACCATCTGAATATACATAATGTAATTGATAAATTTCACGAAATTGGAAAGGAAAATATCAAATCTTTTGATTTTATAGATTCTTTTGAAAAATATATTATTGAATATTTTTATGATGGTATTACAGTAGGATAATTAACCTTATTTATTCAAGAGTTGAAGCATTCTGCCGACTTCTATATCCATTTTCGAAAAAGCAAACCACTTTTTACCCAAATCTTTGAGCAATGCTCCGATATGGTACAGTTCTGTTTGGTCGATGATTAAAAAGCGGTCGTGCACATCGGAGAACGTCTTAATCTCAATCGGGGGATATTGGCTGTTGTAACGTTGCAAGTCCAACCGTAGCTGATTGCTGATGCTTTTGGTGTAAATAGTTGCGGTTACATTGTCATTGCGTTTGCCCAATAAGGTCAATACCGTATCGTCCACGTAATTATCAAGCAGGATGATGGAACTTTCTGCACTTCGGACAATATCGGAAACAAATGTATAGGCATCAAAAACCTGTCCGTTGTAGAAAATACCTTTTTCGCTGTGGAGCTTGTCGCTTTCCAAAGCCTTAAAGATTTCCTCAAATTTTTGGTCGGCTTGTAATTGTTTCAGTTCTATATTGTCCAGACGATGAAACAGCGAAGCGTTGCTGATAAGCATTTTCCGCATTTCTACAAACGCATTCATTATCTCAATGCTTACCTGTACAGCTACTTCACTCCGCAACAATGCGGACATCATTGCCACTCCTTGCTCACAAAATGCAAAGGGTAGCGTACGACGACCGCCCCGTCCAACGTTTGAAGTACCAAATTGGCACTTCAAAGATTTTGCTTCGTGTTCGGTAAGTTGAAAGCAAAAAGTTTCGGGAAAGCGGTTGTTGTTTCGCTTTACAACCCTGTTTAACCCTTTTGTTTCTACCTGATAGAGCATTGCTAAATCATTGTCGAGAATGACCTGTTTACCCCTAATGGTGTGGATAAGCGGAGCAATTTCTTTTTGGGATATGATAATATCGGTCATTTTTTTTTAGCTTTTTTATTATCAAACTCAAAGGTTGTTTTGCATTCATCATCCAATACGATATAAGCATCGAATTTCTTTCCGGCTTTGCTTTTCATTCCTTTGATAAGTGAAGTTTTACCATTATTGACAAGGCTTGTTATGTCGGCTATGCCAATCTGCACACCGCAAACATTTCTAAACTGTATCCATTTACAGCTTTCGTCAGGACATTTGGCAATCTTATCACGGATAATAAGTTGCTGATTTTTGCATTTCGGACAGGTAAGTTTCGGCAGGTTTATACTGGCGATGGAAGTTTGTAGCAGTTCTTCGGTAATGGATTTCGCATAGGTTTCCATTTCGCTTAGAAATACGCTTGCATCTACTTCGTTGATTTCGATTTTCTGTAAAGCCAGTTCCCATTCGGCAGTCATCATTACGTCCGAAATTTTTTTGTCTTTCACTAATCTATATACCAGTAATCCTTTTTCGGTCGGGATCAAGGATTTCCTTTCCCGTTGGATATAGCTACGGGTAAACAGCGTTTCAATTATTGCCGCCCGTGTCGCTGGGGTACCTATACCGATGTTTTGCAGGACTTTCCGTTCTTCCTCGCTTTCGATTTCTTTGCCTGCGTTTTCCATTGCCGACAATAGTCCGGCTTCTGTATAAAGCACAGGCGGTTTGGTTGTCTTTTCCAAAACGGAGGCTTCTTTTATTTTCAACTCATCGCCCGTTTTCAGTTCGGGTAGATCTTGTATGGGTTCGTTATCTTCGTCCGAAAATGTTCCTTTGATCGAACGCCAGCCCGCTTCCAAAACTTTACAGCCTTTTAGCATAAAATCGTAGTGTGATACTTCCAATGCTATATCCGTTATTTCTTTAATGCAAGGCTGAGAGATAGCTTCGAGCAGTCGAAAGGCAATCATATCATAAACCTTTGTTTCGTCGGCATTGAGTGCAGACGGCACTTTGTCCGTGATGAGTATTCCGTGGTGGTCTGTTACACGCAGGTCATTCACGACACGTTTATTGAAGCGACCCCATTTTAATTTAGAAATAGCTTGCTTAAAGTTATCATTGTCCTGTAACGCTCTTACAAGATTAGGTATCTCACTCCACATATCTTCGGGTATATATTTGCTTCCGGTACGTGGATAGGTAATAAATTTCTTTTCATAAAGGTTCTGGGCAATATTGAGTGTTTGCTCTGCCGACAGGTTCAGCTTTTTATTGGCTTCTTTTTGCAAGCCTGTGAGATCAAAAAGCAAGGGGGGTTGCTCCGTGGTGTTTTTGTTTTCCACAGATATGACCGTTGCGGTTCCGTGTCTTTGGACCAGTCGTAATGTATCTTCCGCAAGCTTTTGTTCGTTCCATTTGGTTTTTGAGATACTCTTAAAATCAATATCCTCTTTGCGGTGCAATAGCTGAATTTGCCAATACTTTTTAATAGCGAAATTTTTATTTTCCAGATAGCGTTTACAAATCAAAGCCAATGTAGGTGTTTGCACCCTGCCCAGCGAATAAATGCCGTTGCCAGCGGCTATACTCAATGCCTGTGTCGCATTGATGCCGATCAGCCAATCGGCACGGCTTCTGCCTTGTGCAGCCTGAAATAAGCCGTCAAATTCTTTACCGTCTTTCAGGCTGTCAAACCCTTGCTTGATTGCTTTTTCAGTAAGCGAGCTTATCCAAAGCCGCTGAAAGGGCTTACGGCATTTCAGATATTCATAAATGTACCGAAAGATAAGTTCACCCTCACGACCTGCATCGGTAGCTACGATAATACTGTTGCTTTTATGGAATAGCTCCTTGATGACTTTCAGTTGCTTTAATGCTCCAGTATCGGCTGTATAACCTTTGTCTTTTTTGACCTTACGAACAGTCAAAATAAACGGATTCGGGAGTATCGGCAAGGAAGCCTTGTCAAATCCCGAAATCCCATAATCTTCGGGCATTCCCAAACCGATAAGGTGTCCGAATGCCCACGTAACGAAATAGCCATTGCCCGTTAGATAACCGTCCTTTTTTTCGGAAACACCCAACAAGCCGGCTATTTCCCTTGCTACGCTTGGTTTTTCTGCGATAATTGTTTTCATACCTAACTCACTTTCCTACCCTTTGATTTTGCAGGTGCTTTGGGTTTGTTCTGTTGCTCCTGTTGCTTTTCGTTTTTCGGTCTTTGCTGCCCTTTCTGTAGAGGCTCTTTGATATTCTTGGTCGCTTCGTTGGTCTTGTCCTCGGAATTGACGGCAATCTGCGTTTTATGGGCTTCTGTAGGTTTTATCCGTTCCTTGTATTGGTTGGGAAACTCAAAGTTGGTTTTTCCTGTTTCCTTGTTGAATGTGATATAGCCGTTATAAGTTTGCCCTTTCTTATCGACCAAATTCGGAATGTAAACTGTTTGACCGTCTTTGAACTTGTTGTATTGTTCATCCTCCAGTTCCTTTCCCCTAAAGGTTTTCGGGGCTTCCTGCGACCTGCTTTGCTGATTGTCCTGTTGGCTGTTTTGGGTTTGCCTGTTATTGTTGCTTCGGTCAAACAGAAATTCCACATACCGTTTATCCGCATTGAACTGTACGTTTGCATCAAAGGGAGTACCTTTTGTAGAAATCATTCCCTCAATGAACAGGGGTTTGCCCTCCACTAAGGTTTGTTTTTGTTCGTCATTTAGTTTTATACCTTTAACCTCATCGGGGATTTTGATGAAATCTGTTTTCAAAGCAATCAGCTCATTGGTAAGCCGGTCCACACTAATGATGGACGGCATCAATTCGCCTGTTTTGGAGTTTATCAGATCGACCACACGCCCCATATTGCCTGTTTGACGTAAGTTCTGTTTGTCCTCGTCCGAGAACTTGTGTCCGAAAAACTCAAAGTTTAAGTTGGGTTCACGCCTGATACCGTGTACCGCTGCCACAACGTCCCCCTCCGGGGTGGACTGTAAAGACAAGCGGGCATCTGTACGGACGACCGCACCGCCAAGATTAACGCTTATAGGTACAAGCTCATTGGTCTTGTAACCCCTCAATAGTGGGTCAAGGAGGTTCTTTTTCTCAAGGTATTCCTTGCTTAATCCGAGATTGTTCATTGTTTCCCAATCAATCTGTTCCGGCTGGAAGCGGTACTCGCTTGTTTCCGGGGTTGTCTCTGTTTTTGTCATATCATTTTTATTTTCTTGTTTTTGCTCTTGTTCGGGTTCATTTTTCACTTCATGCTTTTCCATTTTCTTTTTGCCTTCGGCAGTTGGATTGTTTATCTGATTCTGAAATTCTTTTGCTTTCTCTACGGCTTCGTCAGCCGAAACTTTGAAAAGAGCAAATTTGGTAGGGTCTTTTAACTGCCTCCAAAAATTGGAAAGGAAATTGGTCACGAAATCACCGTGTTTATCCACCCGCATGAACTCGCTTTGGTTCTTCTTCGTAGGGTCAACCGTTTCCATTTTTCCGCTTTTGTCAATACTTTTTACAGCTTGGATTTTCATTTTTTCTTTATCCAGCACTAAAAGTATATCCGATAACTGTTCGGAAGCAACCTGTTGGTTTTCTGTTTCTTTTTCTTCACTCATAATCTGAAAAGTTTAAAGTTTTATTGCCGAAAGTAAATGAAGCAGTTACTGCATCGCCCGAAGTGGCAGTCAAAGGCAGTATTTGGCACGCATTGGCGTTTTACTTGTTAAAACTCTCCCTGATAAACTGGTGCACATCGGATAGCTTGTAATACAGTTTTCCGCTAATGGTATAGTAAGGTAGTTTACCTATGGAGCGGTAGCGTTGCAGGGAACGGTTACTGATTTTCAACATTTGCAGCAGGTCCTGGTTATCGAGCAGTTCTTCTCCGTCTATGCTATTGCGTTTCTTTTTTAAATCGTCAATATTGTCGCCCAACATATCAAACCTGTCCATGATGCGTTCCATCCACGCTATAAATTCCATTCTGTCAATATTCATAGTCGATAAGTTTTAATGTTCACCATGCAAAATTGGGAAGCGTGGCAGTGTTTATCAGCCAAGCCCTGCCAATTGGTTTGGCTGTTTTTTGAAAATTTTTGCAATTGGGAGAAACCCTTGTTTGGTAGGGCTTAAAAAGAATTTCGAGTATTTAGGAGATGGTTTATACCATCATTTGCCAATTGACATACATTGGCTTATGGTATAAACAAAAAAGCAGTACACAACAATGCACTGCCCTGAACAAAAGACCGGCATTGGGTTAAAGGTCTTTATCCATATATTCTTCCAATGAAGTTTTAAGCTGGTCCAAGAATGCCGTTCGGGAACCGCTTCGGGTTTTCATTCTGTGGAATGCGTGGTGCAGGTCACCGAGCGTAATGCCAAAAAGTATCTGGAACATCAAACTGATTTTTCGGACACCGGTTTTACCGTGCGAAACTGCTGCCGAAGCATACAGGGCATATATCAATTCGACAAGTGCGTTTTTGCTTTCTGTCCAAAAAATATCTTTGGCGTTTTCCGGCTTTTGTAAAATAGCATCGGGATTTTCATCTGGATTGATTTTCGTCAGCAGATAGGTATAAAGCAATTCGTTGGCGATAATCCTTGCGGTCTTGTAATCGTAGAAAGTAGAAAATTCGGGATCAATTTCAAAGACGATACTGTTCAGACCGTCGTGGTAATTTATGTTGCCTCTTTTGAAATAGGTGTCGTCACGGTCCGTACGCCCCGAACGATAGTACCTATAAAAATCTGAATTGCAGATATGCTCAATGTACTCTCTTTTAAGATTGGCTAATTGAGTCGAAAAGTAACTGTAATACATTTTGCCGTTGCTGACCGGACAGGTCGTTTCAATCCGGTAAATTTTATTGTAGTAGATGAGTTTTCCAAGTATTTGGGGTTTGATGGTTCGGAAGAATTTTATTTCTTCCCCATCATTTTGAAAGCCCTTTTTAGCAATATATTTCTTGACCTCAAATAACAGGTCTTGTAGATACAAGGTCATTTCATAAGCCTCATCAATCAACCTTTTGCTCTGTGATAAAATCTTATCTTCCTTATTATGTATCTCTAAAATAATGGTGTGTAAAGAATGCTGCATAGCCCATAATTTTTGTGATCAATACCGAATTTCAAATTCAGTTTATCCCTAATTAATACACAAACATCATTATATTAAGTGATACCTTTACCCAAGTTCACCCCACCTGTGGGAAGATTTTTGCCATAAATCTCACCCAACTGTGGAGATTATTTTATAAATATTCAGTATGAAATGACTTTGAAAAGCCCCTTTAGTAAACGCAAATTTAACGGATATAAAGAGACTTTAAGTCTGATTGCTTTATTATATAACTTTGAACCTTGTTAATCTTTTTATTTGAAAAAATGAGCCAGAAAAATCGCTTTAGTGATTTTGAGGTTTAAATCAAAAATCACCAAATTGTATTGCTCAATCAAATTAAATGATTAAATTTGCAACATCGAATCACAAATTATATGTGAGTTAAACGGTGAGTAGTTCTTTTTAAAGAAAGTCAACATATTGACATATAGATATTTGAGTGTGCGCAGATTCGTCCTGCCACCCCGACAACACTTACACTAAGTAAGGTCGAAAACCCGCAAATTCTATGGATTTGCGGGTTTTTTGTTTTATTTCATATCATAATCCGTCAATATATATCAATGTAAATGTGAGTAATTCGGTGAGTCTTTTTATTATTTAAATTCGCTCACGGAATTGTGTTTAAATAATTAGTAATCAGATTTTTGGTTCATTTATTTTGATGCTTTTTCATATTGTTTAACTCCTTTATGGTGAGTGATTGAATTTACTCAATTTCAGAACTGCCACAAAGCATTCCAGTTAAATACAAAGTAAATGGATATAAAGAAAATGAACACCTTTGGGATTCAATTTGTAATCAGATTACCCAAGCAACAAAAAAATGAAATGGCAACTGTTTATGCTCGCATAACGGTTAATGGTCGCAGATCAGAGATTTCTTTGAAATCTAAAGTATCTTCTAAGGCTTGGGATGAAGCGAAAGGAAAAGTGAAAGGAAAACGAGAAGAAGTGGTTAAACTTAATAATCATATTGAAAGAGTTCGTTCACTTATTACTGATGCCTATCATCAACTGATTCAAGAACGTAAAGCAGTCACGGTTAATGCTGTGAAATCCTTATATCTTGGTGAAGATGAACCTGAGGTTATGACGCTCATCAAGCTCTCAAAATATCATAAAGAGGTCGAAAAAGGAAGACTAGCGCCAGGTACACTTAAAAACTATAGTACCACAGAGTCTTATTTGGAAAAGTTCCTTAAGTATAAATATAAGAAGAGTGATATTTCCTTGACAAGTCTTAGCTATAAAACGATTTTAGATTTTGAAAATTTCCTGCATAATTACGAACCCACAGACCACCACAAGCCATTAAACAATAATGGGGTGATGAAACATTTAGAACGACTTAAAAAATTAGTCAATTTTGCTGTTAAGTTAGAATGGCTTGAAAAGGATCCGTTTATTAAATATAGATTGCATTTTGAAAAAGTTGAAAGAGGTCATCTTAGTAAAGAAGAGCTTTTTGTGTTAGCAAATAAACAATTTTCAATCGAGGGTTTACAGTCTGTATTGGATATGTTTCTTTTTAGTTGTTATACAGGACTTGCTTATATTGATATATCTAATCTTGCGCCTGAAAATATTGTACAAGGTATCGATGGTAAACAATGGTTGATGACTAGAAGGGAAAAAACAGATACTTTGGTAAAAGTTCCTTTATTACCCGAAGCAGAAATTCTTATAGATAATTATAAAAAACATCCTGTTGCTGTTGCCAATGGTACTGTATTCCCTGTGATATCTAACCAGCGGATGAATGGTTATCTTAAAGAAATTGCCGATATCTGTCATATCAAAAAAAATCTAACCTTTCACCTTGCTCGCCATACGTTTGCAACTATGGTAACTCTGAGTAATGGTGTACCGATAGAATCTGTAAGTGAAATGTTGGGACATACAACGATTCGAACGACACAGATCTATGCAAAAGTAGTAGAGCATAAATTAAGTGAAGATATGCAGAACTTGCAATTAAAAATGGCTACCCTACAACAAAAAGCGATGACAAAGCTTCCTTTAGAAGCCAAGTAATGCCCTTGAACACTACTTTATATGTAAGATCAATTAATTTGGATTCATTTGTATACATAATGGCTAAAAAACAATAAAAGCCATTGTAAAATAAAATTTTAATCGTTTAAAAAGTGTACAAATGAAAGTGGAATTGATAACAAAGGATGATCTAGAGGTTTTTAAACAAGAATTAATTGCAGAAATTCGAAGAAGTAGGTTTAATTTAAAAAACACCGATCACACACAAAAGGAATGGCTTAAAAGTTATGAGGTGCGAAAATTATTGGGAATTTCGGCAGGTACGCTTCAAAATCTTAGGTTAAACGAAACCCTACCCTATACTAAAATAGGCGGATTGATGTATTACCGTTATGAAGATATTCGCAAATTAATGGATGGTATTGATGGTAGTTAGATTATTAAGAATACAATTGAGCAGAGTTTGGCACTCTGCTTTTTTTTTGCCCTTATTTTTTATCCTCAAAGCACATTTATTTTCCCCTGCAAATCCACCGCACATAAAAAAGCTTTGAATGGATTTTTGATTAAGAGTATTGAAGCAAATTCCTCCTGCCCCCTTTTCCATTATTTTCTTCAACACCCTTACTTTCGTTTCTTAAGCCGATTTCTTTAAAAAAGATTAACTAAGCAGGATTTCGGAATCCTACTTTTTTTATGTACTTATTTTTTATAACCAAAAGCACATTTACATTCCCTCGCAATTCCAACGCTGTAAAAGAGCTTTTGGCTATTTCTTAAATAGAAATTAGAAAAAAGAATCTCCTCACCATTTTCCTAAGACATCCTTTTTCAAACTTCTCTTGTAGGCTTTCACAGCCTATTATTATCCCACAGAATTTAAAACAGAATATTTCCATAATCAACCGGTAAAAAGGCAGCCAAAGTACGGCGGTCACCCCACGCTCTAGTCCAACCAAAAGACTACGGCATAAACGGTTTCCTCCCTAAAGGTACCCTCCAATTATTCCGTTTCCTTTTGGCTTTTTCTATTGACCGCCTTGATCGTCTGCTTTCTTTTTTCCGGTTCTGTTTACTTGCTTCACACCCATTTAAAATAGAAAGTAAAACCTTTCTCAATAGCTGCTACAATAATTCTTTTTTTGTAGTAAATAAAATTACTTGGTTTCACAAATGTAAGCGGAATATTGTACGAAAATGAAAAGGTGTGGCTTGAAAAAAAAATCCGTCAGCCTCATATTGCCACTTATTCTTTATGTTAGTAAAAATAGTGGTAAACGTTGACTTCATATTTAAATAAAGCTCTTGTTGGTGGCAATGTATTTTAGCTCGTTATTTTTGGAAGTAGTTTTTTCTTGATTGCAGATTTAATATCTTTGTAGCTAAAATTTCCAAAAATGGCTAAAAAAGAGAAAGTAAAAAAAGAAACACCTTTAATGCAACAATACAATCAGATCAAGAGTAAGTATCCTGATGCCTGTTTGTTGTTTCGTGTAGGCGATTTTTACGAAACCTTTGGAGAAGATGCTGTTAGGACGGCCAAAGTTTTGGGTATTACGCTCACTAAAAGAGGTGCTGGATCAAGCAGTGAAACTGAATTAGCCGGATTTCCCCATCATTCTTTAAATGTGTACTTACCCAAATTGGTTAAGGCAGGTTTACGCGTAGCAATTTGTGACCAGTTGGAAGATCCCAAAACAACAAAAACAATTGTAAAAAGAGGAGTAACTGAATTGGTTACGCCAGGAGTTGCTATCAATGATGAGGTGCTGCAATCGAAAAGTAATAATTTTTTAGCAGCAATTCATTTTGGAAAAAAAAACACAGGTATTGCCTTTTTAGATGTTTCAACGGGTGAGTTTCTTACTTCACAAGGAAACGAGGAATACATAGATAAATTGCTTCAAAATTTTAAACCAAGTGAAGTTTTAGTTCAAAAAGGGAATAAAAATAATTTTTTAAACCATTTTGGTAGTGATTTTAATCTGTTTTATCTAGAAGATTGGATTTTTAAGGAAGATTATGCAAACGAAAGTTTAACGGGACATTTTAAAACCAATTCGTTAAAGGGTTTTGGAATCGATGAATTACACGAAGGTGTTATTTCTTGTGGTGCAATTTTGTATTATCTTTCTGAAACGCAACATGATAAGATTCAGCACATCACAAATATCCAACGCATAGCCGAGGATGCTTATGTGTGGATGGATCGGTTCACGATTCGTAATTTAGAACTGTATGGTTCAGCAAATGAAAATGCGACCACACTTTTAGATGTGATCGATAAAACATTGTCTCCAATGGGTGGTCGCTTGTTGAAGCGATGGCTAGCCTTGCCTTTGAAAGATGTAAGTGCTATTAGTAAACGTTATGATGTAGTAGATTATTTCAAAGAGAACCTTGAGGTTTTGCAGAAATTTCAATATCAGATTAAACAAATATCCGATTTAGAGCGATTGATTTCGAAATTGGCTACGGGTAAAATTTCTCCTCGCGAGCTTGTTATTTTAAAAGAGAGTTTAAATGCAATTATTCCTCTAAAAGAAGCTTCTTTAGAATCTGAAAACGATGCTCTGAAAGTTATTGGAGATAATCTGAATGCTTGCGAGCTGCTTAGAGAAAAAATCGCAACTACTATCTCTGCCGATGCACCGGTCGCTTTGAATAAAGGAAATGCAATTGCCAGTGGGGTAAATGAAGAACTAGACGAGTTAAGAAACATTTCCAAATCAGGAAAATCTTATCTTGAAGCAATAGAAAAACGCGAAAGTGAAACTACAGGAATTCCGTCTTTAAAAGTGGCTTTCAATAATGTTTTTGGATATTATATCGAAGTTAGAAATACTCACAAAGATAAAGTACCTACCAATTGGATTCGTAAACAAACATTGGTAAACGCAGAGCGATATATTACGGAGGAACTGAAGGAATACGAAGCGAAAATTTTGGGCGCCGAAGAGCGTATATCCAAAATAGAAGCTGAAATTTATGAGAATTTCATCATGTGGTGTTCTCAATATATTCAGCCGGTACAACTTAATGCGCAATTGGTAGCGCAGTTAGATTGCTTGCAGTCTTATACGCAGTTGGCGATCGAAAACAACTATATTCGTCCTGAATTAGAGGAAAGTTATGTTTTAGAAATTAAAGATGGCCGACATCCGGTTATCGAAAAGCAATTAGCTGTCGATACTCCCTATATTGCAAACGATGTTTATCTTGATACAGAAACTCAACAAATCATTATGATTACCGGGCCAAATATGTCGGGTAAATCTGCAATCCTACGTCAAACAGCTCTAATAGTACTTTTGGCTCAAATGGGTAGTTTTGTTCCTGCAAGTGCTGTAAGAATGGGAATTATAGATAAAATATTTACCAGAGTTGGTGCATCGGATAATATCTCTATGGGTGAATCTACTTTTATGGTGGAAATGAATGAAACCGCTTCTATTCTGAATAACCTTACCAACAGAAGCTTGGTTTTATTAGATGAAATAGGTAGAGGAACTTCTACATACGATGGAATTTCAATTGCTTGGGCAATTGCTGAATTTTTACATGAACATCCCCAAAATGCTAAAACACTATTTGCTACTCACTATCATGAACTCAATGATATGCACGAGCATTTTGAACGAATCAAAAACTATAACGTCTCGGTAAAAGAATTAAAAGACAGTGTGCTTTTTTTAAGAAAATTGGTTCCAGGTGGAAGTGCGCATAGTTTTGGAATTCACGTAGCGAAAATGGCAGGAATGCCAAGTTTAGTAGTTCAAAAGGCACAAAAGATTCTAAAAAAATTAGAGGCAAGTCATAAGACTGAAGGGATGCAAGAAGCTTTAAAGCAAGATGATTTGCAATTGTCGATCTTTAATTTAGACGATCCGATTTTGGAGGAAATCCGAGAAGAAATTATAAATTTAGATATCAATACTTTGACGCCAGTGGAAGCTTTGATGAAATTGAACGAAATCAAAAAAATGGTCACTAAAAAATAACCATTGAATTTTTGAGTTCTTTTGTAATAAATAAAAGTTGAATCTTTTAAAGATTTGTATTCAACTTATTAAAATGAATCAAGAACTTTATTGTACAAAAAAATGATTTGAAGTTCCGTTCATGTTCTTGAAATGAATTTTATTTATGTACATTTACCTGTGGTGTAAAATTGTCTGTCAATAGAGTAGATGGTTTAGACAATTAGCAACAAATCCAAGCACGTGAACAGATTTACAGTTTGTAATTATAATCCAAATTTATACAATCACAAATTGTAGAGCTAAAGTGGGGAAAAAGAAGAAAATATCTACAAAAAATCATTGCATTTATTTTTCATTTAATCATTGATTTATAGTATTTTTGCAAACTAAACTATGATACAACAATTACAGGTATGAATTCAACGATAAAAATTCAATCAGCATTAATTTCAGTGTTCGACAAGAACGGATTGGAGCCGATTGTTAAAGCATTGCATAATAATCAAGTAACTATTTATTCAACCGGAGGTACCGAAGCCTTTATTAAAGGTTTGGGAATTCCTGTTGTTCCTGTAGAAGATGTTACTTCTTACCCTTCGATTTTGGGTGGACGTGTGAAAACTTTACATCCAAAGGTTTTTGGAGGAATTTTGAACAGACAAGATAATCCTTCTGATGTTCAACAAATGAAAGAATTTGATATTCCACAAATTGATTTGGTTATTGTTGATTTATATCCTTTTGAAAAAACCGTTGCTTCTGGAGCAAGTGAAGATGATATCATCGAGAAAATCGATATTGGTGGAATCTCTTTAATTCGCGCTGCTGCTAAAAATTTTAAAGATACAACTATTGTAGCCTCTGTGGATGAATACGCTACGTTTTTGAATTTTTATACTGAAAACAATGGAAGTACTTCTTTAGAACAACGCAAGTATTTAGCTACTAAAGCATTTAATACTTCATCACACTACGACAGTGCAATATTTAATTATTTCAATCAAGAAGTAAATGATGCTGTTTTAAAAATTAGCGAAAGTAAAGCTACTCCATTGCGTTACGGAGAAAATCCTCATCAAAAAGGAACTTTCTTTGGAGATTTTGATCAAATGTTTGATAAATTACACGGAAAAGAGCTTTCTTACAATAATTTATTAGATGTTGACGCTGCAGTGAATTTGATGAATGAATTCAAAGGAGAAGCTCCTACATTTGCTATTTTAAAACACAACAATGCTTGTGGTGTGGCTCAAAAAGCTACCATGAAAGAAGCTTATTTGGCAGCTTTGGCAGGAGATCCAACTTCGGCTTTCGGAGGCGTGTTAATCGCAAACGGGAATATCGACAAAGCAACAGCAGAGGAAGTTAATAAACTGTTTTGTGAAATTGTAATTGCTCCTTCGTTTGATGAAGATGCAGTAACTGTTTTACAAGAAAAGAAAAATAGAATTATTTTAGTAATCAAAGATATTGATTTGCCTGCAACTCAAATACGCACTTGTTTGAACGGTGTGTTATTTCAAGACAAAGATAATGTAACAGATACTAAAGAACATATAAATAACGTTACTACTTTAGCACCTAACGAAGAACAAGTAGAAGACTTGTTGTTTGCTTCAAAAATTAGTAAACACACCAAGTCTAATACAATTGTTTTGGTAAAAGGCAAACAGTTATGTGCTTCAGGTACCGGACAGACTTCTCGTATAGATGCGCTTCGTCAGGCAGTTGAAAAAGCAAATTCTTTTGAATTTGATTTAAATGGAGCTGTCATGGCAAGTGATGCATTTTTCCCTTTCCCAGATTGTGTGGAAATTGCAAACAATGCGGGAATTAAAGCTGTTATCCAACCAGGTGGATCAATCAAAGATCAATTGAGTATTGATTATTGTAATGAAAACCAAATGGCGATGGTAACCACTGGAATCAGACATTTTAAACACTAATAGAATAATTAGTCTAACAATTTAATACCATTTACAAGAAACATGGGATTTTTTGACTTTATGACCGAGGAAATTGCTATGGACCTCGGTACTGCAAACACTTTAATCATCCACAATGGAAAAGTTGTGGTTGATAGCCCGTCAATTGTTGCTCGTGATCGCGTTTCAGGTAAAATTCTTGCCGTTGGGCAAGAAGCAAGTTTGATGCAAGGTAAAACGCACGACAATATTAAAACCATCCGTCCGTTGAAAGATGGTGTAATCGCAGATTTCGATGCTTCAGAAAAGATGATCAGTTTGTTCATTAAAAGTATCCCTGCATTAAAAAAGAAATTATTTACGCCTGCACTTCGTATGGTGGTTTGTATTCCATCGGGAATTACAGAAGTGGAAATGCGTGCGGTAAAGGAATCTTGTGAACGCGTAAACGGAAAAGAAGTATATTTAATACACGAACCAATGGCAGCTGCAATTGGAATTGGTGTGGATATTATGCAGCCCAAAGGAAACATGATTGTTGACATAGGGGGAGGTACCACAGAAATCGCAGTTTTAGCATTGGGTGGTATTGTATGTGATAAATCGGTGAAAATTGCTGGTGACGTATTTACAAACGACATCATCTACTATATGCGTACACAACACAACCTGTTTGTGGGTGAAAGTACGGCTGAAAAAGTTAAAATTGAAATTGGTGCAGCTATTGAAGATTTGGATTTAGGTCCAGAGGATTTATTGGTGCAAGGTCGAGATTTGTTGACTGGAAAACCAAAACAAGTAACCGTTTCATATAGAGAAATTGCAAAAGCATTGGATAAATCGATCCAACGTATTGAAGATGCTGTTATGGAAACTTTATCACAGACACCACCTGAATTGGCTGCCGATATCTATAATACAGGTATCTATCTTGCAGGAGGTGGTTCTATGTTGAGAGGTTTGGATAAACGTATCTCTCAAAAAACAGACTTGCCTGTTTATATCGCCGAAGATCCTTTAAGAGCAGTTGTTAGAGGAACCGGAATTGTGATTAAAAATGTAGAGAAGTTTAAAAGTATTCTTATAAAATAACAGACTGAGAACAGGATGCAGCAAATTATTTTTTTTATTTCAAGAAACAGTACAAAGCTACTGTTTTTGCTGCTTTTATTAGTTTCGCTGTTTCTAACAGTGCAGACACACTCTTTCCATAGGAGTAAAGCTCTGCACAGTGCCAATTTTGTCAGCGGAACCATTTATGAACGAACAAATAATCTGAAAGAATACCTTAGTCTTAAAGAAGAAAATGAAGTCTTGGCAGAAGAAAATGCGCGTCTCAAACAGATTCTATACAACAGCGAAATTATTGTTGATTATAACTTTGCTGTAAATCCGGCTGTGAGATTTGCAGAAGATTACAAACTTTTACATACCAAAATCATCAGAAACTCTTACCATCGGAAAGACAATTATTTAACCATTAGAGGAGGAGATGCTCTAGGTGTTCAAAAAGATATGGGAGTTATCAATTCTAAAGGGATTGTTGGAATTGTAGAAAATGTGTCTAAAAATTATGCAACTGTTCAAAGTATTCTAAATAAACACACAAAAATCAGTGCCAAAGTACGAAGCACCAATCACTTTGGGACTATTACTTGGGATGGAAAAAACACTGGTTTTGTGCAACTTATAGATATTCCAAAATTAGCAAAATTACACAGAGGCGATTCTATTGTAACTGGAGGTATATCGACTATTTTTCCAGAGAATATTCCGATTGGAACTGTAGATGAGGTTTTTGAATCTCAAAACTCAAATTTTTATACTATCAGTGTAAGGTTGTTTAACGACATGACCAGTATTGGATCTGTTTATTTGATTGAAAACATAAACATCAGAGAAATTGATCAACTGGAAGAAGAAACAATGGAAAATGTGCGATGAATAACTCTGTATTAAATATTATTGCTCGTTTTATCGTGCTTGTTTTCTTACAAGTCGCGATTTTTGATAACATCCATTTTTTAGGATTCATAACGCCTTATCCTTATATACTCTTTATCTTGCTTTACCCACTAAATGTGAATAGAAATCTATTACTCTTATTGAGTTTTTTGTTGGGAATTACGCTTGATATTTTCAATAATTCGGGAGGTGTACACACTACGGCTTGTATTACTTTGGCGTTTATGAGAAAAAGTCTTTTAAAAATGTCTTTTGGTTACAGTTATGAATATCATATGTTTAAAATTCCAGAAAAATTTTCAAGTGAATTGCTTACTTATTATGTTTCTGGTGTTTTGATTCATCATACAATATTGATAACTTTAGAGCTGCTTGATTTTAAGCATTTTGTAGAAATGTCACTCAGGATTTTAGGATCATCTATTTTTACTATTTTGCTGTTTTTCTTGTTGACAGGTTGGACTAAATCGATCAAGAGATGAGAAAATTGTTGTTTCCTATCGTAGTGATTTTAGCAACATTGGCAATTGTTGCCAAACTTTTTCATATTCAGATTTTAGACGATTCCTTTTTAGCAAAATCCGAAAATAATGCCATAAAAACGGTTTATGAATATCCAGAAAGAGGGTATGTGTACGATCGGAACGGGACATTGCTCATAGCAAATCAACCAAGCTATGATATTATGGTAATCCCAATTGAAGTAAAAGGAATAGACACGCTAGAGTTGTGTAATATTCTTGACATTACCAAAGATGATTTTATTAAGAAATTAGACAAGGCAAAAGTCTATTCACCCTTATTACCTTCCGTTTTTTTGGCACAATTAACTAAAACTGAATTTGCTGCTTTTCAGGAAAAAATTCGTCATTTTAATGGATTTTATATACAAAAACGAAATCTAAGAGATTATCAAGTTGACTTTGCTGGAAATATTTTTGGTTATATTCGTCAGATTAACGAGGTAGAATTATCAAGAAGAAAATACTATAAATCTGGTGAATTGATAGGGATTGGAGGTGTTGAACAGGCTTATGAAGAAGATTTGAGAGGAGTGAGAGGAGTGCACTATATCCAAAGAGATAAGTTCAGTAAAGAAATAGGTCCTTTTAAAAATGGAATTTACGATACAATTGCTGTTAAAGGGAACGATTTAACTATTACAATCGATTCAAAATTACAAGAGTTTGGTGAAGAGTTGATGGTTCGTAAACGAGGTGGGATTGTCGCGCTGGAACCTAAAACTGGTGAAATTTTAGCCTTGGTCTCTTCTCCATCATACGATCCTGGACTTTTAGTAGGTCGGGAACGTTCAAGAAATTATATTAGAATCGACAGTTTGCCTGGGAAGCCATTCTTTGATAAAGTGTTGCAGGGACAGTTTGCTCCAGGCTCACCTTTTAAGATTTTAACAGGGTTGATTGGTTTGCAAGAAGAAGTTATCGATCCAAACACAAGCTTTTCATGCCAAGGTGGTTTTTATTATGCTAGAGGTGCATTTATGAAATGTCATGATTATGGCGCTTGGAGTTTACATCCAGCAATCGCTCAATCATGCAATACTTATTTTGCACAAACATATATGCGGATTATTAATAAATACCGCACACCAGGTCAAGGAGTTGACGTTTGGCACAACCATTTAGCAAGTTTTGGGTTAAACAATTATATGGGATACGATTTACCTGTTGGTCAAAAAGGGTTTATTCCCGATTCTGAATATTATAAAAAAGTATATCCAAACGGAGGTTGGCGAAGTACTGCCATAGTTTCAAACTCAATAGGACAAGGAGAAGTGTTGATGACTCCAATGCAGTTGGCAAACGTGATGTGTGCGGTAGCGAATGAAGGATATTTTTATACGCCACACATCATCAAAAAAATTGAAAATAGAGAAATTGACAAGTCTTTCGTAGAACGTAAACAAACCACGATTGACAAACAACATTTTAGACCAATTATTGAAGGTTTAGAAGAAGTTTATAAAAGTGGAACTGCCAGACGACTTCAAATACCAGGCATTACAATTTGTGGTAAAACAGGGACTGTGGAAAATTCAGCAACTGTAGACGGTGAAACTGTGAAACTTAAAGATCACTCGGTGTTTCTAGCTTATGCTCCAAAGGAAAATCCGAAGATTGTAGTGGCAGTTTTTATAGAAAATGGTGGTTTTGGTGCTACTTGGGCCGGCCCGATAGCTTCATTGATGATAGAGAAATACTTGAAAGGAGAAATCAGTCGTACCGATTTGGAAAAAAGAATGCTGGAAGGAGATTTGTCTGAAAATTACGTGCTGAGAGATATCGCCGATAAACAATTAGAAGAACGAAGAAAAAAAAGAGCTGAAGAAGAACGGTTAAAAAAGGAATTAGAAAGTGTCGCAAAGTAAACAATTAAAAAATCAAGGAGTAATTGCAAATATTGATTGGCTAAGTATTTTATTATACTTGGCATTAGTTGTTTTCGGTTGGATGAACATTTATTCTGCTTCTTTACCACTAGAAACGACATCAATTTTTGATTTAGATCAGATTTATGGTAAACAGCTTTTGTTCATCGGACTTTGTATTCCTATGATTATTGTTATTTTATCTTTAGACGCTAAAATCTATGAGAATTATGCCACGGTCTATTATATTATCGGAATTCTATTGCTCATGGGTTTGTTTGTTTTCGGTAAAACAATAAAAGGACAAACAAACTGGTATCAGTTTGGAGGAATCAGTCTTCAACCTTCCGAGTTTGTGAAAATTGGGACCGCACTTTTACTTGCAAAATACGTAAGTGAGCTTCAAAATCCGTTTGAAACGCTTAAAGAACAGCTTATTGTCATGGGAATTATTTTCCTGCCAGTTCTGTTTATTATGATGCAACCAGACACCGGTTCGGCAATGATTTTTATGGTTTTCTTTTTGGTTTTATATCGTGAAGGATTTCCAGCTTGGTATTTATGGACGGGGTTTCTTGCTGTTTTATTGTTTGTTTTAGCCTTAGTAGTAAATCCAGTGGTTTTAATAATTGCCATTTTAATAGGTTGCATTGTTCATTTTGTAACAAACAAAAGTATCCGAAGAAATCCAGTGGTTTATGGTGCCTTAGCACTTATTATGTCGTTGTTTGTATTCTCTGTTGACTATGTTTTCGATAACGTTTTAGAACCGCATCATAAAGACCGTATCAACGTTTTGTTTCGCGAAGATGTAGATATGCAAAGAGAAGGTTATAATTTAAATCAATCCATGATTGCCATTGGTTCTGGTGGTTTAACAGGCAAAGGCTTTTTGGAGGGAACTCAAACTAAAGGAAGATTTGTGCCAGAACAGCACACCGATTATATTTTCACAACTGTGGGAGAAGAATGGGGATTCTTAGGTACTTTGGGAGTGATTTTGACTTTTGTAACATTGATTTTAAGAATAGTTTTCTTAGCAGAAAAACAAAAAAATAACTTCACTCGTATCTACGGATATGGAATAGCAGCTATTTTATTTATGCATTTTGCTGTAAATATTGCAATGTTAATAGGAATATTTCCGACCATTGGTGTGCCTTTACCATTTTTCTCCTACGGAGGCTCTAGTTTAATCTCATTTACTTTAATGTTGTTTATCTTTTTGAAATTAGATGCAAACAAAGTGAATGAATGGTAATTGGCATACAATTTGAGATATTTATAAAATCGTAATAAATTATTTAATACAGATCACTTGATATGAAAAAAAGCATTTTATTTTTAGGGATGATTTCAACAATCAGTTTTGCAGCAACTGCACAAGAACCCGAAAAAAAGCAATTAAACGAAGGTAAAGTTGAAGAAAAAGTAGAAGCAGCACAACAAAAAAATCAAACTACAGTACATAAGTTTCCAGATGATCCACAAAAACCTGCCGCTAATACAGGAGCGGGATATGAAGAGGAAGTACTCTTGGCTGAAAAAATGAAACAGAAAGCTGAAGCTGAAGCAGACAAAATAGCTAAAATTGAAGCTAAGAAAGCAAAAGCTCTAGAAAAAGCCGCTCTTAAGAAACAGAAGGCCAATGAAAAAATGGTGAGAGATGCAGAAAAAGCTGCAAAAGCTGCACAAAAGAAGGCTGAAGCAGAGGCGAAAGCTATGAGAAAACAACAAAAAGCTTTTGAAAAAGAACAAAAAGCAATTGTTAAAGCCGAGAAAAAAGCGGCGAAGAAAATAGCTGCTGTTGCAAAGGCAAATAAAAGATTAGAAAAAGCGAAAAGCAGTCTCAACAAAGCAGAATTGAGCTTAGAGAAAGCAAACAACAGTTTTGAGCGTAAAAAGTTGAGAAATAAAATGAGTGCTGAACAAGAAATCAAAGAACGTTCGAAATTAATGAAACTTGAAACTAAAGTTGCTGAATTGAAATTGAAAGTAAATAAGCAAGAATTGGAAGTTAAAAAAGCTGAATTAAACTAAAAGCTTGTTCTTGAAAATGATACAAATCCCCTATAAGTCTTTATTTATGGGGGATTTTATTTTAGATAAATTTTAAATATTTGGTTTTTAATATGCTGCTTCTTTTAACGTGTGTTTGATGTTAAGAAAAGTTGCTTTGAATCTGATTGTGATTTTGTAAAGACGATTAACTTGTTTTTTTTGAATCAATGTACTTGTCACTAAATATTATCGTATTTTTGTGGTTTTAAAAAAATAAAAATGAGTTTTAAAGACGAAATTTTACGCAGAAGAACATTTGCAGTCATTGCTCACCCAGATGCTGGTAAAACCACTCTGACCGAAAAACTACTTTTGTTTGGAGGTGCTATCCAGGAAGCTGGAGCAGTTAAAAGCAATAAAATTAAAAAAGGAGCTACTTCCGATTTTATGGAAATTGAACGCCAAAGAGGGATTTCCGTTGCTACTTCGGTACTTGCATTTAATTATAAAGACAAAAAAATAAATATATTAGATACGCCTGGTCACAAAGATTTTGCTGAAGATACGTTTAGAACGTTGACCGCAGTAGATTCAGTAATTGTTGTGATCGACGTAGCAAAAGGGGTAGAGGAACAGACTGAAAAGTTAGTTGAAGTATGTCGTATGAGAAACATACCCATGATTGTTTTCATCAACAAATTAGACCGAGAAGGTAAAGATGCCTTTGATTTATTGGATGAAGTTGAACAAAAACTTCAGCTTTCAGTAACTCCACTTTCTTTCCCAATAGGAATGGGAGCCGATTTTAAAGGAATTTACAACATCTGGGAGAAAAACATAAATTTGTTTTCAGAAAACGGAAGGAAAAACATCTCCGATCTTATTACTATTGAAAATTTAGAAGATGAATCTTTAAATAAATTAATAGGAGAGAAAGCAGCTTCACAATTACGTGAAGAGCTTGAATTAGTCGAGGAGGTTTATCCTGATTTTGATAGAGACGCCTATGTAAGCGGTAAACAACAACCAGTGTTTTTTGGTTCAGCTCTGAATAATTTTGGTGTTCGTGAACTGTTGGATTGTTTCATTCAAATTGCTCCTTCACCTCGATCTAAAGAATCCGATACACGCTTGGTAGCTCCAGATGAACCTAAGTTTACAGGTTTTGTATTTAAAATTCACGCAAACATGGATCCCAAACACAGAGACCGTTTGGCGTTTGTTAAAATTGTTTCGGGTACTTTTGAACGTAACAAACCATATTTGCATGTGCGCTTAGGAAAAAACCTGAAGTTTTCTAGCCCGAATGCATTTTTTGCAGAAAAGAAGGAAATTGTAGATATATCTTATGCCGGTGATATTGTTGGTTTGCACGATACTGGAAACTTTAAAATTGGAGATACCTTAACCGAAGGTGAAATGATGAGTTTCAAGGGAATTCCATCTTTCTCTCCAGAGCATTTCCGTTATATCAACAACGCAGATCCTATGAAATCTAAACAATTAGAAAAAGGAATTGATCAATTGATGGATGAAGGTGTAGCTCAACTTTTTATATTAGAAATGAACGGAAGAAAAATTATCGGAACCGTTGGTGCTTTACAATACGAGGTAATTCAATACCGTTTGGAACATGAATATGGAGCAAAGTGTACTTACGAAAACTTTCCAGCTTTTAAAGCGTGTTGGGTACGTCCAGAAGATGTTAAAAATGAGGAATTTGCTGAATTCAAGCGCGTAAAACAAAAGTTTTTGGCTAAAGATAAATCAGGACAATTGGTGTTTTTAGCAGATTCAGAGTTTTCAATTCAAATGACACAGAGTAAATATCCAAGTGTAAAATTAGATTTTGTTTCTGAACGAATTAAACAATAAATGATAAACAAAAAAAATCAACCATCTCGGTTGATTTTTTTTATAGATCAGCATTTATCTGAGATAAATATTTTGTGGCATATAATTAGAATCAAACTTTTAAACTCATTTCAAATGGTACTCTGTGAACCAAACTTCGTCCTAAAGTAACTTCGTCTGCATATTGTAATTCGTCTCCAACGGCAATTCCTCTTGCAATAGTAGAAGTAATAAGGTCGTAATCTTTTATTTGTTTGTAGATGTAAAAATTAGTTGTGTCTCCTTCCATCGTCGAACTCAAAGCGAAAATCAATTCTTTTACTTGACCATTTTTTACTTTTTCGACTAAACTTTGTATATTTAATTGCGCTGGGCCAATTCCGTCGATCGGAGAAATTTTCCCGCCTAAAACATGGTAAATTCCTTTGTAAATTTGAGTGTTTTCTAAAGCCATTACATCGCGAACATCTTCCACAACACAAATTGTTTGTCGATCTCTTCCTGGGTGATTACAGATTTCGCAAATATCAATATCTGAAATGGCATGACAACTTTTGCAGTATTTTATTTCATTGCGCAATCTTTCTAAAGCAGTAGTAAGGGCTTGAGTTTGTTCAAGCGGCTGTCGCAATAAATGCAGTACCAAGCGCAAAGCAGTCCGCTTTCCGATGCCTGGCAATTGTGCCATTTCGTTTACTGCATTTTCTAGTAATTTTGAAGGGAAATCCATAACACAAAAATACATTTTTTTTATAGATTACAAACAATTTAGCTCAAACTAAAGCATGAAAAAGGAATAGCTTCTCGTTCCGATTCAAAAAAATGTGTACAAAAAAAGTGAATTGCGTTTCTTTAAATTAGTTCACAAGATTTTTGAAGTTAAATTTTTAATTAGTTTGTTAAACGAAGCTGTCATAAAATGGTTATTTTTGATGAAATTTTATTGAAATGACACCTGTACTGATATTGACCATTCTGGTTATTTATTTTGGAATTTTAATAGGTATTTCGCATATTGTTAGTAGAAAAGACAGTGGTAATACCGCCTTTTTTTCTGCCAATAAAAACGCGAAATGGTATTTGGTTGCTTTTGGAATGATTGGAACAGCTCTTTCTGGCGTTACTTTTATTTCGGTGCCCGGTGAAGTAGGGGCGCCTTCGGGAGAACAGTTTAAATATTTTCAATTTATTTTAGGAAATGCCGTCGGTTTTATCATTACAGCAACTGTGTTGTTGCCTTTGTATTATCGATTGAATTTGGTTTCGATCTATGAATATTTCGAAAAAAGACTCGGTTTTTACAGTTATAAAACCGCTGCAGGAATTTTTCTAATCAGTAGAACTATCGGTTCAGCTTTTCGATTGTATCTGGTTGTGATTGTTTTTCAGCGCTTTGTGTTTGATCATTATCAAATTCCTTTTGCAGTAACTGGATTGATTTCACTGGCGTTAATTTACGCTTATACTTACAAATCTGGCTTGAAAGCTATTATTATTACCGATACTTTGCAGACAACTTTCCTTGTTGGATCGGTTATAATAACTATTATTTTTATTTGCAATAGTCTTGATTTAACTTTGGTTGAAGCTTTTGAAACTGTTAAAGAAAGTAGTTACAGCAAGATTTTCTTTTGGGAAGACTTTGTTGGAAGTCGTTTTCACTTTGTAAAGCAGTTTTTAGGCGGAATGTTTGTTACCATTGCGATGACCGGTTTAGATCAGGATTTGATGCAAAAAAACCTGAGTTGTGCAAATATCAAAGACGCTCAGAAAAACATGTTTACTTTTACTGGGATTTTTGTCTTGATCAACATCTTTTTCTTGGGTGTTGGCGCATTGCTTTATATTTATGCTGACGCAAACGGAATAGAGGTTCCGGTAGATTTAGTAACAGGTAAGCCGAGAACGGATTTATTGTTTCCAGAGATTGCCTTCCACCATTTAGCTTTGGTGCCCGCAATCGTTTTTTTATTGGGCTTGATTGCTGCGACTTTTGCCACAACCGATTCTGCTTTAACAGCATTGACCACTTCGTTTTGTATTGATTTTTTAGGAATGGATAAACCGAAAAATAGCAACAATGTGAACAATGTGAAAATCAGAAAACTGATTCATTTGTTGTTTTGTCTGATTATGTTTGGTGTTATAGTTTTGTTCAACGCAATCAATGATGCGTCTGTAGTAAGTATGATTTTTAGAATTGCTTCTTATACGTATGGACCTTTATTAGGTTTATTCACTTTTGGAATATTTTTCAAAAGCCGAAAAGTTTACGACAAATGGGTGCCATTAATTTGTTTGGCTTCACCGTTTTTGACTTTGTATCTAAGTAACAATTCGAAAAAACTATTTAACGGATATGTTTTTGATAATGAATTGATTATTGTGAATGGTTTAATTACCTTATTGCTGCTATTGGCAATTAGTTATAAAGAAAAAAGAGAACTTAAATAAGTCTCTTTTATGTCATTAATACTGATTTATGCTCAATAAAACTAACGTACAAGATTCTTCATATTCAATATTATTTTTTGATAGTAAGTCTTGTAATTCGGTGTTTTCGGTTCCTGGATTGAAAATAACTCTTCTTGGTTTTAAACTGATGATATAATCATAATAAGGAACTTGTCTTTTAGGATTCAGATAAAGTGTAACGGTATCTACATCGTCATAATGAACAGGGAGTTTTTCAATTTCGATGCCTTCTACTTCGCCGCCTCTGATTCCAAATGCACGAACTTTATAGTTGTGTTGCAACAACATACGAATTGCTTTGTTTGAATAACGCTCAATTTTATCTGATGCGCCAATTACTAAAGTGGTATCTTTTTGCATTGCTTTCTTTTTTAAATGTTTTTTTATTGATTTACTTCCCAAAACACACCCTTAAAAATCTTGAAATTCAGTTTTATTTTACTTGCTAAATTTTTCTTGAGAATTATTGTTCGTTAGAAGTTTGACTACTATTTTCAGTGTTCGTTTCATTTTCAACAATTGGAATAAAAGTATCGCTAACAGGGATGATAAATTCGGTTATCCATTCGTTTGGTTTTTGAATATTCAAAATTGATGTTTTATAAACTGCAATCGGATTTAAATCTGTACGTTCTGTTAATTGAAGCTGTTTTACTTGATTCTTTGCTTCTTTCCAAGCTTTATCACTGTGAATATAATCTCCATTCAAAACTACTTTAAAGCCGTGGAATGCTTCAATTTGTTCGCACACAACATCACTTCCGGCTGCGGTACTAAAAAAGTTTTTAATTGGCATACAAACAGCAAATTTCACATGACCAGATTGTAAATCAATATTTTCAAACATGGTAAAAGGTGCGCCATAAGGCTCTAATTCAAAGTTTTTTGCGAAAGTGTTTAAGTGTTCCATGCTCTGGAAAATTTTATCGCCTAAATTTTCAATGTTCGATTCCACCATCTGTTTGATATAAATAGTTTCGGGAAAAAGAGTCAAGTTTTCACTTTTAATAGAATAGCTTTCCAAGCTTTCGTTTATGTGATGCACAATTGCGCGTAATCCTTTATCAAAATCGGGTGCGATGAGAGTTTCTGGCGTTCCTTGAAAAAATAATTGTGCTTTTTCAGTAAATGATAGGTTTCCATTTATTTTCCAAAGAATGGCTGTAGAACCATTTTTATTATTAAAATACATTTTGGTTGCATATACTTCTCCATCGATTTCCAACTGAATACTAATTGAATCGTTCGGTTGTGAAGCAGTTATTGAAGCAGTATTTCCCGACCAAAAAACTTTGGCGCCTTTTCCCTTTGAAATGCTATCAAGCTTGTGATTGCTTGAAGTTGCTTGCCAGGGATTCCAATCTTGAAAATTCTCTAAATTTTCAACATAACGAAACAAGCGCTGTTCTGATAATTCAGTTTGATGAGTAACTTGAATTTCATATTCGCTTTTTCCTGTAGCAATATAAACAGTCAGAAAAACAGCTAATAAAACCACTATGATGACGAAATACTTAAAGACTTTCATGTTATATTTAATAATTTAAAACCGATTTTAACACAAATAATAATCCGATAAACAACAAGAAACCAATCAATACCCAAATGCTTCCTTTATAATGAAGTCGATGCAATACTGCGTCTTTCCGATACATTACAATCATTACAATTATGAAAACGATTAAAAATAATACTGCGAAAGTAATTTGTCCTTGTGAAAACATATTTTTTAAACAAAGATAAAAAAATATCGAACAAAAAAAAGCTTGCGTGAAGCAAGCTTTTTAAAATTTATATTTTTACAGTCCATCCAAACGGATCGTCTGCCAATTTGTTTTGTAGTTTTGTCAGTGCGTCTTTCAGTTTAAGCGCGTAAGAATCCTCGTCTGCCAATTCAGGTAATTGATAATAATCATCTTTATAAGCAAAACCTTCCATCTGGTTGACTACTGCTGCTGTACCTGCACCAAAAATTTCTTTTAAGCTTCCGTCTTGAGCTGCTTTTATTATTTCTTCAACTTTAACAGGACGAACATTGATGTCTAAACCTAAATGTTGACCTAGATGAATTAAGCTTTTACGGGTAACTCCATCCAAAATACGATCGGAAGTAGGTGCTGTGAAAAGTGAATCGTTAATTCTAAAGAATACGTTCATTGTTCCAGACTCTTCTAAATGTTCGTGAGTAGAGTCTGTCCATATAATTTGGTTGAATCCAGCTTCTTGAGCAAGTTTTGTTGGATAGAACTGAGCAGCATAATTTCCGGCTGCTTTTGCTGCACCAATACCTCCGTTGGCTGCACGACTATAATAATCAGCTATTTGAACTTTTATTTTTCCTGAATAATAAGATTTTGCTGGAGATAAAATGATGCAAAAGATAAATTCATTCGAAGGACTTGCGATTACACCGTTTTCAGTTGCAATCATAAAGGGTCTAATGTACAAAGAATTTCCTAATCCTTTGCGAACCCATTCTTTTTCGATTTTTAATAATTCATTTAATCCGCCTATAAAACGAGTTTCGTCTATAGCTGGCATCGCTAAGCGAATTGCAGATTTGTTGAAACGATTAAAGTTTTCATCAGGTCTGAATAACCAAACATCATCGTTAGCATCTTTATAGGCTTTCATACCTTCAAAAATTGCTTGACCGTAATGAAAAACACGTGCCGATGGGTCTAGAGTAATGGGTGCATAAGGTTTGATTTCTAAATCTTGCCAAGCTCCGTTTTTGTATTCACAAATTAACATGTGATCAGTAAACTTAGCTCCGAATTTTAAATCTTCAAAATCAAAAGTATCGATTTTAGAAGTTGGTGTCTTAGTTAACTTTAGGTTTTTTAAAATATTTAAATCCATTATTTATAAACTCTTTTTAGCTTTAAAATTTCACAAAATGCAAAGTTAAAGAATAAAAATGGGAAACTCTAAAAAATATGGATTTGTTCACAGTAATAGGCAGAAATTAATAAAGGGGTAATATTTTGATTTTAAAATACTAAAAGAGGCGATTTGTACCCTTATTTTTTTACCAAAAAAACGCACAATTTCGTAAAAATGCGCGTTTTTGAATTTTTTTAGTTGGTGTTTTTTTAAATTTTAATTCCTACTGCGAGTAATTCTTTGTAGCTCGGATTCTTCTTGAAAAAAGACACTATATTGGAGTTTACAGGAACCACGCGCATACGTTTTTCCTCTGCGAAATCCAAAATAGACTTAATGAAATCGTTGATAAATACCTCGTCTTCACATCCATTGGTGTCAAGTTTGGTTAAAAACAACTTTCTTTCTTGGATAGAATACTCAATGCTTACAAATCTGTCATTGTTACTGCATCTTACCTCAAATTGTCTTAACAGTTCGTTATTCTTAAATTCCATAACATTTAAAATATTCGATTGCGTGGTTAATATTTTATCCTTAAATTTAGGTTTTTAAAACAATAAATATAACTGATCGCTTAATTAGTTCAATTGCAAATTTAATAAAAAAATTTAAATAAAACAATGGTATTCCATTTTATAACCAAAAATTAGATGAAACCTGTTTATTTTATGCCAGGAATGGCTGCTAATAGTAAAATTTTCGAAAAGATAAAATTAAACCCTGAATGTTATGAACTTCACTATTTAGAATGGTTAGAACCGTTAAAAGATGAAACCATAGAAGCCTACGTTGCACGAATTTGTGAAAAAATCACACATCCCAATCCTATTTTAGTTGGTGTGTCTTTTGGTGGGATAATTGTTCAGGAAATTGCAAAACAATGTCCAGTAGAAAAAGTCATTATTATATCGAGTGTAAAGGACCCGTCTGAGTTTCCTTCGCGTATACATTGGGCGAAAAAATGGAAGCTTTATCACTTTTTCCCAACTTCTTATGTAAATTCATTAGAAAATCTAACAGAAAAAATTGTATCTTCACGAAAAGTTAAAGAACGAATCAAAATGTATCAAAAATACCTTACGATACGTTCTGAAAATTATTTAGACTGGGCTTTTAAAAACGTAATTCATTGGGAAAACAATAAGCCTATAAAAAATGTTTATCATCTGCACGGTGGTAAAGATCATATTTTCCCGTCGCATAGAATTAAAAACGCAGAAATTTTAGACAAAGGAACACACGTAATGGTGCTTATAAATGCTAATTGGATCAATAAAAAGTTAAATGAAATTTTAGAAAAATAAAGATGAAAAAAAATAAATTCAAAGTAATTGGTGCATTAATTGCGGTGATGGGTGTAAGCGTTTTATTTTATCAATTTACAACAGATAATACAGCAACTCCCGATGTTAAAAACCATGTGTTTTTACCTATGAATATGGAATTTGCCAACGAACGCGTGCCTGTAGAATTAATAGATGTAAAAGAACGCTTGGATCGAGAAATGACGGTGAACATCAATTTGCACTCATCAACAAGTTTGATAATTAAGAGAGCCAATCGCTACTTTCCGATTATTGAGCCAATTTTGAAAAAACATGGAATTCCAGACGATTTTAAATATTTATGTGTTATTGAAAGTGCATTAACCAACGCAACTTCTCCGGCGGGTGCTAGAGGTTTCTGGCAATTTATGCCCGGCACCGCCAAGGAATATAATTTAGAGGTTAGCGATACTGTTGATGAAAGATTGCATTTAGAAAAAACGACTGAAGCGGCCTGTGTATATCTTAAAAATGCCTATTCCAAATTTGGGAATTGGACGCTAGCTGCAGCTTCTTATAATCGTGGAATAGCGGGAATTGAGCGTCAAGTTGTAGCGCAAGGTGTCAATGATTATTACGATATGTTTTTGAATCAGGAAACCACTCGCTATGTGTTTAGGATTTTGGCACTGAAAGAAATCATGAATAATCCTGATAAATACGGTTATGTTTTTCCAAAAGAAGCCTTGTATCGCTCTGTTAAAACCAAGGTTGTAACGGTAGAAAATTCTATTGATGATTTGCAAAAATGGGCATTGAATCAAGGAATCAATTATAAAATTTTAAAACTTCATAACCCTTGGTTGATCGATACCAGTTTGAAAGTTTCCGATGGTAAAAAGTACGATATAAAAATACCTGTTGAAGGTTATGACCGAAGATAACATTTTGTTGCTTTAAAATTAATTTGTTTAACAAAAAATGTTATGCGTGCATAGTAATTTATTCAAAAAAAGTTTTTACCTTCGTAGCTAATTATAAGAATTAATCTAAAAACGTAAGATTCATGAAAATATTAGTTTGCATCAGCCATGTGCCTGATACTACTGCAAAGATTAACTTCACAAATGGAGATACAGAATTCGATACCAATGGTGTACAGTTTGTAATCAATCCAAATGATGAATTTGGTTTGACACGTGCCATCTGGTTTAAAGAGAAACAAGGTGCTCATGTTACCGTGGTAAACGTTGGGGGACCAGAAACAGAACCAACAATCCGCAAAGCATTGGCAATTGGAGCTGATGAAGCTATTCGTGTAAATGCTACTCCTACCGATGGTTTTCAAGTTGCAAATGAATTGGCAGAAGTGGTGAAAGCTGGCAACTATGACGTGGTAATTTGTGGAAAAGAATCTTTGGATTATAATGGTGGAATGGTGCCAGGAATGTTGGCTTCTTTGTTGAATTTTAATTTTGTAAATTCATGTGTAGGAGTTGAAATAGAAGGTTCGAAAGCAACATTGAACCGTGAAATTGATGGTGGAAAAGAAACCTTGACAGCTGATTTACCAATCGTAATTGGTGGCCAAAAAGGTATTGTAGAAGAAAAAGATCTACGTATTCCAAACATGCGTGGAATTATGTCGGCTCGTACCAAAGCGTTGAATATTATGGAACCAGTAGCTTCGGTTGCAAAAACCAAAGCTGTGAAATTTGAAAAACCAGCTCCAAAATCAGCTGTAAAATTAATCAGTCCAGATAATCTAGATGAATTGATCAATTTATTGCATAACGAAGCAAAAGTAATCTAATTCACAACCTATTAAAAAATTAAAAAAATGTCAGTTTTAATATATACAGAGTTTTCAGAAGGAAAATTTAAAAAAGTTGCATTAGAATTAGCTTCTTATGCAAAAAAAGTTGCAGATTCATTGGGTACTAATGTAACTGCGGTTACTGTAAATGCAGGCGATGTTTCTGAATTAGGAAAATACGGTGTAGATAAAGTTTTGAAAGTTACAGATTCCAAACTAGATGCTTTCAATGCTAAAGCGTACGCAGACGTAGTGAAACAAGCAGCGCAAAAAGAGAATGCAAGTGTTGTTGTGTTGTCATCAACAACCGACTCCTTATATATGGCACCAATAGTAGCTGTTGGATTGGATGCTGGATATGCATCAAATGTAGTGGAATTACCAGTATCTACATCACCATTCCAAGTTAAAAGAAACGCTTTCTCTAGTAAAGGATTCAATATTACGGAATTAATTTCTGATGTTAAAGTAGTTGCTTTAGCAAAAAACTCTTTTGGTTTAGTTGAAGCCTCTGGAGCTGCAACAGTAGAAGATTTTTCAGTAACTTTAAACGATGCCGATTTTAATGTAACTGTTCAAAGTCAAGACAAAACTACAGGAAAAGTAACTATTGCCGATGCTGAAGTTGTTGTTTCAGGTGGTAGAGGATTAAAAGGCCCAGAAAACTGGGGAATGATTGAAGAATTAGCAGAAGTTTTAGGAGCAGCAACAGCATGTTCAAAACCAGTATCTGATTTAGATTGGAGACCTCACGAAGAACACGTTGGACAAACAGGAAAACCGGTGGCTTCCAACTTATATATAGCCATCGGAATATCAGGTGCGATTCAACATATTGCTGGAGTAAACGCTTCAAAAGTAAAAGTGGTAATCAACTCTGATCCAGAAGCTCCTTTCTTTAAAGTAGCAGATTATGGAATTGTTGGAGATGCATTCCAAGTGGTTCCTGAATTAATTAAAAAATTGAAAGAATTCAAAACGAATAACAACTAATGTTATTGATATAAAATATGAAAAGGCTGTCCATCTAATTTTGGGCAGCTTTTTTTGTATATCCAATATATAAGGTTTTTTTGAGTTGAATCAAGCAGTCTTATATGCAGACTCTCAAAATAAAATCCTTGAATTAGGCTATTAACATTTTAGATATTATCTTTGTGCCTAGTCTTTTTATGACTATATTTATACCATGAGTTTAGTACGATTAATTATAAAAGGAATTTCATACAGTCACACCCAAAATGGTGCTTATGCCTTGATTTTGAGTGAGGCAGATGGCGAGCGCAAACTTCCAATTGTCATTGGTGCATTCGAAGCCCAGGCAATCGCTATTGCAATAGAAAAAGATTTAACACCTCCACGTCCATTGACTCACGATTTGTTTAAAACTTTTTGTGATCGGTATTTCATAGAGGTCAAGCAAGTCATTATTCACAAATTAGTAGACGGCGTATTTTTCTCAAGTATTATCTGTGAAAGAGAAGGGGTAGAGGAAATTATTGATGCTCGAACATCTGACGCTATTTCTTTGGCTTTACGATTTGATGCACCTATCTTTACCTATAAAAACATTCTTGATAAAGCAGGGATTTATATAAGAGAGCAAGAGGATGCAGACGAAAATGAAAATGATGACGAGCATGATGAAGAAGATTTTACGTTTGAAGACGACAGCTTAGATCAGGTGATAGACGATTTTCTAAACATAGTTCCAGAGGAAAAAACAAATGAATTTTCTAAATTTAATCTGCAGGAACTTAACGACATGCTTGAATTGGCTATTTTAAATGAAGATTACGAAAAAGCTGCCCGAATTCGTGATGAAATTTCTAAACGAAACTTGTAAAATATTATGCAACAATATCTCAATTTAATTCAACACGTTTTAGATACTGGCGTGCAAAAAGGAGACCGCACAGGTACGGGAACTCAAAGCGTTTTTGGTTATCAAATGCGTTTTAATTTAGAAGAGGGCTTTCCTTTGGTCACTACTAAAAAAGTGCATTTAAAATCCATTATTTATGAATTGCTGTGGTTTTTAAAAGGCGATACCAATATCAATTACTTAAAAGAGAATGGTGTTCGCATCTGGGATGAATGGGCAAATAATGATGGAGACTTAGGACCGATTTATGGTTATCAATGGCGTAATTGGAATGGCGAAGAAATCGATCAAATTAAAGAATTGATAGAAACTTTAAAAACAAACCCAAACAGCAGAAGAATGTTGATTTCTGCATGGAATCCTTCGGTATTGCCAGATACTTCAATTTCGTTTGAAGAAAATGTTGCTAACGGAAAAGCTGCTTTACCACCTTGTCATGCGTTTTTTCAGTTTTATGTTGCCGATGGTAAATTATCTTGCCAATTATACCAAAGATCTGCGGATATTTTCTTAGGCGTTCCGTTCAATATCGCTTCTTATGCTTTGTTGACCATGATGATCGCACAAGTTTGTGGATTGGGCTATGGAGATTTCGTTCACACTTTTGGTGATGCACATATTTACAGTAATCATCTTGAACAAGTGAAATTGCAACTTTCTCGCGAACCAAAATCATTGCCCAAAATGGTCTTAAATCCTGAAGTTAAAGATATTTTTGATTTTACTTTTGAAGATTTTACTTTATTGGAATACGATCCTCATCCAGCAATTAAAGGTAAAGTTTCGGTTTAAATTTGCGGGAATTTATCAAGTAGAACAATATGTTTAAAGTATGAAAATTAGTCTGATAGCTGCAATAGCACTCAATAATGCAATTGGGAAAAACAATGATTTGTTGTGGCATCTGCCCAATGATTTTAAACACTTTAAAAATACTACAAGTGGACATTTTATTTTAATGGGACGAAAGACTTTTGAATCCTTTCCAAATCCATTACCTAATAGAACGCATTTAATCATTACTCGACAAAAAAATTACTCCGTTCCAGAAAATTGTTTTGCATTTACTTCTGTTAACGATGCGTTACAATTTGCACAACAGCAGAGTCAGGAAATTGTTTATGTAATTGGCGGAGGCGAAATCTATAAACAAACAATTAGTCTTGCTAACGAATTGGTAATTACACAGGTGAATGCTGCTTTTGAAGACGCTGATGCTTTTTTTCCGATAATTTCTGAAGAATGGAATTTGATTTCAGAGGAATTTCATTCTGCAGATGAAAAAAACATCTTTGATTTCACGATAAAGATCTATCAAAAATGAATTTGATAGTTGCGATATTTGCCTTTATTTTTCTTTGTTTTAATGCAAAGGCACAAAATATTCAATTTAAAGACTCTCTAAATCGTCCGCAACAACTAACTTACTACTCGATGAATCATTTGGGCGATTATTCGAGTATCATCAACAACGAAATATCAAAAAAAACTCCTCAAAAAACATTTACTTTCAAAGAGCCTTTTTTAGGTACAATTTCTATTTACGACGAAAGAAATCCGCTGCAACAGTTGGTTTTTTATAAAAACACACAACAAATTGTGCTTTTAGACAATCAATTAAGCGTTAAAAACAGAAGGAACTTAATGCAAGCTTTTCCTGAGATAGACGCTTCGTATGTGTCGATGACTGCGCAATCAACCTTATGGATTTTTGACAATGCAAGTCGAAAATGGGGTGTACTTGATTTACAAACCAATCAAATTACCTACATAAGTAATCCAATAGTTGACTACGATTTTTTAACGACCTCTGGTAATGAGGCCTATTGGCAAAATGGCTCAAAAGTGTACGGTATCGATATTTATGGTAAATTGATGAAAGAGTACTCTTTAGATGCAAACAGTATTTTGTTGGCAATAAACGGAGATAAAATCTTGTACCAACTAAACAAAAACGTATTTTTGTATAACACAACTACCGAAGAAAAAAGTTTGTTAAAAGAAGTAAGAACAGAGGTGGAAAAGGCTTTTTTTAATGCGGAAAATATCACTATATTGACAAACGAAATGATTTTTTTGTTCAAACTAAAATAATGTTCGGAGATGTCATAGCCTGAGAAAACAAAAAAATTCATCATGTTGATAATCCAGTAGTAAAAAGGTTTTCGAGAATAAAAGAATCACTCAAGCAAAATTTTAGTCCATTGAAATTTTACTTAATTTTCTTTTTTCTTTATATAGTTATCAAAAATAAACATTCATTTAAAAAAATCAAGAAAGATGCAGGTAGCGATCGCAGGAAATATTGGTGCAGGAAAAACTACTTTAACACAACTTTTGGCAAAACATTATAGATGGGAACCGCATTATGAAGAGGTCGTGGATAATCCATATTTAGATGATTTCTATCATTCAATGGATCGTTGGTCTTTTAATCTTCAAATTTACTTTCTTAATACGCGTTTTAGAAGCGTTTTGGCGATGAAAAATAGTGGAAAAAACACTATTCAAGATCGAACCATTTATGAAGATGCGCATATTTTTGCTCCGAATTTGCATGCTATGGGCTTGATGTCGAATCGGGATTATGAAAATTACCGACAACTTTTTGAATTGATGGAAGGACTTGTTGGTCCACCAGATTTACTGATTTATCTTCGTAGTTCTATTCCTAATTTAGTAGCTCAGATTCATAAAAGAGGTCGAGAATATGAAAACTCTATTTCCATCGATTATCTTAACAAACTGAATGAGCGTTATGAAAAATGGATAAAAAGTTATACAAAGGGAAAACTGTTGATTATTGATGTTGATAATATTAATTTTGTAGATAATCCAGAAGATTTAGGAAGTGTGATCAATAAAATTGATGCGGAAATCAACGGCTTGTTTTAGTTTGAATACGAAACAACCTCACACCTTGTTAAAACATATGGTTTCACTTTTTAACTATATATTTTCTATTAAAACACCAGCAGTATTTTTGCGTTGGAGTCAATTGTTTTTCTTGTTGATTATTGGTTGTTTTCAGGGAAATTCTCAGAATAATTGGAGTGGTTCTGTTCATTATCTCCAGGGAGCAATTTTACCACACAGTCAAAATATTTCTCACTTGATTACAGAGAAACCAACTGGAATGCTTTTGTCTTTCAATCATCAAACAACAGGCAATAAAGAGTGGCACCACACCTATCGATTTCCTGATGTAGGTTTTTCATTTCATCTACAAAACAGTCACAATAAGGTTTTGGGAGATATTTATGGTTTGTATGCTCATTACAATTTTTATTTTCTTAATCGCAGATTACAACTTAGGGTTGCTCAAGGAGCAGCATACGCCACGAATCCTTTTGACAAAGAAGCGAATTTTAGAAATATTGCCTATGGTTCTAAATTTATGCCGTCGACTTATTTTATGTTGAGTTATGATCAACCTAGAATTTGGAATAAAATAGGAATCAATGGAGGTTTACTCTTTGTACATCATTCCAACGCCACTATTAAATCTCCAAACACAAGTACAAATACACTGACTTTAGGTTTGGGATTGACTTATCAACTTTCAGATGATAAGATTGAAAATCGCCCTTCGTCTTTCAGTTCATTTGAACAAAAGATGCGGTATAGTTTATTAGTTCGAACAGGAGTTAATGAAAGTCATATCATTGGAATGGGACAAAAGCCTTTTTATCACATTGCAGCTATTGCAGAAAAACCGCTCAATGAATATGGTGCTGTTCAAATCGGAGCAGAATTATTCTTGTCAAATTCATTAAAAGAACTCATTCCTTTCTTGGCGCAATCGTTTCCTGAAACTGCCATTGAAGCAGACACCGACTGGAAAAGAATTGGTTTATTTGCAGGTTATGAATGGTATTTGAACCGAATGACTGTAGAGGGGAATCTTGGATATTATTTGCATGATGAATATAAAGAAAGTGGTGCGTTTTATCAACGTTTGGGATTGCGTTATTATATTACTCCTAATGTGTTTGGAATCATGTCTCTAAAGACGCATTTCGCTAAAGCAGAAGCTTTTGAAGTTGGTTTTGGATATAAATTATAGGTTATGAAAAAGAGTGTTTTGTATTTGGTATTTCTGTTTCTTGTGGCTTGTTCGAGCGAAGATGCTTGCTTCTCTTCAAAAGGTAATGAAGTCTCCGAAATACATCCCGTTTCAGGTTTTCATACGATTGAAATACCGATGAATGTTTCGGTTGAAATCATTCCTGATAACCAAAGTATAGTAGAGATTAACTCTTTTGAGAACAGAATCGGAAGCCTACAGTTTTATGTTAAAGATTCCGTATTAACTATTATAAATGACTTAAGTTGTTCGATGTTAAAAAGTTATGAAACGGCTGTTTTAAAAATTCATACTCCTGTATTGAGAAAAATACATTCAAAAACACAATTCAAAGTTTATTCTAAAGATACTCTTCATTTTCCCGATCTTTTTCTTTATTCGAGTATCCCGAATGAAAAAAGTGCTTCAACACATTTTGATTTGAAAATCAACAACAAAAAGCTTTCAATTGAAGATAATCAAGTGGGTTATTTTGAATTAAAAGGTAAAACAGATTTTTTAAAGATTGGATTTTACGGTGCAAATTCTATACTTGATGCGAAAGCTCTAAAAGCTCAAGAAATAGAGGTTTATCATCGAAGTAATCAAAACATGCATTTATTTCCGATAAAAAAAATAAAAGGAACGATAGCGTCTGTGGGACATATCTATCTGTATAATAAGCCAGACACGCTTGATGTCAACCAATTGTATTCTGGAGCATTGATCTTTAAATAAAATCCAAATCCAAGAAATTTAGAGACGATTACTCCAAGTTAATTATTGAATTTTAATTGTAAGTATTTGATTATCATGTAGGTTTAAATATTTTAAGCATTAAGAGTTTTTGATATGTTTTTTTTATATTTTTGTATAAGAATAAAAAACTCAATAAAAAGATTGAACCCGAGTTTTTTTGATTAAATATGGATACAATACCCCTGAGTACCTTAGCCGTAGCTGTCACTGACGGTCTGTCCGATGAAGTATCGGTCTGGAAGTTGGCTTTAACAATCTTTCTAGTATTATTAAATGGTTTTTTTGTCGCAGCCGAGTTCGCCATTGTAAAAGTAAGAGCTTCTCAAATTGAAGTACACAAAGGCATCAAATCAAACAAAGCTAGTGCAGCAAAAACTATTGTTACTAACTTAGATTCTTATCTTGCAGCCACTCAATTAGGTATTACTTTAGCCTCCTTAGGCTTAGGTTGGGTTGGAGAAAGCTCATTAACTCCTCTTATTTTAAAAACATTTGATTTATTTGGTCTTTCTGGACCTGAATACGACTCAATAGCTCAAAGCTTATCCTTTCCTATCGCTTTTGTAATTATTACAGTTCTACATATTGTTTTCGGAGAATTAGCTCCAAAATCATTGGCAATTCAGTTTCCAACAAAGACAACTTTTGCAGTTTCTTGGCCTTTACGTGTGTTTTATATTATTTTTAAACCTGTTATTTGGACGATGAACGGTTTCGCAAACGTGCTTTTAAGAGCAATTGGTATAACGCCAGTTCATGGTGGTGATATTCATACAGAGGAAGAATTGAAGATGATCATCACCGAAAGTCAGGAAGGTGGAGCAATTGAAGAAACAGAACGTGAATTGATTCAAAATGTATTTGATTTTGATGATCGTCGCGTAATGAATGTTTATACTTTGAAGAAAAATGTAGCAAGTCTTAATATTGACACACCTATAAAGGAAGTAGTAGAGTTTTGTATTTCAGAGGGTTATTCTAGATATCCAGTTTATGGTGAAACGAGAGAGAATATTTTGGGTATGCTTTATACCAAAGACTTGTTTAGAGAATATACTAAAAAAGGAGAGAACTTTTCTATTAGTTCCATTCTTAGAGAGCCTATCTTCGTTTCAGAAACAACTTTGATCAAGAATCTATTAAAAAAATTCCAATTAGAACACTCTCAGGTAGCAATTGTTACAAATGAAGTAGGAGAGTTTTCAGGTTTAGTATCCTTAGAAGATATTTTGGAAGAATTGGTAGGTGAAATTCAAGACGAGTACGACAACGAAGAACCAATTGTTAAGAATGTTTCCAATGGAATTTTTATTGTCAATTCACATGAAAACATTTCAGACATCAACCGTTTTTTACCATTTGGATTTCAAGAAAGCGAACATTACGACACTTTGGCCGGTTTGATTTCGGAAGTGAATAACGATTCTGAAGTTGATTTAGAAGAAGGAGATAGTATAGATATGGAGCATTATACAGGAACTGTATTGAAAATGTACCGAAATTCTGTAGAATCCATTCAATTAGTCGTAAAACCGGAATTCATGGAGAGTCCCGAAGAAAATGAAACAACAAACTAACCAAAAGCACCTGTAAAAAGGTGCTTTTCAGGTTTATATTTTATAACTTTTGAGAAGATAAACTTTTATAATGAACTATTTTTCATCAGAATTTAAACTAGGTATTTTAGGAGGCGGACAGCTAGGAAAAATGTTGCTGACCGAAACCCGAAAATTTGACATACAAACATATGTAGTAGATCCAAGTGCCGAAGCACCTTGTCAATTTGGAGCATCAAAGTTTTTTATAGGATCTTTAAACGATTACGAAACTGTGATGCATCTAGGTAATCAAGTGGATGTTTTGACAATTGAAATTGAAAATGTGAATTTAGAGGCTTTGGAAGCCTTAGAAAATGCTGGTAAAAAAGTATATCCATCGCCAAAAACATTACGTTTAATATCTAACAAGGGCAACCAAAAAGACTTTTATACGAAAAATAATATTCCAACTGCAAATTACAAACGTTTCTCGAATTTGGAAGCTTTAAGCATTGAAGTAACAAACGGTTCCATTGAACTTCCCTTTGTTTGGAAAGCAACCGAAGGCGGATACGACGGTAATGGTGTAAAAGTGATTCGTAAAGTTGAAGACCTAAATCATTTGCCAGACACAGAATGTATTGCGGAAGTTATGATTCCGTTTAAAAACGAGTTGGCTGTAATTGTAGCTCGATCAGCATCTGGTGAAATAAAAACATATCCAGTAGTGGAAATGGAGTTTCATCCCGAAGCCAATCAGGTAGAATATGTGATTTGCCCAGCAAGAATTGAAGAATCTGTAGCAACAAAAGCCCGTGAAATAGCTCTTAAAGTTTCTGAAACTTTTAATCATGTTGGTTTGTTGGCTGTAGAAATGTTTCAGACTACCAATGATGAGATTTTAGTGAATGAAGTAGCTCCACGTCCACACAATTCTGGACATTATTCTATAGAAGCTAGCTATACTTCGCAATTTGAACAACATATCCGTGCTATTTTAGATTTGCCTTTAGGAAATACAGATAGCAAAGTGGCTGGAATTATGGTTAATTTAGTTGGTGAAGAAGGTTATTCAGGGCAAGTAGTGTATGAAAACATTGAGAAAATCATGGCTATTGATGGTGTCACGCCACATATTTATGGGAAGCGTGAAACACGACCTTTTAGAAAAATGGGACACGTTACCATTGTAAATGCCGATATGACCGAGGCGCGTAAAGTGGCCCAGCAAGTAAAAGAAACGATTAGAGTAATTAGTAAATAGTATTGAATATAATATTTAATACAAATCAAAGCTAAAATAAATTGAAAATGAAAGTAGCTATAGTAATGGGTAGTATTTCGGATATGCCGGTAATGCAAGACGCCATTGATGTATTGAAAGAATTTGCAGTAGAAACACATGTTGATATTGTTTCTGCTCATAGAACTCCAGAAAAATTAGTCGAATTTTCAACCAATGCACATAAGAACGGAATCAATGTGATTATTGCTGGTGCTGGTGGTGCTGCGCATCTTCCTGGAATGGTAGCTAGTATGAGTCCACTACCTGTAATTGGTGTTCCAGTAAAATCGTCTAATTCTATAGATGGATGGGATTCCGTTTTATCTATTCTGCAAATGCCTGGCGGTGTTCCTGTCGCAACTGTGGCGTTAAACGGAGCAAAAAATGCTGGTTTGTTGGCGGTGCAAATATTAGCTAGTCAAAATGCAGAGTTATTAGAAAAAATGACAACTTACAAATTAGGTTTAAAAGAAGCTGTATTAAAAGCGGCTGAACAAATTAAGAAATAAAAGTCCGTTGTTTACTTCGCTCATTTCTATAATTGTTTAAATGAGCGAAGTCAAACGTTTTAGAGATTTTATTTTATACAATCAGACAAATCTGTACCCGATTCTAATTCGATTGGTGTTTCTCCTTTTTTGAATAAACGTGCAGTTAAATTTCCTTTTAAAATGATTCTCGAGTTTTTTACTTCTAGCCAACTACCTTCTCGAAGACCCAAAACAGCTGAGTTATTAAAATGATGGAACTCATTAATTCTCGTTTCTCTCGTTTCTCCCATATGCGTAGAACCTTCAATAGGATCTAAGTAATGTGGGTTGATATTGAAAGGAAGCAAACCTAAAGTGTCAAAACTTGGTGGATAAACAATTGGCATGTCGTTAGTTGTTTCCATTGTTAATCCGGTGATATTACTGCCTGCAGAGCAACCTAGATAAGGCGTCCCGTTTGATAATGTTTCTTTTAAAATAGGCATCACACCGGTTTCGTATAATTGTTTAACTAATAAAAAGGTGTTTCCTCCACCAGTAAAAATCCCTTGAGCAGTTTTAATTGCTTCTGTTGGATGTTCAAAAGTGTGTAGTCCAATAATTTTTTTACCAATTTTAGAGAAAGCTTCGGCTACTTTAGCAGTATATTCATCGTGCGAGAGTCCGCCTGGGCGAGCATAAGGAATGAAAATCACAGTTTCGGCCTTTTCAAAATGTTCTTCCAGCGTTGGTAACAAATATTCTAAATAACCCATTCCATAAATGGTTGAGGTACTGGCTACAATTAAATTTTTCATAATAAATTGTCTTTTTGAAGAAAAGATAGATTGTTTTTCTTACCTGATTTTGTTCAAATATAGAGCTTTTTTTCCTTTTTCATTCGTAATTTCTAGGTATTAACTATTAGTTATGGAAAATACGTGCAGATAATTAACGAAAACATATCTATTTTCAGAAATTATCAGTTGGAATTCTGTAGGTTTCAGAAATTTTGTTTTAATATTTTTTAAGCAGCTTAAGCAAGACGTTTTTTACCATGAATTTCCTAATTATCCTGATTAAATTTTGGTGTTTCATCTATAAATTTTGATTGAATTTTTGTTAGAACGTTAAATTTATTTAAAATGTATTGGATTTTTAGAAGAATGAATAGCTTTGTAATATGAATAAAAAAATCTTTCATATTTTTATAGTGTTGATGTTGATTTTCAATGCTTCCAACGTTTTTTCTCAAGAGAAAAAAATAATAGGAAAAGTGGTTGCTAAAACACGTGATTTACAGGGGATTCATGTTAAAAACATTAGTTCCGATCAATCTACATTGACAGATAGAGGTGGTTATTTTTCAATTTTGGCTCAGCCAAATGATACTTTGATTTTTACAGCCATTCATCTTGTAGGACGAGAAAAAATACTGACTTTCGCCGATATGAATAAATCTTTGGTTTTTGTACCCATGGAATTTTTAGACAATATTATGGACGAACTTGTTATTGACAGGAGAATCACAGCTGAAGGTTTAGGCTTAGGTGGTGGGACAAGGATGACGCCAGCTCAACGAAAATTACATACCGCAACTTCGTCTAGTGGTAGTGGACTTTTGGTTTTACCAGTTGACGCTATAATAAATGCCATTTCAGGAAGAACCAAAATGTTGAAAAAAGCTTTAGAATTAGAGAAAGAAGATTTAATGGTTCAGGATATTTTAAATAAATTTCCAGAGGATTATTATAGCAATCATTTAAAAATTCCGTTGCGTTATCATAAGGCTTTTGGATATTTTATGGCTCAAGATCCACTTATTTTAGCATCTTACAAAAATAGCGAGTCTACAGAGCTGAGTATACTTTATGTTGAAAAAGCTGTAGAGTTTTTAGAAATTCTAGAAGTTTTAAAGTAAAATTGTAAACTGATAAATTTTCTAAATTGTACATGAGTAGTTGTCAGTAGTTAGTTGATTATATTTTTTGAAATTTAAACATATATCTAAATATATTTCTCTGATTATTTATTCATATCTAAATGTTAGATTTTTTTTATTTCTTGTTTATTGATTTTAGTGTTTTTTTACAATCTAAGAACAAGTTAATTCTAATACTTTTATGTACTTTTGTAATTAAAATTAATTGAAATGCTTTTGACTTTATATACATACATTCCTCTGATTCTTCCTGGTATAAGTGGTAGCGAGTTGATGGTGATTTTACTTGTTATCTTAATGCTTTTCGGTTCGGATAAAATTCCAGAAATGGCAAAAGGCTTGGCTAGAATAATTAATCAAGTAAAAAATGCTTCTAATGAACTAAAATCAGAAATTACTAAGGGTGTAGAGAATAACGAAGTGATAAAGGAAATTAATGAAGTGGTCAACGTCGAAGAGATGAAGAAGCGAATAGGTCTAGACGACATGAAAAAAACAATAGATGACGTCAATCCAATTCAGGATGTACAACAAGAAATCGAAAAGGCTAAAGAAGATATTGAAAGTATGACTGGACCGATTAAACGTATGAAATAATGTTTGACCAACTGATTGAAAAAGACCAAAAATTACTGATCTATTTAAATAATTTAGGAACCGAATTTTTGGATCCTATTTTTATGTACATCACTCATCAACTCAATTGGTGGCCTTTTTTTCTGTTTTTGATGTATTTGTTGTTGAGAAAGATTTCGTTGAAACAATTTGGGTTATTGGTTCTGGTTTTGACAGCTTTTTTCTTTTTTACAGATCAGATGACTAATGTGGTTAAATATGCAGTTGGTCGATTAAGACCCGTAAATGATCCCGATATTTTGCCGCAGCTACGCTATTTAAGAGGGGCAGGAAGTCCTAGCTTTTTTTCTGGACATGCTTCAAACTCAAGTGGTTCAATTTTATTGGTTTTTCTAATTCTTAGAAAATATTATCGCTATGCTTGGATCATATTCTTCTTTCCATTGCTATTTGCATACACAAGAATCTATTTAGCATTGCATTATCCCATAGATATTATCTGCGGTTATATTTTTGGTGTTTCTTCTGGTTTTATGTTTTACTATATCTACAAATATTTCAACAATAAATTTAAATTAACCGATAGAAGTCACCATTAGTATTTTTCTTCTTGGAAAGAAAACCGAATAAGGAGTTTAGGTTTAAGGTGGAGTTTAAAAGTATTATTTATAATAAGTTGAAGTGATTTGAAAAGTTTTATGATGACTACTTTTTTCTCTTGGTCACAATATCATAAATCACACCTAATACGACCCCAAATGAAAGTCCTAAGGCAATGCTTTGAGAAATATTACCCGACTTAGTACCATAAACAGCTCCAAAAACGACTCCAAGCGCTGTTCCAATACCAATACCGCTTCCAAAATTTTTGTTTTTATTCTCTTCCATATAATTGAACTTATCCTTTAATATTGGTTGTTCGAATACATCATCGTCGATGTATAAGATTTTTGATAATGTATTCGAAACCAAGTTGTGATTATCTAACTAGCTGCATACTTGTTTAACGATGTTGATCAAGTAAAATTACGTTTCCGTCTGGATCTGTTGTCGTTAGACTTGCAGGTCCGGTTGTATTTTCATCCGCTTCAGACGTAAGTACAATACCACTGTTTTTTAAATGCTGTTGAATTTTACGAATGTCGTCAAAATTTTCAACATTTTTGGCGTTTTCATCCCAACCAGGATTAAAAGTCAAAATATTACCTTGAAACATTCCTTCAAAAAGGCCAATAAGCGCATTGCCATTTTTCATGATGAGGTATTTATGATCTAAATTTCCTCCAAAACTTTCAAATCCTAATTTTTCGTAGAATTCTTTCGATGCTTTTAAGTCTTTTACGCTAAGACTTACTGAAAATGCTCCTAAATTCATAGTGTTTTGTTTTTCTATTTTTGTATGATTTTTCTGCAGTGCAAAGTTTGTGTTTACATAAAGTCCGCTTGCAAATGATGCACAAAGACCTAAGATGATATATAAATTTTTATTCATTGATTTAGTTTTTAAAGTCTCGTTTTATTTCCTTTTCCATCCAGTTTAAATTCGATTTCATTCTCGATGAGTAACCCCTTCGTATTATCTGAATTTTTTTCCTGTCCGTGTTTTACGTCTGTATTTATTGTTTTACCATTAAATTCTTTAGTGATGTCTTCCTTAACCGTATGTCCAAAAACAATTTTGTTTGCTTGATAATATTGGAGTATTTCGTCGAGTTGGTTCTCATTTATTTTATCGTAATATTTATAATCCTGAGCAAGACCTCGATACCAATAAATTCCTTTTTCTCCAGTTATGAAATTTTCTACTTTATTGTTTTCTTCCTGATCGTTAAGATTTTTGTCCCAATTTTCTCTAGCAATTTGATTGATCTCAGAAATTGAAACATTGTATTTTAAAATTTCTGGAATTAAACCTCCGTGCATGAAAATATAATTACCAATTTTCTCTATTACATTTTTAGAACGCAACCATTTACCTAATTCAGTTTGATTAGAATATAAAAATTGAGTTGCAGAATTTAAACTATCGTTTTTACTAATTAATTGTGCAACACGTTTATATTTCTTGTTGGCATAAGATGCGTTTCCCTGAAAATTCATTATCTCATGATTACCTAAAACGTAATGTACTTTCCCATTTTGCTTTTCTGCCTCTTGTTCCAACTTATAAATCAGCCATAAAACTTGAGTTACATTTTTTCCTCTGTCAATAAAATCACCATTCAACAACAAATGGCCACTGCCGAATATCCAATTAAAATTCTTGTCTATTACACCATTGTTTATAAGAAAACTGGAAAATCCAACAAAATTCCCTTCGATATCTGATAGCACAATAAGTTTTTTGGGAATTTCGTAAATGTCGGGTTGAGTGGTTATATTTTCGATCAAAGATATTTTAAATTGATCCTTGTCTGCATTGTCTACTTTTACTAAAAGAGAATCACTTCTATTTATTACTCTTGTTAGAAGTTTGTTTTCATTATTTACTTCGTATAGTTGATTTCCAATAATATAAGGTCCGTCAATCCCATTTAGGTTGTACGATTTCTTTTCCCAAATCTGAAAACGTCCTTTTTCTTCATCATAACCCAAGATTGTTTTTCCACCAGCGCTAATACTTCCGTCTGTAAATCTAACAAGGATTATTGCAGTGATAATTAGGAGGATTAAAATACTCACTAAACCTTTAAAAAGTAATCTTATTGTTCTCATATTATGTAAGTCAACGTTTGGATATACTAACTTAGCTTCCAGTTAGAGTTAAGCATAAAATCTTATTTTTG
>CAYNIM010000015.1:0-51230 GCA_964397335.1 uncultured Flavobacterium sp.
CTGTAGCAGCTGCAGGAGAAGTAATATCACTTAAAGTAACCACCTCAAGTCGTCCTCCTTGTGTTAAATATCTAGCTGAAAAGCGCACTTGTTTGGTACCATTTCCTAAATTATCTGTCTCAGGAGATATCAAGTACAAATATTGATTGTTATTTGTTGTGGAATTGTACATGTAAAACCTAAAAGAGTTTGAAGGTGACACCGAATACGTAGCACTTGTTTGTGTGTAACCATAACCTGTACCAGTCATATCATCAAGATAAGTCCAACAAGTAGGAACGGTATTGTTAGATGATCCACCACCTGATGTCGTATCAAAGTCCTCATAAAAGTTGGCGGTATAAACACCAGGTTGATTCGCAGTCACAATATTTGAAGTGTCACTCTGATTGGTATTGGTACATGTGACAACACAGCGATAATCACTTGCAACGGCCTGATTGGATACTGTAAAAGTAGGAGTTGTTGCTGCTGGGATTGGAGAAAAATTATTCGCACCTTGGTCAGAGCGTTCCCATTGGAAAGTCATCCCAGCACCCATAGTGGTACCAGACAATGACAACACAATAGGCTCAGAAGGACACGTTCTTACAGCAGGATCAATATTAGCAGTTCCAGCAGAGGGCGTACCCGAACACGGAACAGCGGGTATAAACGTGATAGAACCTGCCCAATAACGTGGAGTAATAGTGGCAGCATATCCAACATTTTGTCCACCAATTTGATGGGCACCAACCAGCAAGTTCACTCCTCCTCCGGCATACACAGTTGAGCCCGAACTTGAATATAACGGACCAGCACTTGTCTTTACCATAGCAAAACGTTGCGTTGTATTCCCCGGTATAATGTGTGTGAGTCCAGTAAAAACTGGTTGTATTGCCGAAGTAGTAAACGTACCTGTTGTTACCGTAGCTACTAATGTCCATCCAGCAGAAGGATATCCAGCGGGTTGTGGACCACTAAGCGATGTAGAGGACATCCAAAGTTCAAAAACGGTATTGCTTTGTGCAGATCCGACATAATAGCCCACCTCTGTAAGCATTTGAGGGGTAGTGCTGGTATTTTCGATACCAAACGTGATACCATTACCTCCGGACCCTGTACTTGTTGAAGCGGTAAGCCCAGTAGTAATAGTTGTCTGTGCCTTTCCTCCCAAACCAGGAAGGAGAAGAGCAAGCAGTAGCAAAAGAAAGACTCTAGTTCTTTGAGTGCTCTTTAGCTTTAATAATTGTATAATTTTGTTCATCATAAGATATAATTTATAATTAGACATTTGAACGCTAAGTTTAAATATTTTCCTTTTGAATAGCTTAACTGTTTTTTTGATTTTAACAACTTAAAAAAGACTCTACGGCAAACGTGATATCATTATCTCCAAATCCCGTATTTGCTGAAGCTATAAGGCTTTTGTTATTCAAAATTGTGCATAGCCTTGTGCGTAGGTAGCAAACGCTAACACAAACACTAAAAGGTAGCGCCAATTACGTTGTTCTTTTAAAATGTTGTGTAAAGTTTTCATACATACATTATGTTTAAAATCTGGTAACTTCTTTTATTTAATGTATTGAAATTTCTAAAAAGCGAAATCGTCTTTAACTTATTAAAAATCATCTATATTAATTCGAAAACATACAATCTGTTGTAATAATTTAAAAAAACAAGGCAAAGACTGATAGTAAATCAATTTTTGACGTTTTTTTATTTCCCGCAACAAGAAAGCTTATAAAATCGAATGTATAAAATTATAAAAAAACTCCAAGTCGAAAAACGATTAGAACACCTTTAATAATGTTTAACACATAGCCGTATTTGATTTAGCTACAAGAATCTCTCTATAATTAATTAATTTACTTATAAACAATAGATTGAATAATAAAAGCGTATTTGTTAAGGCCACAGATTACTTAATAAAATATTTAAAAATAATTTATTTCAAAAATATAATATACATAGATAGCATTTATTGATAAAAAAATAAAGAAAAGATGCTAATATTATTAATAAAAAGATTTTTATTAGCTGTAAAACCAGATGATATATAAAGAATGATTTTCTAGACATTTGTATATTCTTTGTACTTCTCTATAATATATGTAAAAAGCTATTTGTAACGGGCATTGATTATAGCAATATCACCATCCTTATCTCTAAATTGTTCACGATTTTCTTTTATTGATACGGTAAACATTGATGCGATCGAATCTTTTGATTTCATCTCCTAGAAATAAAACGTGCTTGACTTCATTTACTGGAATTGTGTGAAATTGTTTCATGAATATTAATAATTGAGTAAAAAACTCAAAACAAAAAAACTCTGGGAATTCCCAGAGTTTTCCATACTTTTTATTTAAAATAGAACTATTTTACTGATGCTTGTAAAAACTCTCTGTTCATACGAGCGATGTTTTCCAAAGAAATTCCTTTCGGGCATTCCACTTCACAAGCGCCGGTATTGGTACAGTTACCAAAACCTTCTTCGTCCATTTGGTTTACCATGTTAAGCACGCGTTCTGTAGCTTCAACACGACCTTGTGGCAATAAGGCAAATTGTGAAACTTTTGCAGAAACATACAACATAGCAGAAGCATTTTTACAAGAAGCAACACAAGCTCCACATCCAATACAAGCTGCAGCATCAAATGATTTGTCTGCATTTTCTTTACGAATTGGAATAGCATTCGCATCTTGTGTATTTCCAGAAGTATTCACAGAAATAAATCCACCTGCATGTTGAATTCTTTCGAAAGAACTTCTATCAACAATTAAATCCTTAATTACTGGAAATGCTTTAGCTCTAAACGGCTCGATAAAAATCGTATCGCCGTCTTTAAACTGACGCATATGCAACTGGCAAGTAGTAATTCCTCTGTCTGGTCCGTGTGCTTGTCCGTTGATAAACAATGAACACATTCCGCAAATTCCTTCGCGACAATCGTGGTCAAAAGCAACCGGATCTTCGTTTTTATTTACCAAATCTTCGTTCAATACGTCTAACATTTCTAGGAATGACATATCTGGCGAAACATTGTCTATTTTGTACTCAACGATTTTTCCCTGATCTTGAGCGTTTTTCTGACGCCATATTTTTAATGTTAATTTCATCTTAACTTAGTTTTTAAAGTCTTAATGTCTACTTTCTAAAGTCATTAATCTAACTTTAGACTTTCGGCTTTCGACTATGTTTTACTTATAACTACGTTGTACCAATTGAATGTTTTCAAACTCCAATTGCTCTTTATGAAGGATAGCTTCTCTTGGGCTTCCTGTGTATTCCCATGCCGCAACATAAGCAAAATTCTCATCATCACGTTGTGCTTCCCCTTCTTCAGTTTGATATTCTTCTCTAAAGTGTCCTCCACAACTTTCGTTTCTGTGTAGGGCATCCATTGCAAAAAACTCTCCAAGTTCCATGTAATCAGCAACACGGAGTGCTTTTTCTAATTCTTGGTTTAGTCCATCTGCTGAACCAGGAACTTTCACTTCTTTCCAGAACTCATCACGGATAGCTTTTATCTCTTCCATTGCTTCGGCAAGACCTTGAGCATTTCTAGCCATACCTACTTTATCCCACATTACTTTTCCTAGCTTTTTATGGAAATAATCAACAGAATGCTTTCCGTTATTATTCATGAAAAAGTTGATTTGTTCACGAACTTTGTTTTCTGCTGCTTCGAACTCTGGTGTATCTGTAGGGATTTCTCCAGTACGGATTTCTTTAGACAAATAATCTCCGATTGTATAAGGTAATACGAAATATCCATCAGCCAAACCTTGCATCAATGCTGAAGCACCTAAGCGGTTAGCACCGTGATCAGAGAAGTTTGCCTCACCAATAGCATAACATCCGTCAATGGTTGTCATTAAGTTGTAATCAACCCATAAACCACCCATTGTATAGTGCACTGCAGGATAAATCATCATTGGTGTTTCATAAGGATTTTGATCCACGATTTTTTCATACATCTGGAACAAGTTTCCATATTTATTTGCAATCACTTCTTTACCTAAACTGTAAACTAATTTTGCATCGTGCTCATCCATATGTTTGATTCGAGCTTGTTCTCTACCATATCTTTCAATGGCAGTAGAAAAATCTAAGTAAACAGCCTGACCAGTTGAATTTACACCATAACCAGCATCACAACGCTCTTTTGCAGCACGTGAAGCTACGTCACGAGGAACTAAGTTTCCAAATGCAGGATAACGTCTTTCCAAATAATAATCTCTGTCTTCTTCAGCAATCTGTGTAGGTTTTAGTTTTCCTTCTCTAATTGCTAAAACATCCTCCATTTTTTTCGGTACCCAAATACGTCCGTCGTTTCTTAATGATTCCGACATCAATGTCAATTTCGATTGGTGATCGCCTGTTACTGGAATACATGTTGGGTGAATTTGCGTATAACAAGGATTCGCAAAATAAGCTCCTTTTTTATGTGCTTTCCAAGCTGCAGTTACGTTTGATCCCATTGCGTTGGTTGAAAGGAAGAAAACGTTTCCGTAACCACCAGTACCTAAAACCACTGCATGAGCAGAGTGTCTTTCTAATTCTCCTGTGATCAAGTTACGAGCAATGATCCCACGAGCTTTACCGTCAACGATAACTAATTCAAGCATCTCGTGACGATTATACATTTTTATTTTTCCACGACCAATTTGTCTGTTCATAGCTGAGTAAGCACCCAACAACAATTGTTGACCGGTTTGTCCTTTTGCGTAAAAAGTACGAGAAACCTGAGCCCCTCCAAAAGAACGGTTATCTAATAATCCACCGTACTCACGAGCCAAAGGCACACCTTGAGCAACAGATTGGTCAATAATATTTGTAGAAACTTCCGCCAAACGGTAAACGTTGGCTTCTCTTGCGCGGTAGTCACCACCTTTTACAGTATCGTAAAACAATCTGTAAGTAGAGTCACCGTCACCTTGATAGTTTTTTGCTGCGTTGATTCCTCCTTGAGCAGCAATCGAGTGTGCACGTCTTGGTGAATCTTGAAAACAGAATGCTTTCACGTTATATCCTAATTCAGCCAATGTAGCGGCAGCAGAACCTCCCGCCAAACCTGTTCCAACAACAATTACGTCAATTTTACGTTTGTTAGCCGGGTTAACCAGGTTAATGTGAGCTTTATAGTCTGTCCATTTGGTTGAGATATCTCCTCCATTTGGTATTTTATTATCTAATGCCATAACTGAAAATTATTTTAAAAAGAAACGAATGTAAATTGGGATAATCGCAAACAACAATGGAACGATGATAGCAAAAGCTTTCCCTACTGCTTTGATACATCCACTGTATTTTGGATTATTAACTCCCATTGATTGGAATGCACTTGCAAAACCGTGTAATAAATGGAACGCTAAAACCGCCATTGAAAAAACATAGAAAATTGTAGCTATAAGACCGTATTGTGGATCCTTAAAGAAATCAACAGTAATCTTGTACAAATCTTTGTAACCCTGAGCTACCTTAGTTTCAGTCCCTTTCACGTAAAAATCGGTATTGTTACGGATTTCTACTTCTCCTTCCGTTTTGTGAAAGTAAATGGTTTGCTCTTCTTCATCAACAAAATAAATCAAATCACCTGTTGTGGTTTCAAATACTTTTGCGTCCAACTCTACACCTGGCATCGGGTGAATAACAGTGCTTTGTTGCTGCAAAGGCATTTCAGTAAAGTGCATTTTCGCCCAGAAATTCATCATGTGCGTGGCAATAAACACTAACAACAATGTTCCCAACACGGCCATATTACGAGATTGCCAAGTGGTGTTTGCCGCTGCGTTATTCTTCACGTACCCTGTTGGTCGCGCCTTTTTGTTCTGAATCGTCAACATGATCCCATCAACGGCGTGGAAAAGGATTGAAAAATACGTTAAATACGATAAAATTTTTACCGCGGGATTCGAGGTCATGAAGTACGCATACTGATTGAACTGTAGATCAGTTCCAAAGATCAATTGCAGGTTACCAACCAAATGACCTACTAAAAACACGCATAAAAATAACCCCGTAAGCGCCATCCAGTATTTTTTACCGAGTGACGACTTTAATAGTGCAGATTTTGCCATAATGTAATGTTAATAGTTTATCTATTTTTAAAAATTATACAAAAATACAGCTAATTACAAAAACAAAAAAAATGTTAATACATTATTTTGTAATTTATAATCAGTTTAAACAGTTTTCATGTCGATTTTTTTACTTAATCGACTGATTATTCGTAGCTTTTAGGAACATCACTATCAGCCACAATAATAAAATCTGCTTTTTGATGGTGTTCTTTAGCCAAGACTTTTACATCGTCTTGCTCCACCACACTGATGGTCTTTACGATTAGATCTTTATTGTATTGACGAATGTACCAACCAATAGCTTCATGAAAATCGCTGTGATATGAACCGTTCAAATGTAAGAAAATTGAATTGGGTTTCCAATTTTGAGTGATAAAATAGCCCATCGTAGCATCTTTAATTGCCTGTGATTTTGGAAAGTTTTCATTGGCATGATTGCTGTCTTTAAACATGTCCATCATCTTAACATAGGCAGGCAAATTTTTATCGTACGGGAAAGGCAAAGGCGCCAACCACGTTTTTTCTTCTGCGGAAATCGTGTCCAAAGCAGCAACTCCATGACGGTACAACATACTTGCATAACGTCTTGGTATATTGGTTGCTATATAATTGATATTGTTTTCTTTTGCGAAGTGCAACAGTGGTTTATAATCAGTTTTATAATTGTGCCATAAACGCATCTCTTGCTCAAATGTTTTTTGATCTATTTCATTCTTAAGGTACTTTTGGAGTAAATCAGCTTGATCACGTTCAAACATTTCGGCTCCAATCATCAATTCCTTAGAGCGATGATCGGCAAGAGATTTTGCGACTTTGATTTGAAAATAGTGAGCAATGGCATTGTTGTGTAATTCACCAAAAAGTATCACATCGGCTTTTTCAAGCTCCTTCATCATTTTTTTATAGGATGTTCTTTTCCCAGCTGCATCAAAAACTTGATGAGTTTGTGGCTGAGCATGAATCAATTGACCGACAAACAACAATATAATACCTAAATATTTCATATAATATTAACGTTGATTAAAATTGATGGAATAAAAATAAGTCCGTAATTTTGGTAAAATTAAAATAAATAAAATTCATATCTATGAAATATCATCAAATAGACCAAAATCTTTTTGTGAAAAACCGCAAAAAGTTTGTAGCTCAGATGGCACCTCAGAGTTTAGCAGTATTTAATTCCAACGATATTTATCCGGTTTCTGCCGATTCAACCTTACCTTTTGCACAACATAGAGATATATTTTACCTTAGTGGTGTAGATCAAGAAGAGTCTATCTTAGTTCTTTTTCCGGATGCTTACGAGGAAAAACACCGCGAAGTATTGTTCTTGAGAGAAACCAATGAGCATATTGCTGTTTGGGAAGGAGAAAAACTAACTAAAGAACGTGCCTTCGAAGTTTCTGGAGTTAAAACAGTTTATTGGTTGTCTGATTTTCCGACTGTTTTTAGAAAAATGATGGCCGAAGCTGAAAATGTTTATATCAATAATAACGAACATTACAGAGCTGCTGTTGAAACAGAAACCAGAGAAGACCGCTTCATTAAGAAACTGAAACAAGATTATCCAGGACACCAATATTTACGATCTAATCCTATTTTACAGCGTTTGCGTTCTGTGAAAGAACAAGAAGAAATTGCTTTGATTCAACAAGCTTGTGACATTACAGAAAAAGGATTTAGAAGAATTTTAGGCTTTGTAAAGCCAGGTGTTTGGGAGTTTGAAATTGAAGCAGAGTTTGCGCACGAGTTTTTGCGTAATCGCTCTAAAGGCTTTGCTTACACGCCTATCATTGCTTCTGGAAACAACGCCAATGTGTTGCATTATATCGAAAACAACCAACAATGTAAAAACGGCGATTTGATCTTGTTTGATGTAGGCGCTGAATACGCTAATTACGCTTCGGATATGTCACGTACCATTCCTGTAAATGGTAGATTTACCCCTAGACAGAAAGAAGTTTACGAAGCTGTTTTACGTTGTAAAAAAGCAGCCGAAACTATGTTAGTCACTGGAAACAACTGGTACGACTATCATAAAGAATTAGGTAAAGTTTACACTTCAGAATTATTGGGCTTGGGATTATTAGACAAAGCCGATGTTCAGAATGAAAACCCAGATTGGCCTGCTTATAAAAAATACATGATGCATGGAACTTCACATCACATGGGATTAGACACCCATGATTACGGGATTTTAACTGATGATTTTGTGGAAGGTATGATTTTCACCAATGAACCTGGTTTTTATATTCCGGAAGAAGGATTCGGTATCCGATTAGAAGACGACTATGTAATTCAAAGTCAGGGATTACCTTTTAATTTAATGAAAAACATCCCACTTGAAATTGAAGAAATCGAAAGTTTGATGAATCAATAAGAAACATACTTAAACCAAAAAAACTGTTCAAATCGACCTTCGTTTTGAACAGTTTTTTTTTATCAAATTAAATTAAAATTGAACTTGGAGTTTTACCTCGATTTGAAATACATTATTTTATTATTCGAAATGTATAAATCGATCAGTAATAAGTAAAAAATCTACACAATAAAAAGCCTTTACATTGCAGCACGAGTATTAAATCTCTCGGCAGTATATTCGCTTTCGTTGCCCAATCTATCAATCGCTTTAAGTGCTACAACTTGAAGTTTTTTACCTTTTTTAATTTTTGGTAAGTGAACAAATGTCAAATCTTTGGATAGAATCTTCGTTTCCCATACATTGCCATAATTCAAATACAAAACCCACTGAAAAACCTTACTCTCTGCTTGTGCGGACCAATAAGCTCTAACTGCATTTCCTTCGTCGACCACTTCTAATGACGGAGTTGCAATTTTTTCAGCTACAATCCAAGGACTTTTAGGAACTAAAGCTTGTTCTTTATAGGGGCCGTTTTTCAGAGCACTGACCATTTTGGGACTATTGGTCAGACCTGCGATACTATAATGCAGTGCTCCAACCTGATTTTCATCCAAAACCTCGTTGATGATTTTTAATTGATTTACGATTTCTTGAGGACGATCGGGCGACCTAACCTCAACCGTATTCAATCCCGGCCATAAATGTCTATTGTGTGTGTTTTCACTCTTCCACCACTCTAATAAATCCTTAAAACTTTGCTTTGGTGCATTGATAGGCCAATAGAGTTGTGGTGCAAAATAGTCTATCCATCCTTTGTTGAGCCATAGTTTTGCATCGGCGTACAACTCGTCGTATTGTGAAGTTCCGGCAACACCCTCTGGATAACCGGGTTTCCAAATTCCAAAAGGACTGATTCCGAATTTCACATGTGGTTTCTCTTCTTTGATTTCTTTGTGAATCCGTTCGATAAATTGATTGACCTGAGAGCGTCTCCAATTCGGACGACTTAAATCTCCGCCTGACTTTTGGTAACGGTTCCAAGATTCGTTGTCGGGGAAATCTTCTCCTTTATTATAAGAAGCATAGGGGTAAAAATAATCGTCAAAATGAACAGCATCAATATCATAGCGCGAAACGATATCACGAACTACATTAGAAACGTGATCTTGCGTTTTTGAGTTGGCTGGATCAAACCAATACATGCCGTTTTTTAATCGAACAATATGGTCAGAAGATTTATGAACCATTGATTCCTTATGTACAGAACCACCACTAAGATGATGAACGCGATACGGATTTAACCACACATGAAGTTCCATTCCTCTGTTATGCGCTTCCTCGATCCAAAATTGCAAAGGATCATAATACGGTGATGGATATTGCCCGGTTTCACCAGCTAAAAAGTACGACCACGGTTCAAAACAACTTTCATAAAAGGCATCCGCAGATGGACGAACTTGAAAAACGACCGCATTAAAATTTGCGCTTTTTAATAAATCTAAAAGAAAAAGAGCTTCTGATTTTTGCTCTTCAGTAGACAAATTTCTTTTGGATGGCCAATTGATGTTCGCCACCGTTACTACCCAAGCGGCTCTAAATTCTCTTTTAACTTCTGGCAAATCCAACTTAAATTGGTTTTTTGATTCCAATGAATGGGTTGTGCTAGATTCTTGTGTCGAGGTTTTTTGCAAATGCACTTTAGACGGAGTTTGTGCCAGAAGTGTAAATACCGTAAAAAAGAAGAATCCTAAAAAAAAATGGAGCTGTCTGTTCATAATTAAATTTAATCCGTACAAAAATACTAGATAATCTGTCCTTATTGTTATTTAAGGACAGATTTTTTATTTAGGAAAATCAGCATTCGCTTTTATTTCTTCAATTTGTAAAGTATGTCTTGTGGTATGACCTGCTATAAAAAGCAAAGATTGATAGGTATCGGCAAATCCTGATGGCGATGCATTGATACGATTTCTTAAATCTTCCATTTCTACATCATTGATAAAGGCATGCACTTCTTTTCTTTGTTCTTCTAAAGCATCCAAAGCACTTTTAGGATCGTCGTATTTTCCGTCTGCAATAAGAATTTCTGGAGCCTTAAATTTTTCAGTTCGATCAGCTGCCATTGGGATAATCTCTTCGTCGGAAAATTGAATTTTATCTCGATCTTCAGGATTTACTGGTTGTTTCATATTTTCCTGAATCATAGCAAAAATCATTTTTTCCGTAATGATTATATGTTCCAAACACTGACTGATGCTCCATGATTCTGGAGAAGATTTAAAATGCATTTGTTCTTTGCTCAATCCTGAAATACTTTCTTGTAATTTATTCAGTGTTTCTTGATATTCGTTGCGCAATGTAGCTTTCTCATCAACAACAGTTTCTTGTGCTTCCAGAATTTCTTTAAGATTTTTCAATCCTTCTTCAAAATCATTTCCTAAATCATAAAACAGACTCATCAGGTTCCATGGATACGGAGTCGTCCCAGAAATTCCCCATTTTACTTTGGTTTGATTTTCGTTGATTTTTTCTGCAATCATATACGATTGAGAAGGAGTTCCAAAACCAAAATCGAGCTCGGTTTCTAACTTTTCATTCGGTGTGATGGCGGTTATCGTTTGCGAACCTTTTCCTACTTTTTCCCCTTCCCAGCTGTATTTAAAACCAACCGTTCCGTCTGTTCCCTCTTCGGTCATTTTAGCATCGGGATCAGTCAATTGCCACACACCAAAATTATCTTGATTTTTTACGTATCCAATGTAATCAAATACTTGTTTCTGAGGTTTATCAATTATGATTTCACTTTCTGAAACAAACTCTTTAGAAACAAATAGCGCAGCAATTAGAGCAAGTGCAACAATTCCTATTACTGTAAAAAGTAAATATTTTAAAAATTTCATTTGATTGTTTTTTTTGAATTATTTAGAAGCAGGAATTCATCTGCTTGTTTGTTATTTTTTGTTGTTTTATAAACGGATAAAATTATTTCAAACGTTCTAAAACCCCTTTTCTCTTGATAACATTCTTATAATCCCATTGGATTTCCATTGATTTTTTTAGCCAGCGTTTTAGATCTTCCGAGTTTATTTCAGAAACAGAATTATAAAACACAGAAGCGTCTTTAAATTTCTCGCCTCTCACATTTAACTGTTCTTCTTCAAAATCGGCGCCACTCCAAAACATCAAACGGATTCCTCTTTTTTGTTTGCTATAACCAACTGTTGGATTTCCGTCTAAAAACCAAACAGGATGTTTGTGCCAAATTTTATGCTCGGCTTCTGGAAGGTTTTTATTGATTTCTACCATAAGAAAATCACAGATTTCCTTGTCGACTTCCAATTGATTGTTGTTATAGCTTTCAATATCGCTCATTATAACTGTTGATTTTCAACAATTGTTTTTAATTTCTTCAATGCTTTTGGGTAAGTTTCATTGAAATAATTGTCAAAATCATCTGCCATATCCACTTCCACAGTAACTGTAGTGACCCCATTGTTTTCTTCAAAGCTATAATTTTCGAGACCACCTGCCCATTTTTCGATTTCTTGGCCTGAAGTTATTTCCTGACCGTCTTTTAAAATTCCAATCGCACGAATAGACACAAATTTATTCGGAATATTCTCTGCTATTTCAGAGACCATTCCGCCTTTTTCTCCGTTTTCACCCGTTCCGATAAAAAGAATTTTTGCTCCTTTATCCCAACTACCTTCAAAAGTCGAAGTTGGATTAAATTCGGAAGTCCACGCTTGGTAAGTTGTTTTGTCTTCCAAGCCCAACATCGTGTTATACACTTTTCCTACCGGAGCTTTGATAGCTGTTTTGAATTGTACTTTTTTCATGATTTCTAGTTATTTTGAAAATCAAACGCTCCTTTGCGAAGCTGAATTCCATATTCTAAATACGCTTTTAAACAGTCGAGGAAATTTCCCCAACCAAACGAATTACTGATCAGCCACTCCAGATTCTCTTCATTGAGTTCTTTTTCGCCTTCAGTAATTCTTACTACCGTGTTTTTATTGGGTTGCTCTTCCAACTTTATATGAACCACGGTTTCTTCGTCCCAAACAAATGAAATAAATTCATAAGGACGAACTTCCAAAACATGTACAGGAAACTCACCTGGAAAATCCCCAAATTCCCAGATAAGTTTTTTCCCATTGTCCATTTTCCCGCTACTTTTTGAAATAAAATATTTCGTTATCATTTCGGGATTCACAATAGCATCAAAAACTTCATTGATTGGTTTTTGAATTTGCAATGTTGCCTTTGATGTAAGTTTCATTTTACTTTAAATTGAATTAATCCGTAGACGTGATCAAGTAAACTATTTATTCCCACAGATTTCAAATACATCATATTTGATTATTAACTAGACTTTTATACTTTTTGTAATGCAAAAAACCTGTGTTTTAACATCATTCAATCATACGCTACGGATTTGTATTTGTAAAAGACAAGCGGTACTTTCCATCAGTAGAAATTACTTGTAGCATGCACCGCAATGTTTTTATTTTGCTGCTTTGTTTCCTTCAAAATTGATCATCCAAAAAATTCCGAATTGATCTTGAAAAGATGCGTATAACTCCGCCCAAAATTGTTCGCCCAATGGCATTTCGATATCTAAAGCATTTTCTGTCAATCCTTCATAAAAATCTTTTGCTTCTTCGGCTGTATCGGTATCAAGCATGATGTACGTTGCATTTCCAGTAGTTGCTTTGTGTCCAAAACTCTCCACACAATCAGATCCCATCAACATCGTGTCTTTGTTGATCATGATCCCAGTGTTCATGATTTTGTTTTTATCTTCTTCATTCATCGGAAAATTGGGATCAGCCGGCAAATCTCCAAAGCGATGAATACCCAGATTTTCTGTTTTGAATACATTTTTGTAAAACTCAAACGCAGTTTCACAGTTTCCGTTAAAGTTTAAATAAGCATGAATTTTTGCCATAATTTCTATTTTTTATTTTCAAAATTACATTCTTGCAACAAGAAATAACTTGTCATAAGGCAAGTTTCAAACAAAATTTTTCAGTCTTTACTTTCCCATTTCCTTGTATTCTTTTCTAATTCTACTCAGCGAAGTATCGGTCACTCCAAGATAGGAAGCAATGTATTTTAGCGGAACATGCTGAAAAACTATAGGCTTCTGTTCTAAAAGTTTTGCATAACGTTCAGAAGCGCTTCTTGTGATCATTTCTCTGCTTCGTTCTTTCATTTCAAATAAAGCATTTGCCATCCAGGTACGTCCCCATTCTCTAAAACCGTAAATGCTGTGAAACAATTCCTGAAAATCATCAAAAGTAATAGACAACATTGTGCAATCTGTGAGGCATTGCCAGTTTTCTTGCGATTTTTTATGTTGAAATAAAGCATTCACATCAATCACCACATCTCCTGGCTGAAAAAGATCTACCGTGATTCTGTTTCCATTGGCATCATTCACAAAACCACGAATAACACCCTGTGTAAGAATGTAGTATCTGTTTAGCATTTGGTTTTCTTGCAACAACAAAAAGCCTTTTTCACAAAAAACCTCTTCATGCTTTTCTAAAACATTCTTGTAATCTCCATGAAGAAGATGTTCGTTTTGATAGCATCTTTGTATAATTTCTAACATAAGTTTCGTTTTATTTTTCGTTTCGATTTTTGACTTCACATTGAATGCAGCGTCTCCCCAATTACAAAATTATCGTTTTTTTTACCTTAAAAAACAAAATATGATATTTTTCATACCTTTAGTTTTTCTCACAAACAACCTGTATTTTTGTAATTCTTTTAAAATCTTTACTTATGATACTAAACGATACTATTGTTGCACTGGCAAGCCCTTCTGGAGTGGGAGCTGTGGCCATTATTCGTGTTTCAGGACCGAAGTCTATCGACACGGTGGCAGCTGTTTTTCAATCGATCAAAGACAAAGATTTACGAAAACAGAAAACACATACCCTGCATTTGGGTTATATTAAAGATGGAGACAAAATCATAGATCAAGTATTGGTTTCTTTATTCAAAGGAACCAATTCTTATACAGGCGAACCAACGGTAGAGATTTCTTGTCATGGCTCTTCTTTTATTCAACAACAAATCATTCAATTACTGCTTCGAAAAGGTTGTAGAATGGCAACTGCTGGCGAATTCACGATGCGTTCGTTCCTCAACGGAAAGATGGATTTATCTCAGGCAGAAGCCGTTGCCGATTTAATTGCCAGTGATAACGAAGCTGCACATCAAATAGCAATGCAACAAATGCGTGGCGGTTTTAGTAACGAAATTGCAAAACTGCGCGAAGAATTATTGAATTTTGCTTCGTTAATAGAATTAGAGTTAGACTTTTCGGAAGAAGATGTAGAATTTGCTGATCGTACCGCATTTAGAGATTTAGTAAGTAGAATTCAATTTGTTTTGAAACGATTGATAGATTCGTTTGCAGTAGGAAATGTGATTAAAAACGGAATTCCAGTTGCTATTGTTGGCGAACCCAACGTAGGAAAATCAACATTATTGAATGCTTTATTGAATGAAGAACGCGCAATTGTTTCAGACATTGCGGGAACCACAAGAGACACCGTTGAAGATGAGTTGGTGATCGATGGAATTGGTTTCCGTTTTATAGACACCGCCGGAATTCGTGAAACCAAAGATGTGGTAGAAAGCATCGGGATTCAAAAAACATTTGAAAAAATAGAACAAGCACAGTTGGTTTTGTTTTTAGTTGAAAATTCGCACACTGAAGATATGGAAGGAATGATGCGTGAAATTGAAGAAATTAAAAATAAATATCCGCAAAAAACTCTTTTGGTCATCATGAATAAAATGGATTTGCTAGATGATGTTCAAATCTCAAATCTAAAATCTCAAATTCCGAACCTCATCCTAATTTCAGCCAAACAAAAAATAGGCATCAATCATTTAAAGGAACAATTGCTAAGTTTGGTAAACACAGGAGCGTTGCGCAACAACGAAACCATAGTAACCAACACCCGTCATTACGATTCGCTCTTAAAAGCGTTAGAAGAAATCCAAAAAGTACAATACGGATTAGACATGAATATTTCGGCCGATTTAATGGCCATCGACATTCGTCAAGCCTTGTATTACTTTGGTGAAATTACAGGTCAAGTAACTAATGATGAGCTGCTTGGGAATATTTTCGCCAATTTTTGTATCGGGAAGTAATTATACAAAATAAAAACGCAATAAACCATTAAAAGCCTTGATAATCAAGGCTTTTTTTTATTGCTATACCTTAGTAGTAAATACTTTTATCTGAAACCAAAAGGCAAATACCTTATTCGTTAGTGAGCAATATATATATTTTCATATGTTTTACTTTCGGTTATACTTTAACATTTAGTATATTTACGCAAAACATATTTAAAAACAATGTCTGAAAATAACAAACAAATCCTTGAGCAAAAACTTTGGGATATTGCCAATACTTTACGTGGTAGAATCAATGCCGATGAATACCGTAATTACATCTTAGGATTTATTTTCTTTAAATACTTATCTGAAAAACAACATCTTTACGCCAATTCGTTATTGGAAGATGAAGAGGTAAAAGAATATCATCATGTAACCGATGCTGAAACGTTAGAAGCGATTAAAGAAGAATCGTTAGCTCAATTAGGTTTCTTTTTGGCTCCGGATCAATTATTAGAAGCATTGATTAAAAAAGGTGCTGATACCTATATCATTGAAGAATTAGAGCAAACCTTAAACTACATTGAGCAATCGACCATGGGAACCGAATCGGAAGAAGATTTCATTGGGTTGTTCCAAGATGTAGATTTGGCTTCGTCTAAATTGGGAAAAACACCCGATAAGCGTAACGAAGTAATTGTAGAAATTCTGGCGAAACTAAACGAAATCGATTTTCGATTAGAAGATATCGAATCCGATGTTTTGGGTGATGCCTACGAATATTTGATTAAGCAATTTGCAGCTGGAGCAGGAAAATCGGCTGGGGAGTTTTATACGCCTCAAGAAGTTTCGACTATTTTAGCTAAAATCGTAACCTTAGGGAAAGACAAAATTCGTTCGGTTTACGATCCAACTTGCGGTTCGGGATCTTTGCTTTTACGTGTAGCCAAACAAACCAAGGTAGCTGATTTTTACGGACAAGAGTTAAACCCAACCACGTATAACTTGGCGCGAATGAACATGATTTTGCACAACGTGCATTACTCGCGTTTTAATATTGAGCAAGACGATACGTTGGAAGAACCACGCCATAAAGACCAACGTTTTGAAGCCATTGTTGCCAATCCGCCTTTTTCGGCAAATTGGAAAGGCGATGCCAATCCGTTGAATGCGTCTGATGTTCGTTTCAACCAATTCGGAAAATTAGCACCAAAAACCAAAGCCGATTTTGCTTTTTTACAGCACATGTATTACCAATTAGCCGATAATGGAACCGTTGCTTCGGTATTTCCGCATGGCGTATTGTTTCGTGGCGCTGCCGAAGGTGTTATACGCGAATATTTTATTAAAGAATTAAACGCTATTGATGCCATTATAGGTTTACCAGCCAATATTTTTTACGGAACCAGTATTCCTACCTGTATTGTGGTACTAAAAAAATGCCGTAAAGCCGATGACAACATCGTGTTTATTGATGCCAGTGGCGAAGGAAATTTTATAAAAGAAGGCACACAAAACAAATTGCGCGACGAAGACATACAGCGTATTGTAGATGCGTATGCCAACCGACAAGAAATAGCCAAATATTGCCACATAGCTACGCTTGCCGAAATTGCAGAAAACGATTACAACTTAAACATACCACGTTATGTAGATACGTTTGAGGAAGAAGAAGCGATTGACGTACACCAAGTAACCGAGCGTTTAAAAGCCATTAATACCGAATTAACCGAAGTAGATAAAAAGTTAGCTTCTTTTTGTAACGAATTAAACATACCCACACCTTTTTAATCATGTGGTTTCGTCCCTTCGAGTGCCTCAGGGACCACAACCACCATTCCGATGCCTGAGGTTCTCGAAGGCAGAGCTTATCGAAGTACAAAACTTAAAAGGTAAAAATTAAAACAAAAACAAAATGAAACAAAAACATATACTACAACCCAAATTGCGCTTTCCTGAGTTTGATGGGGATTGGAAGAAATCTAAATTGAATAAATTTGCTGAAATCAATCCAAAAGTTCCATCAATACCTGATGTTTTTATTTATATTGATTTAGAGAGTGTCATTAATGGTCGTCTTATAGCTGAAAATATAATTAACAAAGAAAATGCTCCAAGTAGAGCAATAAGAACTTTATCAAAAAATGACATTTTATTTCAAACAGTAAGACCTTATCAAAAGAATAATTTACTTTTTAATATTGATAGTAATAATTATGTTGCATCAACAGGATATGCTCAAATAAGGACGTCTAACAATTCACAGTTTTTATATCAATATTTACATATTGATGATTTTAACAAAAGAGTTTTATTACGTTGTACTGGAACAAGTTACCCAGCAATTAATTCTGGTGATTTAGGTGAAATAGATATTACATTCCCCTCCCTTCCCGAACAACAAAAAATAGCAGATTATTTAAGTACGATAGATGCGAAAATTAGTTTGTTAGAAGAAAAGAAAACCGAGTTGTCACGTTACAAAAAAGCGATGATGCAACAACTGTTTTCGCAACAAATACGCTTTAAACCTGTCCTGAGCGGTGTCGAAGGAGACGAAAAGGGAAATGATTTTCCGGAGTGGGAGAGTTTTCAATTAAAAGATATTTTATTTGAGCATAAAGAGAAAAATAAAAGTAACAAATACACTGAAGTAGTATCAGTAGCTAAAGAAAAAGGAGTTATAAATCAGATTGAGCATTTAGGGAGATCTTATTCTGCTGAAAACATAGAACATTATAAAGTTGTAAATCCTTTTGATGTAGTTTATACAAAGAGTCCTACAAGTGGATTCCCATTTGGTATCATAAAACAAAATAAATTAAATCGTTCAGCAGTACTATCACCTCTTTATGCAGTTTTTAAACCAAAAACTATTTATTTAGGAATGCTATTGCATGATTTATTTCTTTCAGAGGTAGAAACATTTAATTATTTAGTACCATTAGTTCAAAAAGGAGCTAAAAATACAATGAATATTAATAATGAAGATTTTCTAAATGGTAAAAAATATAAATTGCCTACATCTGAAAAAGAACAGCAAAAAATCGCAGATTTCTTGTCGGCTATAGATGAAAGCATAGAAAAAGTAAATGAGCAAATAACCCAAACGCAAAGCTTTAAAAAAGCCATGTTGCAGCAAATGTTTGTTTAGCCTTCGACAAGCTCAGGCTGACAAACAAACGGAATGTCACACTGAGCCTGTCGAAGCGAATGTCACACTGAGCCTGTCGAAGTGTGATGCCTGTCGAAGTGTGATGCCCGTCGAAGTGAATGTCACACTGAGCCTGTCGAAGTGTGATGCCCGTCGAAGCGGACAAGCTCAGACTAACGATAAAAAATAAATCAATATGAAAACCTATTATGTTTACATCCTAAAATGTTCTGATAACTCTTATTACACAGGAGTTACTAATAACATTGAAAGAAGATTACTTGAACATACTTCAGGTTTTAATGTTGATTGCTATACATACAATCGAAGACCTTTAGAATTGGTTTTCGTAACTGAATTTAATGATATAAATCAGGCTATTGCCTTTGAGAAGCAGGTGAAAGGATGGAGTAGGAAAAAAAAGGAAGCCATTATAAATAATCGATGCGAAGATTTACCTGAGTTGTCTAAAAATAGACAAAAAAAGAATCCTACCGACGAACAATAGCTTATGAACGCACAACCAGAACAACTCTTAGAAAATAACTTAATAGACCAATTGGTACAATTGGGGTACGAACGTATCGTTTTAAAACACGAAATCGATGTAGTGGCTAATTTCAAAAAACAAATTGAAAAGCACAACAAAGTAACACTTTCAGATACCGAATTAAACCAAATACTCCTTTACATCAATAAAGGCAATACGTTTGAGCGGGCTAAAACCTTACGTTCACGTATTCCGTATGTTAATGAATTGGGCGAAAATAAAACCATACAGTTAATTGACAGTAAAAATTGGTGTAAAAACGAATTTCAGGTAGCTAATCAAATTTCTATGAAAGGAAATTACGACAACCGCTACGATGTTACTATTTTAATTAACGGTTTGCCTTTGGTTCAAATCGAGTTAAAGCGAAGAGGTTTAGAGTTGAAAGAAGCTTTTAATCAAATCAATCGCTATCAAAGACATTCATACGGAGCAGGTTTTGGGTTGTTTCAGTTCATTCAGTTGTTTGTAATAAGTAATGGGGTAAATACCAAATACTATGTAAACGGTCGTGTAAAAGATCGTTCGTTTAAGCAAACCTTTTATTGGGCAGATAAAGAAAATCAACTGATTACAAATTTGTCAGCGTTTGCCGATGATTTTATGAATCCGTGTCATTTATCAAAAATGATTACGCAGTACATTGTACTAAACGAAACTCAAAAAGCACTAATGGTGTTGCGTCCGTACCAATATTATGCGGTAGAAGCCATCATTAATCAAGTAAAAACAACTACCGAATACGGTTATATTTGGCACACTACGGGTTCTGGAAAAACCTTAACGTCGTTTAAAGCTGCACAAATACTTACACAGTTACCCGAAGTTCATAAAGTGGTTTTTGTAGTCGATCGTAAAGATTTAGATACCCAAACCGCTAAAGAATTTAATAGTTTCAGCAAAGGAAGTATCGATTCTACAAACGATACCAAAACGTTGGTAAACCAAATGACGGGTTCCAATAAATTAATAGTTACTACGATACAAAAATTAAACAATGCAATAACGAAACCGTATTATCTTAAAGCGATGAAAGCGTTAGAAAACCAACGTATTGTTTTTATTTTTGATGAGTGCCACCGTTCGCAATTTGGAAAAACCCACGAAGAAATCAAGAATTTCTTTAAAGGTTGCCAAATGTTTGGTTTTACCGGTACGCCTATTTTTGCAGAAAATGCGGGTACCAACGAATACGGAAAACGAACTACAGAAATGTTATTTGGTAAAGCCTTACACAAATACGTTATTACAGATGCTATTCGAGATGGAAATGTATTGCGCTTTGCTATTGAATACATTAGAACCTTTAAACAAAAAGAAGAAATTCAAGATATTGAAATAGAAAAAATAGACGAGCCAGAGGTGATGAATGCGCCAGTTCGTAGAAAAGCTATTGTAAAACACATCATTCAAAATCATCACCGAAAAACGCATAATAAAGAGTTTACGGCTATGTTTTGTGTAAGCGATACCGATGCTGCTATTGCCTATTATAAATTGTTTAAAGAAGCAAAAGAGCAAGGTTTACACGATTTAAAAATAGCGACTATTTTTACTTATGCTGCTAACGAGGAACAGAAAAAGAACAGCAACTATTCTATAGAAGAAGACGAATTTAATATTGCGGCAGAAAGTGATACACCTTATTTAGCAAAATACAAACGAGAAGAATTAGATGATTTTATTGAAGATTACAATAAAATGTTTCAACGAAATTATTCAACAAAAGATTCTAGTTTGTTCTATCAATATTACAACGACATTGCCGATAAAGTTAAAAACAAACAAATTGATATTTTAATAGTCGTAAATATGTTTTTAACGGGGTTTGATAGTAAAACATTAAACACCTTATACGTTGATAAAAATTTACAATATCATGGACTGATTCAAGCATATTCTCGTACCAACCGAATTTTAGATGAAGTAAAATCACATGGGAATATTGTTTGTTATCGCAATTTAAAAGAGGCAACAGATAAAGCAATCGAATTGTTTGCAAATAAAGATGCCGTAGGTGAAATCATAGAATTGCCTTACGAAGCTTTAGACCAAAAGTTACAGGAAAAATATGATGCGTTAATAGCTATTACGCCAACAGTTGACAGTGTCAATACCTTACAAAACGAAGAAGAACAAGCCGAGTTTATCAAGGCGTTTCGGGAAGTTATGCGTTTGCTCAACAAAATGAAGCAGTACGGCGATTTTAATTATGAGGATTTACCCATATCACATCAAGAATTTGAAGATTACAAAAGCAAGTATTTAGATTTATACGAGGAAAACAAAGGCTTACACAAAGAAGACGATAAAGGGCACTCTATTATAGATGATTTAGATTTTGAATTGGAATTGATTCATCGTGATGAAATCAATGTAACCTATATTATGAATTTGTTGGTGCGTTTACAAGCAGCTCCACAAGCTGAAAAGAAATCTCAAGAAAAGCTGATTCAAGATTTATTAAATTCTGATATTCAACTCCGTAGTAAAAAAGAATTAATAGAAAAGTTTATTCAAAAGAACCTTCCGTTTATAGAAAATCCAGATGATGTTATTGAAGCTTTTGAAGACTTTGTAGAGTCAGAACGAAAAATTGCGATACAAGAAATGAGCAATCAAGAAGCATTAGACCAAGATAAACTAGAACACGTTATCGGTGAATATTTATTTACTGACAAACAACCGTTACGAGAAGACATCGTTGGTTTAATGATTCAAAAACCAAGTTTAAAAGAACGCAGTACCAAGATTGAACGTGTAACACATAAAATCTATGATTTTGTGAATACGTTTATTAGCGGGTTTGCGAGGTAATTAATGTTTTATGTATAGTAAGTTTGGAAATAATCCTAGAGAATTAGCTATCGCTATATTTTATTATTTAGACAGTATTAAAAATAAAGTAGATATAGAAAATGGTTTTCCTTTATATATTTTAATTGACGAATTTTTAGAATGGAATTTACCTACTGATGGGAGTAATTATCAAAAACAAAAAGAAGAGGAGATCCCTAATATAATTGATGCTGTTAGATTATATTTTACTAGTAACGACTACTTTGAAATAATTAAATGGGAAAATACTGATTTAGTTCTCAAACTAACAGAGAAAGGTTTAGAAGCAAAAAGATGTGGGGGAATTGATAAATATGAAGAAAAACTTAAAAATGAAGAAGAATTAGCTCAATTACAAAAAGAGAGTTTAGAAGCGTCAGTTAAAGCAAATGTAATAGCAATTGATGCTAATGATATTTCAACAAAAGCTAATAAAATAGCTATTAGTGCAATCTGGATTTCAGTAATTTCTGCTCTTATAGCTTTGTTGTCATTTTCATACACTTTCTTTAATAATGAATCACAAAAAATAGACTTTCTAAATGATGAGATTAAATTTATCAAGAATAAACAAGTGGAAGAACGAAAAGAATATTTAAAGATAATGGATAGTCTTTCAAATGAGTTCAAAGACAAAAAAATAATTAACTAAAATTAACCAAAAACATTATGTATGAAAATTTAGAAGAATTAAGATCGAAATATGAAATCATTTATCCAGATATGGAAATTGGAGAAACAGATCTATCATTAGAAAACATTAAACAATAAATCAATTTAGAGGTTTTTGCTTATTCCCATTTTTATCTAAAGAACTATTTTCTAAAAAATAAAAAACAAAGCCGCCCAAAGCATATAGTATGACATCGATGAAATCTGCGGTATATCTGGCATTTACCTTAGGTAAGTAATATTCAAAATAGACAGAATAATAAAGTACAATCAAAAAAATGAGGTGATTTTTTATGATATACTGCTTGTCTTTTTTTATTTTTCGAGCCAATAACTGTGTAATAATCAACACAATTGGCATGCACAAAAAATCATTTAAATAATTATTGATTAGACTTGGAAGCGCAATATGTAATCTTTGACAGATGTAAACCGCTGCTGCAATAACCATCATGTACATATAAATTTTTTTCACGCGATTACAATTTTAAGTCAAAAAATCAAAAGAGAATAAGTGTTTAAAAATACAATTACATTTCGAATTTATGGAGAAATTATCCGGCTAACGATGAAAAAAGCGCGGCGATTCCCGCAGCAATGGCTACTATAACTACTCCAATTGAATAAAAGATATTAACGATTATCCGCACCAAAATATTCGGATGTTTTCTTAGCTTTTCTAGAATTACAATGAATTTACTCGGCCCCTTTTCTCTTCGCTCTTGTTCAATTTTTTCAAGTCGCTTTTCTTCTGCAAGTTGTCTTTTTAAAGCAATATTAATCATTTCACCACATTGGTGACAATAATCGCTATTTAAATTCTCGGTTTTACATTTTTGGCAAATGATGTAAGTCGACCCCATATTTCACTTGTATTTATCTGCAACAAAGATAGACCTTAGCGCAGTACGGAACAAATTAAGAAGTGTTTTGAATTGATTTTTAGATCGTTTTATAGCAACTTGATTCGATGGTTTCGTTTTTCATCAGAAAAAAGGGAAACTCGGAAACAAAACGCTAGATTACTCATTTATCCCAAAGCTACGTCCAACATCATCATCATAATAAATCCGCCAATAAAACCTAAGGTTGCTATATCTCCATTACTTCCTTGTTGTGTTTCTGGCACTACTTCTTCTATCACCACAAAAACCATAGCTCCTGCAGCAAATGCCAAAGCATAAGGCAGCGCAGGTGTAAAAAAACCAACTGCCAACGCCCCGATAAGTGCCGAAATCGGCTCGACCAATGCAGAACTTTGTCCATATAAAAAGCTTTTCTTTTTACTCATTCCCGCTCTTCGCAACGGAAAGGAAACCGCCAACCCTTCGGGCAAGTTTTGTAAACCAATTCCAATGGCTAAAGTCAAAGCTCCGGCAATGGTTGCTTCGGGTACTCCTGCGGCCACACCTCCAAATAAAATACCAACTGCTAAACCTTCGGGAATGTTGTGTAAAGTGATGGCTAAAACCAACAAAGTAGTCTTTTGCCAAGGTGTTTTTGTTTTAAGACCTTCGGTTTTTGAAACTGGATGATTTAAGTGCAAATGTGGTAAAATTTTATCCAAAGCAAAAAGAAACAAAGCACCCAGACCAAACCCGATCGCTGCGGGCATAACTTTAGTAAAGCCTTCTCCTGGACTCATATTAATTGCAGGAGCCAATAAACTCCAAAAACTTGCCGCAATCATTACTCCTCCAGTAAAACCCAACATGCCATCCAACAGTTTCTTGTTCGGATTTTTAAAAACAAAAACCATAGCTGCTCCTGTGGCAGTCATTGCCCAGGTAAACATTCCTGCAAGAAGCGCTGCCCAAATTGGATCTAGCGATTCGAAATAATTCAACAAATCACTAAACATATCAAATCTTTTTTACAAATAGGTTTTGAGCAACTACTTTAGATAAGGTTAATTCGTTTTCACGATGCAAGATCGTTACAGAATGATCAAAATTCTCGTGATCTAAAACTTTGAACTTAGTTCCTAGAGCTATCTTTTGGCGGTCTAAATATTGCAAAAAAGCAGGCGAGGTATCTTTCACTCCTACACACATATATTCTTGATTTATTTCCGCTTCAGTTAACAACTCCTTGTCTCTAACTATCATTTCACCTTGTGCATTCGGAATGGGGTCGCCGTGTGGATCTTCCTTAGGATAACCTAAAAAGGCATCCAAGCCGTTGATCAATTTTTCCGATTTGATGTGTTCTAATTCTTCTGCTACATCGTGTACTTCGTCCCAATTGAAATGTAATTTATCAACCAAAAAAACTTCCCACAATCTGTGTTTTCTGATGATCATCTTGGCAGTATGCAATCCCTTTTCAGTGATAGAAACACCTTTGTATCTTTCGTGGGTAACCAACTCTTTTTCATCTAGCTTTTTAATCATATCAGTAACAGACGACGCTTTGGCGTCTATCTTATGCGCAATTGCGTTGGTCGAAATCCCCTCTTCTTCCGTTAGGGATAAGTGATAAATAATTTTTAAATAGTTTTCTTCTGCGTGTGTAAGCATGAGTATTTATTTGATTAAACAAAGTTATAAAAAATAAATTAAAAATATCTAATTTTATTTTTGAAGGCCTTGAAATATTTTTTTAGCTTTGTCTAAAATTAGTCAACATGTTAAAACAATACCTTTTACTAGCCACAGCACTGTTTTCATTTCAAATGAATTATGGACAGATTGATCAAGACACCATCAACAACGATACACTTGATGAAATTGTCATTTCTGGAACTATGAAACCTGTTCTACGTTCTGAAAGTTTAGTTCCTGTTGAAGTCTATACTCCTACTTTTTTGAAAAAAAACCCAACTGCCAACGTTTTTGAGGCACTTCAAATTGTAAACGGAGTTCGCCCACAAGTTAATTGTAGCGTTTGCAACACTGGCGACATTCATATCAATGGATTAGAAGGCGCTTATACTTTTGTTTTGATTGATGGAATGCCAATTGTAAGTGGTTTATCTACAGTTTATGGCCTATCGGGGATTCCTAATTCATTAATCGAACGTGTTGAAGTTGTAAAAGGACCTGCATCGTCTTTATATGGAAGTGAAGCCGTGGGCGGATTGATTAATATCATTACTAAAAACCCAAAAAACACGCCTCTTTTTTCAGCTGATGTATTCGGAACTTCTTGGGGCGAAGTGAATGCAGATGTCGGTTTAAGCACCAAAGTTGGTAATAACGCTCATTTATTACTTGGTGTGAATTATTTTAATTACTCGAATCCAATCGATAAAAACAATGATAATTTCACCGATTTGACTTTGCAAGATCGTTTTTCTCTTTTTCAAAAGTGGAACTTTACTCGAAAAAGCAATAAATTATTTTCTATTGCTGCAAGGTATTTTTACGAAGATCGTTGGGGTGGTGAAATGAATTGGAACAGGAGTTTCAGAGGTGGTGAAGAGGTATATGGCGAATCGATTTTCACCAATAGATATGAGTTGATGGGAACCTATGAATTGCCTTTTTCTGAAAAAATGTTTCTATCGTTTTCCTATGCAGACCACGATCAAAATTCCATGTACGGTTCAATGCCCTACTTAGCGAAACAAAAAGTTGGTTTCACGCAATTGACTTGGGATAAAGAACTTGGAAATCACGATTTACTATTCGGAGCTACTTTTCGTTACACATCCTACGACGATAACACTCCAGCCACAGTTAATAAAGATGAAATTAGCATGCCCGGACTGTTTGTTCAAGACGAGATTTCCTTCGATGAAAAACACAGTATTTTATTAGGCGCACGATACGATTACAACAACAGTCATGGTTCTATCTTCACCCCCCGATTTGCTTATCGATATAAATCGACAAAAGGCGATGTTTTAAGATTAAATGCCGGAACTGGATTCAGAGTTGTGAATTTATTTACCGAAGACCATGCTGCGCTGTCTGGATCTAGAGATGTAATTGTTTTAGAAGATTTAAAACCCGAACAATCTTATAATTTAAACGCTAGCTACCTAAAACAATGGTATTTTGGTTCCAATGTTTTGCAATTAGAGGCTTCGACTTGGTACACCTACTTTACCAATGCCATTTTTCCTGATTACGACAGCAACCCCAATCAAATTATATACTCCAACTTAGATGGACATGCAACTTCACAAGGTGTGAGCGCTAATATCGATTTAATTTTAGGCAATGGTTTAAAATTCTTGGTTGGTACTACCTTGATGGACGTTTCTACGGTAGAAGACGGTGTTAAAGAACGTCAGATGCTAACCGAACGCTTTTCGGGTACTTGGGCAATTACTTACAATATTCCATCTATAAATTTAGACATTGACTACACCGGAAATGTTTACGGTCCAATGCGACTTCCTTTGGTTAGTGAATGGGATCCGCGACCTGAATATTCCGAAACGCATAGTATTCAAAACATTCAATTGACTTATAAAGGAATCAAAAATTTTGAAATCTATGGAGGCGTGAAAAACATTCTGAATTGGACTCCTGCTAAAAACATTCCGTTTTTGATTTCGAGATCGCACGACCCGTTTGATAAAAATGTACAGTTTGATGCCAATGGAACAGCAATGCGCACACCAGATAATCCTTATGGCTTGGTTTTTGATCCATCATATGTTTATGCTGCCAATCAAGGCACCAGAACGTTTTTAGGAATAAGATATCACTTTTAAAAATTAATTTAATGTGAAGCAGTTTGTATTAGTATTATTTTTTATTTTTTCTGTTCAAAGTTATTCACAAGAACTGCAAACGTATAGCTTTGAACAAGTAGAGCAATTGGTCGAGAAAGAACCTCGACCAATACTGCTTTATTTTCATACTGATTGGTGCCAATATTGTAAAAGGTTGCAAAAAACGACTTTCAAAGACAAAAAAGTCATAGAAAAACTGAACTCAAACTATTACGTGATTTCTTTTGACGGCGGATTAAAAGAACAAGTGACACACAAAGGAGTAACTTATAAATTTGTACCAACAGGAATGAAATCGGGCTATCACGAATTGGTACATCATTATATAAAAAAGCGCCAAGAAATCTACCCAACGCTTATTTTTTTAGACGATAATTTTAAAGAATTACTATTTATACAGTCTTATATTTCAGCAAAAAGTTTGTTAGAAATTTTATGATTTCAAGCTTGTTATAAAATCATGCAAGATTAAATAATAAATCTATTTTGATACTTGAAAGAAGTGAAAATAACTTCTAATCGAAAATAATTGCACGATCAATTTCTTATCATTCAAAAGTATATTACAAATCAAACCCCCGAATGAATCCGAGGGTTTGTCTTACTCAATATTATATTACCATCTTTTATTTTTATTCTTTGTTTCGAAGTGATAAGCGTAACTTTTTGTCCATTTATTATATTGAGATCTACTTAAAATATTTTGAATTTTTCGATCGTATTTACGATCTAAAACCATCAATTGAGCTTGTGGTCTTCTATATTTTCTCAAGATCGCCCACTCTTCATTTTGCTTTTCTCTTAATAACACAATCAGTTTACGCTCTTGACGTGGGCTAAGATCTAAACGACGAAAATCATAGTTATCATAAACTTTGTGAGTATTCACATAACGATGACTTTGTCTGTGATCTTGTTGTCTAACTAATTGACGTTGCTGTGCAAATCCACTTAAACTAAGTGCAAATAATGCGAATGTAATTATCCCTTTCATAGTTCTTAATTTTAAAAGTTATTAAACCTCTTCTGACCAATCAAATACAAGAGTCGTGCCAAAAAACAGAACAAAAGCAGAAACAAATCACAACACACTGAATTACAACAAAAAAAGCATCGGAAATCCGATGCTTTTTTCTATAATAAACACATAAATTAATAAGCTCTTGCGTCTTTTCCTTCGTAAAAATTCATAAACGCTCGGTTTACCACCCGATTTCCTCCCGCTGTAGGATAATTTCCTGTAAAATACCAATCGCCTAAGTTATCTGGACAAGAGATATGCAGGTTTTCAATGGTTTGAAACATAATTTTCAAATCTGCCTTTACCGTTTCTGGATGCAACATTTCTGAAATTTTATCTGAAATCTCCTCATCTGTAAACGGAGCATAAATTTCTTTTACATAGTTTACTACCTCATCATCTGGTAAATCTTTTTGGGCTTTACATTTTGCATAAACCTCATCTACAATATGATATAAACTACGCTCTTTTAACAATTCCAAAGTAGCGTTAAAAGCAATCAGGGATTCTAATTTCGCCATATCGATTCCGTAACAATCTGGGTAACGAATTTGAGGAGCCGATGAAACCACCACGATTTTCTTTGGATTTAAACGATCCAACATTTTTACGATCGATTTTTTCAAAGTTGTACCTCGAACAATACTATCATCAATAACTACCAGTGTATCTTCTGGCTTAACAACACCGTAAGTCACATCATAAACGTGTTCCACCATATCGTCGCGGTTACTGTCGTCAGTGATAAAAGTGCGTAATTTAGCATCTTTTATGGTGATTTTTTCGGTACGAATGGTTTTGGATAAAATATCGCCTAGCTTTTCTTCTGAAAGTTTACCTTCTTCAGCTAAAATTTGCTTTACTTTCTTCTCATTTAAAAATTCTTGCGCTCCTTCCAACATTCCAAAAAACGACACTTCAGCCGTGTTGGGAATATAAGAAAACACTGCATTATCAATATCTTCATCGATTTCTTTCAAAATCACAGGCATCATTGTTCTACCTAATGTTTTACGCTCTTGATAAATCGACGCATCGTTTCCACGTGAAAAATAAATGCGTTCAAACGAGCACGCTTTGCGTTCTAAAGGCTCTAAAATTTGTTCAAAAGTAACCGCTCCATTTTTCTTAATAATGATCGCTTTGCCCGGATCTAATTCTTTAATTTCCTCAAAAGGAACATTAAAAGCGGTTTGAATCACCGGACGTTCTGATGCCACTACTACAATTTCTTCGTCATCATAATAAAAAACAGGACGAATTCCAGCTGGATCGCGGAAAACAAAAGCATCTCCATGACCTAACATTCCAGCCATGGCATAACCTCCGTCCCAGTTTTTAGAAGCCCGACGTAAAATACGAGCAATATCTAATCGGTCTGCAATTACCGGCGATGCTTCTTTTTTAGACATCCCTTCATTATCTCTCAAAGTAAGGTACAAATCCTCGATCTCATCATCTAAAAAATGTCCGATTTTCTCCATAATGGTAACCGTATCGGCCATTTCCTTTGGATGTTGTCCCAAACGAACCAAATCGTCGAACAACACCTTTACGTTGGTCAAATTAAAGTTTCCTGCTACGATAAGGTTGCGGTGCATCCAATTATTTTGACGTAAGAATGGGTGCACACTTTCAATATTATTTTTCCCAAATGTTCCATAACGAACATGTCCAAGATAAACTTCGCCTAGATAAGGTAATTCCTTTTTTTGCAAATCAATATCATTGCTCAATTCTGGACGCTGCTCTAATTCGGTATTAATTCTTGAATTTATTTGCGTAAAAATATCCTGAATTGGTGAAGGTTTGTTGGAACGCACACGACTGATGTATCGTTGCCCTGGTTCCATATCCAACTTAATACTTGCCAATCCGGCTCCATCCTGACCACGGTTGTGCTGTTTCTCCATCAAAAGATACATTTTTTGAATGGCATAAAAAGCCGATCCGTACTTTTCTTTGTAGAAAGACAAAGGTTTTTTTAACCTTAGCAATGCAATACCGCATTCGTGTTTTATTGAGTCACTCATTGTATGTGTGTGTTGTTTAGCCAAAAAAAGCCCATAATTTGGGCTCTATATATTATTTTGTTAACTCTATATCAAACTGTGTCAGCATCTTAAATTGCTGTAAACGAGCATTCGCATCTTGTTTACTCAAATTTTCCATGCGTTCTGTTCCAAATTTTTCTACACAAAAAGAAGCTAAATTCGATCCGTGTATAATTGCATTTTTCATGTGATTAAATGTAAAGAGTCCTTGCTCTGCTAGATATCCCGAGAATCCTCCTGCAAACGTATCGCCGGCTCCTGTTGGGTCAAAAACTTCTTTCAAAGGCAATGCCGGAGCAAAAAACACCTGTTCTTCATTAAACAACAAAGCTCCGTGTTCTCCTTTTTTAATAACCACAAACTTAGGTCCCATCTTTTGGATTACTTCAGCTGCTTTTACTAAAGAGTATTCCCCAGAAAGTTGTCGAGCTTCTTCATCGTTAATGGTAATCACATCTACTCTTTTCAGCACCGTTTTTAGTACATCTAAGGCACAATCCATCCAAAAATTCATGGTATCTAATACCACTAAATTGGGTTTTTCTGTCATCTGATCCAAAACACTGATTTGTATGTTCGGATGTAGATTTCCCAACATAACCACTTCGGCATCTTTAAAGTTCTGAGGAACCACCGGATTAAAATCAGCTAAAACGTTTAACTGAGTTTCTAAAGTATCGCGGGAATTCAAATCGTTGTGATACAATCCGCTCCAGAAGAAAGTTTTTCCTTCTTTAACAATCTCAACACCTGAAATATCAATATTTTTCTGGGTTAATAAATCCAAGTATTCCTGCGGAAAATCGTTTCCCACAACAGATACTATAGCTGAATCTACATTAAAATGAGTCGCAGACAATCCAATATAAGTTGCCGCTCCACCCAAAATCTTATCGGTTTTACCAAAAGGTGTTTCAATCGCATCAAAAGCTACTGTACCAACAATCAATAACTTGTTCATATAGTTGTTTGTAAATGAAGATGCAAAGTTACGACGAAACCAACGAAAATACAAAAATATTCTACAATCATTAATACTGGTATATTTGTTAAAATAAAAAATAATTTTTGTTAATTAAAACATAATTTTTATATTTAGCTCATAATTAAAACATTAAGATTATGAACAAAAAAATTACGCTGCTTATGGCAGTATTCTTCGCACTGGCAGCCTGTAGCGAAGACGTTGATCAAGAGCTTGATCAACAGACTTCTGGTTTAGAAGAAGGTTATTTTCCTGCTTCTGATGGTTCGGGAGGTATTAAACCTTTTACCATAATTCCGGGAGGATATGAATCTCCATGGCATTTCTCTAAGCCTGAGCAAGTAAACCATTTTTTTCACAGCCCACTTCCCAGTAATAACGGTATTGCAGTAAGGGTAACGCCGTATATCGGACTTGCTTATTGGGATGGAGCCGATGACGGTATTTATAATACACCCGGTGGTGCTTATAACCTGACAAGCGGTATGTATCCTAACCTGTATAACGGTGGAAACGAATATGGAAATTACATCCAGGCTAATCCGATCGTATTGAATATATGGGGGACGAATCCACAGACAGAAGAGATCGGTATTATTTGGGGAGGTCATTGTCCGGTATTCACTGCATGGACTTATACCTATAATCCCCATACTATATTTTTTGACGTTATGAACAATGGTGTGATACAACCTTCGGCTATGGTTGGGGGCTTGGCTGTACCGGCTACTCCGGCAACGTTTCAGGAAGCACTGCTGCTTAACGATTATGGAAAGGTAATGTATTACAAAGTAGAGTTTGGATTTACCACCAACCCTAATGTTTTTACAGAAACCGTCTATGTTTTGGCATTGGAGGTAGATGATGTATATACTCCTGATTGGGACGACTTATCTATAACCGACACCTTTGGCGGAAATCTCTATCGCAGCACCACTGGTAGTGAAGAAATTGTGGTGGATCTAAACAGTTTAGGGGCAACAATTGAACGATCAGGACAATTTTTTAACATACCTCCGTATGGTTATCGGACAATAACAACCTGGTATGATGGTCCGGTTACGGGCGGCTTTGTGTGGTTGTGGATCGATTAAACGATAAAAAGAGGCTGTCTCAAAAGTCATTTTAGACGATTTTTGATTAACAGTTTTATAAAATAAGGCCTCTACATAGCTAAATATTCAATAAATAACAATAATTAGGCTGTTTGTTGAGGATATTAAAATGAAAAAGAGGCTGTTTCTATTTATGAGACAGCCTCTTTTTAATTACTTCTTTACCAGCTTCTTTATTCCTGTACCTTCATCGGTAACAATATGTAAAAAGTAGGTTCCGCTGTTTAAATCTTCTGTATTTAACAATATTTCATTTTCTTTTTTAAATTTTTGTGATTTCACTATTTTACCATTCAAATCATAGACCGCTATTTCCTTGATACCAATATTCTCACTATTGGTTATGGTTACAAGATCTGTTGCAGGATTGGGAAAGATATTGAATTTCCCCGAAACAAACTCGTTAGTACTTACTGTAGGAGTAAAATTTTGAGCCGAGAGATTGATGTTGTCGATTTTTCTTCCTTGGGGTGGCACTTTAATAGATCCTCCATAAGTATTCATAAGCTCTAATTTCACCGGGTTATCATCGTGCTCTCCACCTCCTGTGAGAGACAACGGAAAAAGGGTATTTGCAACCAAAGTATAATTTAACGAAGGTACGCTGAAATAGACCTGATTATTGTCGTAATCTATATACAACTCAACAGTAACCCAACTCTCAGAAGGAAAGTTCTTTATTTGAAGTTGTCCGTTGGCACTACCGTACGGATATATAACTCCCCGATTAGGCAAATAAACATAGCCCCCACGAAAATTATTACCATTACGATATTCAAAATTTGTCAGCAACTCTTTCTCATTATATAGAGCAACCGCAAGACCCTCTGTAATACCATTGTCACTTGTGTCTGTATAAATATCAAATACCAATTTTAATACATTATTGCCTGGAGTACGTTGCTGCCAATAGGTATTTATATCCATCCGATAGACAGAACAATGACCACCACTTGAGAGGGTGTTTTCTTCTACGATCTGCAATACGTTTCCTTTGGTGGGATCGGAAACTATTATATAATCGTTTACCGTAGTAATATGACCGATACCACCACCCAATGATTGAGTGTACCATCCGCCTTGCGCTGGTGTGGTACCAGTGAGGTCTGTACTAAAAGGTCCCGTATTATAGCTTTCAAAATCTTCGGTGTAGAGCAGCTGTGCAGTACTGAGATTTACTGTAAATAGCACAGCGGATAAAAAGGATATTTTTGATTTCATAATACTTTTTGTTTGAAATTTATAGTCAAATATAGTAATTTTTAATTATTTAAACAACTATATTTTAGAATGTTATCACTTTTAAAACAAAAAACTTGTCGAATGACAAGTGACAATAAAAAATAAAAATCTTACTTTTTTACAAGCTTCTTTATTCCTGTGCCTTCATCGGTAACAATATGTAAAAAGTAGGTGCCACTACTTAAATTCTCGATGTTTAACTGTACTTCATTTTCGTTTTTATACGAATATATACTGATTTGTCGACCAGTTATATCATAAATCAAAAGCTCTTTTATTCCGATATTCTCACTGTTACTAATAGTCACTACATTTGTTGCCGGATTGGGATAAAGGTTAAATTTATCCGAAACAAACTCGTTAATACTTACTGTAGGAGTAAAATTTTGAGCTGAGAGATTGATATTGTCGATTTTCATCCCCTTTACCGTTGTAAAACTATTATGATAACCATTAGAAATCTCTAATTTCACCGGGTTATCATCGTGCTCTCCACCTCCTGTGAGAAACAACGGAAATTTTGTGTTCAAGACAACAGTATGATTTAAAGAAGGAATACTAAAATAGACCTGATTATTGTCGTAATCTATATACAACTCAACAGTAACCCAGCTATCAGAGGGCAAAGTTCTTTTTATTAATGGAGAACTTAAACCATTTGGTTGATTATTCAGACCACGTTCACCTATATTAATAGAGCTAAAGTTATCATCTAACCTATAATAAAAGGTTAATAGCACTTCTCCTTTTACATTAAAAAGGGTAACATAAAATGGCTGACCATTATTTGGGTTCAATTCTGTATATATATCAAAAGCCAACTTAAGTACATTATTTCCGATAGTACGCTGTTGCCAGTAGGTGCTTAAGTCTGTTCTGTAAATCCTACTTCTTCCATTTTCAAAGGATCTTCCCTCTATAAGTTTCAATACATTTCCTTTGTTAGGGTCCGCAACTATTTTAAAATCATTTACCGAAGCCGTTCCGTTAAAACCTGTTGACAGCGTGTACCATCCGCCTTGTGCTTGCGTAGCACCAGTGAGGTCTGTACTAAAAGGTCCGGTGTTATAACTTTCAAAATCTTCGGTGTAGAGCAGTTGTGCAGTACTGAGATTTGCAATAAATAGTGCAGCGACTAAAAAGAATATTTTTGGTTTCATAGGTTTGGTTTTTTAAATTAAAGTTAAATATACTAACTTTTAATTATTTAAACAACTATATTTTAGAATGTTATCACTTTTAAAACAAAAAACTTGTCGAATGACAAGTGACAATAAAAAATAAAAATCTTACTTCTTTACCAGCTTCTTTATTCCTGTACCTTCATCGGTAACAATATGTAAAAAGTAGGTTCCGCTGTTTAAATCTTCTGTATTTAACAATATTTCATTTTCTTTTTTAAATTTTTGTGATTTCACTATTTTACCATTCAAATCATAGACCGCTATTTCCTTGATACCAATATTCTCACTATTGGTTATGGTTACAAGATCTGTTGCAGGATTGGGAAAGATATTGAATTTCCCCGAAACAAACTCGTTAACACTTACTGTAGGCGTGAAGTTTTGAGCTGAGAGATTGATATTGTCAATTTTTCTTCCTTGTGGCGGCCCTTTAACACTTCCTCCATAACTATTTATAATCTCTAATTTTACCGGATTGTCATCGTGGTCGCCGCCTTCTGTCAGATACAGGGGGAATTTTGTATCTCCAACAACGGTATAATTTAGTGAGGGCACGCTGAAATAGACCTGATCGTTGTCGTAATCTATATACAGCTCAACAGTGACCCAGCTATCGACAGGAAGGTTCTTTATTTGAAGCTGTCCATTACTCCCCCCCGGAAATACAGCTCCACGAATAGGCAAATAAACATAGCCACCACGAAAAGAACCATTACCATTCATATATGCAAAATTGGACAGCAACTCTTTCCCATTATAAACTGAAACGTAAAATCCTTCTGTTATAACACCGTTAGTATCTGCACCCGTGTGTATGTCAAATGCTAATTTCAGCACATTGTTGCCGGCAGTGCGTTGTTGCCAGTAGGTATTTATATCCGTTCTGTAAATAAAATAATATCCCCCTTTGGAGAAGGAATTTTCTTCTACAATCCGCAATACGTTTCCTTTGGTGGGATCGGTAACTATCTTGTAATCGTTTACCGTAGTAAAATAACCGTTACCATTACCCACTTGCATTGAATGTGTGTACCACCCACCCTGTCCGGGTGTGGCACCAGTGAGGTCTGTACTAAAAGGTCCCGTATTATAGCTTTCAAAATCTTCGGTGTAGAGCAGCTGTGCAGTACTGAGATTTACTGTAAATAGCACAGCGGATAAAAAGGATATTTTTGATTTCATAATACTTTTTGTTTGAAATTTATAGTCAAATATAGTAATTTTTAATTATTTAAACAACTATATTTTAGAATGTTATCACTTTTAAAACAAAAAACTTGTCGAATGACAAGTGACAATAAAAAATAAAAATCTTACTTTTTTACAAGCTTCTTTATTCCTGTGCCTTCATCGGTAACAATATGTAAAAAGTAGGTTCCGCTGTTTAAATCTTCTGTATTTAACAATATTTCATTTTCTTTTTTAAATTTTTGTGATTTCACTATTTTACCATTCAAATCATAGACCGCTATTTCCTTGATACCAATATTCTCACTATTGGTTATGGTTACAAGATCTGTTGCAGGATTGGGAAAGATATTGAATTTCCCCGAAACAAACTCGTTAGTACTTACTGTAGGAGTAAAATTTTGAGCCGAGAGATTGATGTTGTCGATTTTTCTTCCTTGGGGTGGCACTTTAATAGATCCTCCATAAGTATTCATAAGCTCTAATTTCACCGGGTTATCATCGTGCTCTCCACCTCCTGTGAGAGACAACGGAAAAAGGGTATTTGCAACCAAAGTATAATTTAACGAAGGTACGCTGAAATAGACCTGATTATTGTCGTAATCTATATACAACTCAACAGTAACCCAACTCTCAGAAGGAAAGTTCTTTATTTGAAGTTGTCCGTTGGCACTACCGTACGGATATATAACTCCCCGATTAGGCAAATAAACATAGCCCCCACGAAAATTATTACCATTACGATATTCAAAATTTGTCAGCAACTCTTTCTCATTATATAGAGCAACCGCAAGACCCTCTGTAACATCGTTGTCATCCGTATCTGTATAAATATCAAAAGCCAATTTCAATACATTGTTGCCTGGGTGGCGTTGTTGCCAATAGGTGTTCAGGTCGGTTCTTTCAATATAACCACCTGAATTTATATATCTAGCAGCGTTTTTTTCTTCTATAATATTAATAAGCTTTCCTTTGTTGGGATCCGACACTATTTCAAAATGGTTTACTGAAGGAGAAATAGCATCATCATATGGTCTTGTAGGATCTGGTTGTTCTACCCAAGTATACCACCCTCCTTGTACAGGTGTTGCTCCTGTATGGTCGGTGCTAAATGGTCCGGTGTTGTAGCTTTCAAAATCCTCGGTGTAGAGCAGCTGCGCAAGGCTGAGCTGTGCAGTAAACAAGCTCACAACTAAAGTTAGTAATTTTGTCTTCATAATAAATTTTGTTTAAAGTATCTGTCAAATATAAATATTTTTATCTACTTAAACAACTATATTTTAGAATGTTAAGACATGTGTTTATCCTTCATTATCTTCATACCATTGGTCAATCAATAGTTTGGGCTTTTTAGAAGCTTCTACCGCCAAGAAATCGCAGCGTTCGTTCATTGGATGATTATTGTGTCCTTTGATCCATTGGAATTGAACGCGATGCTTTCGGTAAATTTTCATAAAACGCTCCCATAAATCAGGATTTTTCTTACCTGCAAAACCTTTCTTTTCCCAACCAAAAACCCAACCTTTAGAAACAGAATCTACCACATATTTGGAATCAGAAACAACTAAAACATTTAGATTTTCTTTCTTTAATGTTTCTAAACCAACGATGACTGCTAAAAGTTCCATTCGATTATTGGTTGTTTTTCGATAGCCTTGCGAAAGTTCTTTGAAATGTTTTGTATTGTTTAAATGCAAAATCACCCCATAGCCACCCGGACCGGGATTTCCACGCGAAGAACCATCTGTATATAGAAGAATTTCTGGTTGCATAATTTGTCTTTGTGCAAAAATACAATTCTATTTTGAAGCGCCCGCTCTTTTCGATGTCTTTGCTTCGAACAAGTGAAAAACGAAAATTGAAAAACTTAGCAATAACACATTTGACAAGTTCGCTTCAACAAATTCCAAATCTAAAAAATTATTTCTTTGCGAAAAAATATCCAATTTATGGCATTCAATTTGATGTGGTCTTGAAAAATCAAAAAATGAAAAAAGCTTTAATCCTATTTTTCGGCTTACTGTCTGTGCAATTGTTTGCTCAAACTCCTGTTATATATAATTACGATTATAACTTAAGTTCAAAAATTGCTCGAATTTGGATTGAATATGAAATTTTAATGGAATACGATGCGGTAGAAGATCGCTTGTCTCATCAAAATTACTTATTTCAAGACGGTTATGTTTTTGAGAAATTTGAAGAAAATTGGGAAGAAATCGGTTTTTACAACGACAAAGAGCTGGTTTTGAACCAACAATATTTCGAGATAAAAAAACCTTTTTTAGGAAAAACCGCCATCCGTTTAAAACAAGACGACAGTTGGATTCCTTTAAAAAGGACAAAAAACACACTTAGGTTTTTAAATGATCCTGAAAAACTACCCGAAGCAGCACAAATATGGGCGTTAAAAATAGAGTTACAAAGAGAAATTACTCACATAGAACGAGTACATAACGGGCAAGGAAATATTTCTTTTGGCTTTGGCTTTGGAACTACCTTTTAAAGAAAAAGCTTTTCAAAGTTTGCACTTTGAAAAGCTTTCCTACGTTTAGTTTTCTTCCGATAATAGACCTACTATAACTTTTGGAAAATGTTCGTATTCCAACTGATGTACTTTTTGAGCCACCTCAGCTGGAGTATCATTTTCTAAAACCGGTGTTTTAGCTTGAAAAATAATAGCACCTTCATCATACTTTTCACTCACAAAATGAATTGTTATTCCGGTTTCGGTTTCTTTATTGGCGACAACTGCTTCATGCACAAAATTGCCATACATCCCTTTTCCGCCATATTTTGGAAGCAACGCTGGATGAATATTTATAATCTTATCGGGAAAATCTTGGATGATTTCAGAAGGAAACAACAATAAATAACCTGCCAAAACGATTAAATCAGGATTGATTTCTAACATTCTTTGACGTAAAACGCCTTCTTCATTCTCTTTTTTAGTAATAATTTCGGCAGAAACACCCATTTTTTTGGCACGTTCTAACACAAAAGCATCTTTTTTATTTGTAATTATATGGAAGTTACAATTAATATTCGTATTTTTAAGGTAGTCGATGATGTTCTCTGCGTTGCTCCCAGATCCGGAAGCCATTAAAACGATGTTTTTCATGGGCTTAATTGTATGTTTATGGCTCAATTTGAATAATATTTTAGTACAAAAGTCGAAAAAAATATTTAATTAAAAATTATTTTTTTAAATTCGCAGTTACAAAAGTAAATATAAAGTGTGGTTATAAGGTAAAGTTTTATATTTTTGCCACAACAATTAAACTTAAAAATAAAAAAGATTATGTCAGACATTGCATCAAGAGTAAAAGCGATTATCGTTGACAAGTTAGGAGTTGACGAAAATGAGGTTGTAGCAGAAGCAAGCTTCACAAATGATTTAGGAGCTGATTCATTAGACACTGTTGAGCTAATCATGGAGTTTGAAAAAGAATTCGACATTCAAATCCCTGATGATCAAGCTGAAAACATTGCTACAGTTGGTCAAGCTATCTCTTACATTGAAGAGGCTAAAAAGTAATAACAGGATAAAGCCTGCGTGGCTCTTAGCTACGCAGGTGTTATTATTTTATCCTCTACAAGAGTTTAAGATTAAATTTTATTTTCTATAAAATTATAGCAACCCAATGTTTCGCTTCATTTGAAACTTGGGTTTTTGTTATTTATAAATTAAAAAATATTTTTATGAGTTTAAAGCGAGTTGTTGTAACTGGATTAGGTGCCTTGACTCCCATCGGAAATAATATCTCTGAATATTGGAACGCTCTGATCAACGGAGTAAGTGGTGCTGCGCCGATTACCCATTTTGACGCGTCCAACTTCAAAACTCAATTTGCTTGTGAAGTAAAAGGGTTTGTAGCTGAAGATTTTATCGATAGAAAAGAAGCTAGAAAAATGGATAAATATGCTCAGTATGCTATGGTTACAGCTACTGAAGCGATGGATGACGCCAATTTTGATTTGAATAAAATCGATCTTAACCGCGCTGGAGTTATTTGGGGCTCGGGAATCGGTGGTCTGCAAACATTCCAAGACGAAGTAACCAACTTTAACCAAGGAAATGGCACTCCGAAATTCAATCCGTTTTTTATACCAAAAATGATTGCTGATATCGCCGGAGGACTTATTTCGATTAAATACGGATTAAGAGGTCCAAACTTTACAACGGTTTCAGCATGTGCTTCCTCTACAAATGCAATAATTGATGCCTACAACTACATCCGTTTAGGAATGGCAGACGTTATCGTAACGGGAGGTTCCGAAGCAGCTGTAACCATTGCCGGAATTGGTGGATTCAACGCCATGCACGCTTTGTCAACTAGAAACGAAGATCCAACAACTGCCTCTCGTCCGATGGATAAAGAGCGCGACGGTTTTGTATTGGGTGAAGGTGCAGGCGCTTTGATTTTAGAAGAATACGAACACGCTGTTGCACGAGGCGCAAAAATCTATTGCGAAATTGGCGGAGGCGGTATGTCTGCTGATGCACATCACTTAACAGCCCCGCATCCGGAAGGATTAGGTGCAAAAAATGTAATGTTGAATTGCTTAAAAGATGCTGGAATGAAACCAACAGATGTAGACGGAGTGAATCTACACGGTACCTCTACTCCACTTGGCGACATCGCCGAATCGAAAGCTATTTTAGAGGTTTTTGGTGAACATGCCTATACAATGAACCTGAATTCAACAAAATCGATGACAGGACACTTATTAGGCGCAACAGGCGCTATTGAAGCCATTTCATGTATACTATCTATTAAACATGGAATTGTTCCACCGACCATCAACCATTTTACTGATGATGATAGCATTGACCCAAAATTGAACTTTACATTCAATAACGCACAAAAAAGAGAGGTTAACGTAGTTATGAGTAACACTTTTGGTTTTGGCGGGCACAATGCGTGTGTTTTAGTTAAAAAACTTGGCTATTAAACTATGTTAAAGAAATGGTTTAAAAGAATACTTAATAAAAAATCTCGCTCAAAAAAAAGCGAGATTTTTTATGCTGAAGTGTCAAAAATCGTTCAATTTCAACCTGAGAACATCGAGTTGTTTGAAACAGCCTTCACCCATCGTTCGTATAAAAAATTCAACGAAAAAGGAGAAGTTATAAACTACGAGCGACTGGAATTTCTAGGCGATGCCATGTTGGGATCTGTTATAGCAGCTCATCTCTATGAAAATGCGCCCAAAGGCGACGAAGGCTATTTGACTCAAATGCGTTCTAAAATAGTCAATCGGGCACACTTAAATCGTGTAGGAAAAAACTTACAACTACAAAAACTATTAAAAAGTAAAGCTCCCTTCTCTCATTTTGGAGAAAACATCTACGGAAATTTACTAGAAGCTCTGATTGGTGCCATCTATGTTGATGCTGGTTTTGGCGCTTGCGAAAACTTCATATATAAAAACATCTTGATTGAGTTTCAAGACTTGGAGCGTTTAGAAAACAAAATCACAAGCTACAAAAGTTTGTTCATTGAACATTCTCAAAAGCATAAAAAAACATTCCGTTTTGAATCAATCGAAGACAACGGCAAAGACAAAATCAAACATTTCAAAATTCATTTATATTACGACGAACAGGTAATCGCCAAAGGCAGAGCAACCAGTAAAAAGAAAGCAGAGGAAAAAGCAGCACAAAGAGCTTATTACGCACTTCAATCACAGATGAAGAAGCGCAAAAAAAAGTGATTTTGGTATTTTAAGCAGAAATCGTGCCTTGTTTTTTCGCTCCAATCAAAAAAGTCAAGACAAGTTCAATTCCAATTGCTTCATAAAATAAGAAGGTGGCAAACCGGTTTCCGTTTTAAATTGGAGATTAAAAGACCGAATGCTTGAAAAGCCATACATTTCGGAAAGCTCTTGTACGCTGTATTTACGCAACTCTTCTTGTTGGGTTAAATCAATCATAACCTGATTTATACGCAGTTTAGTCAGATAGTTTGCAAAACCGCCTTTATGCATATTGAGGAAATTGGATAAAGTGGTGCGATTGGTTCCTAATTGTGCAGCAAGATCTTCTATTTTTAACGCCCGTAAAGAACCGTCTTCTGTCTCGATGAGGTTCAAAAACCCTTTTTCTTGTTCAAACTTTTTCAATGCCTTAAAAAGACGTTGTTCATTCACTTGCTGAGAACTGATGTCGTTTTGTAAACCAACTTTTGCCTCTTGCGCCGTTGCGGAAACAGCTGTAGTTTCGGCTAATGTTGTTTGAACTTCTATGCCAATGTGGTCTTGCTTTTGTTTTTCGATAGCACCCAACAACTCATTAAATTTTTGCTTCCATTGCTTTTGTTCCCGGTTTTTCCGGTAGGAATAAATTATGAGTAGCATTAATACAATACCAGCAAACACCAACCAAAAAGTATAAGTAAGCTTATTGCTGTTTAATTGTTTTTTTAGCTGAGCCCGATCGTTTTCCAGTTTTTTGGTATCTAATTCTTTGTGAAGCGTGCGTGTAATATTTTGCTGTTCTTTTTCAAACTGCCTGTTCAGGGCAATCAGGCTTTCGGTGGCGTGAAGCTGCTGTTTTGTCTGCCCGGTTTCTTTATAATAGGCGATGAGGTAATCGTAAGCTTCGCGCAGTTCATAGTTTAGAAATTTCTTTTCTTGAAACAATTGGTCTATTTTCAAAAAACAGGTAAGTGCCTTGTCTTTCTCGCCTTGTTCCCAAGCTATTTTTCCCAGATAGAGGTAAAGGACGTGCTCATTGGTAAAATCGCCATTGCGTTTTATTTCCGGCAATGCCAACTCCAGTAGCTGCTGTGCAGCAGCATAGTCTTTTTGTAAAAAAAGCACGACCACCTTTTAGGTAATCTAAATAAGCCGTTTCTAATTTAAGATCCCTGGCTTTTAATTTTGGAAACAACCCTTCACTTTCATTAATAGTAGCTTGTAAAGAAACACTATCCCCGTTTTGTAAGTAGGTTTTTCCAAGATTGTACAAGCAGTTGATATACCCCCGTAAATGATTATAATTTTTGTTGTTTTTATAATATGCTTTAGCTTTCAAAAAATACTCCTCGGCTTTTTGGTAATTCCGGGTATGGTAATATATGTTTCCGATAGTGATCCGCACAACATTCAGGTTGTAAGAGTAATTGTTTTTCTCATTAAAAGCTTCTGATTGTATCGCAAAGTCCAGTGCCTCTCTAAATACACGGTTATCGTAATATAGCAACGCTTTTCTGTTAAGAAAGTCCCCTTTTAGGCTGTCGTTTTCCATATTTGCAATCAAGGGCTTCATTTTCTGAAGCAACAATATCCCTTCATCAAACGGAACCAAAAAGGATTTTTTTTCCAACGCACGGTATTCTTTCATCTCGTTTATATCGTTCCGTGCTTTTTGAATATAAAGGTCTAAATAATGTAGTTTTCTTTCTTTAGTTACAGTGTCGGACTGCACTGCACGCCACCACTTTTGGTACGAATCGGTGTTCGTTTGCCCAAAAACGGAAAAAGCCGCTAACAAAAACAGGACTTTCAGGGATGGAAATACTATTTTTTTAAAGAAAAAACCCATATCAACACAATTAACAACTACAAAAATACGATTTTTTTCTGAACACCATGTTTTGTTAAAAGACTCAAAATCAGCAATCTGATTTTTACCATGTACGATTTTGCTGGTTTTTGTACGATTTTGCCATTCGCAAAATCGTACATTTCTAAAATATGTACGATTCTGCGAGTCGCTTTCTCAGAAACCTCTCACATTTGTAACAGAACAAAAAGCTACCCGGGAAGCATCTTATTAAAAAACCGAAACAAAAGATGAAACAAATTTTAATAGGAGCTGTAGCAATTTTAGCGTTATTCAGCTCGTGCGAAACTACAGATGAAGTATTCGCAGCAGAAATAAACAATGTACAGGTTGCCGTCAAAACATACGGCAACAATGATTACGAAGTGTATCAAAACATCGTGAACACCTTTGGTTATGATACGCAACAAACGCACCAGGAAAACCTGTTGCGGTTTGAACAACACGTCAATTTTTTGATGACTGATGAGGAGTATGTATCCATCGATTATGGACAAACAATCAGCAGTAAAAAAAACAAAACTGCAAAATAAATTTATTTAAAAATGAAGAATTTCAAAAAAATTACATTAGGTCTTTTAGGAACAACAATTTTATCATTAGGTTTATACGCTTATAGTAATGATGATGCCACTACAGCAAATAATAACACCACACCACAGAATACAATAGCTTCATCACAAGACTCAACTAATTTTAAAATGAAGTATCAAAACTTAACTTATGAAATCATAAATGAGAATCTATTTCATATTATTGATGTAGCTGATGGAGTACATCCTGTTACATATACATCAAACTCTAATTTGACATTAATTAAAATTTCTGATACGGAAGCTTCTTTATTTGAAGAAACAACACAAAAAGAATACGCAAAATTACAAATTACTGATATTCAAGAAGATTTTATATTTATGGATGTTACTTTCCATAATGGGATAAACCTTAGTAATATAGAAATGCCTAAATCTACATTAGGTTGGGGAAAACTGGTTCCTATAATTGTAGAAGTTATTGAAGGTATTTTTGATTATATAAAAGGGGGTGATACTGCTTTACCTGGAAAGGCGATTTATGACATGTCGGAGTGTTATAAAAATCATCAGATAGCGATGCAGAATTGTGTTGGGGGCTCGGTTTCTTTAATAGCAGACCAATCGACAGGGCTATGCTCTATAGGAAATTGTGTCGTTAATGGATAAATCAAATGTATTTTTATAAGTTTGTTCGCATTTATTATGCGAACAAACTTTATAATTAATTTTTATGTTTAAATTTTTAAAGAATAAAAAAGAAAACTGGATTTTATTTGTAGCGCCTTGTATGTATATTACGGGAATACTCTTAACAGCAACTTTAGTGGTAGAAACAGAAACGAATATTAATCTAACAAGAGTTATTGTTGCAATACTTTTAGCTCCTCTTATAGAAGAATTTACATTTAGATCTTTTTTTATAAAGAAGTTTAAAATTATCAGTATACTTCTTTTAGTGCTTACAGTTGCTTTTTTCAAAAATCATGTTTTAAATATATTTCTGTTAACAGTATTACTGTCTTTTATAGCTGCTCAATACTATAAAAGTAAAATTTGGCATCTAAAAGTTATCATTATATTTAATTCACTTTTATTTTCTACTGTGCATCTTAATTTTAATGAAATATTTGATTATAATTACGTAGGAGTGCTATTAACTCGTTTTTCATTTGGATTATTTTTAATATACATAGTTTTAAATTTTAATATATGGAAAGCGATTTTAATACATCTCGTCGTTAATTTTATAATGGTGGGATTAATAATTTTCACAAGTTATTATTTAGCCAAGACTAATAATCAAACATTTACTATTCATTCCCAAGATAGCATCATTAAATGGAAACCTAAATTTAATATTAAACAAAAAACTGTTATCTTTAAACATAGTGGTGATACTTTGTTTATTTATAACACAACTTTAAATCATATCAAAAATAAATTTAACTCAGATTGTAAATCTCGGGAACCATTACATTTTATTAATTACGACATAATTATAATAAAAAAAGATCGAAATCACAAAGATATCCCTTGTTTAATTTTAGAAGATATTAAAAACAACCTATTTAGTGATTAAAACCACTTACAACACTACCTTCATCGCAGGCACAAGCATCACGCTTGTGCCTGTTGTAACAGGAAAGTTTACGGGAGGCAAATTTAAGACCAACCACTATTGCTAAATAGTTATTCTACCGGTACGATTGATTTCAGTTTAGTCCCTACGCGTTCAAAATCAGCAGTTTTTAAAGGTGGATTCAAGTAATGAATGCATTGTATTCAATAAAATCATCCGTGTATCTGTGGTTGACTGCCAATAATATGTAAATGAGGCGTTTGAGTCTTATTTCGTGTGCTAAAATTTTCAATCATCCCGAAGAGCTAACAATAAAAACAAACCCCAACAGCTACTCTATACTGTTGGGGTTTACTGTTTTAAAAGACTAATTAAACATATTGGAAGATAGCACATACCGAGATTAAATAATGATTAAATTTCTTGGCAAGCACAAAAAACAACTTAATATTTTGTAACTTTGTTATCAATAATGATACTGCAGAAGAAAAATACAACTAAGGTTTTACACCGTCTAGATTATGATGAAAATCATGACGATGTACTCTTAATTGCCATTAAATCAAACATGTCTGACTATAAGATGGCCTATCACATCAATCAAACTGTAGGTCTTAAATTACAAAAACCTTTAAGAAAGGATATTGCTTCTGAAAACACTCCGGTCATCGAAGTCGATAAGTTTCATTATTTCAAGTACAAAGACATAGACAACCATTTGGTTTGGTGGCTGATAGAAAACAAATACATCCAATCTGTAGACGAATCAAACGATGGCAAAACGCTATTTGACAACGAAGCAGATAGGTTCGATTCTACTGAATACTTGGTTCCTGAATGGAAAAGCATCGATTTTTTTCTGTTAGTCGAAAATACTGATGTTTTTTTTGACGAAGATGAATTACTGTCAAAGTTAGAAAGCATCAACAATATTTCAACTCAGTTTGTTATTGACAGGACGACATTGAGTACAAAATCACAACAAAACTTAATTTTTTAGTATGATACCAAGAAAAAAAACAAAGATAGTCGCTACTTTAGGACCTGCTTGCAGCAGTAAAGAGATTATTAAGAGAATGATAGAGAGCGGCGTAAATGTTTTTAGAATTAATTTTTCGCACGCCGATTATTTTGACATAGAAGATAAAGTACGTATTATTCGTGAATTAAACGAAGAGTTTCATTTCAACACTTCGATTTTAGCAGATTTACAAGGACCCAAACTACGAGTAGGTGTAATGAAGGACGAAGTTGTTCTGAAGGCTGGCGATCAGATTACTTTTTCGACCGAACAAGAGTTTTTGGGCACTTCTCAACGTGTCTATATGAATTACAAAAGTTTCCCACAGGATGTAAACCCTGGAGAGATCATCATGCTTGATGACGGGAAATTAATTTTCAAGGTTTTAGAAACCGATCGTCTTCACGAAGTAAAAGCGGAAGTAATTCAAGGTGGCCCGCTTAGATCTAAAAAAGGAGTTAATTTACCCAATACCAAAGTGTCGTTACCCGCATTGACGGAAAAGGATATTAAAGACGCTAAATTTGCGGTTCAGCTGGAGGTAGATTGGATTGCGCTTTCTTTTGTGCGTACCCCTGAAGACTTGGAAGATTTACGCTTATTGATTGAAGAACATTCAGACCATAAAATTCCGATTATTGCCAAAATTGAAAAACCAGAAGCCGTGGCAAACATCAATCAGATCGTTTCACACTGCGACGGAATCATGGTTGCACGTGGAGATTTAGGAGTTGAAATCCCTGCTCAAGAAGTGCCTTTGATACAAAAGAAACTGGTACATAAAGCAAAATACGCGCGTATTCCTGTAATTATAGCTACACAAATGATGGAAACCATGATTACAAGTTTAACACCAACCAGAGCTGAAGTAAACGACGTAGCGAACTCGGTAATGGATGGCGCGGATGCGGTAATGCTTTCTGGAGAAACTTCGGTTGGTAATTATCCAGTTCAAGTGATTGAAAAAATGACGCAAATCATTACCAGTGTAGAAGATTCTGAATTGATTAAATTGCCTGTAAATGATCCAAAAATTAAAACAAAGCGCTTCATTACAAAATCGGTTTGTTTCCATGCTGCAACAATGGCAAACGATATTGAGGCAAAAGTTATTAACACGTTGACCAATTCGGGCTATACAGCTTTTCAGATTTCTGCTTGGAGACCCAATGCGCATATTTTGGCATTTACTTCCAACAAATACATGCTGACCCAGTTAAACCTACTTTGGGGAGTTACTGCTTTTTGGTATGATAAATATGAAAGTACCGACGTTACTATTGAAGACATTAACCAAATAGCTAAAGAAAAAGGATATGTAAAACCAGGAGATTTTACCATTAATTTAGCTTCTATGCCAATTGTAGAAAAAGGAATGGTAAACACGATTCGTGTTTCTGAAATTGAATAGATAGAAAATTTATTAAACATACACTAAAAGCCATTCTATTTCTAAGTAGAATGGCTTTTTTCGTTGCAAAAGGGATTGCAGTGAAAATCCTTTTTATGAGGAACGAATAAAAAGATTGCAACGAAAAGCCCGACCCGCCTCAGCGGGTTTTGCCCAAATAAAAAACAAAAAAAAGCCCCGAATGAATCGAGGCTTTGAATAAAAACTTAAAATATATAAGAGAAACTTATTTTTTAGATTTTACAGCTTTAGCAGCTTCCTGAGCAGCTTTCATTGCCGCACGAGATACGCGTACTTGAGCTACTACAGTGTTGTCTGGGTGCAACAATTTGTAGTTGTTTGTAGGAATTGAAGTAACGTATAATTTGTTACCCATATCCAAATTTGTAATATCTGCTTCTACAAAATCAGGTAGATTTGCTGGTAATGCACGAACTCTTAATTTACGTTGGTTCAAACGCAATACCCCTCCTGCTAATACTCCTTTTGAGTTTCCAATTACTTTTACTGGAACTTCCATAGTGATTTCTTTTGCAGCGTCTAACTCATAGAAATCGATATGAAGAATTCTGTCAGTAACTGGATCGAACTGAATATCTTGTAGAATTGCCTCCACTTTGTTTCCACCCAAATCAATTACAACTGTGTGTACGTTTGGAGTGTAAACCAAGTTTTTAAATACTTTCTCTTCTGCTGTGAAATGTACTGCTTGCTGTCCTCCGTAAATTACGCAAGGTACCAATCCAGCATTACGTACGGCTTTTGTAGCGGACTTGCCTACGCTTTCTCTTTCTTGTCCTTTAATTGAAATTGATTTCATTTTGAAATATATAAAAAATTAATAAAATTTTACATGATAAATTTATCACTGATCGAATTGTTGTTTTGTACCATGTGCATCACATCGGCAAATAGTTCGGCGCAGCTTATTACTTTAATCTTATCGCTTTGCTGACTTAACGGTATCGAATCGGTAACAATCAGCTCGGTCAACGAAGAATTTTCGATTTTCTCGTAAGCTCCACCCGACAGAATAGGGTGTGTACAAATTGCACGTACACTAATCGCACCACGTTCCACCATAACATCGGCCGCTCTTGCGAGTGTGCCTCCGGTATCAATCATATCGTCGACTAAGATAACGTTTCTTCCACTCACATCTCCTATGAGTTCCATCGTATCGATGATGTTCGCTTTTTTTCTTTGCTTGTAACACACAACTACCTCTGATTGCAAATATTTTGCATAGGCATAAGCACGTTTAGAACCTCCCATATCTGGCGATGCAATCGTTAAATTATCTAATCCTAACGACTGTATATAAGGCAAGAAAATCGTAGATGCATATAAATGATCTACTGGTTTTTCAAAAAATCCTTGAATTTGGTCTGCATGCAAATCCATAGTCATTACGCGAGTTGCACCTGCAGCTTCTAGCATTTTAGCAACCAATTTTGCGCCTATCGGAACACGTGGTTTGTCTTTTCTATCTTGACGCGCCCATCCAAAATAAGGAATTACAGCTGTGATGTGTCTTGCAGAAGCACGTTTTGCAGCATCTATCATCAACAATAATTCCATCAAATTATCGGAGCTCGGAAAAGTCGAACAAATTAAGAAAACTCTTAATCCACGAATTGGTTCCTCGAACGAAGGTTGAAACTCTCCGTCGCTATAACGTGAAAATGAGATGTTTCCAAGTTTAATCCCGTAGTGTTCAGCGATTTTCTCAGCTAAAACCTTACTTTCTGAACACGCAAAAATTTTAGCTTCCGGCTCAAAGTAACTCATTATTTTCTAAATTATTAGTTGTATTGTTTTGAGACTGCAAAGTTAAAAATATTTTCTTTAAATAATAAAATATGCCTTAAAATTATCACATTAAAAATTTCTTGCTGATTTTTAGGCACAGCTAAATAGCTTTTTGCGATAAACCGATTAAAAAAAGAAAGCATTTACATACCTTCTACCTCCTGTTTTTCTATTTAAAACTAGTTATAAGGCACACAACAATGTAAAGTCAAACGATTGTTTATCTAAAAACGTCTTTCTAAACTTTTTACTTAGAGTAATATCCTTCACCAAAAAACGATCAGAGCAACGATAAACCAACCCTTAAATACGCATGTCAAAAAATATAATATTTTTTTAATTTTTATCTTGCAGTTAAAAAAAAGTCTTTATATTTGCACTCACAAAACACAACAAACTACTTGCCCGGATGGCGGAATTGGTAGACGCGCACGACTCAAACTCGTGTTCCTAGGAGTGTGGGTTCGATTCCCACTCCGGGTACGTAACTAAGCTGTAAAACCTTATTTTTAAAGAGTTTACAGCTTTTTTATTTTTAATTCACCCCACATATTACCCCACAATTATAGTATTTAGTAATTTTTAAGTATTTATTCAAATAATGTAAAATATAGTAAACTGATTATCGTTAAGAGAGGGGGAAGGAAAATAAATTATCTTTATAAGGCTATGTCACTGAAAGAAGGTAAAGTGTCCTTATACGTACAACATATTATTTAAATAAGTCTATAATGTCAATATTTAAAGCTTTACTAATCTTGAACAAAGTAATTAAACTAGTATTTATTTCACCTCTTTCAATCCTTCCAATTTGATTACGGGGAATATCAGCATCAAAAGACAAAGTTTCTTGAGAAAGTTTTAATTGTTTTCTCTTAGCTTGTATCTTTTTACCAACTTCAATTATAAATGCTATTTCTTCATCAGTATTCACATACTAAAATTGAAACTAATTGCAGAAATAAACCGACACATATTTGTGTCTTTGGATATGCAAATAAAAATTACAGTTTAAGTTAAGCGACATTTTTGTAAAA
>CAYNIM010000016.1:0-48687 GCA_964397335.1 uncultured Flavobacterium sp.
GTATTTTCTAAAAAAAATACAAAAAAAAGCCGCCTCGGTATTGAGACGGCTTCTTATAGTTATTGTTTTTGTTCTTTATTGAAATAAACCAAGTAATAATACATTTGTTTTTCTTCGTCCCAGCCTTTTTCAATGAATTTTTCTGCTGATTCTGGGTTAATAAAATCTAATTTAATTTGAACGTTGGTGTCTAAATTAATTATGTTTTTCATTTTCTTGCGAACGTCTGTTACTGCGTTGTTAGCAATTGGAAAAGACGAAACATCTTCTATGCTGTATTTTTCGCCTCGGTCGGTTTTGTAACTTTTAAACTCGGCTTGTAAATCCGGGTTGTCAATCACATCATTGATGAAATTTTGTTCTTCGAACTCATCGTTTTTCGCAAAATAATTTACCGATCGGTTCATAAACATCACTTCTTCTTTTTTGTCTTCGGCAGGTAGTACCACATCTTTGGCAAAATCCTGAACAAATTTCAAATACTTTTTCGTCATGAAATTTTCATCTTCAAAAGCATCAACAGATAAGAAATGTTCTAGCCAATAGCGCGCATCGTAACGGTTGCTGTCTACTGTTAAAATTTTATATCCTTCCTCTTTTTTATAATTGAAAATGATACAACCTTTATCTAATTTGGCAAGGTTTATTCCTTGCTGTAAAATCATGTTTAAATCGGTTTCTCGTTCTTCAAATTGAAGGAAATCGGTTTTAATTTCACTTTTAAAAATCCCAATCGCATCAACAGGATTATTATCGATCGATAAATGCGTTAGGTAAGTTACGTAAACTTCTCCGTTTTTAATATGTGGATGATTGGATTGTTCGTAAAGATGTTTGGTAATTTTCTTAGAAACATCGTGAATTGAACTTGGATTTGTAAATATTTCATTAACAAAGTTATACATTTCATTGTAATCCAAATCCACATCGTGTGCAAATTGGTAGTAATTTTCTTCTTTTTCTCTAAAAGGTTTAAAGAAGTATTCCTTTAATAGTGGTGCAATTTCATCGTTAATGGAAACAGGGTTTTCCGAAATAAAAAAGGATTCGTTTCTACTTTTATTACCCACTCTGTGAATCGAAAGAGATTCAATGTGTGTATTGAATAAGTTAATCATTTTTGAGTTAATATAATTAGGTTAGACAAAAAAGAAAACGGAGTACGTTTTCTTTTTTTATAGTTTATTTTCTGTTTTGTATTTGTTGATTTCTGAACTAATAACGGTCGTCGTTTCCAAAGTCTTCGTAACTATCTTCATCAAACATATCTAAATCATCTTCGTCGTATTCATCGTCAAAATCACCAAAAATATCTTCGTTAGAAAAATTAGTATCAAAACCTTTTACAGGAGCGGTGTCTGGCAAAAGTCCGTGAGTAAACAGCAATGCTGGTAATTCTTTTTCTTGGGTTTCATCGATTGGTTCTATAGCAGCAAGCTCCACGAAAAAAGTCCAATTCACAAAAGGATCATAGATATAGATGATTTTAGTTCGATCTTCGTGCAATAAATCACTTAGTATAAAATCAGACATTACCTTTAATTCACCAGGTACATCTCCAATATCAAACAACGGAATTTCCTCATCTTGAACCCAATTGTCATCACAGGTATAAAACGAACCACCTTCGGTACCGTCAAAACCAAAAGCATTGATAATTGTGTTGTGTAAATCCTCTAAAGTGTCTGTGGAACTGATTGCTATGTCTCTCAATACATCCTCTTCAGCGTCTAATATCAAACGAAATTTGTAAACCATAATTCAAAATTTGTATGCAAATGTATCATTAAAAATTGAGTTTTGGCAGCTTTTGATTTCTAAATTTTTGTTTAAAATCTAACTTCGATTTACGATTAATTTATTGAATCTTCTCTTAACACAAAGACAGGTACATAAGAATGGTAAGCCAATTTTTTACTTAAACTAGAACTGAATATTTTTTCGAAGAAATTTAATTGTCTTTTAATAATACACATTACATCCACATTGTATTCGTCGATAAAAAAGAAAACACTTTGCTCCAAATCTCTATTCAATACAGTGTGAAAAGTTACACCTAACGGAGTGAACTCTGATACCCAACGATTGAGTGTTTCTTCGTAGTCACTTTTTTCATCTCTTAAAACATGTAGACATTTAAACTTAGCTCCTAATTTATCTGCGATTTTTGCAATAGTATAAATTCCCTTTTTATCGGATTCTTTCAACATGGTTGCAAAACCGATTGTTTTAATTTCTGAGCGATAAAATTTAGCTTCATTTGGAACCGAAAGTATTGGGATACTAATGTTGTTCATTATATTTACAGTGTTGGAGCCCAATATCCTTTTTTCTAATGAATTAGCACCATCTGTTCCCATTACAATAAAATCGATTTCTTCATCGTTGATGATTTTTTTAATGATGCCTAAGAGCAAGCCTTCTTCAAAAATAAAAGTTAATTTTACATTCGACATTCCATTTTCTTCTGCGATTCTTCGCATCGTTGGGACTTCTTTTTTGAAACGATCAAAATGGTTCATTTCTATAGAGTTATAAACTTCTTGAACCATCTCGGGTTGTCCTGTACTAGTGGTCGATAAAACGGGCATTTCGTAGCAATTCAATACGAAAACTTCGGCATCGGTAGCCTGAGCCAAATTCAATGCGTATACAAAAGCATTCGAGGCAGTTTCTGAAAAATCGGTAGGGAAAAGTATTTTACTCATGATCTGATTAATTTTTACAAGTTGAAGTTTAAAACTGAATTACTTTTAATTCGCAATGGTTTTAAATAGTGAATAAATTTACAAAATTTATTTCTAATTAGTGAAGAGTAAGGTTGTTTTTTTTCTATATAGTTCATTTTTTAAACAGTCTGATTTTGAATATATATCATCTGTTAAAGTTAAAAAACGTTATAAAAGAAGTCAATATTGTTATTTCATTTTAAGGGTAATCTTTTCAATTTGTTCAGAGAGGTTGCTCATCCAGATTAATTGATCAATTATCAGTTGCGACTCTTCCAATTTTTGAATTCTCTGTTCCTCACTTAACTGCATTTCATCAATTTCCTTTCTTCGAATCGATTTTAATTGAGTAATACTCACTTGGTAATCTTCTTCTGCAGTAGGATCTAAACTTACTTCAAAGTCGAGATGTTGCAATGATTTGTTTAAATTATTATTGATATAATCCATTACCAATTTAAAAGCCGTAGAGGCTTCTGTGGTTCTATGAAACTGCACATAAGTACCAATACTCGCCGCAGACGATACCAAAGTTTGATTTAAAACTGCCAATTCATATAAATTTGCACGATGTTTTTGTTTTCTTTTTGGTTCTTGAATCATTCTTTGAAAACTAGTCATTAAGTTCCCGACTTCAATAAATGCATTTTTTCGAGCCAACTTATAATTAGTCGATGGTTCCCCTTTATTGATATAATAATTTTTTACTTCTGACAGATAATCTCTAATCGCTCTGAGTGAGTTTTCGAGATGTTTATTCACCGAGTGTAATTCCCAAGTAGGCCAAAGCAACATAGAAGCAAAAAATGCCAATAAAGCTCCAATACCAGTATCTAAAATTCTATAAACCATTTGAGATTCGGCAGTTCCATCCAAAATTCCATAAATAAGGATGACATAAATGGTTGTAAAAGTCACTCCAAGTTTATAATCTGTATTCGATAGCCAATTTGCCAACAACATTGAAATGATTGTTAGGATACTTAAAACCATATTATTGTCTATCAATACCAACATTAGAATACCTAATATACCACCAATTACGGTTCCTATCACTCGATGTTTGCTTCGTTGTTTTGTAAGTCCATAACCAGGACGCATGATCACGACTATTGTGAGTAATATCCAATACTCGTTTTCAAAATCAAAAAACTTTCCAATCAAAAAGCCAACGAACATGGTGAGTGTAATTCTTAATGCATACCGAAAAATTGTCGATTGAAAATTAAGATTCTCAATTAACGTCTTAAAACGATAATGTTCTGGCGTGAAAAATTTCTCTAAATCACGATATTTTCCTCTCAGTTCATCTGCGTTTACTCTTTCTTTATAGATCCGTTCTAAACCCTTGATTTTTTCAACCTGTTTATTGGCATAAAAAAGCAGATTGTTGGTATAAACTACTTGTTCATCAAAAGCTGAGATATTTTGTGATTGTACATAAGCATCCACACTGAGTTTTAAATTTTTTAACTCATTGGTTAAGCTGTACGACGAATGGTATTTTTTATTTGTTTTAATTGAAGCGGCAAGTTTTTTCAGCGTGTTCGAAAAATTGGTAGCCAAAAGTTGGTATTCTTTCAAGGCGGTTTCGTCGTGTTTGAAAAAATCGAAAAAAGCTTCGTGATTAAACACGTTTGCCATAGCAACTTCTAAAATTTCAACTAAGGAAGTAAGTGCGACCAATAACTTTCTGTTGTTGTTAGAGTTGATAGTTCGCGCTTTGTTGTAAACTAAATACTCTCTAATATTTTCATGAAGCTCATTGATTCGGACCTGTTTTTCCAATAATTGGTGGTTTACCTTATTTCTGTCCGCATTTTTATTCCATAATTCGGCTCTTAGTTTTAAATAGTCACCAGTAATGTCAATACATTCCGCCATTTCTAGATTGATGTACCTTGTGGGTTTAATCAAATAAAAAACGATTGAAATCGAAGTATAAATCAATCCACCTGCCAATAAATAGGCCGAATTCATCAATACATTTTCTGGTTCATCGTGATGGATAAAAGATAAACTTATGGTAAGTAATAATGTGAAAGATAATAAGTTGGCTCTGTGGCCATATAGCGAAATCAAAGCTGAAAAAAAGGTGAGTACACAAAAAAAGATTGAAAATAAAAAAGCATATTGGTAGCTATAAGTCAATACAAAGGAGATTGCAGGAATCAATAAGCTGACCATCAATAAACCGATGACTTTGTGTTTGAAATTGCTTGAAATATCAATCGGAGCACATAATATTGCACCTAAGGTAACCGTGAAAGCAGCGGTGAATCCACTGAGATTGTAAAAAACTAAAAAAGACAACAAAGCTGCGAATGTAACTTTTAGCGCAGTATAAAAGTGATTGTCACCAAATTTAAGAAATATTTTATTTAGCATATTCTTCAGTCCATTGCTTTAAACTCATACTACAAATTACGATTAAATATACATATAAATTGTTATGAATTTTGATAGTTTTTGTAACTTTGTAGATATTTTTTAAATCAGTACTAATGATATTACCCATTGTAGGATACGGAGATCCGGTGTTACGCAAAGAATGTGAAGATATTACTCCAGATTATCCACAATTAAACGAGTTGATAAACGATATGTTCGAAACCATGAATAATGCATATGGAGTTGGACTCGCTGCACCACAGGTTTCATTACCTATTCGTTTATTTGTAATCGATACAGCTCCATTCGGAGAAGATGAAGATTTGTCGGAAGAAGAACGTAATTTTTTGTCAAAATTTAAAAAAGTGTTTATCAACGCAAGAATTTTGGAAGAAGAAGGAAAAGAGTGGGCTTTTAATGAAGGTTGTTTGAGTATTCCTGGCGTACGTGAAGATGTTTATAGAAAACCAGATATCACTATAGAGTATTTCGACGAGAATTTCAACAAACACACCGATAAGTATACTGGATTTGCCGCAAGAGTGATTCAGCATGAATACGATCACATTGAAGGTATTTTGTTTACAGACAAATTATCGAGTTTAAAAAAGAAATTGAACGGGAAAAGACTTCAGAATATTATGGAGGGAAAAGTATTCCCAGATTATAAAATGAAATTTATCAATAAAAAAGGGAGATAATTTTGGATATTAAATTCAAATTAGGATATTTGTGCCCTGTTTAAATTAACATTAAGAAATGAGCATAGAAAAAGTTTTAGCTATATCCGGGAAACCAGGATTATATGAATTGAAAATCCAGACGAGATCAGGGTTTGTAGCAGAATCGTTGATTGACGGGAAAAAATTATCAGTAGGATTACGTAGTAATGTAAGTTTATTATCAGAAATATCAATCTATACAGATGTTAGTGAAGTAAAATTATTTGAAGTTTTTGCACGTATTGCAAAAAAAGAAAGTAATGGTGCTGCTATCAGTCATAAAGCTGATAATGATGAGCTTTTGGCTTATTTTAGTGAAGTAATTCCAGATTTTGATCGTGATAGAGTATACATTTCTGACATTAAAAAAGTAATGAGCTGGTATAATATTTTACAAAAAGCTGGTTATATCGATGCTTTAAATGCAGCTTCTGTAACAACTTCAGGAACGGTAACTTTAGATCCTTCAACGCAGCAAGAAGTTGTTGAGGAAGTAGTAGAAGAAAAACCTAAAGCTAAACGAGCTACTAAGAAAAAAACAGAAAAAGAAGAATAATATTTTTATTAAATCCGGTCATGTGCCGGATTTTTTTTTCAGAAATATGAAAAATAGAACCGAACAGTTAAAAGCCTTTGAACGTCTGTTAGATATTATGGACGAACTTAGAGAAAAATGTCCCTGGGATCGAAAACAAACTTTTCAATCACTTAAGCATTTGACCATTGAAGAAGTTTACGAATTAAACGATGCTATTTCTGATGAAAATAATGAAGAAATCAAGAAAGAACTTGGAGATTTGTTGCTTCACATTGTTTTTTATTCAAAAATAGGAAGTGAAACTCAGTCGTTTGATATTGCTGATGTTTGCAATGAAATTTGTGAAAAGTTGATCGTTCGTCATCCTCATATTTATGGAGATGTAGAAGCAGCAGATGAAAATGCAGTGAAGGAAAACTGGGAGAAGATCAAGCTGAAAGAAGGAAATAAATCGGTCTTAAGTGGTGTTCCAAAAAGTCTTCCTGCTATTATTAAAGCTTTTAGAATTCAAGATAAAGTAAAAGGTGTAGGTTTTGACTGGAGTGATAAAAGAGATGTTTGGGAAAAAGTAGAAGAGGAGTTGAATGAATTTAAAGCTGAGGAAATAGCTGGTAATAAAGAAAAGCAAGTAGAAGAGTTTGGAGATGTTTTATTTGCATTGATAAATTATGCTCGCTTTTGTGATATAAATCCTGAAGAAGCTTTAAACAAAACGAACAACAAGTTTATACGCAGATTTACTCAAATGGAAGAGTTGATAAAAAACGATTATAAAGTTTTAGGAGATTTATCTCTCAAAGAATTAGATGTTTATTGGAATAATGTTAAAAAGAAAGAAGTAAACTGATTTTTATATATCTTAGTAAAAAAAAGATTATGAAAAATTTACTTAAAGCACTTTTAGCAGGGTGGGGAGCCAAAAAAGCTGGGTTAGGTTGTTTTGGTACTGTATTGGTTTTTATTATTTTATATTGGTTGTTGGGTAAATTTATTTAAACCTGATTTGATGATCAGAAAGTATTCTTCAACTTAATCAATATAATTTGAAATAAAAAACAGCCGTTTGAGAATCAAACGGCTGTTTTTATTTAACTTAAGCCTTCTACATTTCCATTCACAAAATCGATATTTAATGCTTGTGGATTTTTAGGTAAACCAGGCATTCTCATCATGTTTCCTGCAATGGCAACTATAAACTCTGCTCCTCTATTAATTACAATATCGTTAATATGAAAGTCAAATCCTTCGCTTAATCCAAATGCATTAGGATCAGCAGAAAATGAATATTGAGTTTTAGCAATACAAATTGGAAATTTTTCCATTTCGGTATTGTTTAAAAGGCTCAGTTTTTTCATAGCTTGAGTTGAAAATTGTACCGTTGCAGCACCGTAAATGTTTTTAGCTACTTTTTTAATTTTTTCTTGTATAGATTCTTCAGCATTATATGTGAAGTTCAATTCTTTTGAAGGATTGTTTTCAATGGTGTCTACTACTAATTGAGCTAAGCTTTCAGCACCTTTTCCGCCATCTGTAAAAGCATTGTTGATAGCGAAACCTATAGAATGTTCTTTACAAAAATCTTGAATCAAGGCAATTTCTATATCTGTATTGAAATGAAACTTGTTGAAAGCAACAATCAAGTTCTGGCCAAATGAACGAATGTTATCTACGTGTTTTTTTAAATTCTTTAAACCTTCTAAAACACCCGCAATATTTTCTCTTTTTATGTCTTCAATAGGAATTCCACCGTGCATTTTTAAAGCTTGAGCAGTAACCACAATAACGGTCAGTTTTGGATTTAACCCTGCTTTTCTGCATTTGATGTTGTAAAATTTCTCAGCTCCTAAATCGGCACCAAAACCAGCTTCGGTTAATACGTAATCAGCGTGAGACATTGCCATTTTAGTAGCAATGATTGAGTTGCAACCGTGGGCAATGTTCGCAAAAGGGCCGCCATGAACAAAAGCAGGAGTGTTTTCTACTGTTTGAACTAAATTGGTTTGTAAAGCATCTTTTAGCAACACGGTTATAGCACCAGCAACACCTAAATCTTTTACTGTAAAAATACTTCCGTCTGCTTTATAACCCAATAGAATATTTTCAATTCTTCTTCGTAGATCCTCAATACTTTCTGATAGGCAAAAAATTGCCATAATTTCAGAGGCTGGTGTAATGTCAAACCCAGATTCTTGAGGTACTCCATTAGCATGTCCGCCTAAACCCGTCACAATATTTCTCAAACTACGATCATTAACATCCAAAACTCTTTTCCAAAGTACTTGAGTTATTTCGTTTTCAGTTCCTTTTACTCTGTGATTGTAATTATCTAAAAGTGCAGAAATCATATTGTGTGCTGAAGTAATCGCATGAAAATCGCCAGTAAAATGCAAATTGATGTTTTCCATCGGAAGCACTTGTGCATATCCACCACCTGCAGCACCGCCTTTCATACCAAAACAAGGACCTAAAGAAGGTTCACGAATTGCTGCGGCTGCTTTCTTACCCAATTGATTTAAACCCATTGCCAAGCCAATAGAAACCGTTGTTTTTCCGATACCTGCTTTTGTAGGTGTGATTGAAGTAACTAGAATAAGATTAGACTGTGCTATTTTTTCTTCGTTAAGCAAATGTAAAGGTACTTTTGCCATGTATTTTCCATAAGGGATAATTTCATCTTCAGAAATTCCTGTGTTCGCAGCGATTTCTGAAATGTTTTTCAAATGACTGTTTCGAGCAATTTCAATATCAGTAGGGAAAGGGTGTTTGAAAAGTGATGATTCCATAATTTATTTAGTTTTTTAAGGATCAGATAATTATTTATATCAAATGACGCTTTTAATTCATTAATACAAAAGTATGACAACCCACAATGGCTGCAGTTTCTGTACGTAATCTTGTGTCGCCCAAAGCAACTGCAGCGAATTTATTTTCTAAAGCGCTAGCAATTTCATTAGTAGAGAAGTCGCCCTCTGGTCCAATCAACAATGTGTAATTTTGTTTAGGCTGAATTTCGTCTTTTAATTCTTTTTTCACTGTTTCTTCACAATGAGCAATGAACTTTTGCCCTTCGATATCTTGTGAAATAAAATCTGAAAAGGAAACAGCTTCGTTTAATTTGGGAAGATAATGTTGATTAGATTGTTTTAACGCACTGATTAAAATTTTATCAAAACGTTCTTTTTTTATAACCTTTCTTTCGGAGTGATCGCAGATAATGGGTGTAATTTCATCCACACCAATTTCTGTGGCTTTTTCTAAAAACCATTCAAATCGATCGTTCATCTTCGTAGGAGCTACTGCTAAGTGCACTCTAAAAGTACGGGGTTCAAAAAAGTCTACTTTAGTTATTTTTACAACACATCTTCTTTCTGAAGCTAAAATGATATTTGAAGAAAATAAAAAGCCTTTACCATTGGTAATGTTTAATGTATCACCTTCTATTTTACGTAAAACTTTAACTATGTGTTTGCTTTCTTCTTTGTCAAAAGTAAACTCGATTTGTTCTGGCTCAATCGTATCTGAGTAAAATAACTGCATCTTAAAATTCCATTCTTGCTTGTGAAACAACTTCTGTATCGCTGAATATTCCAGCTTGGTATTTTAAATAACCAACAATGCCAATCATTGCAGCATTATCGGTTGTGTATTCAAATTTTGGAATGAAAGTTTTCCAACCATATTTAGTATCAGCATCCTGTAAAGCTTTTCTAATTCCAGAGTTGGCAGAGACGCCACCACCAATTGCAATTTTTTGAATTCCTGTTTCTTCAACAGCTTTTTTCAACTTATCCATCAGAATTTCAATTATAGTATACTGAACAGAAGCACATAAATCATCTAAATTTTCTTTAATAAAGTCAGGATTTTTTTGTGTTTCCTTTTGAATGAAATACAAGATTTGCGTTTTTAAACCAGAAAAACTAAAATTTAAATTAGGCACTTTTGGTTTTGTAAATCCAAAAGCTTTTGGGTTTCCATTTTGTGCATGACGATCAATCAATGGTCCGCCAGGATAAGGAAATCCTAATGTTTTTGCAGTTTTATCAAAAGCTTCACCTACGGCATCGTCTGTGGTTTCGCCTAAAACTATTAAATCTGAGTGAGAATTTACTTGTACAATCTGCGTGTGACCGCCACTGATAGTGAGTGCTAAGAAAGGGAACTCTGGTTTTTCAAATCCTTCTTCTTCAATAAAATGAGCAAAAATATGCGCATGCATGTGATGCACAGCAATCAATGGAATGTTCAAAGAAAGACTTAACGATTTAGCAAATGAATTGCCAACCAACAAAGAGCCCATTAAGCCAGGACCTTGAGTGAAAGCTATTGCATGAAGTTGATTTTTGTTGATTCCAGCTTTTTTTAAAGCAACATCAACTACTGGAACGATGTTTTGTTGATGCGCTCTAGAAGCTAGTTCAGGAATCACCCCGCCATAGGCTTCATGAATTTCTTGCTGCGCCACCACATTGCTCAATACTTTTTCGTTGCACAATACAGCGGCTCCAGTATCGTCGCAAGAACTCTCAATAGCCAAAATATAAATGTTTTGTTCCATTTAGAACTTATTTTCAGTTAACTTGAAGATTATAAATACATAAAAGGCATTTGAATTTATAAACAATGCAAATTTATTACAATTTGAGTTACCAAAAAAATACTGCATCGGTTATTGTTATAGATTAACTTACTTCAAATTAAAGATTCAACAAAAGGAAATTAAACTTTAAATAAATACTACGTTATTAAACACATAAATTAGTATTTTTGTTGTTTGTATTTAGTACAAATTTAATACAGCACGGTTATCAAAAAGCTTTTTAAAATACTGTTCGGATTATTGTTGGGTTTGGCACTAGTTTTTGTGCTTATCGCTGTCATTATCACTACTCCAATTGTACAAACGGAGATTGCTCATTACGCAACTAAGAAAATCAATGAAGAGTTTAATATAAGAACCTCCATTGGGCAGGTTGCCATACAGTTAGATGGCAGGGTTTTGCTTAAAAAAGTTCATGTTTTAGATGATAGAAACAACGATTTGGCTTATATTGAACAGCTAGTAACAAATTTAGCGAGTTTTAAACAGTTGACTGAAGGGAAGTTGCTTTTTGGAAACACCGAATTACATGATACTCGCTTTTATATTCATACTTACAAAGGAGATTCGCTAAACAATTTAGATAAATTTATTGCTGTTTTTGATGATGGCCAGCCAGGTGACGGCTCTTTTTATATGAAAATTGATCATTTGGAACTTGTCAACGGACATTTTAGAATTACAGATGAAAACACAGCAAATACTCCTATTGATTTTAAAGAAATGCACGGTTCTTTAGAAGATTTTGTGGTAAGAGGACCGAATATTGATGCGGAAATTTTAAGTCTTAGTTTTTTAGATCAAAGAGGCTTACGTGTTTCGGATGTAAAAGCTGAATTTGGAATGACTCCTATTTCAATGGATGTTAAATCCTTTGTTCTTGAAACGGAAGAAACTTCATTGAAAGCCGATGTAGAAATGCGATATGAAGAAGGCGGTCTGAAATATTTTACAGATAAAGTACAATTAAATGTAGCCATTCAGCAATCTAAAGTTGCTACGAACGATTTGAAGTTTTTTTACAACGAATTTGGAGTTGATAATTTATTATATATAAACACAACAGCTACTGGTATTTTAAATGATTTCAACCTGAAAAACACCCAATTGTCGGATAAAAATGGTTCTGAAATCATTGGAAATTTTGAATTTAAAAATTTATTTGCTCCAGATGACACTTTTCGTATCGATGCTCAATTAGATAGGTTAAGTTTAACAAGAAGCAACGCTGTATCGTTGTTGCCAAATGTGCTAAATACTGCTTTACCTCAAGAGTTAGATCATCTAAAATTAATGTTTTTGACAGGAACAATCACTTATGAAGATTTTTACATCGCTGCAGATGTAGAAACAACTTCGGCTTTGGGCTTTGCAAAAGCAGATGTCGAACTTTTCAAAGTGAATCAAAAACATGAAGCAACGTATAAAGGAGAGCTGTTTTTAGATCATTTTGATGTAGGAACATTGTTAGAAAACGAAACTATTGGTTTTGCTACATTGAATGCTCAAGTCGATGGTAAGAGTTTCGATCCAGAATCATTTCAAACAGTGATTAAAAGTGAGATCCAGGGCTTTGATTTGAATAACTATACGTATGAAAATATTTCGATTGATGGAAATTTAAAATACCCTGCATACACCGGAACTTTGCTTAGTAAAGATCCGAATGCACTGCTTGATTTTAATGGGACTATAGATTTTTCTTCAGATAAAACAGCTTTAGATTTTAAAGTAGATATTGATCACCTTAACATGAATGCATTACGAATTGTTAAGGATTCTCTAGGTGCTTTTAGTGGGAATTTTGAATTGAAAGGAACCGGAAAGAATTTAGATACTTTTGACGGAACCGTTTTGGCTCAAAATGCAACGTACTCTAATTCTCATGCCGCTTATTCTTTTGATTATATGCATATTGACTCAAGTATAGAATCTGACAGTACCCGCATGATTAAATTTGAATCGAAAGATATTGTCAATGGTTTTATTCGAGGAAATTTTCAATATGAACAGTTGCTGTCATTGGTTGAAAATACTTTAGGAGGTTTGTATAAAAACTATTCTCCAATCGAAATCGATGCTCATCAATTTGTGGAATATGATTTGCAAATCGAAAATAAAATCGTCGATTTGTTGGTGCCTAGGTTATTGATTGGTGATGAAACCAAAGTTTCTGGGCGTATTAGTGCTCACGAAGGTGAATTTGTTCTGAATTTGAACACGCCTTTCGTTCATTATAAGGACAATAAAATTGTAAACCTTAACATAGATGTAAACAGCTTGAGTCTGCAACAAAATGCGTGTGTATCGATGGATAGTATTGACTTGGGTTTTTATAATATGCATAATTTTGTTTTAAATAATTCTAAACAAAACGACACTTTATATATCGATACCTACTTTAAAGGAGGTAAAGAATCTAACGATACCTATAAGTTGAATTTTTATCACACGATTGATGAAGAAAATAAATCGATCGTAGGAATTCAAAAATCTGAAATTCAGTTTAAAGAGTCAACCTGGTTTTTAAATGAATTTGAAAATCAAAAGAATAGGATTGTCTTCAATAAGCAAATTGATCATTTTGATGTGGAGGAAATTACATTATCTCACAAAAATCAATTGGTTTTGTTTAATGGAAATTCCAAAGGTAAAGGTTTCAAAGATTTAAACCTGAGTTTTAACAACGTGGAATTAGATAAAATTACACCCGACTTAGAAAGTCTTACTTTTGCTGGATTGCTCAATGGAAGCATCTCTTTTGTAGAGGAAGGAGCTATATTTAGACCTACATCCCAACTGTCGATCAGTAATTTAGAGATTAACGATGTTTTATTGGGAATGTTTCAATTTGCTGTTAAGGGAGATGAAGCACTTCAAAATTTCAATGTTAGATCAAATATAGTTAATAATTTCGAGGAAGTTTTTTACTTGAATGGTGGTGTTGGTATTCAGTCTGGGAAAAGTAAATTGAACCTTGATGCGGGTCTTAATAAATTGAATTTAAAAGCAATACAGCCTTTTCTTTCATCAATTATGTCAGACATTAGGGGAGAAGCGTCGGGAAGGGCTACAATTACAGGAACACATAAATCACCTGATATTCAGGGGAAATTATATTTGACAAACGCTGGAATGCGCCCTGTTTTTACAGGTGTAGATTATCTTTTTGATGAGAATGCTCAGCTCGATGTAACTGAAAGCGAATTTATTCTTAGAGAGGTTAATATTACTGATTCAAAAAACAAGACAAAAGGTGTTTTAAACGGAGTAATTTCACATAATGGGCTTAAAAATTGGTATTTAGATACACGTCTATCATCAACCAATTTATTAGCATTGGATTTACCTTATCAAGAAGGGACTCCTTATTATGGTACTGCGTTTATCAATGGTTTTGCAAGTATTGTAGGACCCGTAGAAGCCTTGGAAGTCAATATCGAAGCTTCCTCAATGCCTGGAACAAAGCTTAAAATTCCGTTAGATGATGCCGGAGGTTTGGGTGACAATAACTTTATTCATTTTCTATCAGCCGAAGAAAAAGAAAACCGTCTAAAAGGGCTACAAACTCCAATAAATGCAAATCGATTTGGTGGAGTTCAGATGAATTTTGAGTTTAATATCACACCAGAAGCTGAAATAGAAATCTTATTAGACCGAGATTCTGGACATGGAATGAAGGGTAATGGTTATGGATTCATAACAATGGAAATAAATACTTTGGGTAGATTTGATATGTGGGGTGACTTTATGGTTTATAATGGTGAATACCATTTTAAATACGGTGGAATTATCGATAAAAAATTAGATGTTGAAAAGTACGGAACTATACGTTGGGATGGAGAACCTCTCAATGCGATTTTAGATTTGAAAGCCTTGTATAGAACGCAATCCAATCCAGGAATTATTATTGAAAGTTCTGAGATTAATAGAAAAGTAGATACAAATGTAGCTATTGTTTTACAAGGAAATCTGAGCAGTCCGGAAATTGACTTCCTTATCGATTTTCCAAATGTGAGTTCCAGTTTAAAGTCAGAAATAGAATATAAATTGGCAGATAGAGACACAAGGGAAACGCAGGCAATGGCATTGTTGGCAACTGGAGGATTTATTACATCAGACAGTAGGGTAGATGTGGTATACGGAAGCTTGTTTGAGCGAGCGAGCAGTTTGTTTGATGATTTATTTTCTGATGCAGATGGTAAGTTCCAATTCGGTCTGAATTATTCACAAAAAGACAGAAATCCTTTTTCAGAATCAACCGAGGAAGCACGTGTTGGAGTAACTTTTTCAACTCAGATATCTGATAGAGTTTTAGTCAACAGCAAACTAGGTGTGCCAATTGGTGGAAGAGAAGAGAATGTGATTGTAGGAGATCTAGAAGTGCAATTATTGCTCAATGAAGATGGTTCACTTAGAGCCCGAGTATTTAATCGGGAAAATACAATTAATTATTTAGGAGAGGGAATAGGTTATACTCAAGGTGTGGGATTGACATACGAGGTCGATTTTAATACATTTAAGGAGCTTCTGTCAAAGATTTTTACCAATGCACAAAAACGAACTAATAAGAAAAGAAATCAAGAAAGTTTACCGTTGGATGCTTCCGACGATGATTTTGGAGTGGATTTTTTGAAATTTCAAGAACAAAGACGAAAAGAAACAAGTTCAGAGTCGGTAAAAGAATAAAAAATAATGATGTAAAATGAAAAAAGCTCAACTGTTGTTGAGCTTTTTTTGTGGGAAGAGCAGGATTCGAACCTGCGAAGGTTTCCCAACGGATTTACAGTCCGTCCTCGTTGGCCGCTTGAGTATCTTCCCGACCCTTAAAGGTGGCGGAGAAAGAGGGATTCGAACCCCCGGACCTGTTACAGTCAACGGTTTTCAAGACCGCCGCATTCGACCGCTCTGCCATTTCTCCTTATTAACTTTGTTTCCTCCGTTAATTGTGGTGCAAATATAAAAAGCTTTCTTTAATTGACAAAGTAAAAATCACTTTTTTTAAAAATTAATATATTCAGTAATTTCCAAACCATAACCTACCATTCCTACGCGTTTGCTGTGTTCTGAATTAGACATTAATTTAATTTTCGTAATGTTCAAATCGTGAAGGATTTGCGCTCCAATTCCGAAATCTTTTGCGTCCATTTGAATCTTTGGTGCCTTGACGATGTGATCGGATTGTGATTGCAAGTTTTTAATTTCTGACAAGCGATTTAAAAGATTTAGCGTATTATATTCTTGATTAATGAAAAGGATGGCACCTTTTCCTTCCTGTTCTATAGCTTGAAACATGGTCTCTAATTTCTCGTCAGGATTATTTGTTAGGGTTCCCAAGATATCGTTGTTTACTAGAGACGAGTTGATTCGCGTCAAAATAGGATCTCCTGTGTTCCAAACACCTTTTGTTAATGCAATATGTACTTGTTTGTTGGTGACTTGTAAATAAGCTCGCAGACGGTATGTACCGTACTTAGTCATAATATCAAAGTCTCCCTTCTTCTGTATCAAACTATCGTGTTTCATTCGATAAGCAACTAGATCTTCAATTGAAATCAGTTTCATATCAAATTTCTTAGCAACTTCTATCAACTGTGGTAATCTTGCCATGCTACCGTCTTCGTTGAGAATTTCAACTAATATTCCTGCGGGCTTAAATCCAGCTAATCGAGCCAAATCTACAGCCGCTTCTGTATGTCCTGTTCTTCTTAAAACTCCTCCTTCCTTCGCAATCAAAGGAAAGATATGTCCAGGTCTACCTAAATCTTCTGGTTTAGTTTCTTCTTTTACCAAAAACTCAATGGTTTTTGAACGGTCATATGCCGAAATCCCAGTGGTACAACCATGACCTATTAAATCTACAGATACTGTAAAAGCTGTTTGATGTAATACCGTATTATTTGTCACCATTGGATGTAAGTCCAATTCTTTACAACGTTTTTGGGTCAGAGGTGCACAAATCAAACCGCGACCATGTGTTGCCATAAAATTGATCATATCAGGGGTTACTTTTTCTGCAGCGGCAATAAAATCGCCTTCGTTTTCACGGTCTTCATCATCAACTACAATTATGATTTTTCCTTGGCGAATGTCTTCAATCGCTTCTTCTATTGTATTCAGTTTTATCTCAGACATTTTCAATGTTTTTTTGTTTCTTTTTAAATTTCTTTTTTATGTAATTAGTAATTGGATAAAAAGTGTTATCCAAGCTATTTATTCCTCGATCACGAGTTGCTTTATAAGTAAAAATAATTGCTAGAGGCAATAAAATTAAAGTCGATAACCAAGCTCCCATAAAGGCTGTTGTCCCATTTTCTTGCGCTAATTTCCTACCGAAGGTATTGATGAAATGATAGGAGATGAAAATTAAAACAGCTAAAACCATTGGTAAGCCCAGTCCACCTTTTCGAATAATCGCTCCTAAAGGTGCTCCTACAAAAAACATAAGTAAGCAAGAAAAAGCTACAACAAACTTTTCGTAAAATGCTACGGTGTGTCTATTGATATTTTTAGCTTTTTCAGAAAGCGCATTCTGGTTGTTTAATGTAGTAAACTTAATATTTTCTGCAACTGCTGAAGCATTTGAAAGTATCGATATTTTTTCGACTTTTCTTTTTGTTAAAAGAAGTGAATCTAACCCAATTTCTTTTAATACGCTATTATTTGTAGCAGTAGCTTCGCTTAAGAGCAAAGTACTGTATCCATCTTGTGTTTCTTTTTGAATGTTCTTTTCATGACTCAAATTCATATTTAAGGAATCAAGTGTATAATTCAACTGGGAAATATTCATCATATTTGCCGTGTTGGATATTTTTTGGATTTCATCGTCAGAATTATCAAACTCTGATAAATCAATACTTAAAACGTAATGTTTAAAGTGTGCTTTAGCAAACGGATTTCGGTTTCGTTGGCGAATGTTTTTTTGAACAATCTCTTCATAATAATTACCATTATAAAGATGTAATTTCAGTAAGTTACTCTTCTCGTCAGTTTCAATTTTTCCTCTTTCAGCCTTAATTACCGTTCTGTTTTGGTTATTTTGTTGACTAATAACATGCATGATCACATTATCCAAAAGTTCACCATTTTCGCCGTGTTTTTTATCGAACTTAATATTAAACGAACCCATTTCATTAAATTGTCCTGCGGTGATCGCCATAGCGGGTTTCGAATGTATAATTTCTCGCCGCATATTAACAAAGTTGTATTCCGCTTTTGGAGCTACATTGTTTGTAAACCAAAAAGACACTGCAGACAAAATCAAGATAAAGAACACTAATGATCTCATGGCTCTTTGTAAAGAAATTCCTGCAGATTTCATAGCGGCAAATTCGTAATTTTCAGAGAAATCTCCGAAAGTCATAATTGAAGCCAAAAGCACAGAGAGTGGTAAAACCATCGGAATGATCTTGGGAGAATAGAAAAATAAAAACTTTGCAACTATCCAAAAATCAAGGTCTTTACCAGCTAAGTCAGCGATAAAGATCCAAACACCTTGCAATACAAATATGAAAAAAAGTATGGCAAAGACCGAAAAAAAAGTTTTTACAAAAGTTGTTAGTATATAACGGTCGAGTATTTTCACGTTTACCCTTAATCTAAATTGTTGATATAATAATTAGGATATTTTGACTTGGTAAAGGTAAAATGATTTTTTGACAATGTTTGATTTGTTTTGAAAGAATTAACGGTTATAATGACTCTAGAACCGTTTCTGTAAACATCGGTTCTGTTGTAGATATGTTTGGTTTGTGTGTCTATTCCTAAATAGATTTCTTTTACATCTCTACTTTTGTTGGGAATCAATTTGATGTATTGTATAGTTTTTCCACCCACTTTTTGAGTTGTATCCCAAACATAAGTATAGCCTTGTTGATAAAAAGTCAACAATCCTGCTATGCTAACCGCTTGTTCATCCTTTGAGCTAGAAATAGTTACTTCTTCATCATTAGGATTGATTATATAGGTTTTTGTACCGTCAAAAAGCTGGGTTACACCCATAAAATCTACGATGTATTTTTCTCCTTGAATGGTAGCGTTTCCTTTTCCTTCGTGATTTTCAGTTTGATAAGTGAAATCAAGGGTAATATTTTTGTAACTTTTTATTTTATTTGAAACTTCGTCCAACATTTTTTTTGCTTGGTCGCTATTCTGTGCTTGTGAGTTTAAGCTTATGAAAAATACGGATAATAGGCTAAAAAATTTGATCATTACATGTTGTTTTTTTCGTTGTTTAATAATTGGTCTAGCGAAATTAGGTCAGGAACATTTACAGAACGAGCTTTACTTCCTTCAAAAGGACCAACAATTCCAGCTGCTTCTAGTTGGTCAATCAATCGCCCAGCTCTGTTATAACCCAACTTTAATTTACGTTGCAATAAAGATGCAGAACCTTGTTGTGCAGTAACAATTATTTCGGCAGCTTCTCTAAACATAACATCGCGCTCACTTATATCTATATCAAGACTTGTGCCACTTTCTTCTCCAACGTATTCCGGAAGTAAGTAGGCATCCCCATATCCTTTTTGAGAGCCAATGAATTCTGTGATTTTTTCAACTTCAGGGGTGTCTACAAATCCACATTGAACACGAACAACATCGTTTCCTTGAGTGAATAATAAATCTCCACGACCGATAAGTTGATCAGCTCCTGGACCATCTAAAATGGTTCTTGAATCAATTTTTGAACTTACCCTAAAAGCAATTCTTGCAGGGAAGTTGGCTTTAATAATTCCGGTAATTACATTGACCGACGGACGCTGTGTTGCAATAATTAAGTGGATTCCGATAGCACGCGCTAATTGAGCCAAACGTGCAATTGGTGTTTCAACTTCCTTGCCGGCTGTCATGATTAAATCAGCAAACTCGTCGACAACCAATACAATATAAGGCAAGTATTTATGTCCGTTTTCAGGATTTAATTTTCTTTGCTTGAATTTTTCATTGTACTCTTTTATGTTTCTAACCATTGCATCTTTTAATAAAGAATAACGGTTGTCCATTTCAATACAAAGTGAGTTTAATGTATTGATAACTTTAGTGTTATCTGTGATAATGGCATCTTCTGTATCGGGTAATTTAGCTAGAAAATGACGCTCGATTTTATTGAATAAAGTCAATTCTACTTTCTTTGGATCGACTAGAACAAACTTAACTTCTGCGGGGTGCTTTTTATACAATAAAGATGTCAAAACGGCATTTAAACCAACAGATTTTCCTTGACCTGTGGCACCCGCCATAAGCAAGTGAGGCATTTTTGCTAAATCAAATACAAATGTTTCGTTAGAAATAGTCTTTCCTAAAACAACGGGCAGTTCCATTTCTGCATTTTGAAACTTTGGTGAAAGGATCAAAGATTTCATCGAAACTGTGGTAGGTTTTGTATTTGGTACTTCAATTCCGATGGTTCCTTTTCCTGGAATAGGGGCAATAATTCGTATTCCCAATGCAGAAAGCGATAGTGCGATATCGTCTTCAAGGTTTTTAATTTTTGATATACGAACACCCGCTTCTGGAACAATTTCATACAAAGTTACTGTGGGTCCAACAGTTGCTTTGATTTGAGCAATTCCAATTTTATAATTGTTTAGTGTATCTACAATACGGTTTTTATTTTCTTCTAACTCTGCTTGATTGATGGTGATACCACCAGAAGCGTGTTCCAGCAATAAATCACTTTTCGGGAATTGGTATTTAGATAATTCTAAGGTTGGATCGTAAAGACCAAAATCTTCTACAATTTTAGTAGCTAAATCTTCATCTAAAGTTTCTTCTTCTACTTTTTCAATGATAAATTCTTCGTTGTGAGCCGATTCTTCTTTTTTAGGTGCAGAATCGATTGTTGGAGTTAAGTCCATGTCGATTGGGTCGACTACGGTTTCTTCGGGTTCCATTTCAGGATGTGAAAGAGTAGGGGTTTCGAGTTCTTTATTTACTTCAACTGGTTCTGTTGGCTTTTCTTCTTTGATTTTAAAAGGTTTTGAGGCAGAATTGTTATCTGGTTGAGAATGAATAATCTCCTCAGCTTTTTCTAAGTTTTCTTTTAGTTTTGAATGTGTGTTGGTTACGATATTCGTAAAAAATGAAGGACTCATTTTGATACGGAAGATCAAATAGAATAAAATGAAAAATACAACCACAAGCAATGTTCCGATCTGACCAAGATAATCTTGTAAATAATCGTTTATCTCAAAGCCAACCACACCACCTAAAAAAGGTTTATTAGATCCAAAATGACCTAAAGCGATTGAAATAATTAGGAGAGCAAACAAATCCCAAAAAATCATTTGGCGTAATTTGGTTGTGCGGAATTTCAGTCCAAACCAAAGACCAATCTGAGCGAAAATTTTAACGAAAATGAATGAAGCAATTCCAAAACCTTCGTAAATGAATTTATGGGAGAGCCAAGCTCCTAATTTTCCGACTACATTTTGAGGTTTCAAATCACGATTGTCCATCTCAGTTACGAGGCTTTGATCATAAGATCCGCTCGAAAAATAAGATATAAAACTCATAAGCAAGGCAACAGCAAATAGCAAGAAAAGACTGGCAACTATGAAGTTGATACGTACACCGTTTGTCGTTTTTTGTTTTGCTGCGGACTGTGTCTTTGTGGTTTTTTTTGTATTAGTTTGTTTGTTTCTCTTTGTGGTCATTTTCTTAGAACAATTTTGGTAGGTAAATAATTCCACCTATAATTATGGCTGTAATAGCTGCAAATGTAACTGCACCAGCAGCTATATCTTTAATAAAACCAATTTTCTTATCGAAGTTTGGTTGAAGATAGTCGCATAACTTTTCAATGGCAGTATTCAGGCTTTCAGCGGTTAATATCATACCGATTGCTAAAATTTGAAACATCCATTCGGTGCTACTAATTTCAAAATAAAACCCTAAAACACACATAATTCCTGAGATAATTAATTGGGAGATAATACTGTGTTCGGTTGTAACAAGCAACCATAAGCCGCGTAAGGCAAAACGAACACTTCTAATTCTACCAATAAGGAAGGATGATTTTTCGGGTTTCATTAAAAATTATTTTTAGCAAAAATACTGAAAATAATAGAAATTGTTTGAATTTGCTGCACAAGAAATTTAGGAGATAGGAATTAATGTTTTTTTAGTCCTTGTGACTTTTGAAGTGCTTTGCTAGCCCGGATTGCAGTGGCATCCTTTTTATTTTTTTAAAAATGAAAAGATAGAGCGGAAAGCCGGAAATTGCTCTAAAAAAAATCCTAAGACATAAATTCTCAGGATTGTGTATTTTGCTGTAAATGAAGGTCTACTTGTCTATTGAGCCTAAAACTCTTTGCATAAAAGCGTTGAGTGCCTCTTTTTTTGGTGTACCTTCTTTGATTAGTTTATCTACTTCAATGGCACCGTACATATTGGAAATCAACTCTCCAATTACGTCCAATTCTTCATCTTTTAGTGAAGGAACTTCGGTAAGAGCTTCCAGAACTTCAATAGTTTCATTGATATAGTCTTGGTCGTTCTGCTCGATAAACTCTGTTAAATGTTTAATAACTGGTAACTTCATGTTTTAAGCTAATTTATTTACTAATTCAGTCATTATATCTGCTTTGTTTGTTTGAGTTTCGTCAACCAAAGCACCGTTGTCAAAAATTGCGAATGTTGGTAAGTTGGAAACATTTGCTAATTTTCTCGACTCAGGAAATTTCTCTGCATCTACTACAACAAATTTAATTCCGTCTGTTTCATTTGCCATTTTCTTGAATTTTGGTTTCATGATTCGACAGTTTCCACACCAAGAAGCTGAAAATTGAACGGCTACTTTTTCATTTGAAGAGATGATTTCTTGTAAGTTATCTTTATCTAATTCAATTAACATAATTAATTTGTTTAAAGGTTAATATTAAATTACAAAAACTATTAAAGTGTTTGTTTAGGTGAATAAGTTCAAGGTTCTATATGTTAGAACCTTGAACTTTGATTCTAATTTAGTTTTTTGCTAAATATTCAGCTGTTGATTGTCTGTCAGCATTCATTGCTTCTTTCCCTTCTTCCCAGTTTGCAGGACAAACTTCTCCGTGGGTTTGAACGTGCGTGTAAGCATCAATCAATCTTAAGTATTCGTTTACGTTACGACCTAGCGGCATATCGTTTACAGATTCATGGAAAATTTTTCCAGTTTCATCGATAAGATAAGTTGCACGGTAAGTCACGTTTGAACCTTCGATTTGAACAGCGTCTAATTCTTCATTGTACTCTTCACTTGTTACGTCTAAAATACCTAAAACGCTAGATAAATTTCTTGTAGTGTCAGCCAAAAGTGGATATGTAACACCTTCGATACCACCATTGTCTTTTGCAGTATTTAACCAAGCAAAATGTACCTCATTTGTATCACAAGAAGCACCGATTACTAGAGTGTTTCTTTTTTCAAATTCAGGTAGAGCAGCTTGGAAAGCATGTAATTCTGTAGGACATACGAAAGTAAAATCTTTTGGATACCAGAACAACAATACTTTTTTATTGTTTCTTGTAGCCTCTTCTAATACGTTGATTTTTAAATCGTCACCCATTTCAGAAATTGCATCTACAGTGATGTTTGGAAATTGTTTACCTACTAAAGCCATAGTTTTTTAATTTAATATGTTAATAAATTGTTTGTTTAAATTTTCTATTGCAAATATACAAACTATATCTGGTACTACTGATCAAATGTGATTGTTTGTTTTTATCGAATCATAAGTTTTATTTATTAAAATTGAAAATAACATAGACAACCGTGTTTTTGTAAAATTAAACCATTAAATTGGATAAAAAAAACGATATTGCCTTACATTTATATACTTAAAATTAATTTTGAATGAATTTATTTCGCAAAAAAAATGTACAGGATATACTCGGTGATCTTAAGAAAAACGAAGAGAAATCGGACGGACTTGGTAGATATTTGACTCAAAAAGATTTAATTTTCTTCGGTATTGCAGCAATTGTAGGTGCTGGAGTTTTTAGTACGATTGGGCAAGCAGCTTATGATGGTGGTCCTGGAGTAGTATTTTTATTTCTTTTTACAGGTTTGGCTTGTGGATTCACAGCTTTGGCATATGCTGAGTTTGCCTCAATGGTTCCTGCTTCGGGAAGTGCATATACTTATAGTTATGTTGCTTTTGGAGAAGTAATTGCATGGGTTATAGGATGGTCTTTGATCATGGAATATGCAGTCGGAAACATTACTTTGGCTATTTCTTGGAGTGATTATTTTACTGGTTTATTGGGCAATATGGGGATAGATCTTCCTCAATGGATTCAGATGGATTATCTCTCTGCTCAAAAGGGCTTCAATCATGCAGTTGCTTTGATGGAAAATGGTAAAATATTTGAAAATTTGCCAAAAGAACTTCAAATAGCGCATACGGCATGGGAAACTGCACCGCAAATTGGTAACTTTCACTTTGTTGCCGATCTACCCGCTCTAGGAATTATATTTTTTATTACTTGGTTGGTTTATAGAGGTATAAGAGAATCTAGAACGGCTTCAAATATTATGGTTTGGATAAAGTTAGCGGTAATTCTATTGGTTCTAATTGTTGGAATTTTTTATGTTGATGTTGATAATTGGGATCCTTTTGTGCCTAATGGTTTTTCTGGTGTTTTGAAAGGTGTATCGGCGGTATTCTTTGCCTATATCGGATTTGATGCTATTTCCACAACAGCAGAAGAATGTAAAAATCCACAAAGAGATTTACCTCGAAGTATGATTTGGTCGATTGTTATTTGTACCATCTTATATATCGCAATTGCTTTGGTACTTACAGGAATGGTTAATTATAAAGAGTTGAATGTTGGTGATCCTTTGGCGTTTGTGTTTGAAAGTTTAAACCTCAGATGGTTGGCAGGCGTTATTGCTGTGAGTGCGGTGATTGCAATGGCAAGTGTACTTTTGGTTTTTCAGATGGGACAGCCTCGTATTTGGATGAGTATGAGTCGAGATGGTTTACTTCCGCCTAAGTTTTCAAAAATTCACCCTAGGTACAAGACACCTTCTTTTGCAACAATTGTAACCGGTTTTGTGGTTGCTATTCCAGCTTTGTTTATGAATTTGACTACCGTGACCGATTTGTGTAGTATTGGAACCTTATTTGCATTTTCTGTGGTATGTGCTGGAGTTTTAGTATTGCAGAATAAAGACATACCAAGAGGACAATTTCGTATTCCGTACATCAATGGGAAATACATTTTGCCAATTGGATTTCTTATTGCGTTGATAATGAGTTTTGTTTGGAATAGGCAAGGAGTGGAGAACTTCATAAAAAACACACCTCAAGTTTATTCAACTACTGATTTAGTCACTAAACTTTCAGCTTCAGAGTCAGAACAGTTGCTATATTATTTTGAATCAAAAAAAATCAATGCTGCGGATTATAATTATGATTTAGAGGTGATGTTACAGCAGCTAAAAAATAAATCCTTAGACGAATATGTTGTATTTATTGAAAATGCTCCTATTGCTGAAGAACTAAAGTTTGAATCAGGTTTTGAATTATTCAAACATAAAATTCCAATGTGGTTGTTTTTATTTGCAATGATTGGATTTTGTATTTGGAGTTTTAAGAACAACTTGTCTTTGATACCGATGTTGGGCTTAATTTGTTGTCTTTATATGATGGCGGAACTTACAATATGGAATTGGATCTATTTTTCAGTTTGGTTGGTGATCGGTTTGCTGATTTATTTTAGTTATTCAAGATTTAAAAGTAAATTGAATAATGAGCCGCTTGATTAATCTTTGAAATTCAGAATTTTTAAATAATAAAAAAAAATCAATCCCCTTGAATAATTATTGGGGATTGATTTATTTGATGAGACGCTTTAATTAGCTAAATAACTAATAATCATCAAGGTATTTAAAAAAGAACTTCATTATTTACTCTCTTTTTAAATATTCTCTTAATACATATTGTAAAATACCTTCGTTTTTATAATATTCGATTTCAATAGCTGAATCAAAACGAGCTTTTGCTTTAAATTCAGTTATTTTGCCAGATGGATGGGTTGCTTTTACAGTCACAATTTTATGTGGTATTAAGTTCTCGGCCAATCCTGTAATAGAAAAAACTTCAGTTCCGTCAAGGCCAATACGTTCAGCATTTTGTCCTTCAACAAAAACTAAAGGAGCAACACCCATTCCGACTAGATTACTTCTGTGAATTCGTTCATAACTTTCAGCGATTACTGCTTTCACGCCAAGTAGAAATGTACCTTTTGCCGCCCAATCTCTAGATGAACCCGAACCGTATTCTTTACCAGCTAAAACTATTAACGGTGTATTGTCTTTTTTGTAGTCCATAGCTGTTTCGTAGACCGTTTTTATTTCACCACTTGGAAAATGCAAACTATAGCCACCTTCTTTGTCTGTGATTTTATTTTTTATTCGAACGTTAGCAAAAGTTCCTCGCATCATGACCTCATGGTTGCCTCGTCTTGAACCATAAGAGTTGTACTCAAAAGGTTTTACTCCATTTGCCGATAGATATGCACCAGCGGCAGTATTTTCTCTAAACGAACCAGCTGGAGAAATATGATCTGTGGTAACAGAATCGCCCAGATACAAAAGCACGCGAGCGTTTTCTATGTCTTTTACTGGCTCTAAATCTACTTGCAAGTTTTCAAAAAATGGCGACTCCTTAATATAGGTTGAAGTGGAATTCCATTCGTAATTTTCATTCAACTTTACTTCAAGATTTTGCCAATCTTCTGATCCGTCAAAAATCACATCATAAACATCTTTAAAGTCTTCAACTTTCATACATTCATTGATGGTTTTTATAATTTCCTCTCTACTTGGCCAAATATCTTTTAAATACACAGGATTTCCATTTGGATCATAATCTAATGGATCTTTCATCAGGTTTACATCGATACGACCAACAAGTGCATAAGCAACAACCAACATAGGCGACATTAAAAAGTTCATTTTTACCTGTGGATGCACTCGTGCTTCAAAGTTTCTATTTCCCGAAAGTACTGAAGCTACAACAAGTTCGCCTTTTTCAACTGCCTCAGCAATATGCGGTTGTAAAGGACCTGAATTTCCGATGCATGATGTACAGCCATAACCAACGGTATGAAAACGTAACGCTTCTAAATCTGCATTCAAACCAGAACGCTCTAAGTATTGGGTTACTACTTTAGATCCAGGAGCTAGAGATGTTTTAACCCAAGATTTTGTGCGTAAACCTCGCATAATTGCATTTCTAGCCAACAATCCTGCACCTACCATCACCGCAGGGTTGGAGGTGTTTGTACAACTTGTAATTGCTGCAATCACAATGCTTCCGTCACTTAAAACGAATTCCTTATTTTTATGTTTGATACGAACAGATTGAATCGCTTCTTTTTGAACTTCGTATTTATTGTCTTTATTAACTGGAACTTTTCCAAATGTAAACTCGGTACCTGAACCACCATCTGCCAACCAAGCAGAGTCTCTTCGATCGTGTACAGAATGATAGGCTCTGGAATATTCGTTTTCTAGTAAATATTGAAATTGTTTATCTAACTCTTTAACTAGAATTTTATCTTGAGGACGTTTAGGTCCAGAAACAGTCGGTTCTAATGTAGTTAGTTCAAATTCAACAACGTCTGTATATTCAATGCTTTCATTGCCTGTGCGCCATAATAGATTTTCTTTGCAATATGTTTCTACAATCTGAATTTCTTCTTCAGTTCTATTGGTTTCGCGCATGTATTGCAAGGTTCTATTGTCGATCGGGAAATAGGTAATCGTACAGCCAAATTCTGGCGACATATTAGCAATAGTGGCTCTGTCTGTCACTGTAAGATGATCTAAACCTTCTCCGAAAACTTCAACAAATTTTCCTACAACCCCTTTATCTCTAAGCACTTTGGTGATCGACAATACCATATCGGTAGCTGTACACTGTTCTGGGATTCTTCCTGTCAATTTCAAACCGATAACTTCAGGACACGTAAAGAAAATGGGTTGTCCCAACATAGCAGCTTCAGCTTCAATTCCTCCAACACCCCAACCAACAACACCGATTCCGTTGACCATGGGTGTATGTGAATCTGTGCCAACTAATGTATCAGGAAAAAGCCATCCGTCTCTACTGATAACTCCTTTTGCAAGGTATTCTAAATTCACTTGGTGGCAAATCCCTAAACCAGGCGGAACTACAGTGAAATTTCGAAGTCCACTTTGTGCCCATTTTAGTAGTTCATAGCGTTCTTTATTTCGCTTGTATTCTACTTCTACATTTTTATCATAGGAATAATTAGTACCAAAATAATCTACTTGTACAGAGTGGTCGATGACTAAATCTACAGGAATAGCTGGGTTTATTTTTTGACCATCTTTACCATGACGAACAAATTCTGCTCGAAGAGAAGCCATATCTACAACCGCAGGAACGCCTGTAAAATCCTGCATTAAAATTCTGGCAGGCATAAAAGGAATGTCTTTATCTATTGGCTCGGTAGACCAATTTGATAATAGCTCAATATGATCGTCTGTGATACTAAAACCATCGTAATTTCGTAAAACATTTTCAAGTAATATTCGAATGCTAAACGGTAAACGAGCCACATTGGCGTTCGATAATTTTTTTAATGAACTAAATTGATAACTATTGCCACCAATTGTAAGTTCGCGAACTGTTTCTTTTTTGGCTGTTTTCATCTTAAATTATTTCTTGTTAGTAATTGCTAATTTACTGATTAATGAATAGATAAAAAAGGATTTGTCAACTATATTTACCAATTTATACGAATTGAACAAGACGATTTATAAATGGGTTATTCATTTAGAGCATTCTTTTTTTAAGTGTATTCAGCTGTGTCTTTTTTGATTTTTAAACACTAATTATGATAAAAATCATTAAAATAAAAGAAAAAAAATTGCTCAAAAAAGAAAAATTGTTTAATTTTAAAACAAAAAAGATGGAGCAAAAACATGTAAAAATATTTTCGGGTAGTGCAATTATGGCAATGGCTGTAAAAAATGCGTTAGAAATCAAAAATATACCTTATTTAGAAAGAAACGATATCAATTCTGCTATCACAGCAGGTTTTGGTTCTGCAGATAAAGCGGTTCATATTTTTGTGCTGGAACAATACGAAGAACAAGCAAAGTATGCTTTAGTCGAGGTTAATTTTGATGATTTAGACGAGGTTTTATCAGATTCAGAAGAGGAAGAAGAGTAAATAGTATTTATACGCTCAAATTGAATTTAAATTGAGTTGGGATTTGACTTTTGTTTTTTTAAAATAGAGTTAGAATAGTACTTTAGAGTTCATTGATTGATATAAAAAAAGGCTGTCTTTTTAGAGACAGCCTTTTTTATATTAATTTTTAGCTTTATGATAGAGCTTCTTTAATTCTATCTGCAGCTTCTTGGAATTCAATTGCTCCTAAAATTGGCATACCTGATTCGTCTATAATTTGTTTAGCTAAATCGGCATTTGTACCTTGTAAACGAACGATGATTGGCACTTGAATATCGTCTCCCATGTTTTTATAAGCATCAACAACACCTTGAGCAACACGGTCACAACGAACAATACCACCAAAGATGTTAATTAAGATAGCTTTTACATTTGGATCTTTTAAAATGATACGGAAAGCAACTTCTACACGCTTAGCATCTGCAGTACCACCAACGTCTAAGAAGTTAGCTGGGTCAAAACCTGCGTATTTAATCAAGTCCATAGTTGCCATAGCTAAACCAGCTCCGTTTACCATACATCCTACAGTACCATCCAAATCTACATAGTTTAATCCAGCAGCTTTTGCTTCTACTTCAATTGGACGCTCTTCTGTAATGTCACGCATTTCTAAATAATCTTGGTGACGGTATAATGCATTGTCGTCTAAAGTTACTTTGGCGTCAACTGCGATGATTTTGTCGTCAGATGCTTTCAATACAGGGTTGATTTCGAACATAGAAGCGTCGCAACCAACATAAGCATTATAAAGAGCGCCTACAAACTTAACCATTTCTTTGAATGCAGTACCAGATAAACCTAAATTGAATGCAATTTTACGAGCTTGGAAACCTTGTAATCCTACTGCAGGGTCAATCTCTTCTGTAAAGATTAAATGTGGTGTTTTTTCAGCAACTTCTTCGATATCCATTCCACCTTCAGTAGAATACATAATCATGTTTTTTCCAGTTGCTCTGTTCAATAACACAGACATATAGAATTCAGAAATTTCGCTTTCTCCTGGATAATACACATCTTCTGCAACTAAAACTTTGTGAACTCTTTTTCCTGTTGGAGGAGTTTGAGGAGTGATCAAGTCCATTCCGATGATTTGACCAGAAATTTCTTTTACTTGATCTAAGTTTTTAGCCAATTTCACACCACCGCCTTTTCCGCGACCACCAGCGTGAATTTGTGCTTTAATAACATGCCATCCAGTTCCAGTTTCTTCTGTCAACTTCTTAGCAGCTTCTACTGCCTCTTCTGAATTATTAGCAACATGACCACGTTGAATGCGTACACCGTAGCTTGAAAGTATTTGCTTACCTTGATATTCGTGTAAATTCATTATTTATATGTTTTTTATAGACACACAAAAGTACAAAACTTGTCTGACATTGACCAACTAAAAGACAAATAATTATATTTTTCTTAATAAAGAGGTTTTTTTTGTTTTTTTTATCTCTTGATTTTCGTTGAGCAAGGTCAAAACATTACGTATTTCTCAATGATTTAAAAAAATTATACCATTAAATAATTATCATCAATGTCGGGTTCGTTTGCATCTGAACCGTTTGTGTTATTCTCGTTTGTTTTCTGAGGTTCTTCTATTGTGTTTGAACTCTTTGTTTGTTTAAATCCAATTTTATTAACCGGGATTTTTTTAGCTTGATAAAATTCTAAATCGGCTTCTAATTCTAGAATTCGATGTGGAAAATCTTGTCCAATATTTTGTTTAGCTTCAGCTATAAAAATGGCACATCTCTTCAAATATTCCTGGTTGAGTTTGGATTTTGCTTCATTAAAAGCAGCCAATAACAATTTGTCTGTCAATTGGATGTTTTTAGTTTCATCCTTTCGATGCAAGGCGTACAAGCGTTTTTTCAATGCCTGCGTAAAGTCGATAAGCATCGTATTTGAAAACAATTTCATGTGAGCAGCAACGGGCTGCCAAAATTCTTTTGTAAGCGCATTATGACTTTTTAGAATTTGCAATAATGGAGACGATTCCACTAAATGGCTGCTTAGATGGTAAACCAACAACTGCGCTCGTTCGTCTTCATTTGGTGGAAAGATTGGAATTTGCAAATCGAATCTACCTGGTGCAAGAATATCGTCATTTAAGAGACTCAATGTTTCAGCCGAACCAACAATAAGTAATTCTTTTCGATCGTCTTTTTGTGCATGACGCAAAATCGTGTGAATTAATTCGATTGTCTTCGGGAAAAAAGGATGTTCTGAGACATTACTAAATAAATCATCAAAAGCATCGATGAATAGCATTGTTTTAGGTTGCTCCATTTTCTGAGTTAAAAAACGAGAAAATGAATCGGAGTTTGTTTTAAAATTACCAGCAAGATAATCTTTATATACGTGAACAAACTCGTAACCAATCATGTTTGCAATTTTTTTGGCCCAAAATATTTTCCCACTTCCAGGAGGTCCATAAAGTAACATACCTGCCGGTTTAGAAATTCCCCAATTTTGGTACTGTTCGATATTAATAATCGGATCCAGCATATCAGCAAGATAAAAATACAAATCTGAGTATCCTACCAATGCTTTTTCGGAATAATTGTTTGTTTCTGGAAATGCTTCTTGAACAAATGGATAAGAGCCGCCTATGTATTGGTGTATTAAATAACTTGAAAGATTGGTTTGAACCTGTTTGGCGGTTTCTTCAGGTATGCCGTTGGCTACAAAGAAATTTAGAACTTCTTGTTCTTCTACACCAATAGTAGCTGCAATATCAGCTAATGTTTTATTTTTAGAATGATCTAGAGCGTATTTTTTTAAAAACTCGATATTATCAAATGCAAAGTTTTTAAATCTGTCGGTTAAATCAAAATTTTCATCGATGCAAAATCCTAAATCGATGTTGAAGTCATAAATAAAGTTTTGAAGACTTCCCAAGGGAATCCCTATTTGCCTAGCTAAATCTTTTAATTTCATTTTTTGTTGATAAAGATACAAAGAACTTTGAAATCAGAAAAAACTTTTAATGATATACCCTAAAAGAGAGAATCACATTTTGTTGATTGCATAAAAAACACGATTAAATACTAAACGAAAATTTCTCATCTACCAAATGCAAAATAGGGACTTAAAATGTGCTTCTTATTTTTGAGCCAATCAGCTACCATTTCCATTCCAGTAACCGAAAATGTAATTCCGTTTCCACCGAAACCTAAGACAAAGTAGCTGTTTTTAAAGTCTTTATGTTCACCAATATAAGGTAGTCCGTCTTTGGTTTCGCCAAAAGTTCCCGCCCAAACAAAATCGGGATAAAAGGGGACATGCGGCAAGTGTTTTTCAAAACTTTTTAAAAGTTTCTGTTTTTTCTTGTTCAATAAAGCGTTTCTTTTTTGTGGATTCTGAAAAGTTTCGTCTTCACCGCCAATCAGAAAACGATTGTCATCGGTTGTTCGTAGATAAATATAAGGTTGTGCTGTATTCCAAACTAATAGTTTTTTATGGAGTGGCTTTAGCTTTGGAATTTGTTCAGAAACAATGGCATAGGTACTGATGAGCTTCACGAAATTTTCAGAAATCATCTGAGCACTTTCATAACCTACACAATAAATAATTTTTTTGGTTTTAATATTTGCTCCTGTATTCAGCGAAACTTTGTTGTACAGTTTGTGATGTTCCACTTTTATCAATTCTGTCTTGTCAAAAACTTGTAAGCCTTTTTTTATATTGTACGCAAGTAATTCATGTGTAAACATAAAAGCTTCTAGACTCGCACCTTGATCAGATAGAATGCCTCCATAAGTATTTGCAATCTCATATTTTTCAAAGATTGTGTCGGCTTCCATCCATCTTACTTTGAACCCAGCTTTTTTCCGAACTTCAAATTCATGTTTAAGTTCTATAAGATCTTTTTTATATGCAGAAAAATAAAGTGATTTTTTTCTTGTAAAACCTGCTTTAGATTTGATTTCATTACAAATATCTTCTAACTCATCAATGGCTTTAAAGCAAGCTTTATAGCTGGCAATGGCACCTTTTTCACCAATAAGTTGCTTCAATTCAGAAAGTGATTTGTCAATTTCATATTGTAACATAGAAGTCGTTGCCGACGTACTTCCATTGGCTATTTCGCGTTTATCAATCAACACTGTTTTGTATCCGTCTTTTATACATTGGTGGGCAATAAGACTTCCTGTAATACCACCTCCCACTATTAAGACGTCACATTCAAGATTGGATCTTAAGGAAGGGTAAGACTGCATCAATCCGGTCTTAACTAACCAAAAAGGTTCATTTGTTTTTAAATCCATTTGAATTACAAATTATTAATTAAAATTAATGTTTTTATTTAATAATAAGGCACTAATTCTGGTCTTCCGTAATTGAATTGTTGAAGTCCGAAACTATTGTTTCTAAGCGTGTTTGTTTTAAAAATGTTTTTTCCATTTCCAGGTATGTTAGGATAAAATGCCAATGATAATTGAAAACTATTGAAAACTAAATAGTCATTTGTAATCATAATACCTAGTCCAATTTTACTATACATATCTTTGTTTACAAAAGTATCCTCAACATCACCCATAAATCCGATAGAAGTTGTGAAAAATGGACTGAATCTAAAGCCTAGAATTTCGGTTGGAGCATAGGTTTGTACTTGAAAATTCAACAAGGTTTTTTTAGTTCCTCGCAGTTCGTAACTATCAAAGCCATCGATGCCATATTTTCCGTTTAGTGTGATTTTATCCATTCCATAATCCCAACGATTAAAGCCTAAAACAATTTCTGGATTAATAAAATATCTAAGTTTCCACTTGCCTATATTGTAGAGTTTTGAGAAATAAATTCCTTCTGCACGAACCACACTTTCTTCTAAGTTACGATCATTTATATAGCTTCCAAATTGTATTTCTCCTCCGTAATATCCAGTTTTTGTGTATTTACCCAAAGCAAATTTTGCACCAAGATAAAATCGATCGTTTTGATTTTTACGCTGAACACCTCCTGTTAGCATAAATGTTTTACCAACAGCAATATCTTCAATAATGTCGTAGTGAAAAATATATTTGTCTTGAACATAATTCACCGAAGCTAAGCCAATTGTGGCAAGATAAAGTTGTTGATTAGAATAGAAGTTATAAGGATCGTATTCATCTGAAGGAGCTTCTTTGTATGTCCTTGATAAATATCGCAACGAAGTAATTAAATTGGTTTGAACTCTATGAAGATTGTTATAGCGATAATAAAGTGGAATGGAATGTCCGCCCCAAACATCTACATTATTATGTTTAAAATTCGATAATTTTCTGACTCCTTCTAAATTTGGAACCGAATCTTTTACAAACGATTGATAAACCGTAGCACCACCTGCCCAGCGTGTAAGTGGAGAATAAAAACTTCTGTTGGCATAGATTTGTTTGGTATAATTGTCGTACAAACCAATATCGTATAAAACACCAGCATTGATATAGGATCTAGAAATATTATTTACCTGATATTGTGATCGGTAAGCATGGCGGCCTTCCTTGAATCTCGTACGGTATTGATTGGAGAAATAATGTCCAAACCCACCAAAGTTTCTATTGGTCAATGTTAAGCGACCGCTTGAAGTTGATAACGAACCACTTGGATACCAAACCCATGAATCTAAAACTTTGATGTGAACATCGACAGAATCTGACGTTTCTGAAATTTGAATGGGCTTAACTGAAACTCTACGAATATATCTCTGTGAACGCAGTAAACGTTCTGATTCTTGGAGCTGTATTGAATCTAATGTTTGATTTTTTTTAAAAAGCAACAGACTACGCACAGTAAACGGCTTGGTTTTTAGATGCAGACGGTTCCCTATTATTTCAGCTTTTTTTGTTGGAAATCGAGTGGAATCTTGAATTGAATAGCCAAAAGGATCGTAAGTTTCAATATGAATATTTCGGATGATTTTACCCTGAAATTTCTCAAAATCATATTCTAAATCAGGTTGCTTAATGGCTTGTACTTGTGTATTTACGTTTGCTTTCTTACTGCGAAACAATAATTTGTGTAATTGTCGAGTCAATTTTCCTTTTTTAGAAAACTCTTCAATTTTTTCCATCTGTTGATGGGTCGTTGAAATACTGTCTGTTTCTTGTGCATAAGTACTCCAACAACAAGTGAAAAGAAATATTATAATACATACACAATTTTTCAAGACTCGTTATTTTGCAGCGGTAAATTACTGAAACATTTTTTTATAAATCAGCTTTTAAGTATTAATTTCTAAATCCTTGATGTAATCTTCATATTCGTAGAAGAAAAGCTCGAACTGTGTCATGGATTCAGAAAAAAAATCGTAAATAGTATCCCAAGTTTTTTTATTGTTTACACTTACTTTCTGATCGATATCTACCCAAATCCGACTGATACACTTTCCATTAGGAAGATAGTAATTTCTCTCAAAAATTGCCTCTGAAAGGTATTCCTCTAATAATATCTTTTTTAAAGATTCTATTTTTTCGTAATAGATTTTTCTTTTTTCTTCACTTTTTGGTTCAATTTCAAGTGCAACTTGAGCGGTTTTATTATCAACATAAAACTTAAAAGAGACGTCTTTTATTTTTGTACGATGCAACAACCATTTTCGAGGGTATTTTTCGGCAAAACCAATCCAGAATTCTTTTTTTATTTTCAGTGCTTCTTCTTTACTAAACATTGCGTATCTTTATCAATCCAAATTATTTTTCATGCTTTTTGAACAGTTATTAAATCGGCTTAATGCCCTAGTGGAACAGCCTTTATTTGCCCTTGATGCCCACCTAAAAATGGCACCGCTTGAGCGTGTTCAATATCTTCAAAATTACGATTATTCTATACATAATCCTAAATCATCTGCCGTTTTAAGTTTATTTTATCCAAAAAATGAAAGAGCATACTTGCTTTTAATTGTTCGTGCCTCTTATCCTGGCGTACATTCTTCTCAAATTGCTTTTCCTGGTGGAAAAAAAGAAGCAGGAGATATCGACTTAATGTACACTGCATTAAGAGAAACAAATGAGGAAGTAGGAGTAAAGATGTCTGAGGTAAATATAGTGAAACAATGGAGTGATATTTACATTCCGCCAAGCAATTTTATAGTATCGCCTTTTATGGGAATCATCGAACATAGACCACAGTTTATTTTGCAAGCCGAAGAAGTTAGTGATGTGATTGAATTGCCCGTTTGTGATCTTTTAAACGATCAGTTGATTCAAAATATAAAAATGAGTACTTCTTATTCAAAAAACATCGATGTTCCAGCGTTTGTAATTGAAAAACACATTGTTTGGGGGGCAACCGCTATGATTTTAAGTGAAATTAAAGAAAGTTTAAAAGCAGTACTTTAAGTTGGATTTTCTCTTTATTCAAGATTATTTAAACGTTCCAATAACTCTCGGATGATTTCGTCTTTTTCTCTGAGACGTTCTTCGTATTGTTCGATGAGCTTCTCGTAAAGGTGACTTATCTGCGTAAATTCATCGCTATGTTGGAGTTGATGAACAATAACATTTTCTTTATTAACCAATTCTTCTGGGGTGATTTCAAAAATATCACATAACGATCGGATGTGGTTTGCCCAAGAATAACTTTTTCCACTTTCAATACGAGCATATGATGATTGCGAAATGAACAATCTGTTTGCAACTTGCTCTTGTGTAAGTTTTCTTTCTTTACGCAATTCTAAAATTTTTTTTCCGATATTTTTCGCTACGTTCATTTTTTATTAATGGGTGTTAAATCAAAATTAAGTATACTCATTAGACAGTAAATGACAAAAAAAGTCACATTTAAAAGGAGTTTTATTTTAATTCTGCATGAAGTTATTCATTTTGTGAATAAAGCTTTTGGATTCATTTAGTTGTAAATTATTAAAAATAAGTCTAATTGTTTAGTATATTTATTGATTATTTAACTGTTTTATAATGTAGTTTAAACTAATAAATTACATTGCTAATTAGGATCAACTTTGTGCGAAACTAGATTTATTGTTTCTGGCAAGATCCTAAAAAGTTTTAAAAATCCTTAAAAACAAAGTTGATTTTGTACCTTTGTAACTATTAAAAATAAAAGATGGGATTGTTTAAAAAAGATCCGTTCGGACATATAGTATTCATCAAAAAATGGCTGATACGCCTGTTTGGTTTTTTAACGCATCAGCGTTACAAAGGCTTTAACGAACTTAAAATAGACGGTTCTGAATTCATCAAACAACTACCTGATAAAAATGTACTTTTTATATCTAATCATCAAACGTATTTTGCAGATGTAACCGCGATGTTTCATGTTTTTAACGCCAGCCTGAAAGGGAGAATAGATAGTATTAAAAACATTATGTATATCTGGAATCCCAAACTAAATATTTATTACATTAGTGCTAAAGAAACGATGAAATCTGGTATTTTACCTCGAATACTTGGTTATACAGGTGCGATTACAGTAGAGCGAACTTGGCGTGAAAAAGGTAGAGATATTACGGAAAAAAAAGCAGTCAATCCCAATGACACCGAAAATATTAAAAAAGCTTTAGAAGACGGTTGGGTAATTACTTTTCCACAAGGAACTACTAAATCTTTTAAACCTGTACGCAAAGGAACAGCTCATATCATTAAAGAACATCAACCTATTGTAGTACCCATTGTAATTGACGGTTTTCGCCGATCGTTTGACAAAAAAGGTTTGTGGCTGAAAAAGAAAGGGATTTTACAGACATTTACGATAAAAGAACCCTTAGAAATAGACTACGAAAAAGAAACAATTGAAGAAATTGTAGAGAAAATTGAATTTGCAATTGAACAGCATCCTTCCTTTTTAAAAGTAATTCCAACAGAAATACTTGAAAGTCATGAAAAACTGAATAATCAAAGACAATTTAGAGTTGATAATTAATTGAATTGCCTTTTTAAAAGGCGTTTAGCGGAATATTTATTCCCAATGAAAAAGTAAATCCTTTTATAGGTTTTAAGTCTGTTTTAGTTTTTATATCGAATCCATAACCAAATCCAAATTCCACAATTGTAGCTACCGACAATCCTATTTTAGGAGTTAAAGTGTATGGAGTAAGCTCGGCTTCTGTAAAGGGAACAATTAAATTATTAAAGGTAGGGTAGAGTGTAAAACTGCCTTCGGGTATAACTATAAATTTATTTCTTGAATGACCTAATTGAGCGTTGACTTCTAGTTTTATACCTACTGCATTATTCGCTATTGGTTGTAAATAATAGCCCCCAATTTTTAACCAGTTTCCAGCTTGTGTTTGATAGGAAATAGTTGGTCCTAAGATGAAATCTTGTGCTTGTGAAAAGGTAGGAAAGCCTAGTAGTATGAGTAGGATAATTTTTTTCATTCTTAGCTGAAATTAAACAGTTTTTAAAGTTTAAGTTGCATAATTAACGCAACTTAAACTTTAAAAAAATAGATTATATCGCATCTATGATTGCAGTAAAGTCTGCTACATTCAATGCTGCACCTCCAATCAAACCACCGTCAACATCGGGTTGCGATAAAATTTCTTTTGCATTTGTTGGTTTTACACTTCCTCCATAAAGAATGCTAACATTTTCAGCTACACCAGTATAATGATGAGCAATTTGTTCACGAATGAATTGGTGCATTTCCTGAGCTTGTTCTGGCGTGGCGGTTTCACCAGTGCCAATTGCCCATACAGGTTCATAAGCAATTACAATATTATTCCAAGCCTCTTTTGGCAAATGAAATAAAGCGTCTTTTAACTGGTAATAAACAACATTTTGAAATTGCTTGTTTTTACGATCTTTTAATTCTTCACCAACACAAAAAATGACGCGCATCTTATGACGTAAAGCAGTATCGACTTTGCTAGCTAAATTTCCAGAGGTTTCTTTAAAATAAAGTCTGCGTTCAGAATGACCTAAAATCACGGTATTTACACCGATACTTGTCAACATTTCGGCTGAAATTTCTCCTGTAAAAGCCCCGCCTTCAGCTTGGTGCATATTTTGAGCTGCCACTGCAATATTGGTGCCTTCTAAAATTTGTGAAGCCAACATTAAGTTTGTAAATGCCGGTGCTACAACAACTTCTGCTTGTTTTCCTTCTGGCATTTCATTGATTAAATCATTCAAAAAAGTAGCTGTGTCTTGAGCATTCTTGTGCATTTTCCAGTTTCCAGCAATAATTTTATGTCTCATAGTTTAAGGATGTAATTTTTCTAATGTATCAATTAAAAGTGAATCATTGGCTACAATTGCTTTTTTCAGGGCAATGTTTCCTTGAGCATCGGCAACGATGTAACGAGGAATCCAATCTAAATTAATAGATGCACCAAATTCACCTTTCATTGTTTCTTCTAAATAATAATGGTCGCCAACTAATTCGTATTTTTCGATTGCGTTTAACCATTTATCTTTGCTTCGATCTAAAGATAGAAAAACATAAGCAGTTTCAGGGTATTTTGCTTGTAATTCTTTCAATTCAGGAAAGCCTTTGATACAATCTGGACACCAAGAAGCCCAAACATCAATCACTATTGGACGACCTTGGTGTTGTTTTAAAATATCTTGAAAACTAATTTTATTACCCTTTAAATCATCAAATTCTTTGTTTAAAGTGATCTGACTAAAAGGTTCATTTTCCTGATCATTGATGGTTGTTTCCACGTCTATATTTTGTTTTTCACTTGTAGGTGTGTTTTGAGTTTCTCCATTCGACTTTTTCGTACAGCTAACAATACTAAATGTTAAAGCTGTGATTATTAACAAGGTCTTCTTCATCTTATTTTAATTTTATTCGCGGATCTAAATACGCATATATCAAATCCACTAAAATTGTTATGATCACAAAGGTAGTTGCAATTACAATTACAGCTCCCATAATTACAGGTAAATCTAAATTGTTTAATGCATCTACGATTTCTTTTCCTAATCCGTTCCAGCCAAAAATATATTCTACAAAAACTGCACCAGCAAGCAAAGATGCAAACCAACCAGAAATGGCTGTAACTACAGGGTTTAAAGCGTTCTTTAACGCATGGCCTACAATAATTTTGTAGGTAGACAAACCTTTTGCTTTTGCCGTTCGTATGTATTCTTGGTTCAAAACCTCGAGTAATGAATTACGCATCAATTGAATAACAACTGCTAATGGACGAATTCCTAAAACAACTGCCGGTAAGATGCTGTTTTTTAGCGACAAATGTACTCCTTCTCCAAAGTCGTCTACTTCATACAAACTTCCTGTCATGTTTAAGTGTGTGTAATCGTGCAGCACAAAACCAAAAATCCAAGCAAACAAAATTGCACTGAAAAAAGAGGGAATACTCATTCCTAAAGTACTTACAAATGCAATAACCCGATCAAATAAACTATTTACATTTAGAGCAGACAAAACTCCTAAAATCAAACCAATCAACATAGCAATTCCAATTGCAAAAACAGCTAAAAATACCGTGCTTGGTAATGTGTGTGCAATAATCGCTGTTACTTTTTTGCCATTTTTTTGAAAACTCTCTCTTAAGTAAGGTATTTTCAATACAACTGAATATTTTTCAGTGGAAAACAATAAGTTTCCACCGTATTTTTCCTCGGTATAAAACGTATAATGTGTGGCATCGTTTTTATGGACTGAGAGTGGAGACAAATCATTTAAATAATAAAAATATTGGTTCAGTAAAGGCTGATCAAAGCCGTATTTTTTCTTGATTAGCGCTAGTTGTTCAGAGTTTTCATTTTGATCCAACATCATCCGTGCAGGATCTCCCGGTAAGATGTTGAACAATATAAATACCACTGTAATCACACCAAAAAGTGTGAAAAAGGAATAGCTTAATTTATTTAAAAAATACCTAAACAAGTTTTTAATTATTTTTTGATGTTCAATTTATCAACATCATTCCAGTGTTTTTTATCAGTAATAACGCCGTATTCTAAAGTCACGTAACTTGGGTTGGCGCGTTCAATAGTTTTAAGTGTAGTACCGTCGCAAAAATAAAAGTCTAAATCTAAGTTGTATTGTGTTTTAAGCGCTTCGATTTTGTTGCGGTCTGTTGCCGTCAAACCAATAATTTCATAACCAGCTTCTCTAGCTTTATTTACTGTTTCATTAATAGTTTCAAGGCCTTTTTCACTCGATTTATTCAAATCGTAGGCAACTATTAATAATGCTTTTGGTGCTGCCAAAACTTCTGGAGTATAATCTTGACCTTCTAATTCCATAGTTAAATCATGAATAGAAGGTTCGTAACCTTTTTGAATCAGACGTTCTTCTCTTGCTACAAATTCAGCTCCTTCGGGAAGTTGTCCCAGTTCTTCCATTTTAAAATCTTTGTTTACACCGTCTACGTTATAAGTAAAAACAATATCATAAATAGCTTTAGGTGCTCCTTCTGGAATTTCCATTGCTTTTTGGATGTCTGTTCCCACTTTATAAGCTCTGAAATCTAAAAAAGGTAAGTGGTTTAATACCTGATATCCCATGAAAATACATACAACTAAAGAAGCAAAAGTAATGCTCGCATTTGAAACTTTACTGAATAAAGGTTGAATGTATTTCTGACCGATGAATAAGATGCCGATTAAAACTAATAAAATTACATCTTTATAAAAAGATTGCCAAGGAGTTAATGGAATTGCATCTCCAAAACAGCCACAATCAGTTACTTTGTTAAAGTAGGCTGAATAGAAAGTTAAGAAGGTAAAGAAAACAGTCATCAACAGCAAGAGCGTTAGCGTAAATCTTTTGAAATAGCCCAATAGCAACATTACCCCTAAAACAACTTCGACGATCACTATGATTAAAGCTAATTGAAGAGAATAATCTTGTAAAAAAGGTAAATTAAATACTGTTTCAGAAAAGTACTCGTCTAATTTAAATGAAAATCCTACGGGATCGTTCAATTTTATTAGACCTGAAAAAATAAAAAGTACTCCAACAAATAATCTGCAAAAATGGGTTAAAAATCTCATAAGATATGGTTTTAATTATTAGCAAAATTCATTAAAATTAAGGCAAAAACAGCATAGTTAATGATGTCTTGATAATTGGCGTCTATCCCTTCGGAGACTAAAGTTTTTCCTTGATTGTCTTCGATTTGCTTAATACGAAGCAATTTTTGTAAAATGATATCTGTGTGCGAACTAATTCTCATTTCTCTCCAAGCTTCGCCATAATCATGGTTTTTGTTGAGCATCAGTTCTTTAGATATTGCAAAATGTTTGTCGTAATATTCAACAGCTTGTTCTTGAGATAAATCGGGTTGATTGGCCACACCAAGTTCCATCTGAATTAACGCCATTAAACAGTAATTGATAATTCCAATGAACTCAGAGGATTCGTCCTCGTCAATTTTTCTTTCTTGATTTTCTTGAAGAGACCGAATTCTAGATGCTTTAATATAAATTTGATCTGTAAGTGACGGCAATCGTAGGATGCGCCAAGCTGCCCCATAGTCGTGCAGTTTTTTTATATACAGGTTTCGACAAATCGAAATTATTTGGTCATATTGTTCAGAAGTATTTTTCATTGACGTAAATTTGTTCAAAAATAAGATTTTTTAAGTACACAGCAAAAAGAATAGTCTCTCAATGACCAATCAATTAACTATGATTATTTGTGTTTTATTGTTGTAAGAGGTTAAGTTTTTGGTATTTAATATTTTAGTAATTTAAAGGCTTTAAAATGACGATAAATTGTAATGGAGTATTGATCAATTTAGATGAACCAAAAGTAATGGGAATTTTAAACATTACTCCAAATTCTTTTTTTGACGGCGGAAAACATCAGCAACTTCAATCAGGTCTGCATCAAGCGGAAAGAATGTTGCTTGATGGTACGACGATTATCGATATTGGAGCTTATTCTACAGAACCTTCTGCTCCTTTTGTTAGCGAAGAAGAAGAGTTGAAACGAATGATTCCTTTTGTAAAAGAGGTGGTTTCTAATTTTCCCAATGCAATTTTATCGATTGATACCTTTCGGGCAGAAGTAGCACGACAAGCTGTGGAAGAAGGTGCGCATATTATCAACGACGTTTCAGGTGGACAATTAGACGATAAAATGTTGGAAACGGTAGGTCGTTTTCGAGTTCCTTACATATTGATGCATATGAGAGGAACACCACAAACCATGCAAAAACTAACTGATTATGAAAATTTGGTAAAGGAAATGATCTTTTATTTTTCCGAGAGAATTTCAATGGCTCGTAAAGTTGGGATCAATGATGTGATTATTGATCCAGGGTTTGGTTTTTCAAAAACATTGAATCAAAATTATGAATTATTGTCGAAGCTCGAATTATTTAAAAGTCTAGAAGTTCCTTTATTGTCGGCACTTTCAAGAAAATCTATGATTTATAAGTTTTTTGATTATACTCCTCAAGAAGCACTAAATGCAACATCGGTTTTAAACACGATTTCGCTAATCAAAGGAGCCAAATTATTAAGAGTGCACGATGTAAAAGAGGCTGTAGAATGTGTAAAATTATATTTGAAAACATATGAAAACAAAAATATTTAGTGTTTTACTGGGAGCTTTATTACTATTTTCCTGTAACAAAAAAGAAATGAAAATTAGTCGATCGGATTATTCGATTCAGACAGAAGTTCACGATTTTAGTCCTGCTTATATGACTCATGATAAAGGGAAAGCTAAGTTGAACAAAAACAATCTTATTGGAAATACTCATTGGATTCTTTTAGTAGAAAGAGACTTGAATCTAGAGAATATAGCACCTTTTTTACAAGAATTGACCGATAAAAAGCATAAAAAAGGGGGAATGCACGAAGACACCAAACACATTTATTTCATTTACAGCGATACGTTGCACAAAGCAAATGCATATGTGCAACTGCCATTTAAAAAAGTGGTTTTGGAAGTCTTAGAGAATAAAGAAGATCTTGTTTTTGTATCAAATACTGATGTTGTCGACAATTTAAAAATACATGACCAGCAACCAATATCTTTTGATAAAAACATGAGTGTTGAAACTTTTGTAAATATTCTGATTGAACTAGAAAAACAAGGAGTTTCAGAGAAAATAAACGAAGCGATTTATATTTATTAAAAAGTAATTTTAAAGATAATAAATCACTTATGTAGGGTTCTATATGCAGTGAATTTTAAATAAAAAAAAGAGGCTACCTTTTCGGGCAGCCTCTTTTTGTATTTAGTTTTTCAAGTGTTTATCCAAGAACTGTTCTTGTTCCCAAAGCAAATGCAAAATGTTTTCTTTTGCAACATAGCTGTGACTTTCTTTTGGTAGAATTACCATTCTCACAGGTGCTCCTAAACCTTTCAACGCTTGGAAATAACGTTCTGTTTGTAGCGTAAAAGTACCTGGATTATTATCTGCTTCACCGTGCACCAACAGCATTGGTGTTTTCATTTTGTTTGCAGTCATAAATGGAGACATGGTGTTGTAAATCTCGGGAACTTCCCAATAATTACGTTGTTCTCTCTGAAAACCAAAAGGGGTCAAGGTACGGTTATAAGCTCCAGAACGAGCAATACCACAAGCAAATAAATTACTGTGCGATAATAAATTAGCAGTCATAAATGCTCCGTAAGAATGTCCGCCAACACCCACACGGTTGCGGTCGATGTATCCTAATTTATCAACTGCGTCAATAGCTGCTTCGGCATTCATAACTAATTGCTCAATAAAAGTATCGTTTGGTTCTTCTTCGCCTTCACCCAAAATAGGAAACGCCGCATCGTCTAAAACTGCATAACCCTTAGAAACCCAATAAACAAATGAACCGTAGTATGGGAAAGTAAATTCATTCGGATTGGCAGAGGTTTGTCCAGCACTGTTTCTGTCTTTGTATTCAGTAGGATAAGCCCAAATCAACAATGGTAATTTTTCTTTCGGATTCTTTAAGTCGTAGCCAGCAGGTAAATAAAGTGTTCCAGACAATTCAACACCGTCTTTTCTTTGATATTTGATTACCTCTTTGTGAACGTCTTTAATACTTTCAAAAGGATTTTTATTAAAGGTAATTTGTTGTAAACCTTTTCTGTTTTTAATATTTCTGAAATAATAATTTGGATATTCAGTTGGTGATTGAATATTAACTAAAATCTCTCCTTTATTTATATCGATTATTTCTGAAATCGATTCAATTCTGTCTTTGAAAGTAGATTGATACAATCGATTTGTTTTTAAAGTATTTAAGTCCAATTCATCAATAAACGGAAATTGACCTTCTTGACTGTGTCCATCACCAATTAAAAACAATTTATTGTCTTCTTTTTGTAATATATAACGTCCAAATTCATTCTTTTTCGTTTGAAAACTTCCTGGATTACTATATATGTCTTGGTAATTTCTATCCCAAATTACTTTTAAATCACTTTTTTTAGTTGGATTGAATAAATAAGTTTTAATATTTCTAGTGTCGTACCATTGATCATAAACAATAGCTGTTTCACTGTCACCCCAAGAAATACCTCCAAATCTTTGTGGGGTTTTAGTCAATAATTCAGGTGCTTTGTTAAAAGGTGCTTTCCAAGTGTAAAGTGCATCTCTGTGGGCCACTTCATTTGCTGGATCTCCTTCGTCTAATGCTTCTACAAAAAACAATGTTGCAGGTTCATCAGTACGCCAATTCATACTTCTTTTCCCTTTGCGAACTGCCATAAATCCTTTTGGCATTATTTCGTTCAAAGGAATTTCATTTACAGTTTTTATTGCAGTTCCCTTTGTATTATAAACTACGGTTTTCATTGGAAAACGATTTAATGGAACCAAATATGAAAATGGCTTTTCGATCGTAGTTAACATGAGGTAATTGCCATCGGGCGAGAATGATTTTCCGGTGAATAAATCGGCTCCTTTAAATAAGGTTTTTTTTCCATCAAGAGCGATGGTATAAATTTCTGAAGTTATGATGGTTTCAAAATTAGCTTCATCCGTCTTATTTTTCAATAAATCTTGGTAAGTTCTGTTTTGAGAAACCACTCCACCTTCTGCTGTGGAAACAATTGGACCTGCAGGAATTGCTTTTTCAGGATCAATCAAATCCGGACGATTTGAAGGAATTACATTAATAAGTAATTGTCTGCTGTTTCGGTACCAAGTAATTGGATTGCCTAAATTGGCATTCAAAATTGCTTCAGTTAATTTTTTGGCCGTAGCAGTTTGTAAATCTAAAATCCAAAGCTCATTTCCAGTTTTTGTGGTGTTGGTAAAAGCTAATTTTGTTTCATCGGGAGCCCAAATTAAATTACTGATCAGCGGATTTACCGGAAGACCTTTTACTTGTGTTTCCTCTTGTTCATTAACTTTCTTAACCTTTAGATTGTTGATAAATGAAGCTGTGCTTGAGATGTTGGTGTTCGGATTAATTCGCAAACCACCCAAACGCAGTTCGTCTTGGTTGAGTTCTGGTAACGATTTGTAAGTATTTCTGTAGCTTAAAATCATCCATTGTTTATCGGTGGTCATCGATACCGAAGGTGCCCGTTCAAAATCGGCTAATTGTAAAATTTCTTTTGAAGGCTTTTGATAGGAGATGTTCTCTTGTCCATTCATCATAGGCGATGTCGCTAGGATTAATGCTAATAAAGTTGTTTTGAAATAGTTCATGTGTTTCAATTTTTACAAAAATAGGTAAATAATTCCATATCCTATATTTTTGTTATTAGCAAATATGGTGAGTTCAAAAATAAAAAGTAAATTTGCTAGTATTGATTTTTTTTAAACATAAGATATATGTATCACTCAAAAATAACCGGACTCGGTTTTTACGTTCCAGAAAACGTGGTAACTAATGATGATCTGGCCCAAATAATGGATACGAATGACGAATGGATTCAAGAGCGAACTGGCATAAAAGAACGTCGTCATGTAGTATTAGAAGAAGACTCTACTTCAGGTATGGCTTTAAAAGCCTCAAAAATTGCTATAGAACGCTCAGGATTAGATAAAAACGATATAGATTTCATCATTTTTGCCACTTTAAGTCCAGATTATTATTTTCCTGGACCTGGTGTTACTTTACAGAAGGATTTGGGTATCAATACGGTAGGTGCATTAGATGTTCGCAATCAATGTTCTGGATTTATTTATGCTATTTCCGTTGCTGACCAATTCATTAAAACAGGAATGTACAAGAACATCTTAGTTGTTGGTTCTGAAATTCACTCAAAAGGATTGGATATGACTACGCGCGGACGTGGAGTTTCTGTCATTTTTGGTGATGGGGCAGGAGCTGCTGTATTATCTAGAACAGAGGATTTGCAAAAAGGAATTCTATCTACTCATCTGCATTCTGAAGGCGCTCATGCAGAGCATTTGGCTTTGGTTGCTCCAGGTATGGGCAAACGTTGGGTCACGGATATACTGAAGGATAATGATCCGAATGATGAATCGTTTTATCCTCATATGAATGGACAATTTGTTTTTAAAAATGCAGTGGTTCGATTTTCTGAAGTTATTAACGAAGGATTGGAAGCGAATGGATTATCGATAAACGACATTGATATGTTGATTCCACATCAAGCCAATTTAAGGATATCACAATTCATTCAGCAAAAATTTAAGTTAAATGAAGATCAAGTTTATAACAATATAATGAATTACGGAAACACTACTGCCGCTTCTGTTCCAATTGCACTTACCGAGGCTTGGGAAAAAGGAAAAATTAAAGAAGGCGACTTGGTTGTTTTAGCAGCTTTTGGTAGTGGATTTACATGGGGAAGTGTAGTAATTCGTTGGTAATATTTTAATTTTTTTATATATTTGATGTAAAATAAAACTATGAAAAAGCAGAGAGTACAAAATACGGGACAAGCACGTTTGTTTAAAAATCCTTTTTTGGAACTACTAACCAAAGGACATCCCGCGATTAGTTGGGGGATTCATTTACCACTTCTAATTTATTGTTTTTATTATGGCTATAGTCGTCACGAAATTCCGCTTACATCCATGTTCGGGATTTCTGTGTTTGCTTTATTCTTTTGGACATTTTTTGAATATCTAGCCCATCGATATATTTTTCATCTCATCAGCGAAAAGCAAAGTTTACAAAAATTTGCCTATATAATGCACGGGAATCACCATCATTATCCTAAAGATAAGACAAGGTTGTTTATGCCGCCTGTTCCAAGTTTAATTATAGCAGGTGCTATTTTTGGAGTTTTGTACATTATATTGAGAGCCTATGCTTTTGCTTTTTATCCAGGTTTTATCTTGGGCTGGCTCCTTTATGCTTCTATGCACTATTTAATTCATGCAATAGAACCTCCATTCAAATTCCTACAGCCATTGTGGCGCAACCATCATTTACATCATTACCGTAATGAAAATTTAGGTTTTGGTGTAAGTAATACTTTTTGGGATAAAGTTTTTGGAACGATGTTCGATTTTAAAAAGGATCGGATTGATCGAAAAAAAAGTCAGGAATTAATGTTTGATAAAGAAGAGTAGCTAGAAGTTTTAGTTTATAGATTCCTTATCTGCTCGAATTTTTATCATTGATTCCGTCTCAGCTATTATAATGTAGATACATTTCCATAGTTTAATTTCTCCAAAAAGGTTTTTTTACCACCTTGTAC
>CAYNIM010000017.1:0-46200 GCA_964397335.1 uncultured Flavobacterium sp.
CAATGAACTAAATTATAATCAACTGAAAATCAAATTGTTTTAACAAGACACTTATAGTAATATGTATTTAATTTTTTCCAACATTTTTAATCTTTTATAATATCATATTCAAGCAGTATCCTTAACTATCATAATAATCTAAATCTCTTTGAGCGATTGCCGTCGGCTCACTATCCTCAGGTTTACCTTCCATATAGATATAGCACCTCACCCAGTTGTTATATTGATCGTACTCGTACGTGTAATAGATAGATTCAGGTAAAGCAATAGAGCTTGTACCTAAATATTGATTGGGTCGATTTCTTACAAATTTTTTTTCAATAATATCTCCGTTTTCATTATGGTAAAAAACCATTGTTTGTGTAACGTGCTCAATACCACGCATCGATGATTTTATAAAACGGGTACGTTCTGTTACAAATTCTTTCTCCGGATGGTACACATATTTTTCAAAAGCTAAGGTATCATTACAGCCAAAATAAGTGACCTGAGTCATTCGATCCTTTCTGTCGTATTCATAGGCAATATGCAAGTCGGGGCAAAAACCAGTTTCGGTATCCAGAAAATGAAAGGCTGTCGGATTTTTTTGTTTGGTTCTTATATTTAGCTGTTTGACGTTATCACGGTCGTCATAAATATATTCTGTTTCTGTAAATGGTAAAGTTGATCTTCCATAATTTATTTCCTTTACTATTCGACCATTCTCATCTACGGTGTAATCATATTTATAGTGTAAAATATTAGAACGATCTGCATACTGTACATCTTGATTAAACTTTACCAAAATATCATAATCATTAACCGGATATACCTGTCTATTTTTTATTTTTATTTTACTCTTTTCTTCCCAATCTTTTTCGTTATATGTATAGGGCATTACTAAATATTTTGTGAATCAAATATAAGATAAATATTCTTCACTTTGTCAAATAAAAGCGATTAAAAATGGAATTTATAGACTTTTTAGGAGAAATGTTGGGCATAACTAAGGATTTTGCCGTAACCAAAATTGAGAAGAACGAATTAGAGAAAACGATTAACATTCATATAGAATATTTACCGAAGACTTATTCAAAGAATGGAAAAGAATATGCAATTTATGACCGTACTCCTGTTCGCAAATGGCAACATTTAAACTGGTTTGAATACAAATGTTATTTGATTGGTTCTTTGCCTAGATACATTGCCGAAGATGGAAAACCAAAGGTTATCGACATTAATTTTGCTCCACCTCAAAAAGGCTATACGCACTTGTTTGCAAGAGAAATTATTTACGCACTAAAGAAAGTACGAGTACAATCAACCGTTGCAGATTTATTCAATACAACTGATTATATCGTCAGAAGTATAATGGAATCGGCGGTTGGGAACGGATTAGAGGAACGCGGTTTAATAAAGGATTTTAAGAACATCAGTTTAGATGAAAAAGCTTACACAAAGGGACATCATTATGCAACCATTTTGATAGATGGTGATACCAATACTGTGTTGGATATGGTCAAGGGAAGAAAAGAAGAGGATACTAAGAACCTATTTATAAATGTGAGTGGGGAAACTAAGCAACCGCAGCTAAACAGAGTGAATATGGATATGTGGAAGCCATTTTTGAATACGATAAAATCTATCGCTCCACAAGCGACAATAGTGCACGATAAGTTTCATTTATTCAAGATGTCATCGGAAGCTATTGATAAAACAAGAAGGAAAGAGGTGAAAGACAATCCCCAACTAAAAGGACAGAAATACACCGTTTTGAAAAATGCTGATAATAGAACAGAAAATTAGCAATCTATATTTGAACAATTTATAAAAGACAATTTAAAAACCTCTCAAGCGTGGCTAATACGCGAGAATTTTAAAGGAGTGTTTACCGAAAAACAAAATGCCGAAAGCAACTATAAACAGTGGAAAGAAAATGCACTAACTTTTTCAATTCATGCAGTAAATAAAGTTATTGCTACATTCGACAGACACTTAAAAGGGATAATTAATGCGATAATCACTAGCACTTCTAGCGCAAAACATGAAAACAAAAATGGAGCCATTCAATCAGTCATTGCAAAAGCAAGAGGATTTAGAAATTTTGAACGATTTAGGATAAATATACTGTTCTATTTTGGAAATTTAAAACTCGTTCCACAAAATATTTAGTAATGCCATTTTTTTTATTTTTTCTTCTGCTGAGTTTTGTCCTCTGGTGGGGTTTGAGAAAGAGGAAACATTTCTTCCATCACTTTACGCTCTATTCTTACAAGGCGAGTTCCAAAGTTAATTGCCGGAATTTTCCCTTGACGAACAAGCCTATAAAGAGTAGTTTTAGCAATACCAAAAAGTATCGTTGCTTCCGGAACAGAAATAAATAATCGCTCTTCTGGTATTTTATCTATCAATGCTTTCAACTTCTCTTCTTTCTTAAGCTGTGACATCTTTTGTTTCTATCCTTTTTTACAGCATTTATCTGAACAATAAACAGAAGTTACCCTTTTGGGAATAAAATGTTCATCACAGACAAGACATTGTTTTTTTATTCTATTCATCGCCCATATTTGTTCATTAAGGTATCATAAGTATCTATAAGTGCCATTTTATCGTCTTTTAAGTTCCGGTACAAGTATGGTACAAATATATGATAAAAAACGATTAAAATAGAGTAAAAATCAAAAGAATAAAATTAAATAAACCGCTGTAAACATAACATTTACAGCGGTTTATTACTTATTTTTAAGTGATATTAATCACTAATTATTTCACTTCTTCGTAATCTACATCTTGTGTACTATCACCTTCGTTTTGAGTTGGTTCAGCTTGCTGAGCACCATTTTGTTGCGCATCTGCTTGAGCTTTGTACATCTCTTCAGAGGCTGCTTTCCAAGCTTCGTTAATTTTATCTAAAGCAGTTTGAATCGTAGCTAAATCTTTAGATTCATGAGCTTTTTTCAACTCTTCTAAAGCACTTTCAATAGCAGATTTATTTCCTTCCGACAATTTATCACCAAACTCTTTTAATTGTTTTTCTGTTTGGAAGATCATACTGTCAGCCTCGTTTAATTTATCTGCAGTTTCTTTTGCTTTTTTGTCTGATTCTGCATTTACTTCAGCTTCTTTTTTCATTCTTTCGATTTCTTCTGGTGTTAATCCAGAGGATGCTTCGATACGTATGTCGTGAGATTTTCCAGTACCTTTATCAGTCGCAGATACTTTAATGATACCGTTGGCATCAATGTCAAAAGTTACTTCAATCTGTGGCACACCTCTTTGTGCTGGTGGAATACCGTCTAAGTGGAAACGACCAATTGTCTTGTTGTCTGTTGCCATTGGACGCTCACCTTGTAACACGTGAATTTCAACAGACGGTTGGTTGTCAACAGCTGTAGAGAAAACCTGTGATTTTTTGGTTGGAATTGTAGTATTTGCTTCGATTAATTTAGTAAATACACCTCCCATAGTTTCAATTCCTAATGAAAGTGGAGTTACATCTAAAAGTAACACATCCTTAACATCTCCAGATAATACACCTCCTTGAATAGCAGCTCCAATAGCAACTACTTCGTCAGGGTTTACTCCTTTAGATGGCTTTTTACCAAAGAAACGCTCTACTTCTTCTTGAATTACCGGAATACGTGTTGATCCACCTACCAAAATAATTTCGTCTATATCAGATTTCGACAAACCTGCATCTTGTAAAGATTTTGCTACAGGTGCCATCGAACGTTTTACCAATTCATCAGACAATTGTTCAAATTTAGCACGTGTTAAAGTTTGTACTAAGTGTTTTGGTCCTGATGCTGTTGCTGTAATATACGGCAAGTTAATTTCAGTTTGAGCCGAAGAAGACAATTCAATTTTTGCTTTTTCTGCTGCTTCTTTCAAACGTTGCAATGCCATAGCATCTTTACGTAAATCAACACCTTCAGCACTATTAAATTCGTTTGCCAACCAATCGATAATTACTTTATCAAAATCGTCTCCACCTAAATGTGTGTCTCCGTTGGTTGATAATACTTCAAAAACTCCGTCGCCCAATTCCAAAATGGAAATATCAAAAGTACCTCCACCTAAGTCATAAACAGCAATTTTTCTATCCTGACTGTCTTTATCCAAACCGTACGCCAATGCTGCAGCTGTAGGTTCGTTGATGATACGTTCTACTTTCAAACCTGCAATTTCACCAGCTTCTTTTGTAGCTTGACGTTGTGCATCGCTAAAGTATGCAGGTACTGTGATTACCGCTCTTGTAACTTCTTGTCCTAAATAATCTTCGGCAGTTTTTTTCATTTTTTGAAGAGTCATTGCCGAAAGCTCTTGAGGAGTATACAATCTACCATCGATGTCTACACGTGGTGTATCATTATCACCTTTTACAACTTTATAAGCTGTGTGTTCTAATTCAGATGAAATTGAAGAATATCTCTCCCCCATAAAACGCTTGATTGAAGCAATCGTTTTTGTAGGGTTGGTTACAGCCTGACGCTTTGCAGGATCTCCAACTTTAATTTCACCGCCTTCAACAAAAGCAATTACAGATGGGGTTGTTCTTTTTCCTTCTGCATTTGGAATTACCACTGCTTCATTACCTTCCATTACCGATACACAAGAGTTGGTAGTTCCTAAGTCAATTCCAATTATTTTACTCATATCTATTTTATATATTTTTATTTTGTAATGTTTTTTGTGATTCATTCACGCTTTGTTATAGTCAATTCTTGTGCCTAACTCAAAAATGCATTAAAATGACATAAAAAAGCAAAAATAAATGACAGACTGTCATAAAATCTGTGCGACATCTACTTAAAACTGTCAAAAATGTTGTTTCAAGACGGTGTATTTTTTAAGATTGAATATACTGATAGTGATAAATATTTATGTATCTTCGCTCAAATCTTAATATTGTATTATAATATATATGGAATGCATTTCAGTTTTTGATATGTTGAAAATTGGTGTGGGACCATCCAGTTCGCACACACTTGGCCCATGGAGAGCTGCCGAGCGTTTTATTGTTGAATTGAAAGAACTTGATATTTTTGAAAAAGTATCAAACATTACTGTAGATCTATATGGTTCTTTATCATTAACTGGTATTGGTCATGCCACAGACTTGGCTGTTATGCTTGGGTTAAGTGGCGCCGACCCTGAATATGTTCCCATAGAAGATATTCAAGGAATCATTGACCTAATTAATGAAACTCATCAACTAAAATTAGGAAACCAAAGAGAAATTGAATTCAAGCCTAAAGAAAATATTATTTTCAATAAAGACTTTCTTCCTTTTCATTCAAATGGAATGACTTTTAAAGCTATTTATGATCAAAAAGAATATGTCTCTACTTTTTATTCAATCGGTGGAGGATTCGTTGTAAAAGAAGAAACAGCAACCAATCCCGAAAACGATGAAATTAAAGCAACCTTTCCATTTCCTATCGATAAAGCTGACGAATTATTAGTGTTTTGCAAACAAGAAAATAAATCAGTTTCTGAAATTGTTTATGAAAACGAATTATCATTGCGTTCGCCAGAAGAGATCGATAAAGAATTGATGCGTATTTGGAATACCATGTTGGAGTGTATGTACATTGGTTGTCATACCGAAGGAACGCTTCCTGGTGGATTGAATGTTAGAAGAAGAGCTTTTGATATGTATCAAAGTTTAAAAGGTGAAATTCCTTACTCCAACCCTGTTGAATGGATTCACAGTATTAGAAAAACGAAAGTTTATTTTCGACAAATTCTGAAATGGGTAAGCTGTTTTGCCTTGTCTGTTAATGAAGTAAATGCAGCTTTAGGACGCGTAGTTACTGCACCTACAAATGGAAGTGCAGGCGTGATACCTGCAGTTTTAATGTATTATTTAACAATAGAAAACCATAAAGCCGGACCTGAAGAAGTTAAACAGTTTTTATTAGTAGCTGGAGAAATTGGATCCATTTTCAAAAAAGGAGCAACTATTTCTGCCGCTATGGGAGGCTGTCAAGCTGAAATTGGCGTTTCTTCTGCAATGGCAGCAGCAGCTCTTTGTGAATTGATGGGTGGAACTCCAGAACAAGTAACTGTTGCAGCAGAAATTGCAATGGAACATCATTTAGGTCTTACTTGCGACCCTATTGCAGGTTTGGTTCAAGTTCCGTGTATCGAACGTAATACGATGGGCGCACTTAAAGCAATCAATGCTGCTGAATTAGCATTAAACACCGATCCAAAAAATGTAAAAGTTCCATTAGACAAGGTTGTAGAAACTATGTGGCAAACCGCTCAAGATATGAATACAAAATATAAAGAAACCTCTGAGGGTGGTTTGGCAGTAGCTGTAAACGTATCTGATTGCTAAATAGTTTTTTATAATTATAGTGTAGCCATTAATTAATGAATTGAAACAATTTTAAGTGCTTCAATAAGCAATGAGACTTTATAAAATTGTTGTTTTAAAAAATGTTTCAATCATTATTTTGACTAATTTTACTCTTTAAAACAAAAATCAAACTGATGTCAGTAGCAAAAAAGGACTATAAAATAGTAACTACAAAGTCGCTATTTGAAATGAAGCAAAATGCAGAAAAAATATCAATGCTTACAGCTTATGATTATACCATGGCGAAAATTGTTGATTCTGCTGGAGTAGATGTTATTTTGGTAGGTGATTCTGCAAGTAATGTAATGGCTGGACACGAAACAACACTCCCAATTACATTAGATCAAATGATTTATCATGCAAGCTCTGTAATTCGAGCTGTAAATCGTGCGTTGGTAGTAGTAGATTTACCCTTTGGAACTTATCAATCCGACCCAAAAACGGCCTTGCATTCAGCCATTAGAATCATGAAAGAAAGTGGTGCTCATGCTTTAAAATTAGAAGGTGGTAAAGAAATTAAAGACGGTATAAAAAAGATCTTAGGTGCTGGTATTCCTGTAATGGGACACTTGGGACTTACGCCTCAATCGATCTACAAATTTGGAACTTATACTGTTAGAGCAAAAGAAGAAGAAGAAGCACAACAATTGATTGAAGATGCTAAAATGTTGGAAAAAATAGGATGTTTTGCAATTGTTTTAGAAAAAATCCCTGCAAAATTGGCCGAACAAGTGGCTAAAAGTGTTTCCATTCCAATAATTGGTATCGGTGCTGGTGGTGGCGTAGACGGTCAAGTTTTAGTTATCCATGATATGATTGGAATGAACAACGAGTTTAGTCCAAGATTCTTAAGACGTTATTTAAATCTTTTTGATGATATGACCAAAGCAATAGGTCAATACGTTGATGACGTTAAATCTCAAGATTTTCCAAACGAAAAAGAACAATATTAATCAATTAATGAACTCAAAATCGAGCTCTTTTTTTATTTTAAAATCAAATAATAAACTGCATAGAGCAATAGAAATACAAACAAGAACTTGCAGTATTAAATATTTATATTTCTCTAATTTGAAAATATAATTATTTCTAAAATAAATGAAATTTAACTAAACTTTAATTAGGTTAAAGGTACTGGTTTTCATTAAATTTCTATCTTTAACTTAAATTTCTGTTTATGCAAAAAGTAATCTCGTTTGTTTTAACCTCGCTATCGTTTTTAGGAACTTATGCACAAGACAATCCTAAACAATTTTCTGGTCTTGTATTGGATAGCGAAACTCAACAAGCTGTTTCTGGGGCAATTATCAATATAATTAACGAAAACAATCGTACCATTGAAACGAATGAAAAGGGATATTTCTTCATTCGTTTAAATCAAGAGACTTTTAGCATCAGTATCAATAAAGAAGGTTATGAAGTTTTAGAAGAAATCATTGAACCACAAAGAGTCACAGAAAAGACATTTTACCTAACCCCTACTCCTTTTCAAAATGATTTTGAATTTTTAGATGAAATTGTAATCGACTTAAACACGAATAAAATCGACATTAGAAAACCTGAGATGTCTGTTAATAAATTAACCTCGGCCGAAATAAAAAAAATGCCTGTAGTCTTAGGTGAAACAGATGTTTTAAAATCGATATTATTATTACCTGGTGTGGTTAATTCCGGTGAAGGAACTTCGGGTTTTAATGTTCGTGGTGGTGGATCAGACCAAAACCTTTTGCTGTTAGACCAAGCTACTGTTTACGGTTCCTCACACTTATATGGTTTTTTCTCTGTTTTTAATAATGATGCAGTTAGTAACATTAAACTTTATAAAGGAGGAATTCCCGCACGCTACGGAGGAAGAGCTTCTTCAGTTTTAGAAATTAATCAAAAAAATGGTGATTTACAAGAATTTAAAGCAACTGGAGGTATTGGTATTTTATCAAGCAGATTTATGGCTGAAGGACCTGTAATTAAAGACAAACTTTCTTACTTAATAGCTGGCCGCGCTTCTTATGCTCATTTGTTTTTAAAGTTGACAGACCTGAATAGTGCTGCTTATTTTTATGATCTAAATACAAAATGGAGTTACATATACAACGATAAAAATCAATTTTACTTTTCTGGATATTTTGGTCGTGATATTTTCAAATTCAGTGATATGTTTGATAATTCTTTTGGAAATACAGTGGGCAACTTAACTTGGAGTAGTCGATATTCAACTAAAATAAATAGTGAGTTGTCTTTGAGATATTCTGATTACTATTACGGATTAACTCTTGATTTTGTTGGTTTTAATTGGGATTCGGGTATTATAAACTATGAGTTAAAATACCATATTGATCACAATTTAAATGATTTTATGCAGTTGAAATATGGTATCAGTAGTCTTTATTACGATTTTAATCCTGGAAAGATCGATCCCAATAAACCGGAATCGCCTATCAATTCTTATGAAATACCACACAAATATGCCTGGGAAAATGCCGCTTTTATAGAAGCAGAACACGAAATAAACTCTTTTTTATCGGTTAATTATGGATTACGTTTCAGTCAATTTTATCGACTAGGCGAAGAAAATATCAATCTATATGAAAACAATCAAACAGTGGTTTACGATTCTCAAACAGCTACCTATCAAAAAGCTGTGCCGATTGGTTCAACTTCTTACGCAAAAAATCAAAAGATAAGTTATTTCAACTATTTAGAGCCTCGTTTGGCATTGTCTTTTAAATTAAATGAAAATCGATCAATCAAAACCAGTTATAATCGCATGGCACAATATGTCCATTTAATTTCCAATACTTCTTCAGCTACTCCTCTAGATATTTGGGAACCAAGCGGACCTTACATTAAACCGCAAATAGTTGATCAATATGCAGTTGGTTTTTTTCAGAATTTTAAAGAAAATGAATATTCATTAGAAATTGAATCTTATTTTAAAGTCGGTCAAAACCGAATTGACTACATTGATGGTGCTGATTTAATTGCAAACAGAGCGATCGAACAAGTAGTTTTAAACGGAAAGACCGAAGCATATGGATTAGAGTTTTTATTGAGAAAAAACACGGGTAAATTAACAGGTTGGGTCGCTTACACTATTGGTAAAAGTCAACAACAAACTGCTGGTAGAACACCAGAAGAAGCGGGAGTAAATAATGGAGAATGGTACCGCACACCATATGACAGACTACACGATTTATCCATCGTCTCGAATTATGAACTTTCTGAAAAATGGTCATTAGGTGCTAGTTTTGTCTTGCAATCAGGAAGACCAGTCACTTATCCCGATGGTAAATACCAATTTCTAGATTTTCAAATTCCTAATTATAACAAAAGGAATAACTACAGTCTTCCTGCTTTTCATCATTTAGATCTGTCGGCAACCTTTACACCTACAAAAAATCAAAATAGAAAATGGCAAAGCGAATGGGTGTTTAGTGTTTATAATGCCTATAATAGAAAAAATGCAGCATCTATAAGTTTTAAATCTGTTGAAGACTCAAACAACCTATTGACAGAAACTTCAAAACTTTCCATTTTTGGAATTATACCAAGTGTCACCTATAATTTTAAGTTTTAGTATGAAAAATATCCTTAAAATAACACTGTTTTTTGTTTCATTGACTTTAATAAGTTGTGAAGAAGAAATTGTACTCGATTTTGATCAAACGACTCCAAGATTGGTTATTGAAGCCAATATATTTGTTGATGATCCTTTGTATAATACAATTCGTTTAACTACCACAACTGATTTTTATTCAGATGTTTATCCAAGAATAGATGATGCTCAAGTTCAAATTAAAGATTTGAAAAGCAAGATAGATTATGAATTTGTAAATAGAGGAAATGGGATTTTCTCTAACTCATCGTTTTTACCTGAAAATGACAATATATATGAATTAACCGTTGTGTATAAAAATGAAGTTTATAAAGCAACTTCAATACCGATAGAAGCACCAGAAATAATTGACATTCAGCAAAAGTTAAATAGTAATTTTGGTTCAGAAATATATGAAATTCAATTTTTTTACCAAGATGATCCTGACGTTGAAAACCAATATTTATCACAAATGTCGGCAGATGGAAAAGTCTCTTTTAGTACTTGGAATGATCAATTTGATAATGGGAATTTAGCAGACGATTTGTTCTTCTTTTCCAAAGAAGACTTCGGTCCGAATGATACTTTGTATTATGCAATTGCAAGTATCGATAAAAATTACTTCAATTACTTGTCAAAAATCCTAAGTATATCGGGATCTTCTCAAAATCCTTTTGCAAGTCCAGTAGGCACAATTAGAGGGAATATTGTAAATCACACAAATCAAGATAATTACGCATTGGGCTATTTTCATATTGCAAAAAGGAATTATTACAGTTACATAATAAAATAAAACAATCCTATTTGATAGGAAGATTTCAGAAAAATTTTACTTAATTTGTATAAACGATAATTTTATGCAAATTTCAATCAAAGAAACTGATTCTGGAACTTTATATAAACTTCTTACAGGCCTAGTTATTCCTAGGCCTATTGGTTGGATTTCTACTGTTGATGAAAACGGCGTTAATAATCTAGCTCCCTTCTCTTTTTTCAACGTAGTAGGCGAAGATCCACCACACGTGATGTTCTCTACCGTTCGCACGGGAAACAAAAACAAAGACACGCTCAACAACGTACTTCAAAACAAACAATTTGCCGTAAATTTAGTTACCGAAGATTTAGTAGAACAAGTCAATAAAACTTCTGAAATGGTTGATAGCCAAATTGATGAATTTCAATTAGCACACCTCACTCCTATTTCTTCTGAAATGATTAAACCAATGCGAGTTCAAGAAGCCAAAGCTCATTTTGAATGTGAAATGGTGCATCATTATTTTTTAGAAGATCATACAAACGGAGGTGCCTGCATAGTAATCGGAAAAGTGTTAATGATGCACGTTGCTGATGAAATCCTTATGGAAAATTACCGAATCAATTTAGATACATACAAACCTGTTGCTCGTTTAGCAGGATCTAATTACAGTAAAATGGGAGAAATATTCTCTATTAAACGCAAAGTATAAAAAAAATATTTATATTTGAAATTGAAAAACCAATAAAAAGATTATCATATGGCTAAAAAAGGGCTAATTTGTAGGTTGTTCAAATGATTCTAGTGAAATTAATAATAATAAAAATACTGAGTTAGAATACACAACACTTAATACTGAGACTAACGACATTGGATATTTAGTTTTTTCGGAGGTGAATCCAATACTTCAAAACATTGAAAATATAATAGAAAGTGATTATGACGAAAACGGAAAGATATGGTTATAATAGACAAAATTGGGGGCAAGATGAAATTTTAGATTGTTTAGCAGTAGCAGTTGGTGTCAATGGATTGAAAGATTTGGTAATAAACACTAAGACTTTAGCTACATTTGAAGCTGCAACAGCAAAACAAATGTTAAGACTGGTCGGAAAAATAGGTTCTCGTTATTTGGGCTGGGTAGGCGTAGCTATAATGGTTAGAGATTTCGCAAACTGTATGAACCATTTAAAATAAAATGAAAACATATATAGTCTACAATTGGTATATAAGTTTTATTAATGTATTGTGCTTGATTTTAATTGTTATTGGCAGAGATTCTTCATATAATCCTCTATTATGGATTGCAGTAACACTGCTGATTATTAATCTGATAATCTACAGTATAAAAGTCTTACCACATTTAAAATTAAAAAAGCGTAATCTATTCTCTATTATATCTCCATTGATTTTTATATTTTTTTTTATTTATTATTCATTATATAAATTGGGGGCTTTTAATTAACTAACTAAATTCTACATATTATGTTCTATACTATAATAAGTCTTTTAGTAATGACAAAAGAAAGTTTTAAAATTAATAGTCTTTATTGTACTAATAATTTGAGTCTTATTAATCTCGCTCCATCTATTGTTAGATTATGTTTATTAGTTACAGCCTGGGTTTTGATATACACCTATAATTAGTATTGCGAAGTAGTTTTAATTAGAACCATATTCACTAACGGACATATTGTCCGTTAGTTTTTTTAAGAAAATTGATAAATATGAAAATAACAGTTATAGGTGGCGGTCCGGGCGGACTCTACTTTTCGATATTAACAAAAAAAGCAAGACCCGATTGGGAAATAAACGTTTACGAACGAAACAAACCAAATGACAGTTTTGGTTTCGGAGTTGTTTTTTCCGATGAAACTTTAGGCGAATTCCTGAAAAGGGATATGCGGTCTTATGAACTGATACGGAGCAAATTTGCCTATTGGGATGATATTATCGTGGCTCGAGATGGCCAGCAAGTAAGTATTGCCGGAAACGGATTTTGCGGTTGTTCCAGAAAAACTTTGTTACAATTGCTGCATCAGCGTTGCGAAGAAGAAGGTGTGAATTTGCATTTTGAACAAAACATTGATGATCTTTCACAGTTTAAAGATTCAGCTATTATTGTAGCTGCAGACGGAATTGGAAGTACAATTCGAACTCAATTTCAAAAGAAGTTTGGAACGCATATTCAACTCAAATCAAACCGATTCGTTTGGATGGGATCGACCAAACCTCTCGAAGCTTTTACTTATTTTTTCAGAACCACGCCACACGGAAGCATCGTTGCTCATACTTATCAATATGAAGAAGGCATGAGCACTTGGATTTTTGAATGCAGTAACCAAACTTGGCAAAACATTGGTTTTGATGTAGAAAATGAAGCAGAAACCGTTGCAAAATTGACCGAAATTTTTAAAGACGAATTAGACGGTCACTCGCTCATTACCAACAAATCGCACTGGAGGCAGTTTCCTCACGTAACCAACAAGAATTGGTATCACAACAATATCGTTTTATTGGGAGATGCCAAAGCAACTGCTCATTTTTCGATTGGTTCGGGAACAAAACTGGCAATGGATTGTGCCATCGGACTTTTTGATGCTCTCTTGGCAAATCCTACTGATGTTCAGAAAGCTTTTGCCGAATATGAAAAAAACCGTAGAAATCCCGTTGAGATGATTCAATATGCGGCATCGGTTTCTTTGGATTGGTTCGAAAATATGAATCGTCACAACCAACATCCGTTTGATCGGTTTGCATTCGGATGTATGACACGTTCCAAAAAAGTAACGTATGAAAATCTTCGTTTGAGAGATAAATCGTATACAGACAAAGTTTTAGAAGCCTTTAAAAACGAAAATAACTTCACTTCAAATAGTCCGGCTTTTACGCCTTTTCAGTTACGAGAATTACAACTTTCGAATCGAATTACGATGGCTTCTATGGGACAATATTCAGCAGAAAACGGTGTGGTAAACCCCTGGCATTTTCAACATTATACCTCAAGAGCAATTGGTGGTGTTGGACTGATCATGACCGAAATGACTGCTGTATCAGAAAGCGGAAGAATTACTTTAGGTTGTGCGGGTATTTATAATGATAATCAAATAAATGAGTGGAAAAAAATAACTGAATTTATCCACCAAAACACCTCTGCCAAAATCGGAATACAATTAGGACATTCCGGACGAAAAGGCGCTATCAACAAACCGTGGGACGGGACAAGCGAACCCATTGAACAACCGTGGGAACTTCTTTCGGCTTCTGCCATTTCGTTTAACGAAAAAACACCTGTTCCCAAAGAGATGACAACAGCCTATATGGACCAAGTAGTTGATCAGTTTGTAACAGCTGCTCAAAATGCTGAAAAAGCAGGTTTTGATATGATTGAATTACAAGCACATCACGGATTTCTACTGGCTTCTTTCTTATCGCCTTTAACCAACAGACGCACAGACGAATTTGGCGGAAGCATCGAAAACAGATTGCGTTTTCCGCTTCGCGTTTTTAAAGAAATACGGAATGTTTTTCCTGCAGAAAAGCCCATATCTGTTCGAATTTCCGCTTGCGATTGGGCAGAAAACGGAATTTCGGAAGAGGATATTCTTACCATTGCTACAACTTTTAAAAGTGCAGGAGCTGATCTTCTCAGCGTTTCTACAGGAAATACAGTTGAAAATCAACAACCTCAGATGGGAAGAATGTGGCAAACACCGTTTTCTGATTGGATACGAAATACAGTTCATATCCCAACCATTACAGCAGGAAACATCGTAGATATTGACCAAATTAACACCATCATTTTAAGTGGAAAAGCCGATTTGGTTGCATTGGGCAAGCCCCTTTTGCTCGATCCGTATTTTGTGAGAAAAGCACAAGCCTATGAGCAGTTTGATGCCAACGACATTGCCAGACAATATCACAAAGCGATCCCGAGTTTTTACAGCGCCATTGGTAGCGAACGAAAACAAATCGAAAACATGAAACGGGCTTTAAAACCAAAGAGTAATAAGAAATGATTCTCGAGGATGAACAACGAAAAAAACTACATAGAAATCAACCGAAATTCTTGGAACAACAAAACGGAGTTCCATCTCAAATCTGAATTTTATGATTTGGAAGGTTTTATGAAGGGTCAAAACTCTTTGAACAAAATCGAGTTGGAATTACTTGGAGATGTTCAAGGAAAGAGCATTTTACATCTGCAATGTCATTTTGGTCAAGACACCATCTCATTAAGCAGGCTTGGAGCCAATGTTGTAGGAGTCGATTTATCAGATAAAGCCATCGAAAGTGCTCAAAAAATAGCCCAAGAAACACAGTCAAACACAAGATTTATTTGTTGTGATATTTATGATTTACCCAACCATTTAGACGAAAAATTTGATGTTGTTTTCACGAGTTACGGAACTATAGGATGGTTGCCCGATATAGGAAAATGGGCAGAAATAATTTCTAAATACCTAAAGCCCAACGGTCAATTTGTATTCGTAGAATTTCATCCAGTGGTTTGGATGTTTGATGATAATTTTGAAAAAATAGGTTATCGATATTTTAATTCAGGTGCTATAATTGAAACAGAAAGCGGAACCTATGCTGATAAAACGGCCGAAATCACCCAGAGCTATGTGATGTGGAATCACGGTTTAAGCGAAGTTATAAATAGTTTAATCCTTAACGGAATTGAGATCAAATCTTTCAATGAATACGATTATTCGCCTTACAACTGTTTCAACAAAACCATTGAATTCGAGCCAAAAAAATACAGAATAAAACATTTAGACAACAAAATACCGATGGTGTATTCTATAAATGCAGTTAAAAAAAGTGAGGTATAATTAGCCTTTTTAAAAACGCAATAAAAAATTAAAACTCACAATTAAAAATATGAAAGACAATTTTACTAAAAACAGTTTACCGAGTTTGGACTTACAACCCGAATATGTTTTTTCGGATTTGCAAGAGTTTGGTCGTCCTGAAGATTTGAATTGTGTCAAAAGGCTTTTGGATGATCATATTGAAGAGGGCAAGGGAGATGAAATTTGTCTTCGTACTTTTGACCAAACGTGGACTTATATGGATTTGTATGAAAAAGCGAATCAAATAGCACATGTTTTGGTGGATGATTTAGGCTTAGAATCGGGAAATCGGGTTTTGCTTCGTTCTGCCAATAATCCGATGATGGTTGCTTGTTGGTATGCAGTTCTGAAAGCAGGCGGAGTTGTTGTGGCTACCATGCCTTTGCTGCGTTCAAAAGAACTCACTACGCTGATTGAGTGTGCCGAAATATCTCACGTTTTATGCGATTTCGAGTTGGCTGATGAAATCAACCTTGTGCAATCAGAATTTTTAAAATCAACTTGTTTTTTCGGAAATGGAGCACTAGAAAACCTAATGGCTTCCAAGCCCAAAAATTTTGAAAATTATCCAACAAAATCTGACGACATTGCTATCATAGGCTTTACTTCAGGCACTACCGGAAATCCGAAAATGACCGCTCATTACCACAGAGATATTTTGAATATTTGTGAGGCTTTTCCTAATTATTCGCTTCAACCCACCCCAAACGATATTTTTACGGGAAGTCCGCCTATTGGGTTTACATTTGGACTGGGAGGATTAGTTTTGTTTCCGATGTATTTTGGAGCCAGCACTTTTTTAATTGAAAAACCAAGTCCAGATGCACTTTTAGAAGCCATTCAAAACCATAAAATCACCATTTGTTTTACGGCTCCTACTGCTTGGAGAATCTTAACGGAAAAAGTAAAAAGTTATGATATATCTAGTTTAAGAAAGTGTGTTTCTGCAGGCGAAACGCTTCCGCTAAAAATTTGGGAAGACTGGCACCAGGCAACCGGACTAAAAATCATCGACGGAATTGGAGCAACCGAAATGTTACATATCTTTATTTCATCTAATGAAGAAAATATGAAACCTGGAGCTACTGGAGTTCCAATTACAGGTTACCAGGCAAAAATCATCGACGAGAATGGAAAGGAATTACCTGATAATAAACAAGGTAGATTGGCTGTTCGTGGAATTACGGGTTGCAAATACCTTAACCGAACAGACAAACAGCAAGAATACGTTCAAGACGGCTGGAATCTGACGGGCGATATTTTCCGAAAAGACGAAGATGGTTATTTTTGGTTTGTGGCTCGAGGGGATGATATGATTGTTTCTTCGGGTTATAACATAGCAGCAATTGAAGTAGAAAGCGTACTTTTAACCCACCAAGAAATTTTGGAATGTGCTGTTGTCGGACTGCCCGATGAAGAACGTGGAATGCTGGTTTGTGCCAATATCGTGTTGAAAGACAAGGAAAAAGCGTGTGTTGAATTGGCAAAGACCATTCAGGATTGGTTTAAGGAAAATGCGGCACCTTATAAATATCCGCGAGTGATAAATTTTTTGGATAAATTACCAAAAACAGAAACAGGAAAAATTCAGCGATTTAAATTGAAATAATTAGATTTGAATGTTTAGATTTTAGCTTAAAGAATTAGACATATATGAACTATTTTATAAAAGAAGAAAAAATTCGTTTTAAACATACCGATTTTGCGGGTATCGTTTTTTATCCGCGTTTTTTAGAAATGTTAAACGATTTAGTAGAAGATTGGTTTGAAGAAGCTTTAGATCGACCTTTTTCCAAAATCCATGAAACTAACGGAATACCAACAGTAGATTTAAAAGTTCAATTTAAAAACGCTGCTCGAATTGGAGAAGTTTTATCAAAAAAACTATGGGTAAAAGAATTGAAAAATTCAGCAGTCGTTTGTGGCTTTCAATTCTTAAATCAACAAGAAAAAACAGTTTTAGAAGGTGAAGTAACTTTAGTAAATGTAGCCATTTCAAAAGACCGAAAAGCAATTAAATCAAAGGCATTTTCGGAAGAAATGAAAGATAGAATTACGAATTACAAAATGTAAATTACCAACGATGAAAAGTGATAATATAATTCAGATTAAGAGTTATGCTTTTGCGGTTCGAATTGTAAAAGTTTATCAGTTTTTATCCACCAATAAAAAAGAATTTATATTGAGTAAACAACTTTTAAGAAGTGGCACTTCAATAGGCGCAAATATCGAAGAAGCCATCGGTGGACAATCCAGTAAAGATTTTTTTGCTAAATTGACCATTGCTTATAAGAAGCTAGAGAGACACATTATTGGATAAGATTATTAAAAGATACAGATTATTTAACTAAAGAACAAAGCGAAAGTTTATTAGAAGACATTACTGAACTATTGAAGATAATCGGTTCTATTCAAAAGACCATTCGGTCAAAGAATTCGTAATTCGTAATTAATAATTCGCAATTAAACACAACTATGGATTTCAAGAAATTTAAAGCAGCAACGGTTCAGACTTCACCTGTTTTTCTCAATGTAGAAAAAACGATTGATAAGTCGATTTCATTTATCAAAGAAGCAGCTCAAAACGGAGCAAAACTCATTGCTTTTCCAGAAGTATTCCTTGCTGGTTATCCTTATTGGAACTGGATTATGACTCCCGTTCAAGGCAGCAAATGGTATGAAGAATTATATAAAAATTCGGTAGCAACAGATGATGCAGTAATGCAAAAACTCTATAAAGCGGCCAAAGATTTCGATATGCATATTGTGATTGGAATCAATGAAAGAGGACAAAGCTACGGAGAGATTTACAACACAAATCTCATCATTGACAATAACGGAATGGTGATTGGCAAACATCGAAAATTAGTCCCCACTTGGGCAGAAAAACTGACTTGGACTTCGGGAGACGGTTCCTCTTTAAAGGTTTACGATACCGAAGTCGGACCCATCGGAACCTTAGCTTGTGGTGAAAACACCAATACTCTGGCTCGATTTACCCTACTTTCTCAAGGCGAACTTATTCATATAGCCAATTATATTTCGCTTCCGGTTGCTCCGCCCGATTACGATATGGCAGAAGCTATAAAAATCAGAGCAGCAGCGCATTCTTTTGAAGGAAAGTTGTTTACGATTGTTTCGTGTTCAACCATTTCACAAGAAATTATGGATGTTCTAAAACCTGAAGTTCCGAATGTAGAGGAATTATTATCCAGAAAAAGCAGTGCCTTTTCAGGATTTATCGGACCCAACGGTGCCGTTATTGGAGAGCCGTTAATTGATGAGGAAGGAATTATTTATGCTGAAATTGATTTGGCTAAATGCATTCAACCCAAACAAATGCATGATATTTTGGGGCATTACAACCGATTTGATATTTTCGATTTAAGAGTGAATGTAGCGCCCACCAAGAAAATAACTTTTGTGAACGGAAACGAATAAATTATCCACTTTTCTAAAGTTTTCAACTTTAGAAAAGTTTACTAACAACCAACTAAAACCAATTAACATTATGGATGCAAAACATTCAGACGACATTTACGGAAGAGCCAGAGTTCAAGACACTCCCGAACTGGAAGCTTACTATAAAGAACTTCAAGGTTTAGGTGCTGGTGCGCTATGGACAGTTGCCAACGATATTGAACCTTGGGAACCTAGAAGCACTTCGATTCCGATGCTTTGGAAATACGATGATTTAAGACATTTGGTTTTAAAATCATCCGAATTAGTTACACCCGAACAAGCTGGACGAAGAGTGGTTTATTTAGTCAACGACAAACGAAGAGAGGTAAGTGCTGCTGTGGGATGGCTTTACACAGGAATTCAGGTCACTCGTCCGGGAGAATTCACTTCGGCTCACCGACACAAGGCTTCTGCTTTGCGTTTTATCATGGAAGGTGAAGGCGGTTACACGGTTGTGGACGGAAATAAAATCATGCTCGAAGTCAACGATTTTGTAATTACACCTAATTCTACTTGGCACGAACACGGTGTGGAAGCTGGAGGGAAAACCTGTATTTGGCAAGACGGACTCGATATTCCGCTTGTAAATGCTTTGGAAGCTAATGATTATGCTGTTTTGGATGGTACACAAGAACTCGTTGCGCCACTCAATTATTCTCCAATGACCTATGGAGGAACTGGACTTATTCCGCCAGACAAAGAATGGGACAAACCGTATTCGCCACTCTTTAAATATTCGTGGAAAACAGTTTATCCCGCACTTTTGGAAGCTGAAAAAGTGAATGATCCAAACCCTTTTGACGGCATTATAATGCAATACAGCAATCCGCTTACCGGTGGACACGTAATGCAAACTATGGGAGCTTCGATTCAGTTATTACCAAAAGGATTTAAAGGAAAAGCTCACAAACACACAGGTTCTTTTGTGTATCAATGCGCCAAAGGAAAAGGATATTCCATTATCAACGGAAAGCGTTTTGATTGGAAAGAGCGAGATATTTTTTGTGTTCCGAGTTGGGCTTGTCACGAACATCACAACTTATCCGAAACCGAAGACGCTTGTTTGTTTTCGTTTAACGATTTGCCGGTTATGGAAAAATTAGGCTTGTATCAAGAGCGTATTTTTGAAGAAAATAACGGACATCAAACTTTTTAAAATGAAAAGGCAATTACTATTTATCACAACTATTTTCTTTGTTAGCCTTTCACTTTGGGGACAAAGCATAAAGGATAATGCAAAAATCATTCAAAAGAATTATTTTGAAGAAGTTGATTTTGAAATCCTTTATGGTAAGATTATCGTTCCGGTTACTATCGATGATAAAACCTATCGTTTTATACTGGATACGGGTGCTCCTAATCTAATTTCCGAAAAAGTAGCTAAAGAAGTCAACCTGACAAATGTTCAAGTTATTTCGGTGAAAGATGCGAATAATAGTGTGGAAAATTTAAGTTTAGGAACGGTGGGTTCTATTAAAGTCGGGAATATTCATTCGGAACAAAATACCGTTTTGATTTCAGCTATTAACGAACATCCACTTTTAAAATGCTATAATATAGACGGATTGCTCGGAAGTAATTTCTTTAAAAATTCCATTCTAAAAATCAGTTTGACACAAAAAAAGCTTTGGATCACCGATAAGGTCAAAAAATTAAACTTGAGTGTTTCTCCATCAAAACTAAAATTAGTTGGAAACCAATTAGCGCCTTTTATAAAAGTAAATTTTTTAAATAACGAAAATCTAGAAGGCACAGAAGAACTAATGATTGATACGGGAATGGATGGTTTTTATGAAATCTCGAATCGGAGTTTTGCTGAATTTAAAGATGCCGACTTTTTTACTATTTTGTCAACTGCTTCTGGTACAGGAAGTGTTGGTTTGTTTGGTGCTGGAAATGAAAACGAACAATATTTATTACAAACCGATTATTTCAAAATCAACCAAACTCAGTTTTCAAATTTAATTACCAATACTACAGAAGATCAAAACTCTAGAATCGGTATCGGAGTATTAGAATATGGTGACATGACATTGGATTTTAAGAATAAAAAATTTTATTTCGAAGCTGTCGACAAAATCACATTACAAGAACCTGTGCCCATTTATGTTCCAACTATGTTAGACAACAAACTAATAATTGGCTTTGTATGGGATGCTGAGTATTCTGATTTACTTCAATACGGAGATGAAATACTGAGAATAGGAACTCATAAAATAAGTGAAACGGATTTGTGCAACACCTTGAAATTGAGAGAATACCGAACTCAAAATTCATCACACGAATTAGAAATCAAAACTAAAGACAATCAAATTAAAACGGTAAAAATAATCTCAAAATATTGAGGTAATTTTGTTTAGAATCAAATAATCAACTAAATCTTAACCATGGAAATATCTTTAAATGCGAAAAACATTTTAAATCAAATTAGTGGTAAAAACACCAAATTGGGTGATCTGAGAGCAATAGCGAAAGATATTAAAAAGAATCACGAATTGGCTATGGAACTTTGGTCCACCAAAAATTATTTTGCCCGACAATTAGCCATTTTGATTATGGACAAAAAGTTACTTACACAAGAAGTAATTGATAAATTAGATAAAGATATTGCAAATCACAATGAGGAAGAATCGCTTAATTTAATAGATTGGTTAATGGCCAATCAACTTTCAAAAGACAAGAAAACCATTGCACTTATGGAATCTTGGCAAAACAGTCCTTCCAAACTCCAAAGACGAATTTTTTGGTATTATCAAGGACGTTTGCGTTGGGTAGGACAAACGCCTCCACCCAATTCTGAAGAACTGCTTTCTTCCATCGAAAAACACATTGAAACGGAAGAGCCAGAAGTTCAGTGGGCTATGAATTTTACAGCAGCTCAAATTGGAATTTTTCAGCCTGAATACCGCTCTAGATGTATAAATCTTGGAGAACGCTCTGGGCTTTATAAAGATGAGATCGTTGCAAAAAATTGTACTCCAAACTATTTACCCGATTATATAGGCATGCAAGTTGCCAAACTTAACAAATAAAAATTCATATAAAATACACAAAATGAAACTATTAACTTATTTAGCATCCGATAACGAGCAAAGAGCCGCATTTATGCATAACAACAAAGCTGTAGATTTAGCCGATTTCGGAGATGTTGCCAATTTTCCGTTGCCTTCGAGTATTTTGGAACTAATTGATATGGGTTTTGAAGTTATAGCTGAAATCAACGAACTTTTAGCAGAGGTTTCGGTAGCGGAATTAGACGAAATAAGCTATGATCTTAATGAGATTCAAATCTTAGCTCCTATTCCAACACCGAGAAAAAATATTATTGGAATCGGACTTAATTACACCGAACACGTGGCTGAAAGTGCCAGAACATTGGACACTACGGGAAAACTTCCACAAAAACCGATCATCTTTTCAAAACCACCAACAGCAGTTACCGGGCCAGAAACCAATATTTTACTGAATTCGCAACTCACACAACAATTAGATTGGGAAGTAGAATTGGCTGTAGTAATTAGCAAAAAAGGAAAATACGTTGCTAAAGAAAACGCCTTGGATTATGTGTTTGGATATACGATTATCAATGATATTTCGGCTCGTGATTGTCGACGTGAAGGACAATGGATAGTATCGAAAGGACAAGATACATTTGCTCCAATGGGACCATTTTTGGTAACCAAAGACGAAATAGAAAACCCACATAATTTGAATTTGTCGTTGAAAATCAACGGAGTGGAAAAACAAAACTCCAATACACAATTTATGCTGTTCAATATCAATGATTTGATTGAAGATTTAAGTACAGTTTTTACGATCGAAGCTGGGGATGTGATTGCTACGGGAACACCTGCTGGAGTTGGAGCTGGAAGAAATCCTCAAGAATGGATGAAAGACGGAGATGTAGTAGAATGTTATGTGGAGAAAATCGGGCGTTTAAAAAACACCGTGAAAGAAATCACTATCTAGAAGAGAGAAGAAAGAAGAGAGAAGAAAGAAAAAAGAGTAAAGAATCAAGAAGAAAGAATTTCAATTCGTAATTCATAATTATAAAAAAATATGAACAAAAAATATAGAATCGGTCAGATTGTTCCTTCGTCAAACATTACGATGGAAACAGAGATTCCGGCAATTTTTAGAGCTCGAGAAACCATTTTACCCGAACGATTTACCTTTCATTCCAGTCGAATGCGAATGAAAAAAGTAACCAAAGAAGAACTCGAAGCCATGGATGCGATGAGCCTGAAATGTGCTTTGGAACTTTCGGATGCGCAAGTAGATGTGATGGGATATGCGTGTTTGGTGGCTATTATGAGTATGGGACGTGGCTATCATTGTGTTTCGGAAGTAAATCTTCACCAAGAAACCATTGCCAACCACTTCCCTACTCCGATTGTGACTTCGGCTGGAGCTTTGATAAACGGACTGAATGTATTAGATGCCAAAACCATTTCGGTTATCACTCCGTATATGCGACCACTTACAGATATGGTGGTGGATTATATCGAACATCAAGGGATTCAAGTCAAAGAAAGTATTGCGCTAGAAATTCCTGATAATCTGGAAGTAGCTGCTCAAAATCCGATGAACCTTTTGGAAATTTACAAGCAATTGGATTTGACAGGAGTTGATGTTCTGGTAGCTTCGGCTTGTGTACAAATGCCTTCGCTTGAAGCCATTGACAAAATCGAACAGGAAATCGGAATTCCCGTAACATCGGCAGCGGTGTGTACGACCTACGAAATGATGAAAAAAATTGGAATCAAAGCTCAATCAGCTATTGGAGGAAGTTTGCTGAGCGGAAAATATTAATGATCAATAATACAAAACTTTTTAAAAACACTTCGTCTGAAATTTACTTTTCGACAAAGTGTTTTTTATTCAAAAAAAAGTTGACCTTAACGGTCAACTTTCTTATATACTAATAAAATATTTTTTAGTAACGAGCAGCTTCTCTTCTTGCATCGTCAATCATATCTTCATTGGCAACGATACCAAACTCAACTCTACGATTTAGTGCTCTTCCAGCATCTGTATCGTTAGTTGCAATTGGATCAGCTTCACCCATTCCTTGAGCTGCAATACGTCTAGTTCCAATTCCTTTTGAAACCAAATAAGCTTTTACTGCGTTGGCACGCGTACGAGATAATTTCATATTGTACTCATCTTTACCTACACTATCAGTATATCCGTATACATGGATATGAGTTCTAGGATGATCTTTAAATACTTTTACGATTTTATCTAAGTTAGCCTTTGCTGTTGATGAAAGTTCAGCTGAATCAAAACCAAAGTTTACAGTATTTTCATTAAGGATTACTTTAATTCCCTCTCCTACTCGTTCAACTTTAGCTCCTGGTAAAACATTCTCAATTTCCTGAGCTTGTTTATCCATGTTTTTACCGATTACTGCTCCAGCAGTACCACCAATAACTCCACCTAAAACTGCACCTAATGCACTGTTGTTCTTACTACCTACATTATTACCCAATACACCACCTAATACGGCACCAGCTGCTGCGCCTGCTGCTGCACCTTTTTGAGTATTGTTCGCGTTTCTAACGGTATTACATCCTGTAAAAACAGTTCCTGCCAGCATTGCTGCTGTTAAGAAATACACATTTAACTTTTTCATATACAAATTTATTTATTGTTCTTTTTAAATGAATAAACGATAGTTGCTTCTGTAGAATTGTCAATCAATTCAAACGTTGAATCTGTAAGATTAGCAAGTGTAAGTATGTAACCTGTTGTTACATGCTTCGCCTTTTCCTGGCTCAAGAATTTCAAGTTGAATGCACCGTCTAATTTTACATTCCAAACAATTCTGGAGTTAAACGCTGGACAATTCCCAGGGTTATTTAATGTCAACGTTCCTGAATTATTATTCGGAATCAATTTCCATTGACTGCCTTCTAAACAATTTGCATCTGCAATATCAAAAGAAGTCACATTATATCCCGAAGGATAATTTACATCTACTAATGTCCACTCACCCTTCAATTTTACTTGGGTAGCGACATCATTTTTTGTACTCGTAGCAGTTGTTTTACATGAAAACAAGGCTATCGAAAAAATTCCTAATACTAAAACCTTTTTCATACATTATATGTTTACACTTCAAAAGTAACAAATTTTATGCCTCTACCTACATTTTTAATGTTTTTTTTTATGACTTTTTGTCATATCTTCTTCTATTGGTACTTAATTTGACTGTAAATGAATTAAAAATAACATTTAAAAATATATTATAATCATGACTACAGGTAAAATTAACGTTACAGTTGAGAACATTTTTCCACTAATTAAAAAGTTTTTATACAGCGATCACGAGATTTTTTTACGTGAATTAGTCAGCAATGCCACCGATGCTACTTTAAAACTAAAACACCTCACTTCAATTGGAGAGGCTAAAGTAGATTACGGACAACCTATTATTGAGGTCGTAGCCGATAAAGAAAATAAAAAACTTATTATTAAAGATCAAGGTCTAGGAATGACCAAAGAAGAGATTGAAAAATACATCAATCAAGTTGCTTTTTCTGGTGCTGAAGAATTTTTAGAAAAATATAAAGATTCTGCTAAAGACACTGGTATTATCGGGCACTTTGGTTTGGGTTTTTATTCAGCCTTCATGGTTGCAGACAAAGTTGAAATTATTAGTAAATCTTTTAAAGAAGAACCTGCCGCTCACTGGACTTGTGATGGTTCTCCAGAATTTACTTTAACTGAATCAGAGAAAACAGAAAGAGGTACAGAAATCATTCTTCACATCAGCGAAGATTCGTTAGAATTTCTTGAAGATTCTAGAATCAGTCAATTGCTAACTAAATACAACAAATTCATGCCTATCCCGATTAAATTCGGTACTAAAACAGAAAAAGAGGGTGAAACAGAAGTTGTTGTAGATAATATTATCAATAACCCAAATCCGGCTTGGACCAAACAGCCTAGTGATTTAACCGACGAAGATTATAAGAATTTTTATAGAGAATTGTATCCAATGCAATTCGATGAGCCTTTATTCAATATCCATTTAAACGTCGATTATCCTTTTAATCTAACTGGAATTTTATATTTTCCAAAACTAACAGGCGATTTACAAATTCAAAAAGATAAAATTCAATTATATCAAAATCAAGTTTTTGTAACCGATAATGTAGAAGGAATTGTTCCTGAATTTTTAACAATGCTTAAAGGTGTCATTGATTCTCCAGACATTCCTTTGAACGTTTCTCGTTCGTATTTACAAGCAGATGGAAATGTAAAGAAAATTTCAAATTACATCACTCGTAAAGTTGCTGATAAACTAAAATCTTTATTCAATGAGAATCGTGAAGATTTTGAACAAAAATGGAACGATATAAAACTTGTTATCGAATATGGAATGTTGACCGATGAGAAATTTTATGAAAAAGCTGAGGCTTTTGCTTTGTTCCCAACGGTTGATAATACGTATTTAACTTTAAGTGAATTAAAAGAACAATTTAAAGCAAATCAAACAGATAAGGACGGTAAATTAGTCGTGCTTTACGCATCTAATAAAGAAACACAACACAGCTATATTGCTGCTGCAAAGGATAAAGATTATCAAATTTTGCTATTAGATTCTCCAATTGTTTCGCACCTAATTCAAAAATTAGAGATGGAGAACGAAAAAATGACCTTTGTTCGTGTAGATGCCGATGCAGTTGAAAATTTAATTAAAAAGGACGATACGGTAGTTTCTAAATTGAATGATAAAGAAATCGAAAATATAAAAACTTCTGTTGAAAAAGCACTTGAAGGTCATAATTACACCGTGCAAACTGAAGCTATGGACAGTAAATCTGCTCCTTTCATCATCACGCAACCAGAATTTATGCGTAGAATGAAAGAATTACAAGCAAGTGGTGGATCTGGAATGTTTGGTGACTTCCCTGATATGTACAACGTATTGGTAAACACTAATTCCGACTTGGCATCTAAGATTTTGAGTACAGAAGATGCTGAACAGAAAAATAGTTTAATTAAGCAAGCTGTTGACTTAGCTAAATTATCTCAAGGTTTACTTAAAGGTGAAGAATTAACCGAATTTGTAAAAAGAAATTTTAATAGTTTGTAATTTTTAAGTGATTGATTTAACTCAATCGTCAACACTAAAATAAAATTCACCTAATTTCAAAGAGAAGCTCTGTAAATCAATTACATGAGTTTCTCTTTGTATTTTATCTTAAATTGAAATTTAACCTATTTTTATTGATTGTTTTTCAACAAGAAGGTGTAGATGTGTCTGTAAATTGATTTATTATGAACAAAAATTAGTTTAATAAGGTGCTAATGTTTAAATTTGTAAATCAATTAACTTTGCTAAAATAGTTTCTAAATATTATGAGTCAGACAGCTACAAAAGAAGCTTTAACCTTTGAGGATTTTAAGAAAGAAGTCATTAACGATTATAAAATTGCGCGCATTTCTCGTGAATGCAGCTTGTTGGGAAGAAGAGAAGTTTTAACTGGAAAAGCCAAATTTGGTATTTTTGGAGACGGAAAAGAATTACCACAATTAGCAATGGCGAAAGCTTTTCAAAATGGTGATTTTCGTTCAGGTTATTACAGAGACCAAACCTTCATGATGGCGATTGGAGCTTTATCTATCGAACAATTTTTTGCCGGATTATACGGTCATGCTGATATCAATGCCGACCCAATGTCGGGCGGACGTCAAATGGGCGGTCACTTTGCCACACATAGTTTGGACGAAACAGGAAATTGGAAAAATTTAACTCAACAAAAAAACTCAAGTTCAGATATTTCACCAACAGCAGGACAAATGCCTCGCTTACTTGGACTAGCACAAGCTTCAAAGATTTATCGTGAATTCCCACAAGCAGACAAAAACCAAATGTTCTCGATCAATGGTAACGAAATCGCTTGGGGAACTATTGGAAACGCTTCAACTTCTGAAGGGCTGTTTTTTGAAACCATCAATGCAGCTGGTGTTTTACAAGTACCAATGGTCATGAGTGTATGGGACGATATGTACGGAATTTCAGTGCATGCTCGTCATCAAACTACTAAAGAAAGTATCTCGGAAATTTTAAAAGGTTTTCAAAAAGAAGAAGACACTAACGGTTATGAAATTTTTACTGTAAAAGGTTGGGACTATGCTTCATTAATTGAAACCTATGCAAAAGCTGCAAAAGTAGCTCGCGAACAACATGTTCCTGTTTTAATTCATGTTCAGGATCTTACGCAACCGCAAGGGCACTCTACGTCTGGTTCGCACGAGCGTTACAAATCAAAAGAACGCTTACAATGGGAAACTGATTATGATTGTATCGCTAAACTTAGAGAATGGTTAATCTCTTCGAATATGGCTTCTGCAGAAGAATTAGATCAAATTGATGCAGATTCTAAAAAAGAAGTTCAAGAGGGAAGAAAAGCTGCTTGGGATGCTTATTTAAACCCTATCAAGAAGGAAAGAGACGAATACATTGCTTTGTTGAATTCAATCGTTAATGGAGCTTCAAATAAAGCTTTTATTGAAGAGCAAATCAATGAGTTGAAATCTATAAAAGAGCCAATTCGCAAAGATATTATTTCAAATGCTAGAAAAGTATTACGTAAAGTAATTGGCGAAAATGGTCAACAAGCGCTTGCTGCTTATATTGAATCTTATTTTAACAAAATTCAACCAAAATATTCTGCTTATTTACAATCAGAAAGCAACTTAACTTTTAAAAATGTAAAACAAGTGCCTGCAACTTACGATGCAGACAATCAAATGGTTGATGCTCGATTAGTACTTCGTGATAACTTTGATGCAATTTTTAATAAATATCCTGAAACACTAATTTTTGGTGAAGATTCTGGACATATTGGTGATGTGAACCAAGGTTTAGAGGGGTTACAAGAAAAATTTGGCACATCTCGTGTGGCGGATGTAGGTATTCGTGAAGCAACTATCTTAGGTCAAGGAATTGGAATGGCTATGAGAGGCTTACGCCCTATTGCTGAAATTCAATATTTAGACTATTTATTGTACGCCATTCAAATTATGAGTGATGATTTGGCTACTGTTCAATATCGTACTCATGGAAAACAGAAAGCTCCACTGATTGTACGTACTCGCGGACATCGTTTGGAAGGAATCTGGCATTCGGGTTCTCCTATGGGAATGATTATTAATGCAATTAGAGGAATGCACGTTTTGGTACCAAGAAACATGACCAAAGCCGCTGGTTTTTATAATACATTATTGCAAACAGACGAACCTGCTTTAGTTATTGAATGTTTAAACGGATACCGCTTAAAAGAAAAGTTGCCTACTAATTTAGGTGAATTTACAACTCCGATCGGAGAAGTGGAAACTCTGAGAAACGGTAAAGATGTTACTGTCTTATCTTACGGTTCTACACTAAGAATTGTGGAGCAAGCAGCAGTAGAATTAGCCGAAATTGGTATTGAAATTGAAATCATAGATGCGCAGTCTCTATTGCCTTTTGATGTGAATAACGATACTGTGAAATCTCTTCAAAAGACCAATCGTTTGTTGGTGATTGACGAAGATGTTCCTGGTGGTGCTTCTGCTTATCTATTGCAACAAGTGGTAGAAAAACAAGGCGGATATCGCTATTTAGACAGTGAGCCTCAAACATTGACATCCAAAGAACATCGCCCAGCTTATGGAACAGACGGAGATTATTTCTCTAAACCATCTGCAGAAGATGTTTTCGAAAAAATATATGGAATTATGCATGATGCAAATCCGAATAAATTTCCAGCATTGTATTAATAATGCAAAAAAACAAAGGCTGTCCGTAAAAAGACAGCCTTTGTTTTATATTCTTTTTTTTTAAATTTAAAACCAATAAAACGGTTTAACCAGCATCTTGAATCATTTCCCTTAATTCATCCTCAAAAAAGAATTCATTGTTGTAGAAAGGTTCCAAATCATCCATCCAACTGGCATTTGGATCGTATTTAGCATAAAAAACCTTACCTGTCCAATCAGGGTTTCTACCTTGAATCATGTTTAGAGCAAATGCTTTTTGTAGTTTACCATTTTTTTCAATTTGCGTTACACCAAGAATTTGAACTTTACCTGGTGTACACGACATGCTTGGTCCGCGAACAGTACGACAAACACCACTAACTTGTTGATATGCTTTTCTAAATATATGCCAAGCTTGCTCTAAAGGAACCTCAAAATAATGTTGTGCACCAGTATCTCTTTCAACAAACATATAGTAAGGAACCATTCCCATGTTTACTTGTTGACGCCACATTCTAGCCCAAATATCAGCGTGGTTGTTGATTCCTTTAATTAAAGGTGATTGGGTTCGTATTTGAGCACCCGTTTCAAGGATTAGCTTTACGGCTTTTTGAACCGCTTCTGTTTGTAATTCTTTTGGGTGGTTAAAATGTGCCATTATAGATAAATTGATTCCACTATCAACTATCCTTTTGAATAAAGCAATAAAATCTTCTGTATCATTATCGGTTAAAAATTTATAAGGCCAGAAACCCAATGCCTTTGTTCCGATACGAATTGTTTGTATATTGGTTTTATTATCCTCTCCCAAAAATGGAGTAATGTATTGACTAAAAACCTTGTAGCTCATAATCATTGGGTCACCACCTGTAAATAATAGATCTGTTACTTCTTGGTGTTCTTCCAAATACTTAATTAACAGGTCCGTTTCTCTCATGGCGAATTTCATATCGTCCATCCCTACAAACTGTGCCCAACGGAAGCAAAAAGTACAATAACTGTGACATGTTTGTCCTGAACTAGGGAAAAACAAAGCTGTTTCGCGGTATTTGTGTTGAACTCCCGGTAATTTTTCATCACCTACACTTGGTACGTTCAATTCCATTTGTCCTGCAGGATGTGGATTTAACTTATATCTAATTTTATTTGCCACTTCCTTAATTTCAGCTTTATCAGTTGTATTTTGAAGAGTTTTGTGCATCAATTCATAATCAGACTTCGCCAACATTTCTTTCTGTGGAAAAGTTAATCTAAATATCGGATCATTTTTATAATTGTTCCAATCAATCAATTCATCAATAACATAATTATTAACTTTGAAAGGTAAAACATTTCCCACCACTTCGATAGCCTCTATGTCTTCAGCTGTAACTTTTTCAAGCTGTGGAATGCTCTTGAAATTACTCAATAGATAAGCTTTGTACTTCATTGGTTCCATTTTCATTTTTATGAGTTATATAAATTTATAATTTGAAAGAAAAAAGTGCAATAAATTAAATTAATGTTAAATAAACACACTGTAATATTCGTAAATATAATAAAAATTCTAAAAAACATCAAAAAAGCAACTGTTAAATAAAACCAAAATAAGTTAAGAATATAAATTTAGTAATTTATAAATCATTCATTTTCAATAGACCATACATTTATTTGTAGTCATTATAAATATCGTTTTATTTTTTTATAAGAAATTGTTACTTATCAAAATATTCACTACATTTAGTGGTATTAATTAAGGGCATTTTTATGATACAAATAGACTTAGAAAAAGAAAATAAAGAAATCGCACGCGAATATAAAGAGTTGTTGAGTATCAGTTATCAAACTTTATCAGACGAGGATAAAAAACTCATACGCAAGGCTTTTGATGTAGCAGTTGAGGCCCATAAAGATCAGCGAAGAAAATCAGGTGAGGCCTATATCTTCCACCCTATTGCGGTTGCAAAAATTGTAGCCTCAGAAATTGGTTTGGGACCAACTTCTATTGCAGCTGCTTTAATGCACGATGTGGTTGAAGATACCGATATTACAATTGAAGAAATTGAACGAATGTTCAATCCAAAGATTGCTCAAATCGTAGAAGGATTGACCAAGATATCTCGTATGGAACCTGATCCAGACATATCGCTTCAAGCAGAAAATTACCGTAAAATGTTATTGACTCTAAACGATGACGTGAGGGTAATTCTAATTAAAATTGCCGATCGTTTGCACAATATGCAAACCATGGAATCGATGGCGCCCTACAAACAAGCAAAAATTGCTTCAGAAACCTTGTACATATACGCTCCATTAGCGCATCGCTTGGGCTTGTTTAACATTAAAACGAAATTGGAAGACTTGGGATTGAAATACACTGAACCTGACGTTTACAATGAAATTTTAAGTAAGATTAAAGAAACAAAAGAAGAGCAAAATGCTTATATAGAGAGTATTACTTCTGTTTTAAAAGAAGCTTTAGAAAATGAAGGTATGGAATTGACTATTAAAGGTCGACTAAAATCAATATTTTCTATTCACAAAAAAATAGTAGCTCAAGGTATCACCTTTGATCAAGTCTACGATAAATTTGCGATTCGCATTATCTATAAAGCGAACCAACAAGACGAAAAGTTCTTAGCTTGGAAAATCTATTCAATTGTTACAGATTATTATCGACCTTCACCAAGTCGTTTGCGCGATTGGATTTCGTCTCCAAAATCGACAGGTTATGAAGCATTACACATTACCGTAATGGGACCAAAAGGTCGATGGGTAGAAGTTCAAATTCGAAGTGAAAGAATGGACGAAATCGCCGAAAAAGGTTATGCAGCACATTACAAATACAAACAGGGAGTTACAGAGGAAAACAGTTTAGATAGATGGTTGAACCTACTTAAAGAGACCTTGGAAAATCAAGAATCGAATGCGGTTGATTTTGTTGAAGATTTCAAGTTAAACCTCTATTCTAAAGAAATTTACATATTTACACCTAAAGGAGAGATTAAATCATTACCAAAAGGTGCAACCGCCCTGGATTTCGCATTTAGTATTCATACCGATATTGGTGTTAAAACCCGTGGAACGAAAGTAAACGGAAAATTAGTACCTCTAAATTATCAATTGAATTCTGGAGATCAGGTAGAAATTATTACTTCGCCCAATCAAAAACCCAGCGCACATTGGTTAGATTTTGTTACAACAGCACGTGCTCGAAACAAAATAAAAAACGTACTGAACGAAGATGTTAAACAAATATCTGAAGAAGGTAAAGAGATATTAACAAGAAAGTTACGTCATTTAAAGATTACTTTAGACGAAAAAATCGTCAATGATTTAGTAAATTACTTCAATTTAAAAACAAGTCAAGATTTGTTTTTCAGAATAGGAACTGGAAAAATTGAGAATGCTCAACTAAAAGAATTTGTTAATCAAAGAAATAGTAATTCATTCTTAAACTTCTTCAAGAAAACAATTCGAAAAGACGGCTCAACACCTGAAAAAGAAACCAAGTTAGACTTGATTGTTTTTGGTAAAGATGAAGAAAAATTAGATTATAGATTGGCAAGCTGTTGCAATCCAATTCCTGGCGATGAAGTGTTTGGCTTTGTAACGATTAACGAAGGTATTAAAGTACACAAAGTAGATTGCCCCAATGCAATTAGCTTGCGATCTAACTATGCCTATCGAATATTAGAAGCAAAATGGATTGATTCTTCAGTAGAGGAATTCAATGCCACTTTGACCATAAAAGGAATTGATGGTTTGGGATTGACCAACGAATTGACTCGAGTAATTTCTAGTCAGATGAATGTTAATATCCAAAGTATTTCCTTGAGTTCTAATGCAGGAGTTTTTAATGGAGAAATTACGGTTATTGTATCGAATAATCATGTTTTAAATCGATTGATAGAAAACATAAAAGCGATAGATGGAGTAGAAAAAATCACGAGAGTTTACGGCAAATAATTTGAATTATTAACAATTTGTGGAAGAATTTAAATTCAAGAGAAAAAAAGACTTACATTCATTTGAAAATAAAAACATTAACACATATGGTCAATTGAAATCTTCCAATATAATTTTAATATAATATATTTTCAATATCTTTAAATAAAAAGTATCTTTGCAAGGTTAGAATGAATTATGGAGGAAAATAAAAATCAAGAGGTTGTAAAAAGTGTTTTTACAAAATATTTGGAAGACAAAGGACATCGCAAAACGCCTGAGCGATATGCTATACTACAAGAAATCTATGAAAGTGACGAACACTTCGACATTGAATCACTCTACATAAAAATGAAAAACAAAAATTATCGTGTAAGTCGAGCTACGCTTTACAACACGATTGAATTATTGTTGGAATGTGGTTTGGTACGACGTCATCAATTTGGGCAAAATCAGGCACATTATGAAAAATCTTATTTCGACCGTCAGCACGATCACATCATCTTGACAGATTCAGGGGAAGTTATCGAATTTTGCGACCCACGTATTCAAACCATAAAACAAACAATAGAAGAGATTTTTAACGTAAAAATTCATAATCATTCCCTCTATTTTTATGGTACAAAAGGCGAAAATAAGGAATAAATTAAAGAACTCAGCAAAATAAATTAGACAACATACTAACTCAAAAAATTTATGACAGTAGATTTGCTACTTGGACTTCAATGGGGAGATGAAGGAAAAGGAAAAATTGTGGATGTTTTAACTTCTAAGTACGACATCATTGCTCGTTTTCAAGGAGGTCCGAACGCAGGACACACTTTGGAATTTGACGGCATTAAGCATGTTTTAAGAACTATACCTTCTGGGATTTTCCACAAAAACTCCATCAATATTATTGGTAACGGCGTGGTTATGGATCCCGTTGTTTTTCAAAAAGAAATTGAAGGATTACAAAAATTTGACATTGATTTAAAGAATCGTCTTCTGATTTCTAGAAAAGCGCATTTAATTTTACCAACTCACCGCTTGTTAGACGCCGCTTCTGAAGCTTCAAAAGGTAAAGCAAAAATCGGTTCTACTCTTAAAGGAATTGGACCTACTTATATGGATAAAACTGGTAGAAATGGTTTGCGTGTTGGAGACATCGAACTTGAAGATTTTAAACTTCGCTACCAAGCTTTGGCCGAAAAACACATTGAAATGATTCGATTCTACAATGTGGAACTAGAATATGATCTTGCAGAAATGGAAACAGAATTCTTTGCTTCTATTGAATCATTGAAAGAATTGACATTTATTGATTCTGAATTCTATCTGAATAATGCGCTTAAAGAAGGAAAATCTATATTAGCCGAAGGTGCTCAGGGTTCATTGCTTGATATTGACTTTGGAACATATCCGTTTGTAACATCTTCTACTACTACAGCTGCTGGTGCTTGTACAGGTTTGGGAATTGCTCCTAATCGTGTAAAAGATGTTTTCGGAATTTTTAAAGCCTATACTACTCGTGTTGGCTCTGGACCGTTTCCTACAGAGCTTTTTGATGAAACCGGATCAACAATGGCAAAAGTGGGTAACGAATTTGGTTCTGTAACTGGACGTGCTCGTCGTTGTGGTTGGTTAGACTTAGTTGCTTTGAAATATGCAGTGGAAATCAATGGAGTTACCGCGTTGTATATGATGAAAGGAGATGTATTATCTGGTTTTGAAACACTAAAAGTTTGTACTGCATATCAATATAAAGGAGAAGAAATAGATCATTTACCTTATAATATTGAACCAGAAAATATTCAACCGATATACGTAGAGAAAAAAGGTTGGAAACAAGACCTAACTGGACTTACTACTTACCAAGATTTACCAATCGAATTGAAAGAATATATTCAATTTATTGAGGAATATTTAAATGTGCCTATTAAAGTAATTTCTGTAGGTCCAGATCGTAAACAAACGATCATTAAATAGTATTCATATAAAGAAGCTGTCATGAAAGTACATTCCAAAATGAATGAATCAACTTTCCTGACAGCTTCTTATTTATTTAAAATCTTTCCTACGAGACTTCCTTTGTCATATTAGCCTTCTACTTCTACCTTCTTCTTTACGATTTCGAAAATTGCTTCTTTTTCTTAGCAATTTCACCTGGAGGCCCAAATGTGAAAAACCACTTTTCTTTTAGGGTATCTGCATTTTTTATATCTTCATACATACTTACGTATTCGTGAAAGTTTAAGTGCAATGGATCTAATTTATGTTCCATTTTCGTAGTAATGCCATAGGTTGGGCGTTCTTCTTCTGGTTGATAAGTACCTAAAAGTTTATCCCAAAAAATGAAAATAGCACCAAAATTTTTGTCGATGTATTTTTCGTCAGAACCGTGATGTACTCTATGATTAGATGGGGTTACAACTACGCTTTCGATGGCGGGATGCAACTTTCCAATATATTCTGTATGTTGCCAAAATTGAAACAACACCGAGATTTGATTGACAAGAAAAAAGATGATAGGGTGAAATCCTAATAAAGCAACTGGTAAAAAGAAAAGCAATTTGAAATGTTGTACCCAACTCAAACGGAATGAAACTGTAAGATTATAATTGTCTGCTGTATGATGAATTACATGAGTTGCCCAAAAAAAACGATTGAAATGCGATACTCTGTGTGCCCAATAACTACATAAATCATAAATCAATAAACAAGGAAACAAAGTCCACCAATTAAACTCCATTCTCCATGGCACCAAATTATAGATGTAAACAGAGCCTAAAATAAGACCGGCTTTAAATAATAAATTAATAGCCACATTGCCTAAACCAACAAACAATGATCCCAAACTTTCTTTAGTATCATAATTCCGTTTATTAGAATACCAAGAATACCAAATTTCTAATAGCGTAAAAAAAGCCATAGCGGGTATGGCATATACTATTAAATCTCCGGCCTGTTGTTCTATTTGATCTAAGTTGTCATAAGAAATAGGAGTTGCCCCAAAAAGTTTATTCATAACATTTTTTTTCGCTGCTTGATTGAACAGCTTATTAAAGCTACAAGATAGGGCGATTAAAACTCTTAAACAAGTTAACTATTGTTTAATTACAAAAACTTAACTCATTTTATTAAATTAACCTTAATTAACATTTGAGATATTTATGATAAAAAAAATAATATCATAAATTAATTACTAAAGATTAATTTTAATATTAGATAGTTATTCTTTTAAAAAGCTATGAACAACTTACTTCTTTAAAGGATACATGGTAATTAAGCATAATTGAATTGTTAAATTGGAAAAATGAAAAAAAGCTCAAATAATATAGTTAATTTAATTTTAATAATATTTCGAGAATATTTTACTCAATCAGTATCATAAAAAATATATTTAAATATGATTGATGTAAAAAACATGTATAATTGTAGTTTTAATTTAGTACGATCTTTATAAAAGTGAATAAGAATTAAGTAAAAATAGTATCAAACATATAAATTTGATCTAGTCTCTGTTTTGAACAATATTCAGGAAAAATACCGTTTGCATTTTACGGGCTTTAAACTTAAGGGTTTCTACATTTTTTCCTTCGAACAACTCATCCAATGTATTGAGCCAGTAAAAGAGCCACGTCCCGAAATTATGAGCAGATATAGTATTTTCCATCACTTCATCTACTCTATTATGAGCTTCAATTGGATCACCATGATATTTATGAATTCCAAAAAGATGTTGCTCCCAAAAATCAGTGATTTTTTCAAGATGCGCTTCCCAATCTGTAATTATAGAGTTAAAAATTGGACCTAACTCTTCATCCTTACGGACACGATCATAAAAAGTATGTACTAATAAAGACAAATCTGCTCTATTTTCAATTTCCTTTTTCATTAAATTTTGCTTTTCATAAAGTTACAAACTTTTTAGATAAGTTAGTTTAATACAATAAAAATAATTATTTTTGTCGCATAAAAAACAAAAACAAAATGGCAGTTACAAGAACATTTACTATGATTAAGCCCGATGCTGTTGAAGCAGGACATATCGGTGGAATTTTGAATATGATTACTGAAGCTGGTTTCAGAATCGTAGCGATGAAATTAACTCAACTTACTGTTGCTGATGCAAAGAAGTTCTATGAAGTTCATGCCGAACGCCCTTTTTATGGAGAATTGGTTGAATTCATGTCAAGAGGTCCGATTGTTTCAGCAATTATAGAAAAAGAAAACGCTGTAGAGGATTTTCGTACATTGATTGGAGCTACTAATCCTGCGGAAGCTGCAGAAGGAACTATCCGTAAAAAATACGCGAAATCTATCGGAGAAAATGCCGTACACGGTTCTGATTCTGATGAAAATGCTGAAATTGAAGCTGCTTTCCATTTTGCCGGAAGAGAACAGTTTTAATTACTGATTTGATATAAAATAAAAGGCTGTCTTTATAAGGCAGCCTTTTTTTATTCCATATGTTGTCGGAATTTCTTGATGTACTAAAATTTATATTAAAAAAAACTGTCCAAGATTCCTTGGACAGTGTGAATTACTTTTTCAAATGAGTGATAAAATAATCTGCTATTTTTTCGTTGAGATGTATACGATCTCTACCTAAAACATTATGTTCGTGAGTTGGATATAGAAAATAATCAACTTGTTTACCAGCTTTGATACAAGCTTCTATAAATTCCATACTGTGCTGCTGAACAACCACTGGATCTTGAGCGCCATGAATCATCAATAAACGCCCTTCTAATTGTCCCGCTTTGTCTAATAACGAAGTTTTCGCATATCCTTCAGGATTTTCTTCAGGTGTGTCCATATAGCGTTCACCATACATTACTTCATACCATTTCCAATCTATTACAGGACCTCCTGCTACTCCTACTTTAAATATTTCAGGATGATTTAACATCAAACCAGTTGACATAAATCCTCCGTAAGACCAACCATAGATTCCAATTCTATCAGCATCGACGAATTTCTTCGACTTTAAAAATGTTACTCCACTCAATTGATCTTGCATTTCAGCCTGACCTAATTGTCTGTGTATTATGTGTTCAAAATCTCTACCTCTATTGTCGCTCCCACGATTATCCAAAGTAAATACAACAAAACCTTGCTGAGCCATATAATAATCAAAACCACCTGCACCGCCATTGAAACGATTTGTTACCAATTGTGCGTGTGGGCCACCGTAAACATAAATCATTACTGGGTATTTCTCATTCTCATTGAAATCCACTGGGTAAGTAAGTCGTCCGTTTAATGGTGTTTTACCATCTGCTGCCATCAATGTTATCAATTCAACTTTAGGTAAATTTATTTTTCCTTCGAAAGGATTTTTTGCGTTCAAAATTTCAATTGTATTACTTCCTTCAATTTCATTCAAACTAATATTGTTTGGTGTATCAAAATTGGTGAATTGTGCATAATACCATGTGTTTGAAGGATTCATTTCTATATTAAAAGTTCCCGAAGACTTGGTTACAATTGAAGTTTTCCCAGATTTAATATCAGTTTTATATAACAACTTATCTAATCCTTGATTGGCTGTTCCGATATAGTAAATCTCTTTGGTATTTACTTTGACAAAGTTTTTAAAAACAACATCATTAAATAAATAACTGTTTAATTGTTTGCCTTGAATATTGTAACGGTACATTTGACGAAAACCTTCCTTGTCAGAAATGTAGATAAACTCTTGATTGTTGATGAATTTTAACGAATGAGATGGTTCTACGTAAGTACTACTTTTTTCTTCAAAAAGTTGTTTATGAAACTGTCCTGTTTTTGCATTATAAGATTGTAATTTCAAATGGTCTTGTCCGCGATTAAGGACTCCAGTATAAACAAAATCACTATTTGGAGACCAAGTTGGCATGGTTAAAAACTGTTCTTTATCTCCTGAAATCGCCAATTTTACTGTGTTTTTTCTATCTATAGTATAAACATTTAGAGTAACCTCTTCTGATTTCATTCCTGACATTGGATATTTAAAAGGCTTGTTTTCAGCTATTCTTGTAGAAAAATCTGTCAATGGATAATCAGCGACCATTTGTTCGTCTTTTTTGTAAAACAAAATTTTCTTACTATCGGGACTGATCCAAAAACCTTTATTGATACCAAATTCTTGACGATGAGTATTACTACTTCCGTTAACTATTCCAAGGGCGTCGTTGGTTACATTTAACGTAGTACCGTTTTCAAAAGACACTTTAATATTATTGTCATCCAACCATACAACAAATGATTTATTTGGAGCTACCTCCTCTTCTTTTGCATTACCTCCATAAGGAATCCATTTAGAAATTTCTTTTGTTTTTGTATCGTAAATTACATAATATTTAGACGCTGCGTCTGTGTAAGTAAAAGCATATTCATTTTCACTTTCCCATTGATATGAAAATGGCATCATTGACAAGTGAACTTCTCCATTAATTTTTGAAGAAAGAGCTTTCTTTAAATCCTCTACGGTTAAAAATTGCTGAGTATTTTCACCCTTACTCGTCATTTCAGTCAAAGCGTTATATGGAGCTGCCATATAAGTAAGTGCCGAGTCTGTTCTCCATTGTGCACTGTAAACAGTTTGGGGTGCAAAACCTTTTTGAGCAGTTAATGTGGCTTCTTCAATAGTTAAATTTCGTTGTGCTGTTACCAACATGCTCGAAAGCACAAATGCAAATAAAATTATTTTTTTCATGTAGTTTATTCTATGGTAAGTAATTGATTTATTTGTTTTTCTAGATCATTTAAGTCTTTAAAATACTCAAATTCTAAGGAGCAGTTTTGTTTTTTTAATTCCAAGATTAGTATTTCTAATAGATTCAAAGGGTCAGCTTCTAAACCTTGCATTTTTTCGTCGAAATTCAAACCTACAATCAAACTTTCATTATAAATTGGCACTAAATAATCTTCAATAAAAGTCGCTAGACATATTGATTGCGTATGATATGATTTCCAATCTTCAGCACAACATTTTTTAGCGTCTAGTTCTTCAGACCAAAAACAAATCACACCTACCGGAACACCTTCATCATCTTGAAAAAGAAGTGATTGAGCCATTCCAATTCCTTCACTGTCTTCAACTATAAAAACCTCCCTATTTTGAACTATTTTCTTTATAAAAGTATTCATAAGTTGTATTTTAATTGATAAATTTTCCGTCGCTCATTATTAATTTTCGATCGGCCAAATTAGCCAAATCCTCGTTATGTGTTACAATAATGAAGGTTTGTCCAAATTCATCTCGTAATTTGAAAAATAAATCATGTAAGTTCTCTGCAGTTTGCGTATCCAAATTTCCAGAAGGTTCATCAGCAAAAATTACCGCAGGTTTATTAATTAACGCTCTCGCAACTGCAACTCTTTGTTGCTCGCCACCTGATAATTCAGAAGGAAAATGTTGATATCTGTGATCTAATCCTAAATAGTCTAAAAGTTTTTTTGCTTCAATTTCTGCGTCTTTTCGAGATTTACCAGCTATAAAAGCAGGAATACAAACGTTTTCAATTGCTGTAAATTCTGGTAATAATTGATGAAATTGAAATATAAAGCCCAAGTTTTTATTTCTAAAAGTAGCTTGCTCTTTTTCTTTTAAATTCAAAACATTTATATCATTGATAATCAAGCTTGATTCTGGATTATTATCGGGTCTATCTAAAGTTCCTAAAATTTGAAGTAAAGTGGTTTTTCCAGCACCAGAGGCGCCAACTATCGCAACGATTTCCCCTTTTTTAATCTCGAGGGAAACATCTTTTAGCACTTCTAATCGATCAAATTTCTTACTGAGGTGTTGCGCTTTTATCATCTTAAAATTTTAATAACGAAATTAATGAAAGTTTTGTTCATAGCACAAGAATCTACTCAGAATTCTCTAAGTAATTTTTTGACGAAAAAAATCCATTTTTTAAGAACTTGTTTTTTAATTTTGTTGTAGTTTTATAGAAAAATAAGCAAAAATGATAACTGAAAATCAAGAAACTGCCATTTTGGCTAACGGTTGCTTTTGGTGTACCGAAGCTATTTTTCAGAAAATTAGAGGAGTAGAAAAAGTAGTCCCAGGATTTATTGGTGGAACACTAGAAAATCCAAGCTATAAAGAAGTTTGTACCGGCACAACTGGTCACGCAGAAGCTTTACAAATTATTTATAATTCCAATGAAGTTTCTTACAGACAATTATTGGAAGTTTTTTTTGCGACCCACAACCCTACTACTCTTAATCGACAAGGAAATGATATTGGCACACAGTATAGAAGTGAGATTTTTTATACCAATGAAGATCAAAAAACTCAAGCAAAGCGTTTTATATCAATTTTGAACGACCAAAATTTTTTTGGTAAACCGGTAGTCACTCAGCTTAGTGAAGCTACTGCTTTTTATCCTGCAGAAGCGGAACATTATGATTATTTCAACAAGCATCCAGAAAATAGTTATTGCGCTGCCGTAATTGCCCCTAAAATTGATAAATTTCAAACTTTTTTTAAAGAATATTTACGCTAATCTTTGGCACAAAATTTGTTTATTCATTTAAAAATGAATACTATGAATGAAATCATCATAAAATCTGAAGAACAAGTTAATGGGCGAGCAAAATACCGTTTGTTATTTATGGGATTGTTGTTTGATGCAATTGGAATGTTGTCTTTTTCTATCCCATTAATAGGTGAATTTTCCGACGTTGTTTGGGCACCGATTGCAGCAATATTACTCAAATCAATGTACAAAGGAACAGTTGGAAAAGTGGGAGGTTTACTTGCATTTTTTGAAGAATTATTACCAGGAACTGACGTAATACCAACCTTTACTTTGACTTGGATTTATACTTATTTAATAAAATCAAAAAATAGATTATAACTAAAATAAAAGGTATCTATATTTAGATGAGCTAAAAGAACTAATGATGGAATCCATTAAATTCAAAATCTGATTATTAAAACTTCAGCTATTCAGTATAAAGTTTATAAGAGATTAAACTTCTAAAAGCAGAAAATGTGCGGTTATGAACTTAATTTCATTAAAATATAGCTGCCTCCAATTTTTGAATTTCGACAATAACTTTTAACTTTGAAAAAATTTAAAGTTAATGCAGCAGAATTTATTAGACACGCCGATCGAATATTTAAAAGGAGTTGGTCCCCAGCGTGCTGCTGTATTAAAAAAGGAACTTCAGATCTTTACCTACAAGGATCTGGTGAATTTTTATCCGTATAAATATCTTGATCGGACTAAATATTATCGAATTTCAGAGCTGAATCAAAGCTTACAATCTGAAATACAAATTGTGGGTAAAATAATTCATATAAAAACAGTAGAACAAAAAAGAGGTCGAAGGCTGGTTGCCACTTTCACAGATGGACAACTCAATATGGAACTTGTTTGGTTCCAAGGATACAAATGGATTCAAGAAAGCTTAAAAATTAATGAACCATATGTGGTTTTTGGTAAAATAAATTACTTCAACGGAGTTTTTTCGATGCCACATCCAGAGATTGAAACTACAGAAGAACATAAAAAAAACCTTCAAACTGTTTTACAGCCGGTCTACCCTTCCAACGAAAAATTAATAAAAAAGCACATCTCAAACAGATCGATAACTAAAATGATGCAACAGGTTTTTATTGAAACTCATCATTTATTTAAAGAGATTTTTCCCGATTATTTAATTGAGGAATTGAGACTTTTATCAAAAAAAGAAGCTTTTTTTAATGTACATTTTCCTAAGAGTAATGAATTGCTAAGCAGAGCTCGTTTTCGTTTAAAATTTGAAGAGTTGTTTTTTATTCAGCTTCAATTACTTTCAAAAAATGTAATTAGAAAGCAACGTATCAAAGGTTTTGCCTTTAAACAAGTAGGTGATTATTTCAATTCTTTTTATCACGAACATTTACCTTTCCCTTTGACGAATGCGCAAAAACGTGTTATCAAAGAAATTCGTACAGATATGGCTCGAGAAGCTCAGATGAACCGTTTATTGCAAGGTGATGTGGGCGCTGGAAAAACCATTGTTGGTTTTATGTCAATGTTGCTTGCGTTAGATAATGGTTTTCAGGCTAGTTTAATGGCTCCAACTGAAATTCTAGCTAATCAACACTTTGTAGGAATTAAGGAAATGGCTGAAAAAATTGATGTAAATGTTGCACTATTAACAGGTTCTACAAAAGCAAAAGAACGACAACAAATACACGAAGAATTACTTAATGGCAACATTCAAATTCTTATTGGAACGCATGCACTTTTAGAAGAAAAAGTTCAATTTAAGAACTTAGGTCTAGCAATTATTGATGAACAACATCGATTTGGTGTAGAGCAACGTTCAAAAATGTGGAAGAAAAACCATTTACCTCCTCATGTTTTAGTCATGACAGCAACTCCAATTCCCAGGACTTTAGCAATGAGTTTGTACGGAGATCTAGATGTTTCTGTTATTGACGAATTACCACCTGGAAGAAAACCAATTCAAACTTTACATTTTTTCGAAAGCAAAAGGTTACAAGTTTGGCATTTTATTCGAGGTGAGATTGCAAAAGGTAGACAGGTTTATATTGTTTTCCCATTGATACAAGAAAGTGAAACCTTGGATTATAAAAATCTGATGGAAGGTTACGAAGCCGTTAGTAGAGATTTTCCACTTCCTGAATATTCCGTTAGCGTAGTTCACGGTCAAATGAAACCAAAAGATAAAGACGTGGAAATGGCACGTTTTAAAAGAGGAGAAACAAATATTATGGTTGCGACGACGGTAATTGAAGTAGGCGTAAATGTTCCCAATGCAAGTGTGATGATTATTGAAAGTGCCGAACGATTTGGATTAAGTCAATTGCATCAATTAAGAGGCCGTGTGGGAAGAGGTGCAGAACAAAGCTATTGTATTCTAATGACTGGGAACAAATTGAGTAATGAAACAAAAGTGAGAATGGATGCCATGTGCAAAACGAATGACGGATTTGAAATTTCTGAAATCGATTTGAAGCTTCGTGGTCCTGGCGACATTATGGGAACACAACAAAGTGGTATTTTGAATTTACAAATTGCAGATTTGGTTAAAGATCAAGAGATTTTAAAATTGGCACGTGTAAAAGCTATCGAATTATTGAAAAATGATCTTCATTTTGAAAAAACAGAACATCAAGAATTAAAAGCGGCTTTTGTGGCTTTAGCAAGAAAAAACAACATTTGGAATTATATAAGTTAAATTATGAAAATCATTTTTGCATCGAACAATAAAAACAAAGTTGAAGAAGTTCAAAAACAATTACCCGATTCTATTCAAATTGTAACTTTAGAAGAAATAGGACATCTGGAAGATATCGATGAATATGGTAAAACAATAGAAGAAAACGCCATTATTAAAGCTGATTTTATTAGCGAAAAATATCAACTGCCTTGTTTTGCCGATGACACAGGTCTAGAAATTGAAGCCTTAAATGGAGCACCTGGAGTGTATTCTGCACGTTTTGCTGGAGAAGAAAAAAATGCAGAAAAAAACATGAATTTGGTGCTAGAAAAACTTGATGGTATTTCAAACAGAAGCGCACAATTTAAAACCGTTATAGCCTTAAATATCAACAATAAACAGCATCTATTTGAAGGAATAGTTAAAGGCCAAATTACTACTGAGAAAATCGGTGATAACGGTTTTGGTTACGACCCAATTTTTCAACCAGAAAATTTTGAAAAAACTTTTGCTGAAATGACTTTAGAAGAAAAAAACAGATTAAGTCATCGCGGACTTGCGGTGGAAAAATTAATAGCTTTTCTTAAAGAAAATAAGTAAAAGTCTATTAATTCTTTGATTTAATTCGCTCTTTTGACTGTTTGATTTCCTTAAAATGTGAAGGAGTTAATCCGGTAATTTTCTTGAATTGATTACTTAAGTACCCAACAGAACTATAGTTCATTTTATGAGCTATTTCGCTTAATGTCAATTCATCGTAAACCAATAGCTCTTTTACTTTTTCAATCTTTTGTAAAATATAATACTGTTCAATTGTTTGTGATTCCTGAGTGGAAAACAACTGACTAAGCGTTCGATATTCAATTTGTAATTTACTAGATAAATACTCGGAAAGTGTTATTGTTAAATAATTTACGTCTTTAGAAAGTAGTTCAATAATTTGTGTTTTAATACGCTCTACTAACATGCTTTTCCTGTCCTCAAGTATTTCAAAACCTAATGGAGTAATTGCTTTTTCTATTTTGTCTTTATCATTCAACGAGATTGGTTCGTGAAATTCAATAATTCCCAAATCAACATCATTCAATTCAAATCCAAGGTCTTCCATTGTTTTTTCAATGACCATAATACACCTGGGACATACCATATTTTTAATACGAAGTACTTTCATAAAAAGAGCTTTTACCTTGTCAAAGATAGTATAAAGAGTTTTGATACAAAACTGCTTCTCAATATTTTTTGAAAAATAAAAAAGTGTAAACCAACTTGTTTTAATTTGCCATGATTTAAATCTATTTTAACCCGTAGTGCATTATAGAAAAAGTTGCTCAAAAGATTAAAAATCAGT
>CAYNIM010000018.1:0-45324 GCA_964397335.1 uncultured Flavobacterium sp.
GAGCGGAAGACGAGGGTCGAACTCGCGACATTCAGCTTGGAAGGCTGACGCTCTACCAACTGAGCTACTTCCGCATTTACGATTTTTAAATCTTCGTTTGATTTTCCAAGAGCGGAAGACGAGGGTCGAACTCGCGACATTCAGCTTGGAAGGCTGACGCTCTACCAACTGAGCTACTTCCGCATTTACGATTTTTAAATCTTCGTTTGATTTTCCAAGAGCGGAAGACGAGGGTCGAACTCGCGACATTCAGCTTGGAAGGCTGACGCTCTACCAACTGAGCTACTTCCGCATTTATTTTTAAATCTTTGCTTGATTTTGTGAGTGCAAATATAACAATTAATTGTTATTTACAGTATTTTTTTGTGTTTTTTTTACCTGAAATTCTATTCAAATTCTATAATTCCGATTTTCAATAATTTACAATCACAAGAATTATAAAAAAAATGAAATTATACTTTTTAAAAATCTAAAATTCGAGCAATTTCAGTATACTGACAGGTGTAATTGTAATATAAAAAGATCGAAAAATCAGAAACAAAAAAAAACACAAAAAACCTGACACTATATATATCAGGATTTTTGGTTATGCTGCATCGTCTTCTTTTACCTCTAAAGAATCCGCATCGTTTAATGTATCTAAAGACGCTTTATCTTCTACTACAGTAGGAGTAGTTGATGATTTAGGTTGTGGTTCATAAGTTGAATTTCCACAAGCTCGGTATAAAAAAAAGATCACTGCTATTCCTATAAAAAGTGGTATCAAACTATATTTTAATGCGTTTCCACTTGTGTCTTTACCATTTTGACTCATAATAATTCTTTTATTTTTCTAATAAATCTCAGCAAATATACTACTTTTTTTTATCCTATAAAGTTTTTATTTCATCTATTCTTTGTTTTTGGCTTCAATCCACAAACTCATATATTTTGTAGCTTGTAAAATGTTTTGCCACAATATTTTCTGCACAAACAAATCGCTTCGATGTGCAAGAAGATTATCCAAAATATTATCGATAGCTTCTTTTAAAACACCGTTCCATATCGATAAAGAAAAATACTGATTAACCAGATGTATTCCATTGCGTTGAGATTGCGACCATAAATCTTCATCATTATACAAGAGAACCGTTTTATCTACAAAATCCTCTTCATTTTCTTCGATCACTCCTCCCCAACTCTCAACATCCATTCCTTCTGCACCAAATTTTGTTGTTATATTAGGCAGACCATTTTTAAATCCATCAATAAACTTTCCTTTTAATCCTGCTCCAAAAGGAATTGGCGCGATTAATAATCTATAATTTCTCATAGTTTCATTTACATCTTCCGATTCCCCTTTTATGATAAATCGTTCTTTTTCATTGTGTAATTGCAAAACTTTTTGTGGTGGATACGCGCCATACACATGCAGTTCTGTTTCTGGAAGCTGTTTCCTTAAATCGTTCCAAAGCTTTTTCAATAAAACTACAGTCTGATAATTGGGCTCGTGGATAAAGTTGCCGATAAACATTAAGTTTTTTCGATCTTTAAAAGTAGGCAACTTATCAAAATCTTCCTTTTTTATTGGTTTTTCAATAAATGGAAGATACAACACTTGTTTTTTTGGAATTTGAAAATGATTTACGAGCAAATCGTATTCAATTTTAGAAATAACTATAGACAAATCACAGCGATAAATAGAAGAAAGCTCTCTGTAACAATCTATTGTATCCAAATTAACTTGTGAATTTTTCTTATAAGCTTCGGCGCGAGCACGTCTTACAAAGTGTAAATCTTCAGTATCTAATATCGTTATGCAATTCGGACAACTTTGTTTTACTCGCCAACCAAACTGCTCTTCAATCATGAAACGATCAAACATTACAATTTGCGGATTTAATTGCATCACAAAATCATCAAAAGAAGAATCGTTTAAAATAATTGAATGCTGTTCTACACCGATATCTTCTAAAGAAAATGAACGTTCCGACTTGGTTGCTGCTGTAGCAAAATGAACATCAGATGAAATTTGTTTCAACTGTTCAATCAATTGCAGCATCCTCCAGCCAGCTGCTGAAGAAGTGGGTTCGGGAACAACAGAACCAATTATTAATATTCGTGGATTCATCCCACAAAGTAAGTTCAATTTTTCGAAAGTGGCAACTCGATTTTTATTTGTAAGTTTGCTAAAAAAGTACTTTTCATATGTTAGGACTAAAATTATTGACCGATCCACGATGGGCGAATATCGCTGAGAGTAATCTTGAAGAAATTTTAACCGATCATGCTTGGTGCGAACAAAAAGCAGCCACCAATGCCATTACAATTATCACTTACAATTCTGAACATGAAGATTTAGTTACTTCGATGACCGAAATAGCTATTGAAGAAATGGAGCATTTCAAGATGGTGCACGACATTATTAAAGAACGTGGCTATACGCTAGGCCGCGAACGTAAGGATGATTATGTGAACCAGCTTTATAAATTCATGAAAAAAGACGGCAGTAGGAATGATGCTTTTATCGATCGTTTGTTATTTGCAGCAATGATTGAAGCTAGAAGTTGTGAGCGCTTTCGCGTACTTTCTGAAAATATTAAGGACGAGGAATTAGCCAAATTCTACAGAGAACTCATGATTTCTGAAGCCGGACATTATACTACTTTTCTAAGATTCGCTAAAAAATATACCGAACGCGTTGACGTTGACAAACGTTGGAAAGAATGGTTGGATTTTGAAGGCGAGCTTATTCAAAAATATGGTAAAAAAGAAACGGTTCACGGATAAAAACGTGATTAACAAAATAGATTTTCAGATTTAAATCATTTTAAATTCACTTAAAAAAATAGTAAAGAGGCTGTCTCAAAAGTCATTTTAGACGATTTTTGATTAACAGTTTTATAAAATAAGGCCTCTACATAGCTAAATATTCAATAAATAACAATAATTAGGCTGTTTGTTGAGGATATTAAAATGAAAAAGAGGCTGTTTCTATTTATGAGACAGCCTCTTTTTTCAGTTCATTCAAAACTCTAAAAGACTCTATTCTTTTTAAATAAAATAATATTGAATACAGATAATTATCAATCAAAAGTGTTTATTTCACAAAACAGATGTTCATAATTTTTTATTCATAAACAATAGAATCGGCCAACACATTATTTTCGTCAAAAAAATACCAAACACCGTATTTTTTCCATGAAGAATGCGATAACGTACTTTTCCCAATTTCTGCAATAGCTCCATTGGAATGATACGACACATTCACGCAAAAGGGATAATAATATTTTTAGATTCGGTATAAAGTATCGTTGTAGTAATATCTCCACTTTCTCTTTTCATGACTAAAGCGATTATACTTTGCCACAACAAGATCCGTATTTCCTCCTGATTTAGAGATATATTTCCACTTTCGTACTGGGAAATTGTTTTTTGTTTGATTAATTTTACATGAAACGAAAAGCATTATTACTACAAAGACACACGATTTCATTACTATTTATTATCACTTATTTTTATTGGTATTACAAAGTAAGAACGCACAACTTCTCCGTTGTGTTCTGCAGGAATCCAATTAGGCATTGTTTTTAAAACCCGTATAGCTTCTTCAGAAAGCTCTTTGTTTTGTTTGTCACCAACGGCTTGAATGTCGGTAAGACTTCCATCTTTTTCCACAATAAATCGTAATCTTGTATAAACTATTGTGTCATTAAAAACAATTTTCTTAGCATCAAAAGCACTTACAAAATTCTGATAAAAACTTTGTATTCCTTCTTTTGGCCTCGCTTTTTGTCCAACATAACTCAAAACTCCCTCTTCATTTTTTGATTCGATTGTTTCTGTAGGCTCTACTTTTTTAACCTGTGCAGACGCAACAAAAGTGGTAGTTGTTAGGATCCCAAATATCACAAATGCTTTGGTCATCATTTTAACTGTTGGAGTGGTTTTACTTTTCATCATAATAAATCGTTTTTTAGTAAGTTTAAAATTAAATGTTGAAGCTAATGAGTTGTTTGTATTTTCTAGATAATCTAAAAGTTGATATTGATAGGATTTGACATCGTTGATTTGCTTGAGCACCGTTTCGTCTGCCAAATATTCGTGGTTCATTTTAATGTGCCGTTCGTACAAATAAACCATCGGATGAAACCAAAAAATAAGCTTGAAAAACTCTATAACTAGGATATCGATGGAATGTTTTTGATTAATATGTGTTTTTTCATGAATCCAGATGGCCGATCTTTCATTGATCGTTTCAAATAGATTCTTTTCTATATAAACGGTGTTCCAAAAAGAAAAAACCTGAGTAGGTTGTGAAGTTTTACAAACAACCAATCCGTCATAAAACTCTTTTTCTGATTGCTGATATAACCTTCTGATTTTATTTAATTCTTTTACAAAGCGCAATAGGGCAATTAAAGTTCCTATTCCAAATAATACTTTTATTATAAATTCCCAGCTAAATGAAGTTTGCGTTGATTCATTATTGACATCGATGATCAATTCACTTAGATGAACCACGGGTACTGTTGAAAGATTTTGAAAAGTTGTTGAATTTCCAAAAATATCATGCAAAGGAATCAACGGAACAAGCAAACTTCCAATGAATGTAGTCAACAAATACCATCGATTAAACCGATACATCGATTTATTACTAAGTAGAAAGTAGTACATCAAACTGAAAATTGTCCACAAAATTGTAATTTTAATTAAGTAGCTCATCCTATCACTTTTGTTTAAGTTCATCATCTATTAAGTCGCGAAGTTTTTTTAATTCCTCTTTTGTAAGCGATGCCTCTTTCGCAAAAAACGAAGCAAATTGACTTGTAGAATTATCAAAAAACTTATTAATCATATTTTTCATCTGTTTAGAAAAATAACTCTCTTTCTTTATAATTGCATAGTATACGCGTGTATTTCCAACTTCGTCATAGCCCACAAAACCTTTCTTTGTTAATTTTTTTACAGTAGTTGCCACTGTTGTTTTAGCGGGCTTTGGATCGTTGTAACTCTCAATTAAATCTTTTAGCAACACCTTTTTATGCTGCCATACATATTGCATTAATTGCTCTTCTGCTGGTGTTAACTTCATGTTCTTCTTATTTAGAATTAGTTCTACAAATATAGAACATTATTTTAAATAAAAAAACAGTTCGACTGTTTTTTTATTATTTTTCTATTTATTTAATAATGTGCTCTCTGCAAATTGATACTAACTCGCACAAACGAACTAACTGTTTTACCATTGATTTGAGCAGGAATCCACTTCTTTGAACTCTTTAACGCATTTATAATTTCTTCTTTACATAAATCTGTGGCAGCTCTTATGATGTAAACTTCGGTGACCCATCCTTTACTATCAACCAATACTTCGGCTATCACTTCAGAATCAACTTTTCTCTTGTACCTACCGCGTTTACAAATCTTTACAGCTTCTTGAAGTTCCTGTCTTAAAACTTCATAACCACCACGATATTTTGCCAATACATCTACTTTCTTGTAAATGGGCTCATCGACCACAACTTCAGTTGCATCACTGATAATTTCACTTTGGGCATCTACTTGAGCACTAACAGTTTTTACACTTAAAAAAGCTACAATTAAAAGTAATTTTTTCCAATTCATAATCCTAATTTAATCAAACAAAACTACAACTAAACATAATACAAACCAATGATTTCAAATAATAAGTTTTGTTTTGTTATTTTTGTAAAAAAAAAGCAACTTGAAGACCTTTAATCACAAAAATACCGAAATCTATTACACCGATAGTGGTAAAGGAAAAACAATCTTTTTACTTCATGGTTTTCTGGAGGATCATTTCATGTGGAATGAGCTACAAACCTTGCTATCTAAGAGATATAGAGTAATTGCTGCTGACTTGATGGGACACGGCAAAAGTGAATGCATGGGATATGTACACACCATGGAAGATCAGGCAGACGTACTTTTTGCATTGATTTCTCAACTAAGACTTCGAAAGATTGATTTTATTGGTCATTCTATGGGCGGATACATTGCATTAGCATTTGCAGAATTGTATCCAGAATATGTTCGTTCATTGGTACTTTTAAACTCTTCTTCTTTGGCCGACAGTGAAGACAAAAAAATCAATAGAGATCGTGCTATTGAAGTAGTCAAAAAAAACAGCAACAGTTTCATTCGCATGGCAACTCAGAATTTATTTGACAAAGCTTCACACGAAAAATTCCCAGAAAAGATAGAAGCTTTTACTCAACGTGCCTTAAAAACACCATTGCAAGGAGTAATCGCTTCGTTGGAAGGAATGAAAGTTAGAATAGACCGAGAAGCTTTATTACATTTTGGTCCGTATCCTAAGATGATAATAGCTGCAGAAAACGACAGTATTATTCCTCTGGAAGACATCAAAAATCAGGTTCAAGATACCGAAGTGGAACTTCATATTGTGAAAGGCGGCCATGTGAGTACCATTGAATCATTTGATGAAATAGCAACTATCATCAGTAATTTTCTTAAAAAAACAACTTAATCAACACGCTCCTCAAACGCTTTTTCTACATCTAAAATCTGTAATAATAAATCAACCAATTCTTTCTGAAACAATTGCACAATCTCATCGTCAATGATTTCTTTATAGCCTTTTTCTTGTTTCAATCCGAACATCAAATAGCCCGATTTTCTGTTTTTAAAAGAATAGATACCTACTTGCAACGGTAGATCGGTTTGTTTTTTATACATCAATCCATAGAGCAATAACTGCATAGCTTTCTCGAACTTTAGATCAGCACTTATTCCTTCAATTTGTTGAATCCGAACTTGATTTAAATCTACTTTCCCCGTTTTATAATCGATGATTCTCAACCCTCCGTTTCGCAACTCAATTCGATCGGCAATTCCAAACAAATTCACTGGATAAGGCAATAAATCATCATTCAAAGTTGCTTCTAATGGCACTTCAAGCCCAAGAATTTCAACTTCATCACCTTGTTCTAAATACTCTTGTTCTTGCTTCAAAAACAAATAAACATGTCGTTTTGCGACTTCAAATGCTAACAAGTTTTTTCCTTGTCGATTGTCTGAATCAGAATATTCTATTCGAAATTGCATGGTTACCTCTGCTTGATATCTATTCAACATCAAATGCAGCATATCAACTGTCAGCTTTTGATTGATAAAAGGTTTGTATAAATTTTCTAAACTATTGTGAATTATGGTTCCTAAGGTATTCAATGCAATACTTTCCTCAACTTCATCTACTTCTCTAATTCCTAAGATGCGTTGCGTATAAAACTGTATTGGATTTCTCATATAATTTCCAATAGCAGACGGAGAAAACCCTTTTCCCGAGGCAATTTCCTTCAGCCTCTCGTTTAAAAGCGGTGATTTGTTAATCCACATCGGTTCATTTATGGTTTCGGGCGATTTAGCAAAATAATTCGCTACATTGATTTGGTGCTTACTCTGTGGTTCCAACAACAATTGTGTAATAAATCTACTTTTTTCTCCGGCATCCAAACCTTCAGAATCTGAATTATAAAGTAAATAAATGTTTTTTGCACGTTGCAACAAATGATAAAAATGGTATGTATAAATCGCATCTTTCTCTTTGAATGTCGGTAATCCTAATTCATGTTTCACGTCGTGTGGAATGAATGAAATAGAGGATTTTCCCGCAGGTAATTTCCCTTCGTTTAATGAAGTAATGATGACATTTTCAAAATCCAAAACCCTACTTTCTAACACTCCCATAACTTGCAAGCCTTCTAGTGGTTCCCCTTCAAATGAAACTTCAGCCAAATCGATGGTTTGTTTATAAATCGTCCACAATTGCTGAGCATTTTCAATGACTTGATAAGTCAATTGATAGTTTTTGATCTTTTTTAGAACCTGGTGAAAAGCAAATAAAAAAGTCAGTGAAACGTCGTCGTTTTCTTCTTGCAAGTAGTATTTCAACATAAAAACCAACTGCTCTAAACGCTCTATAATTTGCAAAACATCGCCCTCCCATGGATTAATAATTTTACTGAGCAAATCGTTGGCTTTGGCAAAACTCTCTAAACTTTTAATATCGAAAAAAGAAAGGTTTCTTCGATTGATTTCATCAATCATTTCTTTAGATTTGGAATGAAATTCAACCAAAGGATGCGCTAAAACATCAGCTACTTCTTTATGGTAATAAACTGCTTTAATCCCACGAGTCATCGCATGAACCTGCATTTTAAATAACTTAGAAAAGAACAGCTGAACCGGATTCGACTTACTGTCATAACCCATTGTAATGTTTAATGATGTGACCTGTTGTGGCAAAGCATATAAAACAGGAATCAAAAGGTTTTCCTCGCTCAAAACAACAGCCGTATTTTGAAGACTATTGGTTTTTTTCTGTATTTTTTCAACAATACTCCCCACTATCTTTGCTTGACCAACAGATTTTGGAGTGCTGATGATTTCGATATTTTTTGGTTCAGAAAACTCATTCACCATCCATTCGTAAGGGTGTGATTTATAGTACGACCATTTTTGAATGGTCTTTCTTGCAAAATAACCAGCATCATGAAAAGAGTCGTTAAAAAAGGTTTCGTCTGTATCCCAGAAAACTTGCGCCATTGCATTTTTCAACAAATGTTGCATGATATGTTCCTCAGCAGCATTTAGAGCATTAAATCCGGCAAAATAAAATAAGTGATCGCTATTTTTATTAGTAAAATCCTCGAGTTTTTCCACCGCTTTTCTATAAGCCCAACCTTGATAACCTTGTTGATCTTCTGTCATTTTTTTGGTTAAGGCTGTGTAATATGTGGGTAATTGCTCCCAAAAGCTCAAGTAGTTTTCGATTAAACTCGTCCGATCCTCTGCTTTCACAGACCAGTGATTAATATCATCAATATCTTTTAAGTAATCAAAAACATGTGAAGGTTTTAATAGGTAGCGATCAATTTCATTGAAATCTTGTAGTAATGTTTTAGCCCAATTACTAAACTGTTCAAAATCTTGCTGATTATTTTTTGGGGTTACAGTTTTGTATACCTCATAAAACTCAAACAACAACTCTATGCCCGACACTATTTGAATTTGAGAAATATCGGCAATTAGATCTTCTATACTGATGATCTTCGGTGCAAAAAAAGTTTGGGTGGAGTGTTTTTTAAAGGATTCCAACAAGAACAAACGAGCTCTTTTATTTGGTAATACAATTGTAATTTTTGAAAAATCGTATTGATGCTTATCAATTAGCTTTATCGCTATTTTATCTAAGAAAGTAACGGGCTGTTCCATATAGTAAATATAAAAAAACGTCCCGAATAATCGGGACGTTTTAAAAAATATTTAATTAAATTATTTTACTAATCTAACCTCTGTACGACGGTTTTTAGCGCGTCCTTCAGATGTTTTATTATCAGCAATTGGACGTTTAGATCCAAATCCTTCTGAAGATAAACGAGTTGTACCAATTCCTTTAGAGATCAAGTAATCTTTAACAGCTTTTGCACGTTCTTCAGACAATGGGTTGTTAATTCTATCAGAACCAGTTGAATCTGTATGCCCTTCGATAGCGAATTTAGCATTCGGGAATTGTTTCATAACCTCAGCCATACTATCTAATGTAGCATAAGATGATTGTTGGAAAGTAGATTTTCCTGTATTAAACAAAATTGTTCTACCGTAGTCATTCAATTGTTTAACGTGTTCTTCTTTCACTTCAGGACATCCGTTGTTAGATGCTGGACCTGCAACGTCTGGACACTCATCAACATTATCTGGCACACCGTCACCATCTCTATCAGCTGGTGGTGGAACAGGACATCCGTTGTTAGATGCTGGACCTGCTTCTTGTGGACATTCGTCTAAGTGATCAGGGATTCCGTCTCCATCTGAATCAGGACATCCGTTGAATTTAGCATCACCAAATACATCTGGACAAGCATCTTCATGATCAGGGATTCCATCACCGTCAGTATCTGGACATCCGTCGAATTCAACATCACCAAATACATCTGGACAAGCGTCTTTATGATTAGGCACTCCGTCTCCATCTGAATCAGGACATCCGTTGAATTGTTTTAAACCTGCTTCTTCTGGACAATCATCATATTTATCTAAGATTCCGTCTCCATCAGTATCTTTACCTCCGAATCTGAAAGTAACCCCTGCTGTATGTTGTAAATGTGTAGGTACAGAGATATTGTTACCTCTTACTACTCCATCGTCTTCAAATTGATGTTTGTAAGTTGAAGCTATGTTTAATCCGATGTTATCAGAGAACCAGAAAGTAACTCCTAATCCACCACCAACGTGTGCTGAAGAAGCTTTTCCTAAGAAAGTATAACCTCCACCTGCATGAATAGCTGGGTCGAACCATTTAGAGCCAATCAATTCACCGAAGCTGTATTTGAAGTGTCCGTCGATTCCGTAGTACATCAAATCTGTTCCTTCGATAACTCTTTGTCCGTTGAATTCTCCATTGATTAGATTGTCTTCAGCAGACATCACCATCTTTGTCATTTTGTTTACAGATCCTGTAAGACCAAATGACACGTTGCTTCCAATGTAACGAGATACATTCAATACAGAAGCTGATGGTAAGATACTCCAATTATCTGTTTGGAAATACTGTCCGAATCTGTCCGAAAAATCATTGGCAACACTCGAACGACCTCCATCAAGAGCATTAACTCCCACAGTGATAGACCAAGGCTGATCAGCATTCTGCGCTTGAGTAGCGGTACCTGCTAAAAGCAAAGCAGCTACAAATACTTTTAATTGTTTCATAACTATTCTAATTTCTACTTACGTAATATTTTGACAAAAATAATTTGTTTGGACGAATATACAAAATATTTCGACTAAACATTTAACATTTTTCTAAGTTTTTTTAAATAACACCTAATTCTTTACCGACTTCAACGAATGCTTTAATAGCTTTATCTAGGTGTTCTTGTGTGTGGGCAGCGGAAAGTTGTACACGAATACGAGCTGCTCCTTTTGGAACCACCGGGAAAAAGAAACCAATAACATAAATTCCTTTTTCCAAAAGCTTATCAGCCATAGTCTGAGAAAGCTTTGCATCATAAAGCATTACTGGAACGATTGCTGAATCACCGTCAATGATATCAAATCCAGCTTCTTTCATTCTTTTTTTGAAATAATTTGTATTCCATTCCAATTGATCTCTCAATTTGGTATCTCTTTTAAGCAACTCGAATACTTTTAATGAAGCTCCTACAATTACTGGTGAAAGAGAGTTGGAGAATAGATAAGGACGAGAACGCTGACGTAAAATTTCAATAATTTCTTTTTTAGCAGTTGTATATCCACCCATCGCTCCACCTAAAGCTTTACCTAAAGTACCTGTAATGATATCTACACGCCCCATTACATTCTTAGCTTCTAAGGTTCCTTTTCCGGTTGCTCCGATAAATCCAGCAGCATGACATTCGTCTACCATTACCATGGCGTCATATTTATCTGCTAGATCACAAATTTGATCCAATGGAGCTAGTAATCCGTCCATAGAAAAAACTCCGTCAGTAACAATCAATTTAAAACGACGACCATCGGCAACTGCTTGTTGCAACTGCTTTTCAAGGTCTTCCATATTGTTGTTTTCATAACGGTAGCGAGCTGCTTTACACAAACGAACCCCGTCAATAATCGATGCGTGATTCAAACTGTCTGAAATAATACAATCTTCGGCGCCTAACAAAGGTTCGAAAACACCTCCGTTGGCATCAAATGCTGCAGCGTACAAAATGGTATCTTCTGTTCCATAAAAATCGGCAATTTCTTGCTCTAATTGTTTATGAATATCTTGAGTACCGCAAATAAAACGTACTGAAGACATACCAAATCCGTGTGAATTTAAAGTGTCTTTAGCAGCCTGAACCACTTCGGGATGTGATGACAATCCCAAATAGTTATTGGCACAAAAATTCAACACTTTCTCTCCGGTATCAATCGTAATTTCAGCTCCTTGTGGAGAAGTAATGATACGCTCTTTTTTATACAAACCGCTATTCTGAATATCTTCCAATTCAGCTTGTAAGTGCTCTTTAATTTTTCCGTACATAATTTTTTAAATATGTTTTGTGTTTTTACAAATATATCACTTTTAAATCGTCTTGAATGTATAAGAGGACTTTTTTTATTACCTCAAAGCCCATTTCCTCAAGCGCCAAAGCATATTCATTGATTTGTTGTTGATGCTTTTTCTTTTCCTCCCCTGTTTTGTAATCTATGATGAATGCTTTTTTGCCATCAATCGCCACACGGTCGGGCTTTATATTTTTATATTTCTTATTTAATATCGGTCTTTCTGTATAAATCAAAAAATCGGGATTAAAAAACTCTACCAACTCTGGATGTGTTACTATTTCTTTAAGCTGAAGTTCTATTTCTTGCTTTTCTCTTATTGTCAACAATCCCTTAATCATTGCACTTTGTACTACTTTTTCAATCGCGTTTAAATCGGAAATTTCAGCTAATAATTCATGTAATACATTCCCTTTTTCAATCGCTTCTTGCTGTTTAGTGTCCCACATCAAAGCCTCTCTTTTAGCAATCTTTATAACTGCTGAATCCAATGGCTTTTCTACACTTTGTATGGCGATAGGTTTTTCTGGCAAATCTTTACTTTCAACAGATAATCGCTGATCAGAACCGTATTCATACTCCAATTTTTCTTCTTGCCATTCATCATTATTCATAATAAACTTAACAAAAAAAGAAGACAGCTTATTTGGCAATTTCCCGTTTGCTTGAGCTTTGTAGCTACTGATGATATACAACTGCTCTTCGGCACGAGTTAAAGCCACATAAAGCACATTGAGATTATCTAGCAATTCTTCTTGTTTTTTCTGTTCGAACAATCGCTGAGCAGTTTTACCGTACATAGCGACATCGTTTTTTAAATCGACTAAAGCTTTTGGAATCTCCCATTTTTCATCTGATTCTAAATCGACCCACAACTTATCTCGCGATCTTGAAAAATCATCGTCTGCAAATGGATAAATAACAACTGGAAACTCTAAACCTTTTGATTTATGAATCGTCATCAATCGCACGGCATCTTCATTTTCAGGCGCCGGAATACTTAATCTTTGATAATTTTCTTCCCAATAATTCAAAAAATCGGCTATTGTTGACTGCTTTTTCACCGTTCGTTCTAAAACCAAATCCAAGAAATACTGCACATAGGCTTCGGTTTTCTTTTGTGGAATAAAACTGTGAATCAACATTTCAACAGCGACATACAAATTATTTTTCCTCAATGTTTTGAAATCAATTTCAATTCCAATTTGCTTTAAATAGCTTTGAAAAGTCTCTTCTGTTGAATGCTGTATTCCTTTCCAGATCAGATCATGTACAGAGGTTTCTTTTACTAAATATCTTCCTACATAGTACAGAATCATTACTTTTGCTTCTTTGTCTTGATTGTTTTTTAAAAACTTCAATAAATTCAAAAGCAATTGAACTTCTGCAGCATTATTTATCAATAGTGTTTCGGACGACAAAACCCGAATGCCGTTTTTTGTTAAATGATTGGCAACCTTAACACCGTCTTTACTTTTCCGTGTTAACACAACTATATCTCCCAATCGGAAACCAGAATTCAGTACATTTTTAATCGTTTCGAGTACTTGATCTAAATACAAATCATCTTTAGATTGATCCTCATCAACCAAAGTTTCATCAATGAACGAAACTTTAACGTATCCACCTTCTTTGTTGGTTGTATTTTGGTGAGAGTAATTCTCGTACAAATTTTTATATTCGGGATGACTGAATTCAGTCGATAAAAACTTAAAAACGGCATTATTGAAATTAATTACATTGGCATAACTTCGATAATTTGTTCCTAAAGTAATGGTTTCTTTTGAAGGATTCGAAAATGGATTCATAAGGCCGCTCAACGCCATAAACTGTTCTGCTTTTCCACCTCGCCAACGATAAATAGCTTGTTTGGGATCGCCCACAATCATAAGTGAGCCTTTTTTTCCAAAATCGTCTTCTCCGGAAAGTGCGTTATCAATCAGCGGCACTAAATTCTCCCATTGCATCTCGGAAGTATCTTGAAATTCATCTATAAAAAAATGACGGTATTTCTCTCCCAAACGTTCATAAATAAACGGAGCTGGTTGATTTTTCAGCTCTTCGTAAATGATATTATTAAACTGAGTAATAGACAAAATTTGTTGTTCGTTCTGAATGCGATCTATCTCTAAACCAATAGAGTTCAACAAAGACAAAGGCACCAAATTCTTCAGGAAAGCTTCGTAGAAATAAATACTTCCAAACAATTTGTAGATCTCTTTGGTTCTCGACAGTAAATCAGGAATCAAACCTTCTATTAATTCTTTATCTTTTGCGGTTTTATTTATAACAATATCTTCTACTTCGAAATATTTCTTATTGCTATTATTTAATTTTCGTTCAACGATACTTTGCAAATGTTTTGGAAAATGTCCACCTCTAAACGATTTGAGATCCACTGCTTTTTCTTCCAAAAGATCTAAACTCTGTTGAGCCAAGAAAACAGTTTGCTCTTCTAAATCTTTTACTTTTTCTTTCAACTGTTTTTGTAACTGAACAAAAGTGTCGATTTCGATGTCTTTAAAAGCTTCTAATTCTTTCTTATTATTTTCGTTCAGCAACAATTTTCCCACTTCCATTAGCTCCTTGCTAATGTCCCAGCTTTTATCATCTTCTGCTTTATCTAAAGAAAATGCCACCAATAAAGTGGTCAATTCCTGATCTACACCCGCTTTTGCAATCAATGCATCTACGGCTTCTTGCAACAAAGCTTCGGTATCTAAGGAAACTTCGAAATGCAAAGGCAAATTCAAATCAAAAGCAAAAGAGCGAATTACTTTATGAGTAAATTTATCAATGGTGGAAATATCAAAACCTGCATAATTATGAATGATATTTTTTAAGATCCGCTTCGATTTTTCTCGAATAAATGCTTCAGACAAACCCGTTTCTTCAATAATTTGCTCTAAAAGCGTGCGTTGTTTTTCTGGAATCTCCTTTAAGCTAAATGCGTGAATACAATCAACAATTCGCGATTTCATTTCATTGACCGCTTTGTTTGTAAATGTAATAGCCAAAACATGTCTGTATGCATCGTCTTTCCCTGAATAACTCAATAATATTTTCAGATATTCTTTAACTAAAGTATGTGTTTTACCGGCTCCGGCAGAAGCGTTATATATTGTAAAAGCCTTTTTTTCCAAAACAATTCAAATTTGCCTACAAGGTAAGATTTTTCTTTCGATTTAAAACTAAGCAAAGCATATTTCTCACGTATTTTACTAGGGTCTAAACATCCTATTACCACATTAAAATTCTAAAAAACAAAACCAACTTTGATTCCAAAAAACCGCAAATTGAATTTTGAAAAAGACATCGAAAAATCAAAAACATGAATTGCACCCATTTAAATTAATAACAACTCAGAAACAACTATTTAAGACTTTATCTAGGCTATAGTTAATAAAGTTTTAAGAACAAATAATTTTTACTGAATCATTTTTTTTGTAATTTTGAATAAAAATAATACTAATCTTTAAAATAATTTAAGTTATGGCATTTGAATTACCAAAATTAGCTTACGCTTTTGACGCTTTAGAGCCTCATATTGATGCAAGAACAATGGAAATACACTACAGTAAACACCATCAAGCATATACAAATAATCTTAACGCTGCTATTGAAGGAACAGATTTAGCTGGTAAATCTATCGAAGATATTTTAAAAAACTTGGATTTAGATAATAAAGCTGTACGTAACAATGGTGGTGGTTTTTTCAACCATAATTTGTTTTGGGAAGTAATGGCTCCAAACGCTGGAGGCACTCCAACTGGTGATTTAGCTGAAGCTATCAACAGCGCATTTGGAAATTTTGAAGCTTTTAAAGATGCTTTTTCAAAAGCAGCGGCTACTCAATTTGGTTCAGGATGGGCTTGGTTGTGTGTTAAAAATGGAAAATTAGAAGTTTGTGGTACTGCCAATCAAGACAACCCGTTGATGCCAGGAATCGGTTGTGAAGGAACACCTATTTTAGGTTTAGATGTTTGGGAGCATGCGTATTACTTAAACTACCAAAACCGCAGACCTGATTATATCAATGCTTTTTTCAACGTGATTAATTGGGATGTAGTTGCTAAGAACTATGCCAACGCCAAGTAATTAAACGATAAAATCTTTAAAATTAAACCGTCTGGAAAGTCAACTTTTCAGACGGTTTTTTTTATTCTTTACCTACTTATCGAATCAATTTGTTATATAGCAAACAACAGATCAACAGGAAAGCTATTTTTTAATATTTTCAACAAAATTATTTCAATACTACCGTTTGAATGTTCGCAAACTCGTACAATGCAAACTCAGATAGCTCTCTACCGTATCCAGAGTTTTTAACGCCACCGAAGGGCAGATGCGGATCTGATATCACTATTTCATTAATAAAAACTGCACCTTCTTCAAACAAAGGTAAATAAGAATTAATTTTCTCTGGTGCAGATGTAAAAATACTAACTCCTAAACCATAATTAGACAGATTGCTCAAATCAAGAGCGTCGTCCATTGTTTTAAAAGGAACCACAGCAGCAAGTGGACCAAAAGTTTCTTGATTAAAAATTGGCATATCCACAGTGACGTCTGTTACAATTGTTGGCTCAAAAAAAGCACCTTCTCTTTTACCTCCAGCTACAATTTTTGCTCCTAATGAAACACTTTCGGTCAATTGTTTTTCCAATTCTTCTGCTAAATCTTCGCGAGCCATGGCTCCAAAATTAACAGATTCATCGAATTTATCGCCTGTTTTTAATGTCTTTAATTTTTCAACAAACAATTTTAAAAAATCGGCATATACATTTTCTTGAACTAAAAAGCGTTTTCCTGCAATACAACTTTGTCCTGCGTTTTGCATTCGTGCTTTTACTGCTTTCTCGGCAGCATCTTCTAAATCAGCATCTTCTAATACAATAAAAGCATTACTTCCGCCTAATTCCAAAACACATTTTTTTAAGTTTTTTCCAGCGGTTTCCGCTACTGCTCTTCCCGCTTGTTCACTTCCGGTAAGCGATACAGCTTTTATCACAGGATCTGCAATTACCGCTGCAACTTCGTCGCTTTTAATAGGTAAATTTTTATAAACAGGAAAATTAATTGTTGGCACATTAAAAACATCTTCTAGCGCACGTGCACTCAACGGAACATTAGAAGCATGTTTGATTACAAAAGTATTTCCAACCAATAAAGCTGGAATTACAAAACGAAAAACCTGCCAAAAAGGAAAATTCCATGGCATAACACCCAACAGAACTCCTAATGGGCGGAAGATAATTCTACTCTCACTCCAAGCTGTAGTTACCCTCTGGTCTTTTAAAAATATTGCCGCATTTTCAATATAGTAATCACACAAATAGGCACATTTTTCCACTTCGGCAAGTGCCTGTTTTATGGGCTTATTCATATCTGATGTAATCGCTTTGGCATATTCTAATTTATTTTCTAGCAAACGATTTCTAATATCTCGAACTGTATCGATACGTTCGGACAAACTAAAATCACGCCATTTAAAATAAGAACATTCTACAGTTTTCAGAAGAGTTTGGGTGCTGTCGGTCTGCATCATTTCGTTTTTTTAATAGTAAATATACTTATCTTTAATTAAATCTAGAGTAATTAATGACTAGAAAGCTAGTTTACTTTATATGAAACAGCTAATTTAATAATTTATTCTGTGTAATATTTAAGAATAAAAGCTACAAAACACATTGATTAACTAAAAAATGTCAAAATTATCCGTAGTACCAATTTAATCATAAAAAACAAAAATCGTCTTCATTACCAAGACGATTTTCGATATTTTGAGAATAAAGTTTTTTTAAAACTTTACTTTTTAACCAACTTTTTCATAGCTGTACCTTCATTTGTTTTTATATGTAACAGATACGAACCGCTTGCCAACTCTTCAATATTTAACTGCACCTGGTTTTCATTGTTAAACTGCTGTGTCTTTACAGTTTTACCACTTATATCAAAAACTTCTACCTGTTCTATAGTTATATTTTCAGCATTGTTTATTGTAACTACATTACTGGCAGGATTAGGAAACACGTTGAATTTATTAGAAATAAAATCTTGAACACTTAAAGGAACTTTGTTTACCGCAGAAACTTGAAAATTATCAAATTTATGAATTACTTGTAGCGATGCCCCTGCTGCTGATCCTACATATAACTCCATTCCTGAAAAATTAAGTGAAGAAAACCACCCCGAAACACCACTTATTCCCAAAGAAGGAATAGTGAAATATGATATTTCATTAACATAATCTAAATATAATTCCAACTTAAGCCAAGTATTTGTTGGAACAGTAGATGATAATATTCGCCCCCACGAAAATGGCTGGGTGCAGATGGAACAATTAACGTAAAATAAATTTAAATGATCATTATAATGCATTTCTATTAAATTACTATCATTAAAATTCAATACGTTCGAAAAGGTTACGCCACGATAAGAAGAAGCAACATTTCCTGTAAAAAAATCATATTCTATTTTTAAAACATCGTTTCCTACAGCTCTATTATCCCACAATAGCTCTAAGCCTTTTTGCTCTATTTTACTACTACTTCCCCACGACGACTGAACAGCAGGACCTATTACTTCTAATACTTTTCCTCTGCCAGGCTCAGTTATTATATTGAAATCATTATTCCCAACATAAGGAATAGAATGGGTAGTCGATGTGGTATACCATCCGCCTTGCCCTGGGGTGACACCTGTATCGTCAGTACCTACATTGCCTAAAGTAAGGTTATCAAAGTTATCGCTCCACAATACCTGTGCAGAAGTTAGCTGTACGGTAAATAAAACCATTAAAATAAGTAATCTATTTGTTTTCATAATTCCATTTTTTAATGAATTTATGAGCCAATATATACATATTTTAATTAACCAACTAATATTTAATCAATTAGTTTCAATGTTATTATTTTTATCGATAAAAAAAAAGCTTGTTTATTAAAGAAATAGCAAATTCTACGTCTTGGAATTTCAAATCAATATTTCAGCACCTTGTATTTCTCCACCCAGCCTATGGTGTCGTTTTCAAGTTGGATTTTGATCCACTGGTTGGTTTCTTCTTTAATCAATCCTTTGGATCCTTCTGTAATATCTTGCAAATCTTTTGAAATTGTACGCGGTTCCTTTTTGAGCATTGTTTCTTTTTGAGTAAAAACAACATAGTGCTTGGTTAAAAGGTAATCGGATTGATTTTTTGAAATAAGATAACTCAGCACACTTACTCCAAGAGCGAAGATTCCAAGCGAGAAAAGTATTTTCTTTGTTTTCGATTGATTATTAAAAAGATAAAAAATCAACAGACCAATTCCTATAAACATAGTTGCCAGTGCTAAATTTGCCCAGCCATTTGGTTTTAAGAAGTCAAAAACACTATAAAAGACCTGTTGTTGTGGTATTGGCAAACTACCTTTTGAAACATTATTTTTAAGCTTTTCAGCGAAGTTAAGGTTGATACGTGCCTGTTCATAATCTGGGCGAAATTTCAGTGCTTTTTCTAAATGATAAATACTTAATCCAGTATTCTTTTGTTTGAAATAAGAAGTTCCAAGATTATAATGTAGCGTTGCATTTAATGAATCTGTTTTCACCAATTCCGAAAAAATCTTGGTTGATGTTTCGTACTCTTTTTTCTCAAAAGCAGTGACTCCCTCCGAAAAAAGGGAATCGTTATTTTGCGCAGACAACATACCATAAAAAAGGAAGATCCAGAAAAGCATCCAATAATTTCTCATCATTTTACTTTTTTAATTGTTTATCAATAGATTGAATCAATGTTGCTGCTAGGTCAAAATCATTCTGCATGGTTTGAATATTCATTTGTGCATAACGCGCCATTTCGCAGGTTGTTTTAATTTGAATAAAAGTAGCGATGTCTGATTCGTTTACTTGATGTTCATTCAACAAATCGGTAATGTTTTCGTTACTCATATCAGAAGTTTCAATTTTCAGACGTGCTTTTAAATAGTTGTGAAGGCAACGTTCCAAGGCTTCATAAAATGCTTCTTTATCTCCGATTTTTGATCTAGCTTCGGATAAATATTTTTTTGCTAACTTGTTTATTACTTTTAGACGTCTTCCTTCAATATCTTGACCTTTTTTATGCGATTGCTTTCTCACAAAAAACATTACTGGCAACAATAATAAAGAACCCAACCACAAAATATAAAAATTGGTGTTTTGTGTGACAAATTTACCATTAAACCATTCAATGTTTCTATCTAAAGGCTGAATCTCGTTTCTGTCGACGATTTCTACTTCATCAGACACTATTTCGCCGTCAGACATTTCCGGTCCTTCAATCACATCAATCACAATTGAATCTGTTGTAATTGTTTTATAGGTTTCTGAGGCAAGATCAAAATAAGAAAAAGATAAAGGATCAATAGTATAAGAACCTTTAAATTGAGGTACAATAACATACTGTTCCGTTTTGGTTCCCTGCATTCCCGAAGACATGTTTTTAGTTACACGATTAATTTTTTCGGGTTCATATAATTCTAATGCACTTGGAACAATGGGTTTTGGCAAACTCATCAATTCCAAATTACCTTTCCCTTCTACATTTACATTCAGTTTTAAAGTTTCATTAGCATTGACTTCGGTTCTATCTGTTGTGACTGAAAATTTATAGGACCCAACGGCTCCTGAAAAATTCTCAGGACGATTTTCTAAAGGCAAAGGCTTCACTTTTATAGTTTTAACTCCCGAAGAATAAACTTTTTTTCTAACACCAATTTCTGGGATTCCAAATACATCAACACGTCCGGTATAGTATTGCTCTTCAATTTCCATTTCTAAGGGATCGATTCGCAAAGTGCCATCTTTTTGAGGAAGTAGAATCGCTTTTTGCAAAGGAATGTATCGAAATCTTTTACCTTCTAAAAGCGCTTCTTGTACTTGCATTTCTTTTTGTTCAACCGTGTGGTTCCAAAAATCAGCATATTTAGGTAGCGACTTTACATTCAGCGAATTAAAGCCCGAACGATAACTAAAATACAAACCATATTCTACTGTAAAAGGTTCATTTACATAGACATTATTTTTAGAAACACTTACAATTAGATGAATACCTTCGCCTAGATTTTGCTGCATTTCTAACTGATCACGACGGCGCCGATTGAAGTTTTCTTCCATTTCCTCGTAAAATCGAGCAAACGGATCTCTACGTCTTTGCTGTTGTCTTTGCTGTTCTTGAACTGCTTCACCAACTTCAATTGCGATGGATTCTGTTTGGTATTGTTTTCCATCGTATTCAGCCACAGCAGGACCAATAATCAAGGTTCCCTTTTTCTGAGGTTCTAGGAAAAAAGAATAACTGTATTCATTTCTAGATTGACCATTTACCCAAATATAGTTTTCAGATTGCATTGGACCGCCAACCACATTGAAACCTTCAAAAGAAGGTCTTTTAAAACTATCTACTCTTTCGGTGGTCGTAAAACGAACTTCAATACGTTGATTCACGCCAATAGATTGTCTGCTAACTTGAGCAACAAATTCAAACTGCGCCCAAGTAGCAACACTTGTAAACAAGGCTAAAAGCGTATATATGAAATGTTTCGTTTGCATTTCTACCAATCTTTTGTTGATGGAACAGAAACCGGCTGACCTTTTTGTTCTCGTGCTTGAATTCGATCTCTCACACCTTGTTCGTGGTTATCCAAAGCCTGCAACATGTTTTCCATTTGTTGTCGGGTCTGTTCTTGTTTTTGTTGTTCAGGATTTTGATCTTGCTGATCTTGATTCTGATCTTGTTGATCTTGATTTTGATCTTGTTGATCTTGATTTTGATCTTGCTGATCTTGATTCTGATCTTGCTGATCTTGATTCTGATCTTGCTGATCTTGATTCTGATCTTTTTGATCCTCATTTTGATCTTGCTGATCTTGTTGATCTTGATTCTGATCTTGTTGATCTTGATTCTGATCTTGATTCTGATCTTGATTCTGATCTTGCTGATCTTGATTTTCTTCTAATAGTTTTTTTGCCAAAGCAAAATTATAACGAGTTTCCTCGTCTGTATGGTTATTTCTCAACGCATTTTTATAAGTATCAACGGCGTTTTTATAATCTTTCAATTCCATGAATGCATTGCCCATATTATGAAAGATTCTATGTTTTTCTTCTTTGGTTTTGGCAGTTTTTAAAGCGGTTTGATAAGAAGCCACTGCTTCTTTCATAGACTGCATTCTGTAAACGCTATTGGCTTTGTTATACAAAGCCGAAGTATTTTCTGTATTTCTAGCAGCAGCTTTTCTGTAGCTTTGTTCGGCCTTGGTATAATTTTTTAATCCAAAACTTTCATTCCCTTCAGCCATTTGGGAATTATAAGATTGCGCTTGAACTATAGTCCCTGCAAAAAGTACCATCAGAAATATATATCCAAACTGTTTCATTTTTCATTAAATAAATTAATTTTCTTTGCCCAAGCGGTTCTGCGTTCCAAAATCAAACTATCAATTATGATTAATAACAACGCCAAACCAATGAACCACTGAAATTGCGATTGAAAGTTAGCTATTTGTTGTGATTCAAAATCTGTTTTTTCAATTTTTTCTAAAGATTGATCAATAAGTTTCAAAACCTCATCCGTTTTATCGCCATAGATAAATACACCACCGGTTTGATTAGCAATGTCTTTTAGGGTTTTTTCGTTCATTTTTGTAATGACTATATTCCCATCCATATCTTTTTTATAATCGACAATCTTACCGTTTTGTTTAATAGGAATTCTACCTCCTTCGGGTGTACCAACAGCAATTGTTATAATTTTTATCCCTTTGTCTTTTGCAATAGCAATAGCATCGTTGATTCCTTCTCCATGATCTTCTCCATCAGAAATCAAAATCATCACTTTGCTAGTTTCTTGATCGTCAAAATAATTGCTACTTACTTCAATTGCTCCATGCAAAGCGGTTCCCATAGAAGAAACCATATCGGTATGCATTTCTTGAAGATACATTTTTGCCATATTGTAATCTGTAGTAATTGGCAACATTGGAAATGCAGAGCCCGCGTAACCAACAATTCCTATTCGATCGGAACCCAAGTTGTTGATGATTTGCATAGCTAGTTGTTTTGTTTTTCCGAGTCGAGAGGGCGCGATATCTTCGGCAAGCATACTTTTAGAAACATCGACAGCAAAAACAATATCAACACCTTCGCGTTTCACTGTTTCTATTTTTGTTCCAAATTTAGGGTTGACAAGTGCAATAACCAGCATAAAAACAGCCGTTGCAAATAAAATCATCTTTATTAAAGGCTTGCTCGTTGTTGAAGCGTCTGGAGCTAATCTTTTAAGATAATTTCCTGAACCGAATTCAGCAATTTTCTTTTTTTTCCATGAAATATTCCAAAGGTAAACCGCAATTACCAACGGCACCAAAAGCAATAAATAAAAATAATATGCTGTATCTACTTCCCACATTTTAGACAAATCCTTTAAATATTGTTTTTCTTGAAATAAACTCTATCAGTAATAAAAGTAATGCAATCAAGACAAAAGGTCTGAACAATTCGTCGCGTTGGACAAAATTTTGCTCGTCGATTTGTGTTTTTTCTAACTGATTGATTTCATCATAAATAGTTTCTAAACTTTTGGTATCGGTTGCTCTAAAATAGCGTCCACCGGTTTTTGCTGCAATTTTTTTCATCAACTCTTCGTCGATTTCAACCTGCATTCTTTGGTATTCTAAATCACCATTAGGTTTTATAGCAACCGGCATTTCTGCCATTCCGTTGGTACCAATTCCAATAGTGTATACCTTAATATCAAATTCGCTAGCTATTTCTGCTGCCATTTGCGGATCGATTAATCCTGAATTATTTACTCCATCGGTCATTAGAATAACAACCTTACTTTTTGCGGGACTGTCTTTCAATCGGTTGATGGCCGTTGCCAATCCTACACCGATTCCAGTTCCATCTTGAATGATGCGATCGTATTTAATATCTTCAAGAGCATTAAGCAACATGTTCTTATCACTGGTAACAGGTGCTTTCGTATAAGCCTCGGCTGCATAAACCACAATTCCCAAACGATCGTTGGTTCGATCTTTAATAAATTCGGCTGCAACCTTTTTAAGTGCTTCTAAACGATTGGGTTTCAAATCGCGCGCCAACATTGAACCAGAAACGTCGGTTGCCAATACAATGTCTATTCCATTAGTGATTTTTGTACTTGTACTATGACTTACACTTTGCGGACGTGCTAAAGCAACGACTAAAGCAACAAATGCTATAGCTTTTAATATAAACAACAGCGGATAGATCTTAGAAAGCAAGGTTTCTTTATGTTTGAAGCCTTGAATATTACTGCTTCTCACGGCAACTTTCTCATTCTTTCTATTGGTATACCAATACCAAGCTAATGGTAGTAAAAGCAACAGCAACCAAAAAAAATGAGGATGTAGAAACGTACTATTATTCATTTGATTTCACTACATTTAATTGGATGGACTCCATTATTCGTTGATTGATTTTTTCACCGTATGTATCACCTTCCTTATACATAACTGCGATTTCTTGAATACCGTTTTTCTGAGCGAAAAGATACATGTCGTAACGAAGGTTTACTGTTTTACCTGAAATAAAATTCTGAGCTGAAAAACTTCCTGATCCTCGAATTCCATTTACACCTTGTTGTTGAAACTTTTCTGCATTGGAAACGATATTTTGTGCTCCATAAACCGAAGCTGTTCGCTCTAATTTTGAATCTAAAAGCTGTTGCAAATCCACAGAATCTTTGACTTGGCGCGCTGTAGTACTTACAGAAATTGCCAGTTGAGTTTTCAGATTTGTATAAGAGAAGATACTGCTTTGTGATTGCATTTTTTCAGAATCTGATTGTGGCAAATCTGCGCGAAGTAATGCTTCGGGCGTACTGATAATCACGGTAGGAAATCCGTAATCAGAAGTTACCCATTCACCATTATACAATCTTTTATTTGATTCCATAAAAGTCCATTCTGAATCTGATTGCAATACTTGAACTAAATAAACAATTCCAGTTGTCATCAACAATAAAACAGAAACTGCAATAGGAAACCAGACACGTTGTTGTTTGCGCTTCTTAAATCGGCGTTCTCGTAGTTTTACACGCTCTGACTGTTCTTCGAAGAAACGAGGTATTGCTTGATCTATAGAAACTGAAATAGCTTCGGAAGCTTTACGATCTTGCTCAATTTCTCTGATTTGAGGTTCAGATTTTGCAAATTTAACCAAATCGGCGGTTTGTAAAACTCGCTTTAAATCATTGATTGTTTCTTTACTTAACTTTATTTTTTTTACTTTGATAGAATGTAGTAAATGCTGAAGCAACTCTGAAGTGGTAGATTCTTTTGCTGGAATTTCAAAAACCTCCTCGATATACTCTCGAATTACATCCGTCATTTCGGAATAGTAAGTCTTTACTTCACCACTATAAACCAATCGTTTAGCATCTAGCAGTTGTAACTTTTTAGTTGCTTTCTCAAGAGGTGTTTTATACAAATCCTCTTCAGATAAATTTTTGTTCTGTGCACGTTTTATAATAAAATAGGTTGCAATTCCCGCTAAAACACAAAAGAGAATCGCTACTATATATTTCCACATTTTTTCTGAATCAGCAGGTGCTTCTATCTGAGTTTTGATATCGTAGAGCGGCTGTTCCATTGTATCAACTTCCACATCATTAACTTTGACTTCAAAAAAATCAGTCTGATGGTTTTTTCCATCGATATAAACAGACAAACGCGGTAAAGTATAAGTTCCCGAATCGAACTGTGTTAAAGTATATTTTTTGATGAGTTCCATTCGATCTTCTAGAATCACAGTATCGATAGCACTTTGATCTAAAACTTCAAATGGACCTAATACAGGTTCGTTGGGAAAATTAACTTCACTGTTTTTAGAAGCATCAGCTTTAATGGTTAGTTGAAAAGCCGAACCAATTTTAATCTCGGTTGAATCCACAGCAGATGTAACCTGAGCAAATGAGCTCAAGGCAATAAGTCCTGTGAAAATTGCCAATATTATTTTGTTCATTTTTTTAACGTGCTTTAAAATAAGCCAATAGCTTTTTTACGTAACTCTCATCGGTGCGTGTTTTAATAATTCCGGCTCCGCTTTTTGTAAAAGTTGTAGTAAAATAATTATCTAATTCTTGGTAGTGTTTCTTATAAGCCGATCTCACTTCTGTATCGCCCGTATTTACATAAATCGCTTCATCAGTTTCTGCATCTTGCATCAAAACGTAACCAATATTAATCAATTCTTGTTCGCGTTTATCAGAAATCTTAATCCCAGTTAGATCGTGTCTTTTTGCAACAATTTTTAGAATGCGCTCATAATCATTATCCATGAAATCAGACAACACAAAAACAATGGCTTTCTTTTTCATAACTTTTGAAAGGTATTCAAAAGCCTGTTTTAAATCGGTTTTATTACTTTTTGGTTGGAATCGAATCAGCTCTCGAATGATTCGCAAAATATGAGATTTCCCTTTCTTTGGCGGAATGAACAATTCGATTTGATCTGAAAAGAGCATCAATCCTATTTTGTCGTTGTTTGCAGTAGCTGAAAAAGCTAGAGTTGCAGCGATTTCTGTAACAATATCTCTTTTAAAATCTTCACTTGAACCAAAATCTTGCGAGCCACTTACATCCACCATCAACATTACTGTTAATTCGCGTTCTTCTTCAAATATTTTTACATAGGGTTCACTGTATCTAGCTGTAACATTCCAATCGATTGCACGGATATCGTCTCCGTATTGGTATTGTCGTACTTCGGAAAAAGACATACCTTTTCCTTTGAACGATGTATGATACTCACCAGAAAAGATATGGTCGCTTAGCCGACGCGTTTTAATTTCGATTTTACGTACCTTTTTTAAAATTTCTTTTGTTTCCATTTCCTCCCTCTATCCTCTCCAATGGAGAGCGATTTAACCATATATCAATTAATTTTACTCTTTATAAGTTACTCTCTTTTAGGAAATCAAGATAAGATTAAGGCACTTCAATTTCGTTTACAATTTTATTCACAATATCTTCACTTGTGATGTTATCGGCTTCTGCCTCGTAGGTAATTCCAATTCTATGTCGCAATACATCTAAAACAACTGCGCGTACATCTTCAGGAATCACATAACCACGACGACGGATAAAAGCATAACATTTTGCTGCGGTTGCCAAGTTGATCGATCCCCTAGGCGAAGCTCCATAGCTGATATAAGGTTTAAGACTTTCTAATTTATATTTCTCTGGATATCGAGTTGCAAAAATAATATCTAGAATATAGTTTTCAATTTTCTCATCCATATAGACCTCTCTAGCAGCTTGTTGTGCTCTTAAAATCTGATCTAAAGAAACAACTGCTTGTACTTCTGGTGCATTTCCTGCCAAGTTCTGGCGCATTACCAAGCGTTCTTCTTCAAGTTTTGGATAATCGATGACTGTTTTCATCATAAAACGGTCCATTTGTGCTTCTGGCAACGGATAAGTTCCTTCTTGTTCCACAGGGTTTTGTGTTGCCATTACTAAGAACGGTCGTTGCAGCTTGTGAGTTGTATCACCAATAGTAACTTGTTTTTCCTGCATCGCTTCTAACAAAGCTGATTGTACTTTTACAGGTGCACGGTTGATTTCATCGGCAAGGATGAAATTGGCAAAAATCGGTCCTTTTTTAATAGAAAAATCGTTTTCTTTCACATTGTAAATCATTGTTCCTACCACATCGGCAGGCAACAAATCGGGCGTAAATTGAATACGGCTGAATGAACCGTTAACTGCTTTTGAAAGTGTATTGATAGCCAAGGTTTTTGCCAACCCAGGAACACCTTCTAACAAGATATGCCCTTGCCCCAACAAACCAATCAACAGGCGGTCAATCATGTGTTTTTGCCCGACTATCGTTTTGTTCATCTCGGCAATCAGCAAATCTATAAAAGCACTCTCGCGCTCGATCTTATCATTTATCGAACGAATATCGGTCGTGGCTGTTGTTGTTTCCATTTAATTTTCTATCTATATTTTTGTTTGTTGTACAAATTGATTAAAATTTATTGTTTAAGCTTGTTAATAAATGGTTAAAATACGCTTACTTAACCTCTCTTTAGGTCTGAATTATCATTTTCTTTTTATAATTTTAAGACAAAATAAGAAATCGTGATTAATAAAAGGCTTCTCATCAAGAATCTATTGGCACATCATACAGAAAACAGTTTCTATGATAAGAAACAAAAACTAAATTTACATAGCTTAGAGGGAAAAGGCAAATTTTTGAAACATATTTGCTCACTTTCAAATTCCAACCCAAAAAACCGTTCGTTTATATTAGTTGGAATCGAAGATGAAAAAAACCTGATTTTAGGCACAGATTTTTATGACGACAGTCACATTCAAAACTTAATCGATGCTTATTTAGAAAATCCACCTCAAATTCAATATGAAAACATTGTTTTCCCTCATTTAGATGATGGTCAGGTAGTTGGATTGGTTACCATTTATCCCAAAAAAGGAAAGAGTAGTTTTAAAAAGAAAATTCATACCATTGAAATGGGAACGGCATTTTCTAGAAAAGGCAGCATCTCCTTTCCCAACTATCGGGTTCCAGAAATTGATAATTCTGAAGTGGTTGAGAGTATCTTAAAAATGTCGGCAAATAATTTAAAAAGTACTATTGATAGTGTTTTGGATTTTATGACGCAAAGAAATCCCGACATGAATCCTAAATACCAAGTCTTTAAAGAATATTTTACGCTTTGCTGGGCAGGAATTGAAAAAACGATCAACAACAAAACCTATCTTTCACGTGTTAATATTGAGTTAATTAACGAACAATTAAAAATATTCTATTCTGCTCTAGATGAAGTTACAATAACGTATGACGAGGAAGCCTTTATCATCACAGAATATGTAAAATTATCTTTAAAAAAAGAAACACTTTACATTCCATTTAGTCTTCAAAAAATCATTTTCAACGATGAAATGACCTATAAAATCAGTTCTGAAATTATTTTCAAGATCCCCGCCGTTGATAAAAACACTTTGTTTCACCTTCATAATTATTATTTATCGATCTTGAAAAAAATGAGATCTAATTACACTTTGACTTTTTCAGAACAAAAGGATTTAAAAAACCTTTGTTATACACTCATGTTGTGTTATCTTCACGGCTTTAAAAACGCCAAGGAAGTGCTGATTGAACACAAAGAAATTTTTAAAGAAAGCAACTATCCTTTTCTGTATACCTCATTTAAAGAAGTAATGCGAATTTTACGCAAACTAAAATATGAAACTCAAAATGAAGGAAGGTAATACTTATGTTATTGGAGACATTCACAGTGGATTAAAAGCATTGAAGCAAGTTTTAGATCGAGCTAAAGTGACTGCTGAAGACACTTTAATTTTCTTAGGAGACTACGTTGATGGCTGGAGTGATTCGCCCCAAGTATTAGATTTTCTAATTGAATTGTCGCAAAAACAAACTTGTATTTTTATGCGAGGAAATCATGAAGAAATGCTTCTTAAATGGTTAGGTGACGGTGAAGACGATGAAACTTGGAGGTTTCACGGAGGCGAAGCTACAGTTAGAGCTTATCAAGAAATCCCTAAGACTACAATTTTAAAACACATTGCCTTTCTTAAAAACCTTCAAGAATATTACATAGACCAACACAATCGCTTGTTTGTACATGCAGGATTTACACATCTTCGGGGAGTAGAATTTGAATTTTTTAGAGAAATGTTTTGGTGGGATCGAACGCTGTGGGAAACAGCAATGGCGGTTGACGGAAACCTAACAGTAGATGATCCTTTTTTTCCTCAACGATTAAAATTATACCAAGAGATTTTTATCGGACATACTCCAGTTACTCGATTCGGACATTCGACACCTATGAATTTTTTCAACGTATGGAATCTTGATACTGGAGCTGCATTTAAAGGCTGTCTTACCATCATGAATGTTGATACTAAAAGATTCTGGCAAAGCGATGCTTTACCCTCTCTATATCCCAATGAAAAAGGGAGAAATTAAAATAAAAGTTTTATCTTTGCTAAAAATTAGTACATTTATGAAAAAATTAGCAATCGGCATTTGTGCATTAACCACTTCGGTGAATGCTCAAGCTCAAGCGTTAAACGAAGTAGAGCTAAATATCTTCAACACTATTGTAAATCAGTCTATTGAAATTGGATACGAACACTTTATCGACCGTGATCAATCAGTTGGTGTGGATTTATTAATCAATGATCGCTTTTCTTATTATGGGCAAAATAAAAAAGCTGATAAATTCAAACAATTCAACACCAATGCGATTGCTGTGAATTACAGCTTTTACTTTGGAGGAAATGATGACGAACACGCCTCGGGTATGTACGTTCAACCATTTATGAAATATCGTTTTGGTGATTATGAATACGCAGATAAAAACGACAATTTTCAAATAAAAGAAACCGACATGAACTCTTTTATTTTGGGTGTTGGAGTAGGTTATAAATTAGTAAAAAACGACGCATTTACTGTAGCTCCTTTTGTTAATATTGCTAGAAACTTTAAAGAGGAAGTAGCTGATCAGTTTATGGGTGTTGAACTTAATGCTGGTATCAATATCGGTTATCGTTTTTAAAATAAGAACAATCTTTTTAAAAAAATCCGGAAGTTATAACTTTCGGATTTTTTTTATCATGCAACAACACTAAATGCTCTAAAATGTAATTTTCAACTAATAAATTACCGAAACAATTCTGGTAATATTTCTAATGACTTCACTTGTTTGAAGCCAGCTAAGTGAAGATCAAAATAAACTAAAAGTAATTTTAAAACTAATCTGCGCTCTTCGTTAGTAAACTTAAAATCGGGATTTTGTATCGAAAGACAACAAAGCTTTCTGAACAATTCTGATTCCAATTCGTTGAAACATTCAGCTGTGTTAACAGTTGTAAAGCAACCTTCTTTTGGATTAAAAAAAGCAGCTGAATTATCTGAATCATCTGGAAAAAAACCTAAATATTTACTCAAATTCAGTAAAAACCATAAATGAAAATCAGCATTCAATTCATGTTCATCCAACCAAACAAGCGCTGTTTCAATGTAGAGATATAATTCTTCATCTGCTTGCTCTGCTTTGATACAATTCACAAGCATTTCTGCTAAGAAAATACCGATACTATTTTTATAAAAATCAAATGGTATAGACTGATAGGCATACGCTAATTTGATTTCACGCAGATACTCCATCGTGCCTTTTTCTTTATGAAAAGCCTCGATTTGCAATTGATTCAAAGGTTGAAAATAGGCACTATTGAAGCTTTTGTTTCGTTTGGAAAAAGCATTCTTTACAAAGTAAGTTTTCAGTCCGAAATCTTTTGTAAAACACTTCACAATCAAGCTTTTTTCTTGATAACGAAAAGCATTTAAAACAATAGCAGTGGTTTTTATTAACATTAACGAATGATCATTAGCTTTTTTACCTCGGATAAACTACCGTCGTCTGAATTAACAAAAATCATATAAACTCCAGAAGGAACTTTGCTACCAGAGAAACTATAAGTATTCCAGGTAACGGTACCACCAAAAGAACGTGTTTCATAAACTAAATTACCCGAAACGTCTGTTATTTTTACTGTAGCATTACTTACCAAACCAGAGATTTTCACTTCTCCAGTAAAATCAGGTCGCACGGGATTAGGGTAAACTTTTATATTATCTAAATTTTTAGTTGGGGTTGTTGCATAATTTTTAAACGAAACCACTCCTTTTCTACTTCCAAAAAACACTTCACCTGTTATTCCATCTACGGCTATACTAAGAATCTCGTTACTAGGAAGCGGTGAATTTTCTGCTGTAAATTTGTAAATAGTTTCACTTCCGTTTGCAGAAATCAAAAACACTCCAGATTCCGCTATTGAAACCCACTTGTTATTTGAACCATCAACTGTAATAGCTAAAATGTCTTGTTCGTAAAACAACTCTTGAGCCAAACCGTCGTCTTCAATCACTATATTTGTTGGAGTTAATTGATTACTAGTTAAAAACTGATCTACGTTTGATAGGATACGAAGCCCTCTGGAAGTACCGATCCATAATTGATTGTTGTAATCGATTGCTAGTGCTCGGACATTGTCGCTTGGCAAATTATTTCCGCTGCCAATATGCATGGATCTATTATTTTGCACTTCATTAAACGCAAATAAACCGTCGTATAAACTTCCAATCCATTTAGTTCCGTTTTTATCGATTATTGGAGCTAAATAAAAGTTATTTGTAGAAGTATTCTCTAAAGCTGAAGCAGAATATGCACTTAATTGATCATTTTTATCTATAGAAATTAGTTGAGGTTTTACGCCTGAATTGGTCAACCATCCCACTCCGTTTTTATCAAAAGCAACACCATTGAGTCGAGTATCGTTTGTTGTAATAGAAGTTAATGCGTTGCTATTGTCACCGTTATAAATCGAAATATTTTTTGAACTCAAATTCATAACTCCTAAACCACTATAAAAACTACTGATATAAGCTTTGTTAGGACTTTGTGGATTAAAGCTTACATTAACTGTTGCTTTCATATCATTCAACTCATCTGTTGAAATAGTTTCCCAAGTTTGAAACCCTTTCATATAACTCAGACCATACATTGTTAAGCCAAAAGGAAGATAAGGATTCATGCTTGCGCCATATCCTCCAAAAGTGAACCATAAATCATTGTTGTGAATGGAAATTGAAAAAACATTATTACTCAAAGGACCCGAAGGAGAAAGCTTTTCTCTGTTGTCTTTGTCTTGTACTAAAATTTTCAAAGCACCTTGTTGATTACTTGCGACAAAAAAACTATTATTTGCATAAATAGCATCTCTAAGTCCACCTTTTTGAGCATAAGGCAAGATTAAATCCGCGCTTACAGAGAAATCCGTTTCTAACAGACGAACGGTTTCTTCTGCAACTTCTACCAATTTACCATTCGTTGAATTCAACCTTTGAAAACCACCCCAAACTTCGCCAACTTGCGCAATAGTATTATTCACAGCAATAGTATTGAGCGATAAATCTTCTTTCACACCAACTAGCTGATTTTCGAAAGTTAGCACATCTAACCAATTACCAAAATCGATTACTTGCCAATTGTTATAATCAATTAGATTTGCATTTAAGTTTGCTTTTTTAAGCCCTTCATTTTCAGCTGCAGCATACATCTGATTATTAAATATTGCAATGCTTTTCACGTTGACTTCCGCTCCTCCAGTTCCAACAAAAAAAGTATCTCCGAAATGATTGTCATTAAGTCGAACGGCTGTAATTCCGTATCCTGTTGCCAAATATGCGTGTCCAGCATGAATAACAATTCGATTGATTTTTTTCTGCTGATCACTCAATCCATTTTTATTATAAATATCATTCAAATGATAAATTTTATCAGCTGCAATGTCAATCAATACGACCTTTCCATTACTACTTCCTACAATCAGTTTTTTATAATCTGCTGCATAGGCCAATGTTGTGATTTCATCAATCTTGAGACCATTGATCGTATTATAAATTTCGGTTGTATTGTTATTTAAATCATAAGCAAAAACACTGTTAGAAGTAGCAAAATAAAAAGTAGCTCCATCTTGTGTTACAGCTGTCGTTTCGTTGTAAGAATAATAACCTTTCCACAATTGATTTTGTGAAAATGAACTAATCGTCATTATTAAAAAAAGGATTCGATAAAAAAACTTCATGCTCATGCGTTTATACTTTGAAAGGTTTATCTCTACAAAAATAGTATAATTACGCAATAAATTTGTATTTATTTGACTTGATATTAGAATATAAGAAGTGAATCAAGTCTAAATTGAATCTATTTTGGCTAAAAAATAAAATGGCTTTCCCAATTTGTCTATTGAATTCTATAAAAATAAAGTGTTACACTTGATTTTAGGGTAAAATCTGAGTGCAACTCTTCTTGTTTCTGACGCAAAAATTTATTCTTTTGAAACTAAGGAAAACTAAGGGACAATCAGCGTTTCATTTAGTTCCCAATTCGCTCTTAGATCGATTTCTTTTAGAAAGTTATGGGCTTTTTCGGGCGGTTTTTGTTCTAAGTAATTACCAGTATCCCATTTTCCGTTATTGTTTTCATCTTCAATTATACGGACAAAATACTTTCCTGGATCAATCAATTGAAAATGTACTGTTTGCGGTTCTGTCAAATAACGAAAGTCGTAGATAGTCTCGTTTTTATCTAGCAATTCTAAAATAATAGGATAATTCACTTGGCCAGAAATATCAAAAGAAAGTGCTCCATAATCTGAACTAACCTCTGTTCTAAAAGATTGATTCAAAGTGTCTTTCAACGACTTTCCATAAAAATCGGTGAGACTACCCGGAAGTAAAGTCAAAGTAAAACGTTCGTCTTCAAGCCAATCAAAAGCAATTTTCACTGCATTATTCAAAGTATCAATTTTAGTAAAAAAAGGCATTTGAGTTGAATCTTTTTTCATCAATTGAATTAGAGTTTCATCTACTCTTTCAACGGGTGTATTTGTAGTAATTGACACGGTGTCTCTAAACTTCAATACTCCTGTTTGCAGGAAACGTATTTGCATTGAATCTACCGCTTTCATAGTTCTCATGTTCACTGTGTGCGTACGTTCGTAATCGAACTCTTTGAAATGAAAATGCAAGGAGTCGTAGGTTTCCAATGGCGTATAAACATAAATAGAATCTTTTTCTGGAACCTTTGAAAATGATGTTTTTATTGGCTGATTGTTTCCTAAAACCGAGACTTTCAAATCTTTAACATTACCTTCATAAGCCACCAACCACTTATTCTGGCTCAACATTGTGGGGCGGTATGCATTGGGAGATTTTGTTTCTTTAAAAAGAGTCAAATGATACGTACTATCGGTTGGGATATTGATTTTTTGAGAATAGAAACCGATCTTATCTGATTTGGGATCAAACCTATAATTACTGTTTTTTTCCTCTAATGCGATCAAATAATAAGCACCTTCTTTCAGGTTCTCAAGTGTCGCGCTTTTTAAACTATCGGCAACACTTGCTACATACAAAGGTTTTTTCTTATAAATCGTAGAATCCGTAAAACCTTCCGCCTCGTAGAGCATTACATTCACTCTACCAAGTGGCGATTTGCTATAAGCATCTGAAAAAGTAGTATTTAAAGTTAAAGAATCAATATAAGAGCCTGTTGAAAAAACATATTTATAATTCAACAACGGATTTCCTTCGTTATTATCTTGAATACTTTCACCAAAATTGAAACTATAAGTAGTATGATCTTTCAGCGTGTCAGAGATTTTAATTCGGATGTATTTACTAGCGTAACCCATTGGCAAAATCTCGGGCTGCGTTTCCATGGGAGGAGAAATGATGAGGTGCTGATTGACATTGCTCAACTTTACGTATTCATCAAAATTAATTTGAATAGTTTTCACATTAAAATCAGTACTGAAATTTTCTGGATTTGAAGACAAAACAACCGGAGGCAAACTATCTATTGGCCCACCGTCGATGTTTCCACGCTTTGCACAGTTGGTAAAAAGTATCAAAGTCAAGATCACAAAAAAACTGCAATATTTTAAAAATCTCATGTGTTTAAATTTACATTGCAAAGTAACTATTTTTATTTTTACTTTAATAACTTATTAGAACTAGATTTTTATTTCACATAAGCCATCGTTAAAACACTTATTTGATTGTTCTCTTTTTCAAGCACACACTTACCTGCAGCTTCTAGAGTTGCTCCTGTAGTTATCACGTCATCAATCAACAAAACACGCCGTTCTTTAGAGTTTAAATACTTTGGATTTAACACAAATCCTTTGATATTATCGGCACGTTCAACAAGGTTTTTTTGAGTTTGTGTATCGGACTTCAATGTTTTAATTAGATAATCTTTTAGATAAGGAATACCGCTCATTTCACTCAAAAACATTCCAAAACCATCTAACTGATTATACCCTCTAAGTCGTTCTTTTGAAGGATGCAAAGGAATAGGAACAATACATTCTGCCCAATCAAAAATAGACTGGTCTTTCATGCGGTGCCAAGCAAGTGAACCTATGTAACGCGAAACATCTTTCTGCTTTTGATATTTTAGTTGATGCAACATATTTTGAGTGATACTGTTATCACCAAAGGTTAAAACCGAAGCGCAATGTTTGACATCTAATTTCCCGAAGAATTTTCGTTTAATCTCGTTGAGTTCACTCGTTGCAATTGGTAAATATGGAAGTAAGAATCTACAAGACGTACACAATATATCTGAACGCTGTTCTAAATGCGCATCACATCCACAACATAAAGGTGGATAGAATAATTCTAATGTACTTCTCAACCATTGCATAGTCCAAATCTTTAGTAGTTCTTTGCAAATTACAAAAAAAAACGAGATACTGAAAAACCTTTGCGTCTCTCTTCAGATTGTTATTTCTCGAATTCTATCTTTAGTAAAAAATAAACGAATTATTAATCTTCTATTTTTATGTAATTTTTTTAACTATCTTGCGTTATACGTTAAACTTAAACATTCAAAATGAAAAACTTTTTAAGCCTTTGTGCATTTATCTGTACTTCGTTTGTATTTGCTCAAAAAGCAGAAATAAAAGGAAAGGTAATTTTTCCCGATAAAAAACCTGTAGAAGCCGCTACAGTTTACTTATCTTCTCAAAAAGATTCAACCCTAATAGACTACACAATCACAGACGCACAAGGCGTTTTTAGTCTGCCTCTACGACCTGTTGAAACCGCGAATTTTCTAACCATTTCATACACAGGATATGAAGATCATACTGAAAAATTCGAGCAATTGAAATCGGTTGTAGACCTTGGAACCATCGAACTAAAAACTTCCGACAATATATTAGATGAAATTGTTATTGTAGCCGATGTAGCGCCCATTAGAATAAAACAAGATACTTTAGAATTTAACGCAGCCTCCTTTAAAGTTCGACCCGATGCGACAGTAAAAGAGCTACTTGAACAACTACCAGGTGTTGAAGTTGATGAAGAAGGAAAAATTAAAGTCAACGGAAAGGAAGTAACCAATGTTCTAGTTAATGGAAAACCGTTTTTTAGCGAGGATGGAAAAGTAGTTTTAGAAAATCTTCCTGCTGAAATTCTTAATAAAGTTCAAGTAACAGATTATAAAACCAAAGAAGAAAGATTGAGTGGTGCCGCGGCTTCTGGAGAAACACAGACCATCAACCTAACCATAGACGAAGACAAAAACAAGGGACTTTTTGGGCAGGCAATTGCTGGATACGGAACCAATGACCGCTATGAATCCTCATTGCTCTTTAATTATTTTAAGGGCGACCTAAAAATTAGCGTTTTAGGCTCATCCAACAACATTAATTCTACCGGATTCTCTACAGACGAAATCATGGATAATATGTCGGGCGGAAGAAACAGATACAATTCTTGGTCAAGCGATGGTTCTTTTAGTCTCAATGGGATGCATTTTGCAGGCGGACAAGGTATTTATCAAACCGATATGCTAGGATTTAATTACAATGATAATTGGGGAAAAGACAACAAAGTAAATGGCAGCTATCTTTTTCATGAAGTTGAAAGCAGAAACAAAAACAAATCAAGGATAGAAAACTTATTACCAGACAATCGCTATTTAACAGAATCGGAATCTGATACGAAGTCAAAATCAGGAAATCACACTTTAAATTACGATATTGAAGTTAAATTGGATTCATTGACTACTTTTTCTATTTCACCTAAACTTCAAAAGGGAATTAGCAACTCTCGTTCCAATAGTTTTTCAGAAACCAGAAATGAGTTTAATGAACTATTGAATGAATCTGAAAACAATAATTACACGCAAGGGGATTCGTATTTTTTCGAAAACCAACTTTTATTTTCTAGAAGATTTCATAAAATAGGAAGGAGTCTGAGTTTTACTTTTGACAATAAAAACACAAAAACAGCTTCAGACAATTACAGAAATAGCAGTGCTCGTTTTTATCAAACAGAATTGCCAGATGATGTGAGAGATCAACAAATTTTAAATAACAATCACACAGACGAATATACACTTGGTATTAATTACCGGGAGCCTATTTCTGAAAAACAAACATTGACTTTGAGTTTTAGAAACACTTGGACCAACGAATTTCAAAGTCGTGGAACCTTTGACCGAAACAATGCATCGGATCAGTTTTCAGACTACAACAATCTGCTTTCTTATAGCAATCATTTAAATGGAATAAAAACACAATCAAGCGTATCTTATTTAGTGAGAAGCGAGAAAACAACACTCTCTGCAAACTTGGGTACTACTTTTAATAACTTTGATGTTGCTTCTCTTTACAACAATCAAAACTACTTAAACCAACGCTTAGATGTTTTACCCAACATATCGTCTTATGCGAGTATTAGATTTGGAAAATCGACCCGATTATTTGTCAATTATTCTTATCGCGAAGACAGCCCATCATTTTATCAATTATTAGAATACGAAGATCTTTCTAATCCATTATTCATTACAACTGGGAACAAAGATTTAAAAACCACTCAAAGACATAATTTGTATTTTAATTTCAATAACTATGATTGGCAAACGCGCTCCGGATATAGTTTCTACGCTTCTGGATCAATACAACCTAGATCTATCGCTTCTGCCACTACGTTTGACGAGAATTATGTGGGATATTCTACCTATGTGAATGTTGAAAACACCAAAAGTTATTGGATGGGATTCAATTATAGTAAGAATTACCAATTGAGTGATAAAAACAAACTATCCGTAGCTGCAAAAATTAATCTTAGCGGCGGTTCGTACAAAGGATTTCAAAACAATGTGTCATTTGTAAATAATTATACATCTTGGGGACCGGGAACGAATTTGACATTCGATTTCGACAAAGTATTTATTGTAAAACCAAGTTATAATTACGAGATTACCCACAACAGTTTCAAAAACTCATTTATAGACAAAACAAATTATTTTACACACAACGCTGGTTTAATGATTACAGCTTATTGGCCTAAAAATGTGGTTTTTGGTAGCGACATGACTTACCAATACAATTCAAATCTAGCTGACGGTTTTAGAAAAGACTATTTATTGTGGAATCTGAGTTTTGGATATAGTTTCTATAATGAAAGTTTGACTGCCAAATTGAAGATCTACGATTTACTGAATCAAAACCAAAGCATTAGAAGAAGCGTTTCTTCTACCAGTATTTCCGATGTTGAAAACACTATTTTAAAACAATACTTTATGTTATCGCTAACTTATAAATTAGAGAAATTTGCTGGTAAAAAATAGTTGTGATCCGATCCGAAATAAAAAACCTTTCAGAGTTTGAACTTTGAAAGGTTTTGTTTTTTAAAATTATTGTATGTGAATGAATCTTGATTTTATCGCATTATCCTTAGTAAATTTTAAAGCTTGCTGAGCTGCTTCTTGATTTCTGTCTGCAGATAAAATTTGTATGCCTTTTTCAAAAAACGAATAATAAAGTTGATCACCGTTCGTTTTAGCACTTTTATCCAAGTTTCCCAACGTACCAAGAATCATCGGAATATTTTCTGCCTTCATAAAATCAATCGTTTGTTTAGAAGGTTCACTAGTTCCAACAAAAGCAACTACTCTTTCTGTATCTACTTTATAATCTTTTAAACGTTGAATATCATCTTTTCCATTGGCTGAAACCGACAACCAAATATCCGGTGCTAATCTATGGAAAGCCCTAGCTTGATTAGCATTATAAGTAATTACGATACTGTTTGCTTCTGCTTCATTTTCTCTGATACTTTGAATAACCTTCTCGTAAGGAACTCCTCTTTTCACATCTAAGGTATAAACTACTTTGCCTTTCCCCCACTTTAATGCTTCGTCTAGAGTTGGAATTTTGAAGCTTGTGATTGTTTTTTGAAAATCTTCAAGATAAAACTCTTGTAATTCAGAATAAGTGTAATCGCTTACATAACCAGATCCATTTGTAGTTCGATCTAACGTATCATCATGCATCAAAACCAATACAGAATCTTTAGTCATAACTATATCTGTTTCAATAATAGTTGGACCATAATTCAATGCTAGTTCAAAAGTTTCTATACAATTTTCAGGGAAACCTTCAGCACTTCCTCCACGATGAGCCGAGACCATAGGGAGTTTTTCTGTTTTCAATAAAGTTTCCAAATCAGCTGTTGAACTTAAATCAATCAAATATTTTTGATTAGTTTGACTAGCAACTGAAGTTTTGTTTTCACAAGAAATCACTACTAATCCTACAGAAATTAAAGTTAAAATTTTTTTCATTTTTCAATTTTTTGTCAAAGATAAAAAAACGCTCAATTTTTGAGCGTTTCTATATTATTTTGTCACCTCAGCCACTGCCTTGATGGTTTCGTCTAAATCTTCATAAGTAAGCGCATCCGTAATAAACCAAGTTTCGTAAGAAGACGGTGCTATATAAATTCCGCGTTCTAACAATCCATGGAAAAATGCTTTAAATTCTGGTGTATCAGCTTTTGCAGCATCATCGTAATTTTGAACATCGTTCTCGCAGAAGAACACCGAAATCATCGACCCTACTCTGTTTATAACAAATGTAGCATTGTTTTGAGTCAATACATTTCGTAAACCATTTTCTAAATAAGCTGTTTTTTCTTCTAAACGATTAAAAAGTTCTTCATCGTTATTTATCGCTTGCAACATTGCTAAACCTGCTGCCATTGCCAACGGATTTCCAGATAAAGTACCTGCTTGATAAACAGGCCCAACAGGAGCTAAATAATCCATAATTTCGTTACGTGCAGCAAAAGCACCTACAGGCAATCCACCTCCGATTACTTTTCCAAAACAAACAATATCTGCTTTAACGCCAAATAATTCTTGTGCACCACCTTTTGCTAGTCGGAAACCAGTCATTACTTCATCAAAAATTAGCAAAGCACCGTTTTCGTCACAAAGCTCGCGCAACTTTTGTAAAAAGTTATCTACTGGAGGTACACATCCCATATTTCCAGCAACCGGTTCGATAATAATACAAGCTATTTCGTTTTTATTGGCTTGAAATAATGCTTTTACAGAATCGATATTATTATAATCTGCCAACAAAGTATCTTGTGCAGTTCCTTTTGTAACACCCGGACTTGAAGGCACACCAAATGTTGACAATCCACTTCCGGCAGCGATCAAAAACGAATCTGAATGCCCATGATAACATCCTCTGAATTTGATGATTTTTTCACGATCAGTAAATCCTCTTGCCAAACGAACGGCACTCATACAAGCTTCTGTACCTGAGTTAACAAAACGAATTTTATCGATATTTGGCACCATAGAAACAGCTAATTTGGCTATCTGAGTTTCAATTTCTGTTGGCGTACCAAAAGAGGTTCCTTTTTTTGTTTTTTCTATTACAGCATCTACAACCGGTTGAAAGGCGTGTCCTAAAAGCATTGGACCCCACGAGTTGATGTAATCAATGTATTTTCTTCCGTCTTCATCATACAAATAAGCTCCTTTGGCTTCTTTGACAAAAATAGGCGTTCCACCTACTGATTTAAACGCACGAACGGGAGAATTAACCCCGCCCGGAATATAGTTTTGTGCTTCAACGAATAATTCGCTGCTTCTTTGGTAAATCATTGAATTTTTTGAATAATATTATTAGTTGACACGCAAGTTTTGTCCAACCGAAATGGCATTACCTGCTAAATTATTTAACTCTTTAATCCGTTCTATACTGGAATTAAATCTTTGAGAAATCGCGTACAATGTATCACCAGGTTGCACGACATAAGCCTTACTTTCTTCAGAGAACTGAGTTATAGTTCTCGATTTTTCTGGCGCTTTATAATTATCGTTAAGTACCTCACGGTCGTATTTATACAACTCGTAACGCTCAATAATACTGATTAATTTTTGTGCATAACGTGGATCTGTTGCGTAGCCTGCTTTTTTTAGTCCTTTTGCCCACGCTTTGTAATCGCTTTTATCTAATGTAAACAAACTTTTATAAAAAGAGCGATTCGCTAAAAACTCAGAATGATCATTAAATGATTCCAATGCGGAATTGTATTTCCTAAAACATTCATCTGGTGCATCATCTGTATAACTTACAGTTTCACCAGTCCATTCTCCCTTACATTTAATTCCGAAATGATTATTGGCAGTTCTACATAAAGCTCCGTTTCCAGAGCCAGATTCTAATATACCTTGTGCTAATTTAATACTTGCCGGAATTCCATAAATACGCATACTCTTCATTGCAACTGGAGCATATAAACTGATGTAATCGTCTACTGTATTTTTGGTTACATTCACATTTGAAGTAGCAATCAAGGTTTCGGTTGCTTCTTTTTTCACTTCGGTTTGAGGCGCCTTTCTCGACTGTTGTTTTTCAACAATAGGTTGGCTTTCCTTTATCACTTCTGATCTTTTCTTTACAACAACTTCTCTTTTCTTATTGCCGTTTCCGTATCCTTCGGCGATTCTGCCACGAACTTTATCGTTGTGAGCTGCACTGCAACCTATAAGCATAAATCCAGTGAACACAATTGTTAAAAGTTTTTTCATAACTCCGCTATATTGGATTGAAGCCCTTGAAGACCTCCCGTATGAATGGTTAATATTTTAGAATTAGGTTTGAAATAACCTTTTGAAATCAAATTAAAAACGCCATACATCATCTTAGATGTATATACAGGATCCAAAGTTATTAAATATTTTTGATTAAATTGATACATAAATTGCTTCAATTCTTCATTGATTTTTGCATAACCTCCAAAATGATAATCAGTTAACAAACTCCATTGATCATTTTTCGCAAATTTACGAACCTCATCAAACAAAAAATCGCCTTTCAACGCTGGGAATCCCAAGGCTTTTTGATGCGGTTTTAAACTGTTGATGATTCCCGAAATAGTTCCACCAGTTCCCACTGCACAACAAACATAATCAAACTCTTGATCCTCTTCGGTTAAAATTTCCTCACAACCCTTCACCGCAAATTCATTGGTTCCTCCTTCTGGAATCAAGTAGAAATCATCAAATAGAAGTTGTAATTTTTCTAAAAACTCTGGATTCATTTTATCTCGATATTGCGTTCTATTCACAAAATAAAACCGCATACCGTCTTCAAAAGCTTTTTTTAAAGTCGGATTCTCCAAATATTTTTCAGACAATTCTTCCCCACGAATCACACCAGCAGTTTCAAAACCATAATCACGTCCAGCAGCAGCAACTGCCGCAACATGATTGGAATATGCCCCTCCAAAAGTCACGATTTTTTTATGACCTAAACGTCTGGCTTCGATTAAATTATATTTCAACTTTCGAAATTTATTACCTGAAATCTCGCTATGTAAAACATCTTCTCTTTTTACATAAACTTCGATTCCAAAATCATTCGGAAAATTTATTTTTTGATTGAAAGATGCTTGTTGTGGCTGAATCATAAATAGTGAAAAAAAGAAAAAAACTTTCGGTTTTGAAGATAATTTACATTTGTTTCATTTGCATAAGCTTCCCTTTCAAATGAAATATTTAGGTATGCATTTCTTCGATCTTTATACTGATATAATCGAATTAAAAATTCAATTCCGTACCAAATAAAAAAGAAAAAAATCAAAAATTCTAGCTGCTGTCTTAGATGGATTTTCTCGTGAATTACCAATGATTTTTTCTCCGCACAAAATTTATCTCGCACAAAAACAAAGGGAAAAACTGCAATTCCCGTAAAACCTTTTGGCACCCAAAACTTTGAAACGATTAAAAACATAATACAAATGTAGGAATTTTTAAATGATTTTTATCTTAAAGAAAACTAACCAGAACTTGAAACTCAAAACTTGAAATAAAAACCGTATTTTTGTTGCTCAACTAAACAGTTTCTATTTTATGAAAACAGATTTGTTTCAAGCGCCTGATTATTATTTATTAGACGACTTGCTTACCGATGAACATAAATTGGTACGAGATGCTGCTCGTGCATGGGTAAAAAGAGAGGTTTCTCCAATTATTGAAGAGTACGCTCAAAAAGCTGAATTTCCTCATCAAATTGTAAAAGGTCTAGGTGAAATTGGCGGATTTGGCCCTTATATTCCGGTGGAATATGGTGGTGCTGGATTGGACCAAATTTCTTATGGATTAATCATGCAAGAGATTGAACGCGGTGATTCGGGTGTAAGATCAACCTCATCGGTACAATCTTCTTTGGTTATGTATCCGATTTGGAAATACGGAAACGAAGAGCAAAGAATGAAATACCTTCCAAAGTTAGCAACCGGAGAAATGATTGGTTGTTTTGGATTAACTGAACCTGATTATGGCTCAAATCCAGGCGGAATGGTTACGAACTTTAAAGATATGGGCGACCATTACCTTTTAAATGGTGCTAAAATGTGGATTTCGAATGCACCATTTGCAGACATTGCTGTAGTTTGGGCTAAAAACGAAGAGGGTCGCATTCACGGATTGATTGTTGAACGGGGTATGGAAGGTTTTACAACACCAGAAACACACAATAAATGGTCGTTGAGAGCTTCTGCTACAGGTGAATTGATTTTTGATAACGTGAAAGTTCCCAAAGAAAATTTACTGCCAAACAAATCTGGATTAGGTGCACCTCTTGGTTGCTTAGATTCTGCACGTTATGGTATCGCTTGGGGAGCAATTGGTGCTGCAATGGATTGTTACGACACCGCTTTGCGCTACTCAAAAGAACGCATTCAGTTCGACAAACCAATTGGAGCCTTTCAATTGCAACAAAAGAAATTAGCCGAAATGATAACTGAAATTACCAAAGCACAATTATTGACTTGGCGTTTGGGAGTTTTACGTAACGAAGAAAGAGCAACTTCGGCTCAAATTTCTATGGCTAAAAGAAACAATGTGGATATGGCACTGACTATCGCGCGTGATGCTCGACAAATGTTAGGCGGTATGGGAATTACTGGTGAATATTCGATTATGCGTCATATGATGAATTTAGAATCTGTTGTTACCTATGAAGGTACGCACGACATTCATTTATTAATTACAGGTATGGATGTTACCGGATTTAACGCATTTAAATAGAACATTTTCAATTTCAAATCCCGAAGTTTTTGCTTCGGGATTTTTTTTTGCCCATTTTTCACCGCGAACTATGTATTCCAACTCTTATTGATTTGTAAAATAGTTTTAAATTTTGACAATGATTAGCACACACAAGGTTTGTTTTTCAATAAAAAAGAAGCCGTCTCAATACCGAGGCGGCTTTTTTTGTATTTTTTTTAGAAAATACTTGTGTAATATGTTGGTTTTGTGTATCT